>WRDR01000007.1 GCA_009779745.1 Alphaproteobacteria bacterium
CTTTTTTTATTTTTCCTTTTCAATTTTTAATTTTTTTTTTTATCCTCGCCCTTCTCTCCCTTTCACCAAACTCAACCCCTTCCCCCCCCCCCCCCCTGCCACTTAACTTGTTGTTTATTAAGGGTTTTTAGCTCTCTTTTTGTCATTCCCGCGAAGTTGGAATGTGGTTGGCACAAATGGTTGCAACAAGAGCGTATTCCCCCGCTGGCGAAGGGGAATACGTTGACGTTCATCATGGCTCTCGGACTTACATTGATAACATCTAGTGCCATGGCAGAAGAAAAGCCGCTTTGTAAATTCGGAACCGTTGCGAATCTTGTTCAGAGCGGGACTACGTGGACATGGACATGCGAAGGAATACACGGCGGTAAAAGCAAATCTTGCAGTGTGAAAAAAATAGACGGCATATGCGGAGAACCTGTTTATGAAGTATCGGCACACGGACACGGCACTAATGAAATAACTGTGCCGCTGTCAATGCTTGAAACAGATTTATGTAAGTCCGGGACTCTGGCGTATTTGACCGGTGCAGTTGTCGACTCTAAATACACGTATACGTGGACATGCAAAGGTAAAGGCATAGGCACGGACGCATCATGCAGTTCAGACCACAAGTGCTATAAGGTTGTTACTACGTGCCTCGGCAGCCCTTTGGGCTCTCCTGCGGGTGTTAGCGGCTGTTCGGGCATTGCGAATCCGTATACGCAGGCAATAAATATAGGTTATGAAATGGCAGGGGGCGGGGCTTCAGATTGGGGGGGCGGCGGTACATCAAGGATTTTGCTAAATACCACGACTGTTAATTCTGCAGCCGGCGGGCTTTGGAAATGGGAAAGAAGCAATTCGCCCAATGGAGGAAACGGCGCAAGGCACGCAGGCGCGCGTATAACAGGCTTCCCCGAGTTTTTATGGACTCCCGGGGAAACTTTGTATGCTTATGTCGGCGGAGGAGGAGGGCGGAGCGGCGGTGCCGGTGCTCCCGGAGGAACTTCGTGTGTAGGCCAGTCAAACCACTTGGCTAGTCCTCCGCAAACAGCAGCATGCGGCAATACATCTGCAATGACAGGAGGCTACTATTTCGGCGGACAAAACCCAGCTTGGGTCAGCGGAGATCTCGGCGCAAATATACAAGGTGCCAAAGGATTGATAGCTGATCCTAATTTTGATCGTACTAAGACTTACGCCGTAAGCGGCGGCGGCTTCGGAAGTGCACGAGCCAGCAGCAACGGTAACGATGGAGTCCTGACAGTCATGCAGTGCACCGGTAATCCTGTAGCACATCTAGGGGCAAACAATTGGAAAACACTGAAATCCCTTACTCCTCAGGAGTCTTGCGTTGGCTCCAGTCCTGCTCAATTTGTCGGGCAAATCAATATGCTGGGTATAGGAGGTATGGGCAATGCCGGACTCATCATCTTGAGATATGTTCCGCCGGACGGTGTTTGCAGGCTGTGAGCGTATTTCTCTAAAACGCCTTAAAGCAATAATTCCCATAATGAGTAAGTCTGCTTTTCGTGTCCAGCCATATTTTTCCGCCTAGATTAAGCCATCTTTTGCAGAAAGTAAAATCTTCAGAAAGATATGCTCCGGACTGGTGGTCTATGCTGCAATCGAAAATAGCGTACTGATTTGGGCTGGGGTTCGCCTCTATGGGATACATATGAGCGTGCTTGTATTTAAGTTCAGGGTGCTTTTCTATGAGTGCTTCAATTGCCTGTCTCTTTATCAGCATAAAACCGGTGCCGGCATACATGCCTGTAACAAAATCGTCCTCTTTTGCATAAAGGGCATCAGTCTCTTTATAAGGAAAGCCTACAAGATGAAGCCCTGACCTTGAAAGAACATCATTACTCATATCTTTCGTCTCATGAGCAAAATTAGAAGACTCTTGTTTAAACTTATTCCAGTCAAAGTTCTTGATAGGATACATGCCTGCTGTTACTTCTTTATCAAAATTCAGCATTCTGTGAATGTCTTCCGGCTGAAAAGCAATATCCGCATCTATGAACATTAAATGAGTGGCATTAGGTATATCAAGAAAAGTTGCGACCAGTTTATTTCTTGACCTCGTAACCAGAGAATCTCCTCCGAGCAAAGCTAAACTTACGTCAAACCCGTTTCTGGAGGAGTATCCCATAAGCTGAATGATAGACTCCATATATCCTTGGAAAACCTGCCCTCCGTAACAAGGAGTGCCTATTATAACAAATGGTTTCATTTTATAATGTCCTGCAAAAATCGCCCCTCTCTCTCAAAAAATCCCTATACTTATCCATGTTCTGTATAGGTTTTCTTGCGACTCCGGAGTCCATAGCCGCTTTTGCTATTGCTATTGGAATAGTCTCTATCAGCCTAGGATCAAACGGTACCGGAATAATATACTCTTTGCCGTATTTGAAAGACTTTCCGTTATATGCCTCCTTCACAGAGTCCGGCACCGGCTCTCTTGCAAGAGCTGCCAAAGCCTTAGCTGCCGCCATTTTCATCTCTTCATTCACAGAAGAGGCTCTGACGTCCAAAGCTCCTCTGAAGATGAAAGGAAAGCCCAGAACGTTGTTTATCTGATTAGGGTAATCCGATCTTCCGGTCGCAATTACAGCATCGTCTCTTACGGCTCTTACTTCTTCAGGAGTAATCTCCGGGTCAGGGTTTGCCATTGCGAATATAATAGGATTCTTTGCCATTTTCCGTACCATATCCTGCGTCAATGCTCCTTTGACAGACAATCCTACGAAAACATCGGCATCAAGCATAACCTCTTCCAGAGTTCTGGCACTGGTCTCGACAGCATGAGCCTCTTTCCAAGTGTTCATATTCTTTTTTCTGCCTTTATAGATAACTCCTGTAGTGTCGCACATTATAATATTGCCCGGGCTTACTCCCAGTGATTTGAACAGTTTCGTACACGCAATAGCGGAAGCTCCTGCGCCGTTTACTACAGTTTTTATAGTGCTTAGCTTCCTTCCGGTAAGCTCTACGGCATTAATCAAACCCGCAGCAGCAATAATGGCAGTTCCGTGCTGGTCATCGTGAAAAACTGGAATTTTCATGATTTCTTTTAGCCTGTCCTCTATTATAAAGCATTCCGGAGCCTTTATGTCTTCCAGATTTATGGCACCGAAAGAGGGTTCTAAGAAACGGACGCAGTTTATGAATTCCTCGACATTCTGAGTGTCTACTTCGAGATCAATGCTGTCCAGATCGGCAAACTTCTTCATGAGAACGGATTTTCCCTCCATGACGGGCTTAGAGGCTAAAGCTCCCAAGTTTCCGAGACCTAAAACAGCAGTTCCGTTAGAAATCACGGCCACCAGATTGCATCTCGTAGTATAATCATAAGCGGCATCGGGGTTTTCGTGAATTTTGATACAGGGAACAGCGACTCCCGGAGTATAAGCCAGAGACAAATCTTTCTGAGTTTTCATAGGCTTGGACGGCAATATCTGAATTTTGCCGTTTTTACCCTTAGAATGGTAATCTAAGACCTCTGTTTCTGTGACGGAAGCTCTCTTTTCATGTGTTTGCATATCAATTCCTATGTTTGTCTTTATAAATTACATAAAGTATGGCAAGAATCATTCTATACTAGTTTGGGTAATTTTTTGCAACAAAATCAACCAAAAGTTAACATAATAAGGCAAATGTTATTATATTGTGTTCAAATCGAGTGCAAAGGCATGTCTTAATGAAGAGTCTATCGCTGAAAAACGTAACCGTATTTATAATATCAACTTTATGTATATTATCTCTGTCGTCTGTGTATCCGGCTTTCGCTGCGGAAATATCGTACGGTATATCTGATGAAACCTTATTTTCTTTGTTGTTTTTCGGGCTGCTGATAGGAATAGTTTTCTCGGCAACCGCATACCTGTTTTTCGCATGGATAGTCATGCGGGACAAGGGACAAGTTTTTATGGTGCTGTTTCTCTTGTGCTTGGGCATAAGAATCTTTGCTTCTAACGACATGCTTATGGAGCAGATAGGTCTGGGGAGAGGTGCAGATAAAGAGTTTTTACAGCTTCTAAGCCTTATACTTTCTTGGATTTTTGCTCTGAGTTTTACTTACTACTTTTTGGAACTGGACGTTAATAGTCCCGGGTTCACTAAACCTTTCATAGCTCTTATAGGAATCTTGTGCCTTCTGTTCTCTTACTTCCTGTACGACAGAGCCGTAGTGTATTACATCTCTTCTTTGATAGGAGCTATTGTCATGACGGCAGTCCTAGTGGGAGGGCTGTTTGGACTGAGAAACAACACCAGCGGCAGTTTTGTACACATAATCGCTTTTATCTGTTTCTTCATGGGCGTAATGGCAGAGCCTATGTACGATATCAGCATAATCACGAATAACGAGATGAGAGATAATATAATTTATATCTCGTTTGCATTATCTGCGCTGATGTTTGCCATTGTTGTGACTAATCAGTTCGCTTCAAGACAAGATGAAAAAGAAAAAGCTCTGGCGTTGAGCAATGAACGTTTTACTCTGGCGACCAAGGGGGCACAGGAAGGGCTGTTCGACTGGAATCTTATGACAAACGAGGTCTTCTTTTCGGATCAGTTCAGGCGTATCATTGGTTTTAGGCTGGCGAACGGAGTAAGTGGATTGAAGACATGGCTGAGGCTGATAGATTCTTCCGATCGTAAAGGTATTTTAGGTACTGTAAGAAGGCTTTTGAAAACGCCGTCTATGGCTACGATGACGGCAGAGTACGTGATAAAGAGACCGGACGGTCTGGTAAGGTGGATGCACACAAAAGTAATAGCGGTAAGGGATAAAGCTACGCAAAAAGTCATTCGCATGGTAGGTTCTACCAGCGATATAACGGATAGAAAGAACAGTGAATCCGCGCTCATAGACAGTGAAGCGAGGCTCCGGAGTATTATAGAAGCGAATCCGGTTCCGGTATTTATAGTAGATTTGAAAAAGGGACGGATTTTATATGCTACGCCCGGGGCGGAGAACTTGCTTTCTATGAAAGTGCAGCAGATAGAGAACCTGTATTTGCAGGATATAATACCCAGTGAAGAGACAAGAGAGAAAATATTAGGGCATATAATAAGAAAAGAGCCGGTAGACGGCATAGAAGCGTTGGTCATATGCCAAGATGAAAAAGAAATACCGTCCGCAGTATCTGCAAGAAGCATAACATACCAAGGCGTGCCGGCTATGGTGATGGGAATATATGATTTGACGGAACAGAAGAAAGCTCAGGAGCAGATAGTAGAGCAGCAGGAGGCTTTACAGCAGAGTGAAAAAATGGCGGCGTTGGGAGGACTTTTGGCCGGAGTGGCGCACGAGCTGAACAATCCATTATCGGTGGTAGTAGGGCAGTCTACGCTGATAATGGAAGGAACGCCTGAAAAGACAGTAGCCACAAGGGCAGAGAAGATTTTCAAAGCAGCGGACAGGTGTTCAAGAATAGTGAAGAGCTTTCTTGCAATAGCAAGAAGAAAACCGCCGGAAAGAAAGAAGGTGGATTTAAATCAGATAATAAGAGGAGCCTTGGATCTCTTGGGCTATCAGATAAGAACGTCCAGCATAGAGGTAGAGAGCATTTTAGATGATAAGCTGAAAGGGGTATGGGGCGATAATGATCAGCTTACTCAGGTAGTCATGAACGTGCTGTTGAATGCGGTGCAGGCTCTTGACGGGTGGAGCGGCGTAAGAAAAATCAAGATAGTAACGGCCGGCGATGATAAAAACAGGGCGGTGCTTACAGTATCGGATACCGGACCCGGAATACCGGAAGAAATAAGAACAAAAATATTTGAACCGTTCTTTACGACTAAGGGAGGCAAAGGAGGCACCGGCATAGGGCTGTCCTTGTGCCTTAACATAGTAACTGCGCACGGAGGAGAAATGGAAGCCGGAGAATCTCCGGACAGCAAGTCGGTATTCACTATAAAGCTGCCGCTGGCAGAAGATAATGCGCACCTGACCTTAGAAGACGGAGCGGACGTAAAGCCGCCTCCTATGTCGCTCTTGATAGTTGATGACGAAATAGAGCTGGCTCAGACGCTGGCGGATTTGCTGGACGCAGACGGGCATAAGATTGATATGGCGATAAACGGGCGGGTTGCGCTGAATAAAATAAAGAAAGAAAAATTTGATGCTATAATAAGCGATTTAAGAATGCCTGTTATGGACGGACCCGCATTGTATGAGGAGCTGGTTAAAGAGTTTCCGGCGTATGTTAAGAAAATAGCTTTTGTGACAGGAGATACTCTTTCTCCTCATGTGCAGGAGTTTTTGAGGTCTCATGAATTGATAGTTGTAGAAAAACCGTATAAGATAAAAGATATACGGCAGATTTTAATGGAAATTGTTGAACAGAGTAAGGATAAGTAGTATAACAGGTATTTGAAACCAGTCCGGAGATCAGAATGAAGCTCTTAATAATAGATGATGAAGAAGATATTTGCGATGTAATATCTGAAATAGCTCAGCAGCGCGGATTTGAAACCAAGTCTGTAACTGATGCGAGTAACATATCTCAGGTTTTGAACGAGTTCACGCCGGATCTGATAATGCTGGACTTGCTTATGCCCGGGACGGACGGGGTGGAGCTGTTAAGGACATTTGCCGACAAGGTGAAGGACGTACAGCTTTGTTTAATGAGCGGGAGCGATGCCAGAGTGTTAAGCGGAGCAAGAAGGCTTGGAAGCGCACATGGGCTTAATGTAATAGATGCGCTTGAAAAGCCGCTCGAAGTGGGAAAGCTGAAAGAGTTCTTTGACAGCATAGCATCACAACAGACCAGCAAAGCGGAGACTGTGCCTTATGATGATAAAGATAGTTATGCCAAAGCGTTGGCGAATGAAGAGTTCACTCTTTTTTATCAGCCGATAGTAGATCTGTCTTCCCGTAAGATAAAGGGGTTTGAGGCATTGGCCAGATGGAATCACCCAAGCAAGGGAATATTACTGCCTGATGCGTTTTTAAGAGAGATTACTAATGACGGGCTGATGCAGGAACTCACGGATTTTGTGATAAGGACGGCGGTTAAACAGACTGCTTTGTTTTATCACAGCGGGCAGAGTTTTACTATGGCGGTCAATATTACTGCGTCTACGCTGCTGGATTTGTCGCTGCCCGATAAAATATCGGATATATGCAGTCAGCACAATTTGCCTACAGACCAGCTTATTTTAGAAGTTACGGAAACCGAGGCAATGAAAGATGTAACAAGGACTATGGACGTTCTGCTTAGAATGAGGCTTAAGAATATAGGAGTGTCTATTGACGATTTCGGAACAGGACACTCTTCGCTTAAGGAACTGCAAAGAATGCCTTTCAGTGAACTCAAGATTGACAGGAGTTTTATATCCGATATTACGAGAAATCATGAAGCCGAGATAATATCGCGGTCTATTATTGATTTAGGGCATAACCTTGGGCTGCAAGTAGTGGCGGAGGGCATTGAAAATCACGAAACTATGGACATGTTGGTAAAAATGGGCTGCGATCTGGGACAGGGCTTTGCAATAGGGCACCCTATGAAAGCGTCTAATATTGACGCTTGGATAGACAACTGGAATTCTACTTGGCTGCTTTAAGCAATGTGAAATTAAGTGTAAACAAACCGTTTACTATTTATATGCAGTGAATAAAATTTGCATAAAATGCAATGTATACTTAATCACTAATTAAACATAATGTTGTATAAATAGGTATATACAGCATATTTCTCGAATTACTTTCGGAAAAATATGCTACAATGAAATTGTAGGATAAAGAAGGCGGGTATACAGATGCCGACAGATACAGACAAAGAACAAGCTGAAGAAAAAATGGTCTTCACTGTAAGAAATGCTCTTTTGGCAGCGTCTCAGGAAATGGGCAGAGGGGACGAGTGGCCTGTTATAAAAGACATTATACATAAGTTGATGAGGGACTGGGAGGCGTTGAAAATAGAAAGACGAGTGGACGAAGAGCTGGAGATACATTTGTACGAGCAGCTCCGAATAATGGAAGAAGAGGTGCCTAATTGTGCAAAAGAGGTTCAAGGTGCTTTGAGAGAGCAGCTTAAAGAGCTGCGGGAAATATTTGATGCGTATTTTGAAGAGCCTAACAAAGAAGCAATAGTACAAGATGAAGAAAATGAGGCTATGTATGTTAAAAGGGCAAAAGAGATATTAAAGACATTGGAGTAAAATTATTTTAAAGGAGGCTGCGATGTTAGATATTTATGCTAATTTAGCACTTAAAGTGCCGGAAGAATTAAACCGAACAATTGAAGCCAGAGCTCAGTTCTTAAAGGGAATGGAGCATGTGCATGGAACATTCCCTAAAGAGGGACTTTCTCTAGGTTTTATAAAAACAGATGAAAATATGGGAGCAATAGTTGAAGCTGGTATTACGCCTGAGTTCAAGGCACAGACTCTTGCATTAGATGAAGTGCCTAAAACTATACCTACGCTGCCTGTTACACAAGGTGTAAAGTCTGCGTATAAGACGTTTGATAATAATTGAAATGCGGAGTCAATTCCTCACTCCTCACTCCTAATTATCAAAATTTGGCACGGAAAGTGCATATCCTGTTGTGAGAGTAATTTTACAACAGGATACTTGTCTTATGACTTCAATACCCAGTCTAGTCCTTTTATCAGACCAAGTCGCTCTGTACAGAGCTACGGACGTAATCGCTAATAACGTAGCGAACTCTTCTACTACGGGCTTTAAAAGGCAAGGCATAACTTTCGAGACCTATATAGCAGGTGCCAGTCCGCGCCAGACTACTAAATTTGTCTATGACAAACATACTTATTTTGACGGTACTGTCGGTACCATAAGCTCTACGGGAAATCTGCTTGATGTGGCTCTGCAAGGTGAGGGCTATTTCCAAATCCAAACGCCTCAGGGCATACAGTACACAAGAAACGGAGCGTTTCAAATCAATAGTCAAGGTAACCTTGTTACGTCCAACGGAATGGCGGTAGTGGATACCGGCGGACAGCCTATCCTGTTTCCGGAAGATGCGCGGGACGTTACCATAGCAAAAGACGGAACCATATCTATCATTACCGGCAATGACATTTCGAGAACTCAGCTGGGACGAATATCCATAGTCAAATTTGCAGACAACAATAACGTCACAGTGCTGGGCGGAAGCGTAGTTACTACAAATCAGGAGCCCATACCGGTAGAGGATAACATCGCTATTCAAGGAGCTATAGAGAACTCTAACGTGAATGCCGTGTCGGAAATGATAACGCTGATAGACATTCAGCGTTCGTATGAAAGAGCCGCCAAACTGATAGAACAGGATAACGACAGAGTAAGAAGTGCCATAGACAAATTAGGACAAACAACAGCGTAATAAACGGAGAAAAAACAGATGAGAGCGATGCACATAGCAGCTACGGGAATGGAAGCGCAAAGACTGAATGTTGAGGTTATATCTCACAACATAGCAAACACGACTACTACGGGGTTTAAAGCCTCCAGAGTAGAGTTTCAGGATTTGCTGTATCAGAATATAAGAACGGTAGGCTCGCCTTCATCTGACAGCGGAACTATTGTTCCGTCCGGATTGCAGGTTGGACTTGGAGTTCTGCCGGCCGCCACATACAGAGTGAATACTCAAGGAACACTGCTGCCTACGGATAATGTGCTTGACATCGCAATAAACGGACAGGGCTTTTTCCAAATACAGATGCCTGACGGGACGACTACTTATACAAGATCCGGAGCATTTCTGCCGGATGCGGACGGCAATATAGTGACTGCGGACGGGTATCAGATAATCCCGAATATCACTATTCCGTCCGGAGCTATTGAAGTTACGATAAACAAAAACGGTCAGGTGTCTGCGACAATAGAAGGCCAGACAGGACAACAGGTTTTAGGACAGATACAATTAGCATACTTTATAAACCCTGTAGGCTTGGAAGCACTGGGAGGTAATTTGCTTAGAGAGACAGATGCTTCCGGAACGCCGGTTGTATCAAATCCCGGAACGTCCGGATTAGGAGTCCTGCTGCAAGGCTCATTAGAGCAGTCCAGTGTCAACATTGTTACAGAAATTTCTACTCTTATCACAGCGCAGAGAGCCTATGAGATGAACTCTAAGGTGATAACTACAGCGGAACAGATGATGGCAGTCACCAGTCAGATGAAGTCGTAAACCAGTGAGGTGTGATATGTATAAAATTTTATTAGCAACGGTTGTATTTCTATTTCCAGTTTCCGCACATGCGGGTATTGCTGTTAATAAAGACATAGAACTCACTGAACCGATCGTGAGACTAAGCCATGTGTTTTCCGGAATACCTAAGGACAAAGACAGAGACATAGCCGCAGCTCCGCAGCCGTGCAAAACAATAGTGTATTCTAAAGATATACTGAACAGATTGGCAAAGACCTATAACTTGAATATAAAAGATATTGCTGAAGATACGACAGTATCCAGCCCATGCACAAGAGTAAGCAATGCTGCGCTTAAAAGCCTCATAGAAGACCATGTAAAAAGCAATAATCTGATAAACAGGTCGTTCTCGTCTATAGAGGTTGTGCCGGACAAAAGAGCTATGAACATAGAAGTACCGGAAAATAATGCGGAAGATTTTGACTTGGAGGATTTCAGCTATGACCATGTAAGCAAACAATTCTCTGGAGTGTTTAGTGCGGACACCAGAAAAGGAAAGTGGACTAGGAAGGTTTTCGGCAAAATAATGCTCAACAAGCTGGTGCCGGTTTTTGCCAGAGAAGCAGAGGCGGCAAGCACTATCAGTGAGTACGATATTTCTTGGATAGAGATGCAGGAAGAGAAAATTGCCGGAGATATTATTATTGATAAAAAACAGATAATAGGAAAAGAGCTGAGAAAAATGGCAAGAGAGGGAGATTTTATAAGAATACGGGATATTGTGCCGGCTAGGCTGGTGCGGAAAGATGAAATGGTAACATTGAAGGTGCAAACGCCCAGCATACTGATAACAGTGCAGGGGAAGGCATTGGATACCGGCGCAAAAGGAGACACGGTAAAGGTTCTTAATACGCAAAGCAACCGCACCGTAGAAGGTACTGTCGTAGCGGCCGGAATTGTAGAAGTAGTGAGCGGAACAAACAGAATGTACAACATGGCTAGGAATTAGGAAATGAAAAGAATATTAATACTGATAGTATCATGTGTATTGCTTACGGGCTGTAATGCGCGCGAACGCATAAAAAACATAGGAAATCAGCCTAGTCTTGCGTCCATAGAAGATCCGACTTCGAAGTTAGGCTATAAGCCGGTGAGTATGCCTATGCCGGAGCCGGCACCGGTGCCTGTGCAGCATGACAGCAATATACAGCAGGCGAATTCTCTGTGGCAGCCCGGAGGCAGAACTTTCTTCAGAGACCAAAGAGCCAACAGAGTCGGAGATATTTTAACCGTAGTAGTATCCATAGACGATAAAGCGCAAATATCCAATCAGACGAAAAGATCCAGGGCGAACAGCAGCTCTGCGGGAATGCCTCATGTGCTGGGATTCGAGTCCACGGTTGCCTCGTTAATGCCCTCGGATTTTGATCCGAACAAAATGGTAGATGTAAGCAGCGATCTGAGCAATGACGGCAAAGGATCTATCGGGAGGCAGGAAAAAATAACGCTAAGGATTGCGGCGACTATAATACAAATACTGCCCAACGGAAACATGGTGCTGCATGGAAAGCAGCAGGTGAATGTCAATTATGATCAAAGAGAACTGACTATTAAAGGGATAATAAGACCTCAGGATATATCTGCGGAGAATACTATAAAGTATGACCAGATAGCGGAAGCCAGAATAAATTACGGAGGCAGAGGACTCATAGCGGACATACAGCAGCCTCGTTACGGCGATCAGCTCCTAGACATTATCATGCCGTTTTGAAAAGTGTGGAGTGTTGAGAGTGGAGTGTGGAGTTGGTATATATTCCCCTTCTCACTTTCCGGTTTCTTTAACTAGACTCCATTCAACCACAGTCTCCTGCGCAATTGTGAAGCCGGCTGTTTTTACCTGCAAAGTTCTTCTGGGAGAAGCTCCTCCGCAGTATATGCTGGACTCTAGGGCAAATTCTCCTTGTACTAGGTGCAGGCTCCAGCCTCCTCCGGACTTTGTTTTCAGAAAAACAGTGCGTCCGCTGCTGGATATAGCCGCCTCTACGTTAGGGTGTAAATGCCAGCGGATTGCGAAATTTCTTCCTTTCTTTCCGAAAAGAACCTCTTTGCCGGACAGCAAAGCACCGTCATCTGATAATTTTAGCCGCCGCTTATAAACAAGCCCGAAGTTAGCCTTATACCCGTTATGAGCGATATTGATCCCGGTCATTCCGTCTTCATCAAAACGCATATATGATGCCTGAGGAGGGTTATAAATATGTCCGTGCTTATCAATAGGGCAGGCATTGGTATTCTCTACGGTAAGAGTGGAGTGTGCGGCAGTAGACGCACACGCAACAGCCCATTCAAGAGAGTTATTAGGGGTGGCTCCGCAATTAGTGATAATTCTGTCTTTGGCAAAACTGAACTCGAAACTGGACAAGCCCGCATGAGAATTCTTGTTGTATAATATGTCCGGAGGCACTCCGGCATCTACTAGCAAAAGACTCTTTCCGGCGGAAAAACGTTCGAACTGCGTAGAATGCAGACTGGGAAGTATCCGCCCTTTTGAGCCTGCGCTGCGAAGCACAGCATCTATCAGATCAGCAGACTCTTCATGAGAGCCGTTGAAAAGCGCGAGTTTCCCGTCACCGTGCTTGAAGAATCTAAGAGCTGTTGCCAAAGCCGCTATGTGAGTTCGTAAATTTAAAGGCGCTTCTATATCAAGAGTATCCAAGAGTTCTTTCATGCTTATAAGGTGCTTCAGAATATGCAGCTGCAGCGAAGGGTTCCGCGCTTTAAGCCCTCCGTCCGGCAAAATCTCGTCCGCCAATGAACGCTGGATTAAATCACACGCAAGCCCTATTGCCCTGTCGTCCTGAGCAAAATTCAGTGCTCCGTAAATCAGACCTCTGGCAGTCTGAATGCCGTCAAGACCTCTTAAAGAAACAGAGGCAATCCGCTCCAGGTGTTTCCACTGTTTGTGCAGGCTGGCAATCAATTGCGCTCTGAACTGATACGAGGCGGCAGGCGAATAAAAATCATAAAAACCTATCCACGCAGCTATTCTGGCTCCTAGATTCTTGGCAGTCCACTCGTTATCGTCCCAAGAGTCATACTGTTCTATCCAGTTGTTTATCAAAAACACGCTCATTTTCCTAGCGTCTAAAGAACCGACAGAGCGCAGGTTTCTAAGCAGAGCCTCGGAATTCTGAAGCGTAGTATCTTCAGCCGGAGTAAACATAGACGCTTGCGCAGATAATAAAGCTTCGCCTGCGCTTACGTCTCCAACCCAAGGGTCAGCATGAGTAAAAACCAGCTCTTCCGGCACAGAGCCCAGCTCAAGCAATTTTTTATATAACGGATTAGAGTAAGTGACATTTTGAATTTTCTTACGCACTTGTAAAATCAGATTGGGAGCTTGTAACATAATGCGCTCCTTACTACTTAAAGTTTCTGATTGCTGATATATTAGCGGCATACTGCCCGGCACCGCCGCTGAAAACTGCCGAGCCTGCGACCAGAACAGAAGCTCCCGCATTTACAACAAGACCGGCAGTATCGGGATTTATACCGCCATCGACTTCTATCTCTATGTGCTTGCCAGCATCGCCCATAGCATCAATAAGGCTTCGCACTTCAGCGATTTTAGGCAGCATAGAATGAATGAAAGACTGACCGCTGAAGCCCGGGTTTACAGTCATAACAAGAACCAAATCAATATCTTGCAGGACGTGCTCTATGGCAGATACAGGAGTGGCCGGATTAAGAGCGACTCCCGCCTTTTTGCCCAGCGATTTTATGAGAGAAACAGACCTTTGTAAGTGAGGACCTGCTTCCGGGTGAACAGTGATAATATCTGCGCCGGCATTGGCGAACTCCGGAATGAAAAAATCTACCGGAGAAATCATAAGATGAACGTCAAAAGGTTTTGCAGAATGAGGCTTCAGAGCTTTAAGCACTTCTGCGCCGATAGTTATATTAGGCACGAAATGTCCGTCCATAACGTCTATGTGAATATAGTCGGCACCGGCAGCATCAACAGCGCGCACCTCATCGCCGAGTTTAGAGAAATCAGCGGATAGTATGGAAGGAGAAATTCGTATCATGTGCGGAATAATTCAATAAAAGAATGAGGGCAGGGACTAAAAGTAGAATACTAAAATCTAATAAATAATTAGTTAATAAATCCATATAATTTAGGATAAGTGAAACTTTAAAAAGAGTCAAAATATATTTGAAATTTAGAGCATATATCGGTTCTGTAAAACACAGAGCGGCATTAACCAAGATTAAAATTTGTTAACATATGCCCTAACTTACACGTTCACATATAACGGCATATTCATAAAGCATAGTATTAGCTTTTATGCCTTTAATATTGCTGGGCGAATTTTCACTGGGCATTCTTTTATTACTAAGTAAACGTTTGTACGTAATAACGTGTTTAAAGCCTTGTTTTTCAAAACGTTCAGCAATAAATTGATCGGTACTAAGAGTTGTTCCTTTTACTAATCTGTTTCCAACTATATAACAGGCATAACCGCCTTGTTTTATCGCTGATGCTACTTTTGCAATAGAATGGTCAAGGTCATAATAAAAGCTGGCAACCTCAAAGGCTCGTTTATTATCTTGCTCTTTAATAGCCTCGAGTTCGCTGTTAATTAGGCTGTTGTCAAACAAAGTTTTAACTTTTCGTCCGCCCATTAAATTGCTATCAAGGGTGTTAGCTTTTTCAATACCTAGCCAAGCATTGGCAAATAACGAAAATTGTCCATAAGCTACTGTTGTTCTGCTGTCGCCATAAGGAGGACTGGTAAGTACAATATCATACTGCTTTGTTGTGCTAACAAAGGGTTCATTATGAAATTTTAATTCTTGTTCATCTTCAAGTAATGGGTAGTAATAGTTTTTATAAATAGTTATATTACGGTCAAGTTTTTTAAAGAATAATCCATATACATCAGGATTAAACAATAAAGTTTGCTCTTCTTTAATTCGATAAAGTTTAAACTCATTATCACGGGTATATGAGGCTTCACGTACAGTTTCAGCAAAGGCAAGCTCCACAAAATTTTTTATTTTCTTGCTATTAATTTGCTTAATAAAATGTTTGATGCGCCGTAAGCTATTAGCCACATCATCAGAAAACCAATAATTAAAATTAGTGATTTTATCAGTTTCGTTATCAATTAAAATTAAATCATTGTTTTTTAACGATTCATAGATAAGCTCTCTAAGTTTCAAGGCTTCTTTTTTTAATCCATTAATATTAAGCTTGCTAAATCTGCTTTCACAAATACGAATGGCTAGGGGGTTTAAGTCATAACCTGCCATATCGGTAAAGCCCATATTTAAACCGCTAATAAAAGAGCTGCCGCTGCCGCAATAGGGGTCAAGCAAGCTGCCATTTTTTACATTCAACTCATTCAGTAAGTAGCTTCCTATTTGCGGCAGCATAGTAGCGGGATATTGGTGTAAGTTAGGGCAAGCAGCGGCATAACTTTGCCCTAAAAAGTCAAGCGCTTCATTGCGAATAACTTTATACATTCACAGATGCTCCTTGATAAAAGCAGGTAAAGTAGAAAAATCGGCAATGAAGTTATCGTGTTTTATAGGTTTAGCAATAAAAGCTTTGTCAAAAAATTTAAACATACCCCTTTGTTGCGGATTATTAATTTCATTATAAAAATTAACAGTAGCAAAACAAACTAACGGAATGCTTTTACCCTTATATTCTATCCCATATTTATCTTTAATTTCATTGCATGAATTAGCAATTTCAAGCAGTAATTTCCATTTATATGTTTGTCCAGCCCGCTCTCGCAATGATGTTTTAAGAGAAAGTATAATAAACTTTTCGGTAGTATTATTGTAAATTACTAAATCGCAATCGGGCTTCTGTTGTTCGCCGTCAACATAAATAGTAAAATCTTCGCCAAACTTTTTAATTGCTGCACTTTTGCTGGTTATAAAAATATGCGGTTCAATATCGCCAGCTTCTTTATTTTTTAAAAAGACATATTCAATTAAATTAGAAAAAATTTTTCCTACAATAGATTTTTGAGTTTGTGCAATGTCATTAATAAGACCTGCTTTTTTTGTTTTTTTAAAATAATGCTGACCTTTGGAAAAGCCTCTTGCAGGAATGTGTATAGATAATTAAAAGCTAGATTTGCATCATTGTTAGAGATAAACTCATCGCACAAAGTTAAGCTGGGCGGCATATAATAAGCATTTTTAATATTTTCTAACTGATTTGTTTCATCAGCAGTGAGTTTATATTTTTTCATCTTATTATTTTACCGCAAAATTTTCAGTTTACCTGCTTGCAACAAATTTCGAATATAGTTGCTTAATTAAAGGTAACAGGGTAAATCAAATAATTCAAGATTTGTTTTAAATATATTTTAGGAGCCGGACGTGACTTGCCGCAGAGGTTTTTCTATTGCAGAAATGACAGTAGTACTTGCCGTTATGGGCATTGTTGCTGCTCTTGTCTTGCCTCAGCTTCAAAGAGTTCTCATCGCCGCTAAGGCTGCTGCGACTAATTCCAATATGCAAACTATCATGAAGTCCGTAGGCACTTTTGTTCAGGCGAACAGCTGTCTGCCTTGTCCTTCTGTGCCGTATATTAATTCCGGCAGGTTCGGAGAATTGGGGTCTGATAAGTGCGCTGTTTGTTCTAATCCTCAGGGTGTTGTTCCTTTTGTAGCTCTGGGACTGCCGGCCAAGATTGCAAAAGACGGTTTCGGACATTGGATAACTATGAGAATAGACCCTGAACTTGCTAATCCTAATCCTCCGGTTGTACCTCCTTATGCTTTGTGCAGTCCTGATGAGGCGGAAAATGAGACTCACGTCTGCTTCGAAAAGTCCGGCAAAGCGGCTAAAGGGATTTGTAAAGAGGCGAACGGTGTTTTCACCGGGATATGGGTACATAATACGGAAACCGTAACAGACCAAAAAGCCGCTGTTTTATTGATTAGCTACGGAGAAAGAGGATACGGTTCATACAACGTTGGAGCGTCAGGCGTTATTCCAAGGCCTGAAACGCATACTAATTGCAATAATTTGTCCGGAGGAGCTACTGTCGGATTTGCGGATTGCAATAATTCTGTGCATAACACAGCCCATTTTTATGATGCGGTAAGAGGTTCTGATGAGACATTTAATCACACTTTACTTTATTTAGATAGGAATGCTATAGTAAGTATGTTCTCTAGCGGAGCATGTAATACGGAATGGTAAACAAAGGAGAAAAACCATGAAAAAAATAGTGATGATGTTAGTTGTAGGGCTGTTGGTATGCGCCTGCTCAGAACCTAAAATTGACGCAACCAATGAAGACACAATGAGATCTTCTTTGGAAAAAGTGCAGCAGTCTTTGAGTCCGGAACAGAAGGCGCAGTTTGATGAAGCATTTGCAGGAATTCTTAGTGCTGCGGCCGGAAAGCAGTTATTGAAAGTATTCAGCGAAGAAGCTCCTTCGAGAGAAGATATGTATGCAGAGATAAAAAAAGGAGTTGATAAGAAAACAGCAAAACAAATAATTGCCGAATATGAAAAGATGAAGAAGAACAGTTCTAAGTAATGTGAAAAGCCCCTCCATTAGGGGGGTCTTTATAATGGCGGAGAGGGTTATGCAAGTTTATAGCTAGCAATCCTACCGCTTTTTCAAGCCTAGCAAGCAAATTGACCGATTTCAAGGAAAAGCTGATGCTAACTTAGCTATTATCATAAGTTATTACTTCAAACCCTTCGTCATCCGACATAGGTTCAAACTTTTGAAGCAATACATCAAAAGCATTTGCACATATAAACATTTCATTATTCTCGGACTCGGTTCGGGCGACACATCGTGCCCGTGCAATATCTATATCGCATTTGACATCATGAAATATAACCTTGTCCGCAAATTCCAATGCGCGTTCCGCCTGTTCTCTGCGGCCGGATTTCGACCATTTGCCAGTGTCCATTATGACATCGGTACCGGTGCGCACTATTTCACGCGCCAAGTCCCAATGCATTTCGTTTATGCGAGAATCATAATCATCAAGCTCTCCGCGCTTATGCGGCCCCGGACCGAAAAGCTCCACCACACGCTGGTCATTGTTCAGACGCACAGCTGGCAATTCTAAAGCCAATCGTTTTGCTATGGTCGTTTTTCCAAACCCTATGAAACCTTGCATCAAATGAACTGTTGCCATGTTTTTTTCCTCTTAAATAGTCCGAAAATTGCTAAAAAATTGCAATTTTCAAAAATTTCAGTTTCGGACTCGGTCGGGGTTAAGGCAGCCTTACCCTCGGGAGCATTTTTGATAAAGATGTATCTTGTGGCGGAGAGGAAGGGATTCGAACCCCTGATAGGCATGACCTATAACGGTTTTCGAGACCGCCGCTTTCGACCGCTCAGCCACCTCTCCTTAAAAAGTGTGGAGTTTGGAGTTATTGAAGAGGAATACGTCGATACAACTCCACACTTCACACTCCAAACTCCACACTCCACACTTCACATAAATGGTGGGCGGTGAGGGGATCGAACCCCCGACCTCCTCGGTGTAAACGAGAAGCTCTACCGCTGAGCTAACCGCCCTCGTATTTTTTCGGCAACACTTCAACACATTAAATTTTATATGTCAACTTGATAATAATTCTTTTGCGAATCGAAAAATCTTTTGCTAAATTAACCATACTTTCGTATGAGAAAGAGCCTTGTATAAAGAGGCATAACATATAACAAAACTCAAGATATGGGGCTGAATCCTATGAAATTATCCGACTTTAAGATTACTACAAAAATATATGCGGCTTTATCTGTAATTATTTTAATCACTGCTTTCACGTCTTATGAGACTATACGGGGTTTGAATGCCATTGATGATTATACCGTGGCAGCTATGGATATGAGCAAGAGGCAGGATGTCATTGAGAATGCTATGATAGTAGCAAGCACCGCTCATAATTCCCTGCTGTATTATTCCTTATCAGGCGATAGAAGCCATAGAGAGAGTGCTTATAAATATCTCAATGAGTTAAAAGAATACATAGATGCTTGGGTTAAGACTTATTCTGATGACAGCGAGATTATTGCGATTGCCGCTGCCTTTGATTCTTATGTAAGGATTTTTAATAAGTGGGCTGACGGCGGATTCGGTACTTTACCTGAGCTTATTGCAGCCGAGGAAAATCTGAGCGGCCTCATAGATAAGAGATTTGCATACCTCAAACATAATATGGATAATAACTTTGCGAGCCAGGTGTCTCTTATAGCAAGCGAACAACATAATAGGCAAATAGAAATGGGGATTGCCATTTTATTGTGCGTATTGGTGATTTTTATGATGAGAAAAGATGTGACATCTCCGCTGAAGACTCTAAGCGGTACTGTAAAGTCTCTGTCAGAGGGTGATTTGGCTGTTGATATTCAGGGGGCTGATAGAAAAGACGAAATCGGTCAAATGTCAAGGGCACTTCTGGTGTTCAAAGAGAACGCTATTAAAGAGAAAAACCATGAAGCGGAGGCCGCTAAAGACCGGAGAGTGAAAGAGTCAAGAATGACTCATATGGCAAATATAACAAGCTCGTTTGAGACTGTGATTCTTGACGTGGTAAAAGGAGTCGCCTCATCATCTTCTGAAATGCAGGCTACTGCCAAGGGAATGGAGCATATTGCCAACGAAACCAGCCAGCAGGCTACTTCCGTGTCCGCAGCGTCCGCTCAGGCAAGCGCAAATGTTGAGGCTGTGGCTACTGCTACGGAAGAGCTGTCCGCTTCTATTAACGAAATCAGTGCCAGAGTTGCGGAGTCGGCTAATATAGCTCAGAAGGCTTCGGAAGAAAGCATACAGACGCAGAACACGGTGGAGAAGTTAGCCAAAGCTTCTGCGAAAATAGGCGAAGTCATAGAGCTGATTAATGAAATAGCTTCCAGAACTAATTTGCTGGCACTTAATGCTACTATTGAAGCTGCGAGAGTCGGCGAAGCAGGCAAGGGCTTTGCAGTGGTTGCCAGTGAAGTTAAGAGTCTGGCAGAACAGACTGCTAAAGCTACGGAAGAGATAAGCGGTCAGATTTCCGCTATTCAGGGCGAGACGGATAATGCTGTTTCCGCTATGAATTCTATCTCAGAAGTTATTGAGCAGATTAAAGAAATATCTTCTAATATTGCTGCTGCGGTTGAGGAGCAGGGTGCCGCTACTAAAGAGATAGCCCGCAATATTCAGCAGGCTTCTTTAGGAACACACGATGTTTCTGTAAACATCTCTAAGACGACACAGACTGCACAGCAGGCTGGCAGTACTGCCGTAGAAGTATCTGCGACTGCGGAAGAGCTTTCCAGATACGCCGAAGAGCTCCGCAGCCACGTTGACAAGTTCCTGTTTGAAGTCAGGAATGCTTAATAATAGTGTGGAGTTTGGAGTGTGAAGTGTGGAGTTAATACAACTCTTTCTTACATCTCAACTCTTTTTCTAAGCAACCAATCCCGCCTTCTTTGCCTCTATTATAATATTATCCTGTAGCTTTTCAAATGTACGGGCTTCTATTTGACGGACTCGTTCTCTGCTTACTCCGAGCTTCAAAGACAGCTCTTCCAATGTCAGCGGCGTATCGGTCAGCCGCCTTGCAATAATCACTTGTTTTTCCCTGTCATTCAAATTTTCCATAGCCTTCAGCAGCAGCTTCCGTCTTTTCTCCAGCTCCTGATTTTCCGCCAGCACTACATCAGTCCCTTCTGCACCATCAGCTATAAAATCCTGCGCCTCCGCAGTATCCTCGCTGTCCCGCCCGACCGGAGCGTTCAGCGACTTGTCATACCCAATCAAACGCCTGTTCATAGACACTACTTCGTTTTCTGCCACAGAAAGCTGTTTGGCAATAAGAGCAACCTGTTCATTGCTTAAATCGCCGTCTTCTATTGCCTGCATCTCGTTTTTGAGCCGCCTCAGATTAAAGAACAGCTTTTTCTGCGCTGCCGTAGTCCCTATCTTCACTAAAGACCACGAGTGCAAAATATATTCCTGAATAGCCGCCCTAATCCACCACATCGCATATGTAGACAATCTAAACCCTCTGTCGGGATCGAACTTTTTGACTGCCTGCATCATGCCGAGATTGCCCTCTGCAATCAAATCCGCCACCGGAAGCCCGTAACCCCTATATCCCATAGCGATTTTGGCTACCAGTCTCAGGTGGCTGGTCACCAGCTTATGCGCAGCCTTAAGGTCTCCGCTATCCCGCCATGCCCTTGCCAGTTCAGTTTCCTCTTCCGGCGTCAGCATGTTAAAGCAGCGTATCTCTTTCAGGTAATACGCCAGAGAATCCTCTTTACGGGGGACCGGCAGATTAGAGATTATTTTATTTGGTACATCTACATTCATGGAAAACACTATACTACAAAATTCAGCTCAAAAACAGTCTTATTTTTCAATGTATTCAAGTTAACCAAATTGCTTTTTTTTCTTGTTTTTCACATAATTATGGAGCATATATTAAGTCTATGAAATTTTACAAATAGAATAGGAAAGTCATGCAGTCAGTTGCTTTAGAAGAAAATCTCGAAAATCACGATTACGGAGCGGAATCTATCACTGTTCTCAAGGGGCTTGAGGCTGTCCGCAAGCGTCCGGGCATGTACATCGGCGATACAGATGACGGCTCGGGTCTGCACCATATGATATACGAAGCGGTAGACAATGCTATAGACGAGGCATTGGCAGGCTTTTGCGACAGAATAGACGTAATATTGAATTCAGACGGTTCTTGTACTGTTAAAGACAACGGCAGAGGTATTCCTGTAGACATTCACCCTGAAGAAGGGATTTCTGCGGCGGAAGTAGTTATGACGCAGCTTCACGCAGGAGGCAAGTTTAATCAGAACAGCTATAAGGTTTCCGGAGGACTGCACGGAGTAGGGGTTTCTGTGGTCAATGCCTTATCCGAGTTCATGGATTTGAGGATTTACAGGCAGGGCTTTGAGCATTTTGTTCGTTTCCATCACGGCGTAGCCGAAGAACCGCTTAAACAAAACGGAAAATCCGATTTAACGGGAACAGAGATAACTTTTCTGCCGTCTTCCGGGACGTTCACTAAAACCGAGTTCGATTTTGATACTGTGGAGCACAGACTAAGAGAGCTGGCTTTTCTTAATTCGGGAGTGAACATAAATCTCACTGATGCGCGCGGCGCAGAGCCGAGAACTGTAAACCTCCATTATGAAGGCGGATTACAGGCGTTTGTGGAGTGGCTCAACAGGTCTAAGAATTCTGTGCATCAGATTATTTTCATGAAGAAAGAGCTGAACGGAATGACTGTCGAGTGCGCCATGCAGTGGAATGACAGCTATCACGAGAACATGCTCTGTTTTACTAATAACATTCCGCAAAAAGACGGAGGAACTCATTTGGCGGGCTTTAGGGCGGCTCTCACAAGAACTCTGAACCAGTACGCAGAGTCTTCAGGTCTTATGAAAAAGGAAAAAGTCAGTCTGTCCGGCGAGGATATGAGAGAAGGGCTTACTTGCGTGCTGTCGGTCAAAGTGCCGGATCCCAAATTTTCATCTCAGACCAAAGAGAAGCTTGTGTCTAGTGAAGTGAAACCGGTTGTAGAAGGGATAATATCGGAAGTACTAGGATACTGGTTTGAAGAACACCCTGCCGAAGGAAAAAAGATAGTAGGCAAAGTCGTTGATGCTGCGGCTGCCAGAGAGGCTGCCAGAAAAGCAAGAGAACTCACAAGACGAAAAGGGGCTTTAGACCCTACGTCATTGCCCGGAAAACTGGCGGACTGTCAGAACAAGGATCCTGCGGAATCCGAATTATTCATAGTAGAGGGAGACTCGGCCGGAGGTTCTGCAAAACAAGGACGCTCCAGACAGTTTCAGGCTATACTGCCGCTAAGAGGCAAGATACTGAACGTTGAAAGAGCGCGCTTTGACAAAATGCTTTCTTCTGCGGAAATAGGGACTCTCATCACGGCTATAGGCTGCGGCATTGGCAGAGAGGAATTTAAAGTTGAAAAAGCTCGTTATCACAAAATAATCATCATGACGGACGCGGACGTAGACGGCAGCCATATACGTACGCTGCTATTGACATTTTTCTACCGTCAGATGCCGGAGCTCATAGAAAAAGGCTACGTATACATTGCCCAGCCTCCTCTGTTCAGAATAAAGAGAGGCAATTCTAAGGAAAAATACATAAAGAACGAAAAGTCTATGGAGGACTATCTCACAGAGGCGGGACTTGAAGACGTGTCTTTGAAGACTGCGGAAGGAGATATTATATCCGGGGAAGAGCTGTATCAGAGAACTCTGGCAACCAGAGAAATGTACCACGCCATAAACGCTATAGCCAGAAAAGTAGGCAGCATCGGCGTTGTAGAGTCTGCCGCTATAGCGGGTGCTTTGTCTCAGGAGCTGGTTATGGATATAGATTCTGCCGCTAAGGCAGCTCAGTACGTTGCAAAGCTGTTGGACGATTATTCTGCAAGGACAGAAGAAAAAGAGACAAACGTAAAAGTGCATAACTGGATAGGAAAAGAGATGGCAAAGGGAGGCATGAAGTTTTCTAAAGAAAGATTTGGAATTGTGCATTCCTATGAAATAGGTGCCGGAGTTTTAAAATCTTCGGAAGCAAGGAAACTGGATCAGGCAAAAGAGAAGATGCAAAAGTGGTGGAGCAAGCCTGTAAAGATGATGATAAAGAATAAAGAAATTGACATCATGGGAGTTGCGGAATTCATGAATGCAGTGTGGGGCAATGCGAAACAGGGACTCCAAATGCAGCGGTACAAAGGACTGGGCGAGATGAATCCCGGGCAGTTGTGGGAGACTACGCTTGATCCCGAGAACAGGTCTTTACTGCAAGTCAAGGTGCATCAGACTGACGTAGCGGAGCAGATATTCTCTACGCTTATGGGAGACGTTGTGGAGCCGAGAAAAGAGTTCATACAGACAAATGCGCTGAACGTGACGAATATTGACTTGGTTTAGTGTGGAGTTGGTGCTATTATTTTGGAGCGGGCTTTGTAGCCTCCTTATCAGAAGATTCTTTCTCTTTCTTCTTTGACATAAAGTCAGTACTAAAAGGTCTCATTCCTTCCGGCATAGTGAACATAGGATTGGGGCTTTCCGGACCAAAATTCTTATAGATAAGCCCGAGTACAACGAAAACCAGAAGCCACAATGATATGTTCTGCATCATACGTCCCCGATTGATAGCAATGACGTTAGGGGCCAGATAGACAAGAAGCAGCATGAAAGCAATAGAGGTAAGAACAATAGAAATATTATCGGGCATGAGAAATCACCTTATATGTTTTAAAACATGGGAATACGCATTCACAGAAACCACCAACTCCACTATCCACACTAACTCTTCCACCTTCTTACTATTTGGGCTGCTTTTATTCCGGACCGAATAGCTCCTTCTATAGTAGACGGCAATTCAGTCGCAGTCCATTCTCCTGCCAGCGCTATGTTCTTCCAGCCTGTAAACGAAGACGGTCTTTTATGCTCTTCCTTAGGCGTTGCCGCTATAGTTGCGCACTTTTCTAAGAAAATCCTATGCGTGGGTATTTTAGTTTCGTTAAGTCCCAGTATCTTGGCTACGTCTTTCCAGATAAGATACGCAACCTCCCGCGGAGGAATATGCCTGTACCTCTCGGCGCAGCTTACTGTAACGGACACTACGTCATTTCTTGCAAACAGCCACTCGGCATGTCCGTTTACTATGCCTGTAAAGCTATGCTCCAGCTCCACCTCTTTATCCAGCCTGAAATGAGAACTCAAAATAGAACGAAACTCTGTTGGAACAGGCACCTCGGGCAGTACGTCTCTCATCACCCAAGCAGGCAGTGCCAGCACTACCCAATCCTCAGGGTCAATCTCCACTATAGTGTCGTTGTTGAACAAAAGCTCTCTTACCGTGTCGCCTTCCCACATCAGACTTTTTAATCTGTGATAGAATCTTATATCCGCGTTATTGCTCTCCAGCACGGATAAGCACGGGTCAATAAATGTTTCCGTGAGGCCTATTTTTGGAAACAGCGGTACGCATTCCTTTCCTCCTTTTAAAAAGGTCTGAGTAAAAACCTTTTTCAGCAGCTTTGCAGAGGCTTCTTCTGGTTCTGTGTTCAGTGCGCCTATTATCAAAGGCTTCCAAAATTTATTGTATAGACTGCTGCGAGGATCCTCTAAAAAACCCAAGGTAGAGTCTTTTCCGGCTAAACACAAATCTATGACAGACCAATAATCAAGCAGCTTAGTACCCGGGATTCTTTTATTTTTATCAAACAGCCACCAAGGAATTTTTCCGTCACCGACTTCTATTTTCCATTTGGCATCGTTGTACACGTCAACAAACGGAAACACAGCTTTTCCGGAATTGTATAACTGATCCGTGGAATTAGTCAGACGCAGGAAATTCTGAGTCGCCTCATTTCCGGACAGTATCAAATGACTGCCGTTATCAATCCTAGTTCCCAGCTCTTTGTCCAGAAAAGACCTGCAGCGTCCGCCTGCAAAAGGAGCTGCATCATACAGAACCACGCTCTCTCCCAAGAGAGATAACTGTAATGCGCAAGACAGCCCGGAAAGACCGGCACCTACAATATGAACATAGCGATTTGGCACTTTATTCCGTCCTTGTTAATGTCATAATTAGCAACTTGATTTTTTTCATCTTGGAAAGAGATTCTTTTTTAGTAATATCCTGCCAGTTTTTTTGACGAAGCTGGTATAGTATATTTCTGTAAAAGGTCTTCATGAGTCTTATTGATTTCTGAGATGTTTTCGTCATCTCATAGTGATGTTCCGCAATATCGGAAAGCTCTTTGCATACGTACGGCAGTTTCGGATTAAATATCACTTTTTGTATGTCTATATGCTGTTCTTCCGGTTTTAAGATATTATGCTTCACCAGTAATTCCCGCGGCAAGTACAGCCTTCCTCTTTGAGCATCTTCGTAAATATCTCTGAGTATATTAGTCAGCTGAAATGCGCGTCCCAAGTGATAAGCTGTTTTCATAGCAGCTTCATCGGAATCTCCGCAAATTCTTATAAAACTTCTTCCTACTGCGCTTGCAACTTTATCGCAGTACTCATCAAGAGTTTTCATATCAGGTGCAACTATAGCCACAGAATCCATTTCCATTCCGTCTATGACGTCCAGTAAATCCTGTTTTTGCAATCCGTGTTCAAGTATAGCCGGATACAAAACAGCGCATATATCATCTTGGATTTCATTATTGCCGAATAATTTTTCAATCTTGTTTTGCCACTCGGCAAGCCCTTTCTTAGCTATTTCAGAAGAGGGGCTGTCGTCCGCTATATCGTCAACCTCTCTGCAAAAAGCATACAGCGCATACATGGCTATGCGCTTCTCTTTCGGCAATATGCGCAAGCCCAGTTCAAACGAGGTTTTAGCTGATTTTACTCTTTTTATTACAGCTTCCGCCGCTGATTTATAGGCAGGGCTGTTTTTGTAATCGCTCATAACCATAGAGGACATTGTGAACTACCGTATAATTGATTTTAAAATACCACGCACTGCTGAACAGCCTGCCGTGAATTTACTCAATTTAGTAGTCTCTGTCAAAGGGTCTTTCTCGTATAGAGTCCGTATCATTTTTTCTGCTAAACTGTGAATAACAGCCACTTCCAGTTTTAGCCGCTTGCTTGGAATATGTTCAGTAAACTGTCCTGCCAGATTCATCATCGGCGACATCATATCAAGCATATCATGAAGAGTCTTCTTTAGCGCATCGGAACTTTTTTCTTCTGATAACTCTATTATACTAGCTTTGTTTTTGTTCAGCATGTCTTCAGGAATGTATACTCTGTCTAATTCTCTGTAGTCATCTGCACAGTCCTGTATATGATTGATAATCTGTAAGGCATTGCATAGCGCATCATTATACTGCCAGACTTCTTCGTGTATGTTATGCAGTGCCAGCACATACCTTCCTACAGGAGCCGCAGAAAAATTACAATAGTCAATCAGCTCTTCCCATGAGGCATATCTTCTTTTCACAGCATCTTGTTTGAATGCTCTCAGCAGATCCGTGCAGTGCTTTGCAGAAATATTTGTCTTTTCTAAACTTGCTCTCATATCCATGGCAACCGGAATATCAGACTCGCTGTTTCCCAGAAGAGCCGCTTCCAGTTCATTTAATAATTCTATCTTTATCTGAGGCTCCATAAGCGGGTGATCGCTTATATCGTCTGCGGTTCTGGCAAATCTGTAGAACGTATGCACATGCGGTCTTAAAGACGCTTTAATCAATAAAGACCCTACGGGAAAATTCTCATTAGAAGAATTCTTGCCGGTCTCTGACCCCTTGTACAGAAGAAGCTCCTTCAATTTTCCATTATCCATTTTCAATTTTCCATTTACGCTTGGAATCTATCCTTCCACTGACCGCCTTTTCCTTTGGTATACAGCCTAGCGGAATCTATAGTTGCCGCCATGTAAATAAAAGCTGCAAACGGCAAAGATAAAACCCAAGGTATAGGCAGATAGTAGAACTGAACCATAGGAGCGTATAGAATAGACATAGCAAGCATAATCAATATGCCTAAGACCAGCATAAAATTAGAGATTACTCCGAAAGCCAACAGTACAAGAGGAACTAAAAACAGCAAAGACATGGCAAGGATTGTTTTTACTAGGTTGAAGGGCGAGTACTCCAGCTGAGTATAGGCTGTTCTTGCTATCATCTTAGACACGGAGTCTATATTGGCGTAGGGTCTTATGCTGACAATATCGTTAGTCAAAGCGAGCTCTATTTTGAAGCCGTTGTTTTTCACTGCTTTTGCCAGAGCGCAGTCATCGATAATCTCGGATTTAATGACCTCGAGTCCGCCGATAGTCTCTAAAATGACTCTGCGTATCAGCATAGTTCCTCCGGCTGCAGCCGCTATTTTAGAATAGGAGTTATTTACCTGCCTGAAAGGATACAGTAAAGAGAAGAAGAACACAAAAGCAGGAATAAGCAGTTTCTCAGCAGTGTTTGTGCTGTTGAGTTTGGCCATTCTGGACAGCAAGTCTATTTTTCTGTCTTCGGCTCCTGCGACCAGGTCAGTAAGGCTGTTTTCCGTGTGATAGATGTCTGCATCTGTGAAAAGAATAAGCTCAGAAGAGCTGTTCTGAACTCCGAAGTCCATAGCGGCAACCTTGCCAAGCCACTCGGCTTTAAGCGGAGGAGCTTTAAGAATAGTAATCTTGTTGGATTTATCCAGATTTTTTTTGATAGATTCAGCGACTCCTGAAGATTGGTCAGTACTGTTGTCGTCTACGAGTATAATGTTCCAGTCGCCGGAGTAATTCTGTTTCAGAAGCGCAGGCAGGGTCTTATGAAGCATAGCAGCTTCATTGCGCATAGGGACGATAATATCTACGGAAGGGGTGTATGTGGGTACGGAGACTTTTTCTGGGAAGAGAAGCAGCCAGAAAGAGTTGTGAAAGCGGAACAGATAAATCCAAGCGCACAGAGACAATATGCCGAGAATAGCTAAAGTTAACATGGGAATATATTCCAATTTATTTGCACAAACACTTATAGATAGTGTACACTAACCGGAATAATATAACAAATGGTAAATTTAGGCCGGACATGAAAGAAAAGATTCTGTTTTCAGAGAAGATGAAAGACATAGAAGCCGGTCTTGGCATCAAACACGCTGTTTTTACTAAGAGAATGGGGATAATCTCTCACAGAAGGCTAAGAGAGGCTGATGAGGGAGCGTGTAAAATAAAGGCTGATATGTCTGAGTTTTTAGGCATTGATAATGAGAATTTTCTGTTCTGTCATCAAAAACACACTGCAAGAGTAATCGTGATACGAGATAAAAAAGAAAAATGGGACATAAAGGATTCTCCGTTTGCGGACGCAATAGTTACAGATGTAAAAGGCATGGGAGTAGGGGTTTTCACAGCGGATTGCGTTCCTATTTTAATGGCGGGGCGCAAGCAAAGTTCAGGTTCAGTTATCGCAGCAGTACATTCCGGCTGGAAAAGTGCGATAAGCGGCATAATAGAAAATGCCGTTTTGGAAATGGAAAAGCTGGGCTGTGTAAGAGACGAAATAGTTGCATTCTTAGGACCATGTATAAAGCAGGAATCTTATGAGGTTGGCGAAGAATTTTTTGAACAATTTATTGCCGCGGACAAAAATAACGGAAAACTGTTTTCTAAAATAAACCCTAAGAAATGGCTTTTTGATTTAGAGGGATATGCTTTAACGCAGCTAAACAAGGCAGGCATCAAAAATGTAGATAAATCTCCGCTGGATACATATATTAATACAGAGAATGGGTTTCTGGAAAGCTACAGATACAAAATGCACCGCGGCAATGCTGGAAGACTTGACGAGTTATCTTCCGTGATAGCGTTGGTTTAATTAGGAATTAGGAAATATTTATATATCCAGCCTATATATCGCTATAATTGTGAAAGTAAATGAAAATAGTAATAAGTGTTGATTTTTTTGGGTTTTTTACTATAAAAGAGTGTTCTTATAATATAAACATGGTTAAAATGACTGATAAATCTCACATACGGAATTTCTCTATAATAGCGCACATAGACCACGGAAAGTCTACGCTGGCAGACCGCTTGATTCAGGCTTGCGGTGCTTTGGAAGAGCGCGAGATGAAAGAGCAAATCCTCGATAATATGGATATAGAAAGAGAACGCGGAATAACTATTAAAGCTCAGACCGTGCGTCTGAACTACAAGGCTAAAAACGGAGAGATGTATCAGCTGAACCTTATGGACACTCCCGGGCATGTGGATTTTGCGTATGAAGTCAGCCGTTCGCTTGCGTCATGCGAGGGTTCTATTTTAGTAGTCGATGCTTCTCAGGGCGTAGAGGCTCAGACTTTGGCTAATGTGTATCAGGCTTTGGATAATAATCACGAGATTATCCCTGTGCTCAACAAGATAGATTTGCCTGCTGCTGATCCGGACAGAGTGAAAACTCAGATAGAAGATGTTATAGGGCTTGATACTTCCGAGGCAGTGCTTATTTCTGCGAAGAGCGGAATTGGGATTACGGAAGTGTTGGAAAGCATAGTGGAGCGTCTTCCGCCTCCAAAAGGCGATGAGAAAGCAAAGCTGAAAGCGTTGTTAGTAGACAGTTGGTATGATGCGTATTTGGGAGTGATAATTCTTATTCGTGTTGTTGACGGAGTCATAAAAAAGGGACAGAAAATACGCTTCATGGATACGGGAGCCGTGCATGAAGTAGACAGAGTCGGTATTTTCACGCCTAAGAAAGAAGAAATATCAGAGCTTAAAGCCGGAGAGCTTGGTTTTATCACTGCGGGCATAAAACAGATAAGCGATACGCAGGTGGGAGATACTATTACTGACGACAGGAATCCTGCGGACGAAGCTCTGCCGGGATTTAAGCCTTCCGTGCCTGTAGTATTCTGCGGACTGTTTCCCGTAGATGCCGCGGACTTTGAGTATCTAAAAGATTCACTAAGAAAACTGGCTCTTAACGATGCCAGCTTCAAGTTTGAGGCGGAAAGTTCCGTGGCTCTGGGCTTTGGGTTTAGATGCGGTTTTCTGGGACTGCTGCATCTCGAGATTATTCAGGAAAGACTGGAACGTGAGTTCAATTTAAATCTTATTACTACTGCGCCTTCTGTGATATACCGAGTATATCTCACGAATGGCGAGATGAAAGAACTGCATAATCCTGCGGATATGCCGGACGTTGTGCGCATAAAGCATATGGAAGAGCCATGGATTAAAGCTACAATACTCACGCCGGACGAGTATTTGGGGAATATTTTGTCTCTGTGCAATGAGAGACGAGGCGAACAAGTTGATCTCACTTATGTTGGGTCAAGAGCCATGCTGGTTTACAAATTGCCGCTTAACGAAGTAGTGTTCGATTTCTATGACAGGCTTAAATCTATCAGCAGAGGGTATGCCAGTTTTGATTATACTCTCGAAGGCTACAGAGAGGGGAATCTGGTTAACCTGTCTATTCTTGTGAACGGAGAGTCGGTTGATGCCTTAGGCATTATCGTGCACAAGTCCAGCGCGGAAGCCAGAGGCAGAGTTTTATGCGAGCGTCTTAAAGAGCTTATTCCAAAGCACTTGTTCAAGATAGCCATACAGGCTGCGATTGGAGGCAAGGTTATTGCCAGAGAGACTATATCTGCGCTGCGCAAAGACGTAACGGCTAAGTGTTACGGAGGAGACATTTCCAGAAAGCGTAAATTGCTGGACAAACAAAAGGAAGGCAAAAAGCGTATGCGGCAGTTCGGCGAGGTTGAAATACCTCAGTCTGCATTCATAGCGGCGTTGAAGATTAGGGATTAGATGGGAATGTAGAATGTAAAATGTAGAATTTATCAACTCAACACTTTACATTCTACATTCTACATTCTACATTTTGTTTTATGTCCGTAACTTTTCATATAATCGTTGTACTAATCCTGATCCTTATTAATGGCTTTTTCTCTATGGCGGAACTGGTCGTAGTTTCTTCACGCAAGGCAAAACTGCGTAAAATGATTGAGGACAACAACAAAGAGGCTGCCAGAATTCTCGAGATGAAAGAGAATCCAGTCAAGTTTCTGTCTACTGTTCAGATTGGCAGTACTCTTAATGGAATCTTGATTGGCGCATATGGCGGTACTACTCTGTCAGGAGATCTTGCCAAGTATTTGGATGCTGTCTTTTGGATAGCTCCGAACGGAGAGAAGATTGCATTTGCCTTTACTGTTGTGGCAATTACCTATGTAACTCTTGTAATCGGAGAGCTTGTACCTAAACAGATTGCGCTTACGTATCCCGAAGCTATTGCAGTGTGCATAGCGAAAATTATGCGTTTTCTGGCTGTAGTTGTTGCTCCTGTTGTCTGGCTGTTGTCAAAGTCTACAAGGATAGTTTTGCGGCTCCTAGGGCTGCGCAGTAATCCTGATAATACTATTACCGAAGAAGAGGTCAAATATATCATAACTGAGGGCATGGTGTCGGGTGCGCTGAAACCTCAGGAGAAGGATATGCTGGAGGGAGTTATGCGTATTTCCGACAGGACAGTGCGTACTATAATGACTCCGAGAATGGACATTGTGTGGCTTAACTTGGACGCTTCCGATGCAGAGATAGAAGGGATTATACACTCTAAGGGACACAGCCATTTTCCTGTTGCAAAAGGAGATTTGGAAGAGGTTATCGGAGTGGTTCATGCGAAAGATTTATTAACTGAGAGGCTTTCTAAGAAGGATAGTTCTTCCGGTTTGAAAGAGGCTGTATCTTCCGTGATGCAGCGTCCTTTGATAGTGCCGGATACGACTACTATTATCAGGCTCATAGAACAATTCCGCAGCACTATGCAGCACACGGCAGTAGTCGTGGACGAGTACGGCAGCATAGAAGGCTTGGTTTCTACTATGGACGTGATAGAGGCTATTACCGGCGAGCTGCCGGACGCAGGAGAGGCCATAGAGCTGAGACCTGTAAAAAGAGAGGACGGAAGCTGGCTCTTGGACGGCATGACTCCGGTTGATGAAGTGGAGATGCTGTTTAAAATAAAGAACATGAAGGGCGAGGGGGATTTTGAAACGCTGGCAGGATTTATTATGGATAGACTGAAAAAGGTTCCGGCAGAAGGAGACAGTTTTATATATTCCGATATAAAATTTGAAGTTGTCGACATGGACGGAAGGCGGGTAGACAAGGTGATGGCAAATCAAATGGCTGTAGATGAAGATGTACAGGAATAGAAAAAGCGTATCTTGTTGGGTCGTGAGTGACGGCAAAGCCGGAATGGAGAATTCCTGTTTAGGGCTTGCAAAGTATATGGGGCTTTTGCCTGTAGTAAAAAGAATAAAACTGAGATTTCCGTTTAAACAGCTGGTCCCGTTTTGGAGATGGTGGCTTAGTTATGCCTTTAGCAAAGACGGAGACAGCATAACGCCGTCCTTTCCGGATATTTTAATAGCGTGCGGAAGGGCAAGCACTGCGGCATCGCTGTTTGTTAAAAAGGAGTCTTTGAAGTATCCCGAGATAAATAACGGGAAAGGGACTTTTGTTGTACAGATACAAAATCCGTATATAGACACTAGGCTGTTTGATTTGATAATTACGCCCAAGCACGATTTGCTGAAGGGCAAAAATGTTATAGAGACGACAGGAGGACTGCATAAACTGTGTTCAGAGGATTTGAAGGCTGCGGCGGACGAGTTTGGATTTAAAAAGAATAGTAAGCCTGTAGTGTCTGTACTTATTGGCGGCAGCAATGCTGTTTACAAGCTGGAAAAAGATGAGATGCAGAAGCTGGCAGAGCAGCTTAAAGCCATAGCACTGACAGGAAAATATCGCTTGATGATTACGGGGTCCAGAAGAACCGGAGAGGAGAACATAGCTGTATTGAATAGGGTTTTAGAAGGCTCAGGAGTTTACATCTGGGATATGCAAGGCGCAAATCCTTATTTTGCTATGCTGGAGCTGGCGGATTACATATTGGTTACAGGGGACAGCGTGAACATGGTGACCGAGGCGTGTTCTGTTGGAAAGCCGGTAATGATTATTCCGCTTAAAGGAGGGTCTAAGAAGTTTGAGAGATTTCACAAGCTGTTGTTGGACAGCGGTTACGTTAGGATTTTCAGAGGAGACATAGAAGATTTCCCGAATAACTCGTGCAACGAAATGCCGGAGGTAGCGGAGGCGGTGTGGAAGGCGTATGACGTTTTTTTAAAAGAATCATTTCCAAAAAAGTGATTCTTTGAGATAATGTCTTTTTTGCAAAATTAATCGGAAAATTAAAAGTGTTCAGCTTCATCAAAACTTCTCTGGCAGTGTTCGGCTTTCTCGTCCTTTTTATCATAGGCGCAATAGTTGCGCTTGTTTATCAAATTCCAACAGGCGTAATGTCTAAGCCGCAGAAGATTATTCTAACTCTGGATTTTAAACAGCCTGTCTCGGAGCGGAAAGACAGGTCACCAATCGACATAATAAACAACGATACTTCTATAGTACTGTTGGATGTCATAAGAGCTATAGAAGCCGCCTCCAAAGACGACAGCGTCAAAGGCATAGTCGCTTTGTTCGGCAGCGAGCAGCCTTCTATGACAACTGTTCAAGAGATTCTGCCGGCATTAAGAAAATTCCGCGATACAGGGAAATTCTCGTATGCTTTCGGCACCAGTTTCGGAGATTTCGGAACCGGCAGCCGCTCTTATATGCTTGCAAGTGTTTTTGACAACATCTGGCTTCAGCCTGTCGGGACAGTAAGCCTTACAGGCATGGGATTATTTGCGCCTTTTGCTAAAGAAGCCTTTGAGAAAGTCGGTGTCGTGCCTGATTTTATGCAGCGGGAAGAGTACAAGAATGTAATGGATTTTGCTCAGATGACTGAGTTTTCCCCTCATGTAAGAGAAGAGCTTACCGGCGTATTGTACAGTCTCTCAAATCAGCTGGCTCACGGCATTTCTTTGAACAGGCGTAAAGACATTGACGGAGTTAAATCACTGATGAAAGAGGGGCCTTTCATAGATGAAGATGCTCTGGCAAACGGGCTGATAACAAAGCTGGCTTATTATGATGAACTAGAGGAAGAAGTTAAAAAGCAAGCCGGAGGCGATGCCGGATACATAGATGCAAGTACATATTTATCATTTGTAAAAAGCGATGCGCTTTTGCAGGACGTTAAGAAAGGCGCGTCCGGAACTAAGGTTGCGTTGATTTATGCGCTCGGGAATATTGTCGAAGGCGATAAAGGAGCTTTTAACAGCGACAGGGTTGCGAATTCTCAAGACATAGCCGAGGCATTCCGTCAGGCTGAAGAAGATGACGAGATAAGAGCCGTAGTATTCCGTATAGACAGCCCCGGAGGTTCTCCAGTAGCATCTGAGACAATACGCAGAGCTGTGAAGAATGTTCAGAAGAAAAAGAAGCCGGTAATAGTGTCTATGGGTGAGACTGCGGGTTCGGGAGGATATTGGATAGCCATGGACGCTGATAAAATAGTTGCAAACGGAGCGACTATTACCGGCTCTATAGGAGTTGTTGCCGGAAAGTTCGCTGCAGAAGAGGGGCTTAAAAAGATAGGAGTATCCATAGATGAAATTACCATGTCTTCGAACGCAGGCATGTGGAATATGTTCAGGACATTTTCCGAAGAACAAAAAAACAAAGTGAATGCGCTTTTGGATAAGACTTATGATGTTTTTGTCAAAGGAGTATCCGAAGGCAGAAAGATTCCCATGAGCAAGATGCCTTCCATAGCAAAGGGAAGAATTTTTACCGGAGAGCAGGCTCTGAAGGTTGGACTTATTGATGCTGTCGGAGGATATGATGCTGCTTTCAAAGCGGTCAGGGACGTTTTGGGTTTAGATGCCAATGCAAAATTATCATTTACTGTTTTGCCTGCGGAGCCGTCTCAGTTTGAAAAAATACTCAAGCTCCTAAAAGAATTCAGCGCAGATGCCGATAAGTTTTCTTCATTTATGAAAAGTGCCTCGCTGTTTTCTTTTCTTTCCAAGACTCCTATTGTTCAGAATACTGCTTTGATTTCTCAGGAGCCGGTCTTAGCCGTGATGGGAGGCGTTTACTATGAGTAATGATAACGAAAAACAGCTCTGTGTTGTCTTGGCTGCCGGAGGTACTGGCGGGCATATTTTTCCGGCAGAGGCTTTGGCCAGAGAGCTTGTCGGAAGAGGCGTAAAAGTAGCTCTTTTAACTGACAAAAGAGGGACTAATTTCAGCAAAGACTTGTCTGTTGATGTTTACAGGATAAAGGCAAGCTCTTTCGGATATGGTTTTTGGGGGAAGATTCGAAGCATAATCCAAATGGGACTGGGAGTCATACAAGCTGCTTTGAGGCTTACTAAGATTGCGCCGGACGCGGTAGTAGGCTTTGGCGGCTATCCGTCAGTGCCGACAGTATATGCGGCGGCTAAAATGGGAATTCCTATACTCTTGCACGATCAGAATGCGATTATCGGCAGAGCCAATCAGGCAATGCTGGGGTACGCCGGCGTTTTGGCTACGTCTTTTCCTACTGTGTCCGGAGTACATGCTGAAGATGAGTATAAGCTGCAATATACGGGCAATCCTGTAAGACCGGCTTTTACTGCACTAAGAGCCAGACCGTATCCGATGATACAAGATGATGAGAGCGTTATAAAAATTTTGGTTCTCGGAGGGAGTCAGGGAGCCAGAGTGTTCTCAAGAACCGTGCCTGCCGCCATAGCATTGCTGCCTGATAAGATTAAACGGCGTATTGTTATTGCCCAGCAGTGCAGACCGGAGGACATAGAAGCTGCGCGGTATGCGTTTGCTGCGGCCGGAATTGATGCTGAACTGTCTGCTTTTTTCAACGATGTGCCGGAAAGAATGGCTGATTATCACCTTGTTATTTGCAGGGCAGGGGGATCTACGGTTGCAGAGTTAAGCACTATTGGAAGACCTTCCATACTTGTGCCGTTCCCGCACGGACATGCAGGAGAGCAGATGGCTAATGCTTCATTTCTGGCGCAGAACGGAGCTGCTTGGATTATTCCGGACGCTGCATTCACGCCGGAGGCTTTAGTTGTGAGATTAGAGTCTGTTATTTCTAACCCGGAATCTCTGGCTAAGGCGGCAGCGTCTGCAAGAGCCAGTGCTAAGGTCATGGCAGTTGACGCTTTGGCTGATGCGGTAGTTAATTTGAAAAGCGGAATTAGTAGATAAATAATAATGCAGAATGCGGAAATAAGAATGTGGGATTAGGAGTTGGAGGTTGTTGTCCCTCCTCTTGTCATTCCCGCGGAGGGGCGGGAATGACAAATTTCTTTTATTGGCTTTAGCTCTTACCTTTCTAACCTCTCAGGCATTTGCAGCTACCCCGCCTCTTTGCAAAATCGGAACCGTTGCGAATCTTGTTCAGACAGGTAGTACTTGGACATGGGAGTGCCAAGGGAAGCATGGAGGAACAACTGCATCTTGCGCCCCGAAGATAAATGGTGTGTGCGGAACAGCAGATGGAATTGCAACAGCCGATGCGCCGACTGATGACAGATGCTCTCTTGGCGATGCTGGTGCAGTAACGGAAGAAAACAACACATTCAAATGGGCGTGCAACGGCATAAACGGAGGAGATGCTGTCACAACCTGCTTCGCCCCAAGATAGCGAACGGTGTGTGCGGCAGTGCACACGGACAGGGGTTTGCATCTGCGCCGACAACGAACCTGTGTGCAGACGGAAGCACTCCGGCAACAAGCGGTGAAGGACCGTGGACTTGGGAATGTGAAGGAATTAATGGCGGACTGCCTGCTTCTTGCTCTGCAAGCAATGCAATAAACGGCGTGTGCGGGGACTTTACAACTGCTCTTTGCAGTGTAGGTACTAATACAACACTTAGCTTGAGCGGGACTAATTGGGTGTGGTCGTGCCAAGGTATACATGGAGGAAATAATGCCTCGTGCAGTGCTGCCGGATTGTCACGAATAACTTTGGTTACTAATGGAAACTCCAGAGGAAGCATTACATTATATAATAACAAGTTATATCTTCCGCGCAGTGCTAATAGTGTACCCCACAACCCTCAATTATTAGACGTAGTAAATTTAGCTAATAATGCGGTATCACAAATAAATTTAGGTACCCCAATTCATAGAGGCGGTATAATGGAACACAATGGCAGATTATATATACCTTGGTACAACGCCTCGACAAAGGTTAGTTATTTAGATGTGGTGAATACAGCCAATAATGCAGTATCAACTATGCAGTTAAGTGCTCCAAGGGTTGGAACCGCAATGGCAGAATACAATAATAAATTATATATTACTTATGGTACTTCAAATCAATACGCAGCAACACTTGGAGATAATAATTCAGTATTGGCTGTAGTAGATACAACCAATAATGCACTATCACAAATAAATTTAGGTGTTGCAGATAACAGACTCTCTGTAATAGTACACAATAATAAATTGTATATGCCCAGAACTACTGCATTAGATATACTGGATTTATCTGATGGGTCAGTTTCGACTATAGCTCTTGGTACCGGCAACGGAGGAACTAACGCAGTTATACATGATAATAAGCTATATATGGGTATTACCTTCAACAGTATTTTAAGTGTATTAAGACTCCCGCCTCCACACTAACGGGCTTCCTCCTTCTCCCTGCGGGCTACGGCGGATAAGTCGCCACTGCCACCCCCTGCGCGCGCCTGCGAAGGGGATTTTTAAAAAAGATATGTTTTATTTATAGAATAATGTGCTACCATACCGCTTCTTTTCGTAATTCTCTAATATAAAAATGATATTCAACGCAAAAAACATGTCTCCGGTAAATCAAAGACGCTGGCAGAACTTTAAGTCAAACAAAAGAGGCTTCTGGTCGTTATGGATATTCTTGTGTCTGTTTTTTGTGACGCTCTTTGCCGAATTCATTGCGAACGACAAGCCTTTGTTAATCTCGTTTGAGAACAGGCTTTACTATCCTGTATTTGTGAACTACCCGGAGACTAAATTCGACGGCGTGTTCGAAACAGAAGCAAGCTATAGGGATCCTGTTGTAAAAGAACTCATACAAGCAAAAGGCTGGATTGTGTGGGCGCCGATTCCTTTTTCCTATAAAACCATTAATTACGAGCTGCAAACTCCCGCTCCTTCGCCTCCTTCCAAAGCCAACTGGCTGGGAACGGACGATCAGGGCAGGGACGTGCTGGCTAGGATAATCTATGGGTTCAGGATTTCCGTACTGTTCGGGCTTATTTTGACTGTTGTTTCTTCTGTTGTGGGCATAGTTGTTGGAGCGGTTCAAGGCTATTTCGGCGGCAAAACCGACTTGATAATGCAGCGTTTCATAGAGATATGGAACGGAATGCCGGTATTATATCTGCTGATAATAATGGCTTCTCTGATACAGCCTAATTTCTGGTGGCTGCTTGGGCTTATGCTGATATTCTCTTGGATGTCTTTAGTCGCAGTGGTAAGAGCCGAGTTTCTCAGAGCCAGAAATATTGAATTTGTAAGAGCTGCGAGAGCTTTGGGCTCCGGCGATTTACGCATCATGTTCATACACATTCTGCCGAATGCGACAGTAGTTGCCATAACGTTTTTACCATTCATCATGAATCAGTCTATAACTACTCTTACTGCTTTGGACTTTCTGGGGTTCGGCTTGCCTCCGGGTTCTCCGTCTCTGGGCGAGCTGCTGAATCAGGGAAAGAATAATCTGCAAGCTCCTTGGCTGGGGATAAGCGCATTCTTTGTGCTGGGTGTTATGCTGACGCTGCTTATTTTCATAGGCGAGGCTGTAAGAGACGCTTTGGATTCCAGAAAATCGCTTAGGAATAAACAATGAAGAAAAAGGCAGAAATACTTTTAGAAGTCAAAAACCTTAGCGTCAGGTTCGGGCAGGCGGAAGAGCGGGCAGTCGATAACATATCATTCACTGTGGAAAGAGGAAAGACTGTGGCTCTTGTAGGAGAGTCCGGCTCCGGGAAATCTATGGCGGCTCTTTCCGTGATGCAGCTATTGCCGTATCCGTTTGCAAGTCATGAGGATAGAAACGGCAGGAAAGGCAAAATACTGTTTGACGGCAAAAACCTGATGGAGGCGGCAGAAAAAGATCTGCAAAGCATCAGAGGCAATCGCATAGGCATGATATTTCAGGAGCCTATGACATCATTCAATCCGCTGCACACCATAGAAAAACAGATAAGCGAAGTGCTTATCTTGCATAAGAATATGGACAAAGAGGCTGCCAGAAAAAGGACTATAGAGCTTTTAAAGCTGGTAGCACTGCCCAATCCGGAAAAGAGATTAAAGGCGTTTCCGCACGAGCTGTCCGGCGGACAAAGGCAAAGAGTCATGATTGCTATGGCTCTTGCAAACGAGCCGGACTTGCTGATAGCGGACGAGCCTACTACTGCGCTGGACGTTACCATACAGGCTCAGATATTGAAGCTGCTTATGCAGCTCCAGAAGCGGTTTAAAATGGCGATACTTTTGATTACTCATGATTTGGGAGTGGTGAGAAATACAGCGGACAAAGTGTATGTTATGAAGGACGGGAAGATAGTGGAAGAAGCCTTAGTGAAAGAATTATTTGAAAATCCTCAAAAGAAATATACAAAAATGCTGCTGACTTCCGAGCCGTCCGGTCAGGCCTATCCTTTGACGGAAAACGAAAAAGAGATTCTAAGAGTAGATAATTTAAATGTAAAATTTCCTATAAGAAGAGGGATTTTCGGCAGACCTAAGGTATTCGTGCACGCAGTAGACAACGTGTCGTTATATTTAAGAGAAGGTGAAACTCTCGGAATAGTAGGGGAATCCGGCTCCGGAAAAACTACTCTGGGTTTTGCTATGCTGAAGCTGGTAAAGGCAGAGGGAAATGTAGTGTTTCTGGGAAAAGAGGTATTAAGTCTAAAAAGAAAAGAGCTTTTGGATATGAGAAAATCCATGCAGATAGTGTTTCAGGATCCTTTTGCGAGTCTAAACCCTCGTATGACTGCGGGAGACATAATAGCAGAGGGCTTGGACATAAATAATATGTGCAAAGATAAAGAGGATCGAGTCGAAAGAATAATCAAGGCTCTTTATGAAGTAGGGCTTGAAGAGAACGCTGTCAACAGGTATCCTCATGAGTTCTCAGGCGGGCAGAGACAGAGAATTTCAATAGCCAGAGCCATAATTTTGCAGCCTAAGTTTATAGTGCTTGATGAGCCTACGTCTGCGCTGGATATGACTGTTCAGAAACAGATAATAGAGCTTTTGCGAGACATTCAGGCAAGGCACAGGATAAGTTTTGCATTCATAAGCCACGATCTTAAAGTAATCAAAGCATTGTCTCATAGAGTCATGGTTATGAAGTCCGGAAAAGTTATAGAGTATGGTACTATGGAAAAGATTTTCAACAGTCCTAAGGAAAAGTATACTAAGGAGTTGTTGGAAGCGGCTTTGGTAATGGAAAATTGACTTTACTTTTTCCATTATATATTCTAAATTTCAAATTCCACATTTCAAATTATCATCATGAATTATCCAATGAAATCAAGACCTTACCCCCCCCCCCCCCCCCCCTCAACTATTTTTTTTTTATGGGTTTTGGGATTTTTGCGCTTTTTTCTTTTTTCATTATAAATTTTAAAATTAAAATTCCAAATTTCAAAATTTTTACCAGAAATAATCAAAGTAAACAAAACCCTTCCCCCCCCCCCCCTCTGCATAAGCTATTGTTCTGTAAGGGCTTTTGGGAATGCTGCGCATTCTGCATTCTAAATTTTACATTCTGCATTTTTTTAACGGTTCCGGCATTTGCAAACACTACTACCCCGCCTCTTTGCAAAGTCGGCACTGTTGCGAATCTTGTTCAGACAGGGACTACTTGGACGTGGGAGTGCCAAGGGAAGCATGGAGGAACAACTGCATCTTGCGCCCCGAAGATAAATGGTGAGTGTGAAACTTTTTCGGTTTCTGAACTGGCGACAAGAGGATTATCTGCTGTGTGTAAGACAGGAGTTATGTCTGTAACAGAGAGTACTCCAATAAGTATGCAGAGTACACTAAGCTGGACTTGCAAGGGTATCAACGGCGGCACTGATGCTGTTTGCGATACAGCAACGAAGTGCTATAAGAATGTAACAACCTGTCTTGGAACGTATAATAGTTCTACTCTTGCTTGTGCAGGAATAGGGAATCCTTACACCACAGCAATAACCCTGAACTATACTATGGCTGGCGGTGGTGCTTCTACGAATTCGGCTGGAGGAGGAAGCACAGCATTGTATACAAGTAGTGATACTGCTGATGTTATAATAGCAAAGGGAGTTGATGTAAGAGGGACTGTTACTGTTGTGAGTGGGGCAATTCAATTTAAGCAGGGTACTACTTTGTATGCTTATGTAGGTGGTGGAGGTGGTGCTGGCTACAACTGTGCGGGTGGAGGAGCGGGTTGGTTCGGGGGAAATTCTAGCCGCTACGATACTGGAGGAACAGGAGGAAATAACTCTTCAGCAGGAACTCAAGCAAATGGGTATGGAGAGAAATTTAAAGGAGGACATGCTAGATCATCTGCATATCCCAACTGGGCCCTTGGAGGAACTGGAATGTCGGGAGGAGCTGGCCACAACGATACCGTCACCGGTGGCTGTGGTGGCGGAGGAGGATTCGGCGGTGGTGGCGGTGGCTTTTATGGATCAGCAGGAGGCTCAAACGGAGCAAATGGTGGTGGAACCGAGGGAGGTTCTGGAGCCAATAACTGGGCAAGCGCAACAGTGTTACCTAGCGCGGCTGGCGGATATAATGGTAGAGGTGGCAACGCCGGACTCATTATCCTAAACTACATCACCCAACCGGCACTTGTTCGCTCTAATCAAAAGACAGTTGTTAAAGTGCCAAAAAATGATATAATACTCCTTATGTCAAAATCCCACTCAATATTCATCTGTCAATCGTGCGGTGCCAGCTATAACAAGTGGGCGGGCAAGTGCGAGGCGTGCGGGAACTGGAATACTCTCATAGAAGAAAAAGTTTCCCAAGATATCCCCAAAGGTCTGAACAGAAGTAAAAACAGCGGCTCCGCAGTAAAATTCGTCAGCCTTAAAAATGAGAACAAAAAAGAAGAACCAAGAAGACTGTCCGGCATAGCGGAATTCGACAGAGTACTGGGAGGAGGGCTTGTTATTGGTTCCGCTACGCTTGTTGGAGGAGACCCCGGCATTGGCAAGTCTACTATATTACTGCAGATAGCGTGCAATTTATCAGGCAAACACAAAGTAGCCTACATTTCCGGAGAAGAGGCAACCGAACAGATACGAGGCAGGGCATTGAGGCTGGGGCTTGAAAATGCCGACTGCGCATTGGCTTCTGAGACATCTGTAAGAGACATAGCGGCAGCCATAGATAACAACGATGCGCCCGATATAGTCATCATAGATTCTATACAAACTATGTTCATAGACAGCATAGACAGTGCGCCCGGGACTGTAACGCAAGTGAGGACTGCTACACAAGAGCTGATACGGATAGCAAAGAAAAGAGGCATATCTTTGATAATAGTCGGGCACGTTACAAAGGACGGAGCAATAGCAGGACCAAGAGTGCTGGAACATATGGTTGATACTGTTTTGTATTTGGAAGGCGACAGAGGGCATCAGTTCAGAGTACTAAGAGGAGTAAAAAACAGGTTCGGAGCTACGGACGAAATAGGCGTGTTTGAAATGACTGAAAAAGGATTAATGGAAGTGCCTAATCCGTCCGCACTGTTTTTGTCTGACAGAAGAGACGATATGACAGGAGCCGCCGTGTTTGCAGGGCTTGAGGGCACCAGACCTATTCTGGTTGAAATACAGGCATTGGTAGCGTCTTCTTCGTACGGAACTCCGAGAAGAGCAGTAGTGGGCTGGGACGCATCAAGACTGGCTATGATTCTCGCAGTTTTAGAATCAAGGTGCGGTATAAAATTCGGAAATAACGATGTTTATTTAAATATCGCCGGAGGATTCAGAGTATCGGACCCCTCTGCGGATTTAGCAGTGGCTGCTGCGCTGCTGTCTTCTTTAACAGGAGTGCCTGTTCCCGGAGAGTGCGTGATTTTCGGTGAAATAGGGCTTTCCGGAGAAATAAGAAGAGTAAACCAAGCAGATATCAGGATTAAAGAAGCGGAAAAACTCGGATTTTCCAGAGCGTTGATGCCTCATATGGACAAAAAAGGAAAAGCCAATCTCAAGATAACAGAGATACGGAAATTAAATGACCTTTTGCCGCTGTTCAATGAGTAGTGAGGAATTAGAAATGAGGAGTATTCTAATTTTATCCGGCTCGCCGAAAGAAGTCATAGACGGAGTGCGGTATTACGCAAGCGTAAACGGTGTTCAGGGATTTCTTACGGCAAAAACGCTGGCACTAAAAGGAAATCAAGTTACAGTAATAATGCCTGATGATGAATCTTATGAAGATTGTGAGAATCTTAGAATTATCACTAAAAAATCTGACGGGACTGTGATAGTATCAGCAGAAGACATGGTCAAAGCCGCATCTGAAGTTTGTGCTGAAAATAAATTTGACCTTGCAATACAGCTTGCAAACACAGCGAGTTTCAAGGCGCATAAGCCCGTCTCTCAAAAATTGAAAGTCAAAGATAATGATTTGGTATCTTTTGAAATAGAAAAGAACACAGATTTATTTTTGCATCTACAAAGCCTAGGACTGCCTGTCATAGAAGAACCAGACGAACTTAATGAAAAGCCCGTTTTAAAGAGCCCTGCAAGAGAGCCCAAAACTAAAGAGCTTATAGGCATAAAAGTAATAGTATCAAGCGGCGCAGTATCGGAAATACTGACAGCGAAAAACGATGTTATAACTAATTTTTCCTCTGGCAAGCAAGGCTTTGAAATAGCCTATGCACTTGCAGACAGAGGAGCAGATGTTTTGTTGATAGCCGGAAACGTGCATCTGCCTGAGCCTTCGCATACCCATATAAAAACCATATACGTGCAGTCCACAGAAGAAATGCTTAAAGCGTGCCAGAAAGGACTGCCGGCTCATGCGTATATAGGAGTAGCTGCCGTTGCGGACTTTGGAATAAAAACCGTCATAAACAACATAGAAGAATACTTTGCATCAGACAGAGTAAGAACAATAGAAATGAAACAGAATCCCGATATTCTTAGTTACTTCGGACATCTTAAAGAAACACGTCCTGAAATAGTAATAGGCTTTGCAGCGGAAACTCACGATTTATTATCATACGCTGAACAAAAACTTCATAAAAAGAATGCAGATGTAATATTTGCCAACTCTGTTTCCAAAGATAACAACGCAATGGGCTCGGACAATAACCGCGTATACATGATTACAAAAAACAAGACTGTTGACTGCGGATACTCTTCGAAATACCGTGTGGGAGAAATAATCGCAGAGATTATCTCGTCAAATCCAAAACTCTTCCCAGCTCTTCAAAAGTAGTCTCTAAAGCCAGCACTTTTTCTATGCCGTCTTTTATCATAAAAGAAAAACCGTCCGCATGAGCCTGCTCTTTAATCTCGGACAGCACGGCATTGCCTGCAATAAGTTCGTCCAGTCTGTGAGAAAATCTCAAGACTTCCGCAATCACAGTTCTGCCGGAAAAACCGGTGTTGGAACACATAGAACACCCGTTCGCAGAAGCTACGGAAATAGAGGACTTCTCACGAAAATTACCGCTGCTGTGTTTTCTTATTAATTGCAGCTCTTGATGCGAGGCATCTCTGGTCTCTTTGCAGTAAGGGCATAATCTGCGAACCAGCCTTTGCGCAATAATTCCTATCACATTGCCGGAAGCAGTTTCTCTGGAAACGCCTAAATCACTAAGCCGCGGCAATGCACCGAAAACATCGTTGCAGTGCAAAGTGGAAAACACCTGATGTCCTGTCATAGCGGCTCTAAAGCCTACGGCCGAAGTTTCTCTGTCCCGTATCTCGCCGATAAAAATTACGTCCGGGTCCTGACGCAGCAGTCCCCGTACTCCGCTTGCAAAATCAATACCCTTTTCTTCGCTGATAGAGATTTGCCTCACAAGATCCATCGAGTACTCTACAGGATCCTCAAGACTCATCACGTTATTGCTGATGCCGCTCACCTGCTTCATCATAGAGTATATAGTCGTAGTCTTGCCGCTTCCGGTCGGTCCTGTAACAAGTATCATGCCTTCCGGTCTTTGACACATTTTCAGTACTTCTTGTAAAGCAAAATCATTAAACCCTAACGCTGCCAGAGATTCAAACTTATCTCTGCTTTTGTGGAGTATTCTGATTACAATATTTTCTCCGCTCACAGTCGGCATAATGGCAACTCTGAAATCAATGCTAAGATCATTAATCTTCAAATCAAAACGCCCTTCTTGAATGCTCATTGTATCGGCAATATCCATGCCTGCAAAAATCTTGATGCGGTTGGAAATCAGACTCCAGTGCTTGGAAGGAATAGTATATTTTTGATGTAAAACGCCGTCTATCCTGCTGCGCACTCTGACGTAAGACCGCTCCGGCTCAAAATGCAAATCCGAAGAACGGTCTCTCACAGCGTCCCAGATAATAGTATCCATGAGTCTGATAATAGGAGATTCTATCTGTTTAGTATTAGCCTTCTCTATCTCGGACACTATCGCATCAACAGTTAAAATATCTTCGGAAATCTGCTCCAGACGTTGGCTTATGCCGGCCTTAGACGAAACAAATACCTGTATATCTGTCTTAGCATCAACATAGCGGCGCAAAATATCTATATTGGAATCATCAGCCTCATCGGAAATCGCAGCGGAAAGCGTCTTGTCTTTATAAGTAAAAGGAAGAATACCCACTGTCTTCATTAGGTCTATGGGTATTGTGCGGAACAGATCAGTGTTTACTTCTATAGAGGCGGCATCTATGTATTCATACGGCGCAGGATACTCTTCGCTAATCTTAACAGCCTTCAGCATACAATCCTCTAAGACAAAGAAGACAAAGTCTTTTTATTATCCTTATTCCTGTAATCAGTCAAAGGAATAGGATAGTCTCCGCTGAAACAGGCATCGCAGAATTGAGGATTGTCTCTGTTGCGGGGTTTACCGCAAATAGCCTTGTACATGCCGTCAAAAGAAATGAAAGACAAGCTGTCTATGCCGATGAACCTGCGCATTTCTTCTATGGAATGACTGTGAGCCAAGAGCTTTTCAGACTCAGGAGTGTCTATGCCGTAAAAACAGCCGTACATAGTAGGAGGACTGGAAATTTTCATATGCACTTCTTTGGCGCCGGCATTTCTCAGCATTTCTACTATCTTAACGGAAGTAGTCCCTCTTACAATAGAGTCATCTAAAAGAACTATCCTCTTGCCTTCGATGAAACGCTTATTAGCATTGTGTTTCAGCTTCACGCCCAAGTGGCGGATTTTGTCGGTAGGCTGAATAAAAGTCCTGCCTACATAGTGGTTTCTGATAATGCCTAAATCAAAGGGAAGCCCGCTCTGTTCCGCATAGCCGATAGCAGTAGGTACTCCTGAATCAGGTACCGGCACAACAACATCAGCCTCAACAGGAGACTCTTTAGCCAGCTCTTTTCCGATATTCTTACGAGTCTCATACACGGAACGCCCTTCCATATAAGAGTCCGGACGCGCAAAATAGATGTACTCGAAAATGCAGAATTTGCTGGGCATGTTTTTAAAAGGGTGAAAAGATTTGACTTCTCCATCTCGGATAAAAACAACTTCTCCGGGTTCTATGTCTCTTACGAATGAGGCACCGATGATGTCCAGAGCGCATGTTTCACTGGCAAGAACAAAGCTGTTATCCAGTTTTCCGAGAACTAAAGGACGAATGCCGTTAGGATCTCTGGCTCCGATAAGTATGTCTTCACCCAGACCCACAATAGAGTATGCTCCTTGTATGCGCCTTAGTGCGTCTATGAATCTTTTGAGAGGCTCTTTTTCAATAGAAATAGCCATTAAATGAAGGATAACCTCGGTATCCGTAGTAGAGCGGAACAAACAGCCCTGCTGCACCATCTGGTCTCTCAGCATATTGGCATTAGTAAGGTTTCCGTTATGAGCAACGGCAAAGCCGCCGAATTCCAAATCAGCGAACAAAGGCTGCACGTTTCTTAGAGAGCCTTCTCCGGTAGTCGCATATCTGGTATGACCGATAGCGGTATCTCCGGTTAGTCTGCTTATCACGGCATCGTTGCCGAAGTTGCCGGCTACAAGACCGATAGCATGATGAGCATTAAAACTGCCGTTATCACAGCTTACAATACCGGCAGATTCTTGCCCTCTGTGCTGCAAAGCATGAAGCCCCAATGCTGTTAAAGCAGAAGCGGAAGGGTTGCCGATAATGCCGAAAATACCGCATTCTTCTTTGAGTTTATCATCTTCGAAAGGATTGTTGCCGAACAAATCCATAAAAGCCTCTCCTTTGATATTATTTGTAGTTATATGAATTATTCAGAATCAGTTCTTTCTAAAACCTCATCCGCACTGGGCAGTTTCTCAACAGCCTCGTCTATGTGTTCTTTCAGATCGTCCACATGCTCTTTTAAAGTGTCTACATTTTCTTTTACGGTAGTTGTTATATCTACTTTATGAGCCTGCATGTCCCGCCTCCAGTCGTCAATGATATCCTGAGGGAAAATCCTGACTATCAAATCAGCACCGTATTGCAGAATCGTTCTTGATTTTGCGTTGATGAGAAGCTCGGGAGGACGATTTTTATCTTTCAAATCCTGTTCTGACAATTTTTCATTAGGCTCATATTTATTGATGTTAGGCCACAAAATAAGCACGGCTCCGAGGTATACAAGGCAAAGCACGACAACGCCTCTGAGGAGACCGTACAATAGTCCTGCGGATCTGTCGAGCCAGACAAAAACCTTGCCTTTTACAAGACCGCTTAGGAGGTAACCGATTATTGAAAATACTATTAATGCTGCAAGAAACACGGCTCCGATTGCCGCCCACTGAGCGAACTTGTCGTTTGAAATATAGGGTTTTACCAGAGGAACAACAGGCTCATAAAATCCAATCGCTATGAAATAAGCACCGACCCAAGCGCACAGAGATAAGAATTCTCTGACAAAGCCGCGTATGAGAGCCAAGAGACCGGACACAAGAACAATAACGATGAATATGTAGTCCAGAGTGTTAAGAAAAGGAGCATTTTCTGCTGCTAAAGATACGTCCATTTGAGAATTCCCTTTACGTATTTTTTTGATATGGGCACTAGTGTAGCACTAAAAATGTGAAATGGGAAATTAAAAATTAGGAAATAGGAATTGGTGTGTTCCCCTGCTGTTACTCCCGCGAAGGCGGGAGTGGGGCCTCGCCGAAACGAAGTGGAGGCATAGAAAAGAGTTAGGAATGAGGAGTTGGTGCCAATTCCTCATTCCTAACTGCTTTATCGGGAATTTTATGGTTAATCGGAGGCTGGGTTGTTTTTTGCTTTAATTAAATAGCAATGTATGGTATAATATATTCATATCACAGTGTTTGATTTATTTATATTTATGAAGGCAGGTTTATTATGACTATTTTACCCCCCCCCCCCTCCCCCCAACCAGTTGAAATAACACAATATTTTTTTAATAATGTCTATAATGTTAGGCTCGAAACCCCAAGACTAATTCTGCGTGAAGTTACGCTTCAAGACATAAACGACTTTGAAGACATTCGCCTGTCAACGTCTGAGAGTCCTGTTACGACTAATGGCATTTGGATTGTCTATCAAGATGACCCAAAAGGTTTTGTTATAGATTCCGTAAAACAGCAGAATACGAACCCGAGAAAGTTCATTACGCTTGCCATGACGCTGAAAGACTCCCCGGATAAAGTTATAGGATTCATTAAGACTACTTTAGAGGATATGACCCTAGACGGGGATACTGTTTATATGAATCTAAGTGCAAATACACACGCTAATCACCAAAAGGAGGGGTATGCAAAGGAAGCTGCTTTTGCACTTATTGACTGGTCATTTAAAATATTCGGTTATGACCGTGTTAATGCGACTTGTCACCCTGACAACCAGCCGTCACGCAAACTTTTGAGTGCGCTTGGTTTCAAGGAGTATGGCGGCATCATATTCATTGAAAAATACGGTTATCCAAGGTGCAAGTTCGAGGCTAAAAAAGAGGATTTTTATAAAGCCAAAGAAAATTTTGAAGCAAACTTTTTGCCAAAACCACCCGATTATAAATCGGAAGAAACTTTCAAGGGCTCGCAGCCGCCTATATAAGTCTTGCAGAACAAAAAATAGTCTGCTAGAGAGATACGAATGCGGAGGCTTGGCCGAGTGGCTGAAGGCGACGGTTTGCTAAACCGTTATACGTTTGAAAAGGCGTATCGAGGGTTCAAATCCCTCAGCCTCCGCCAAGAATTAGTTTTATAACATTTATTATTGTCTAGTAACGACTATAAAATCCTTGATAATCCAGCACCAAGTCTTTATTGTCTGTCTATCACCGTCTATCAAAATCTATTTGTAGCTATAATTTTTGGGGGCATAATCAGAGGAACAAAAAATTAGTACTGGGGGCATAAGTGAAACTTACCGATAAGGCTTGTAAAAACGCAAAGCCAAAAGAAAAGCCCTACAAGCTGGCTGATGGCGGGAGTCTGTATTTAGAAATAATGTAAGCATGGTTGTTGTTTTTCTGCAAGTGTACTTGCAAATTTGCAACGCTATAAAAACTCCATATCCTATCTTTTTAGTTGTTGTTGACTTTCTGCAACCTTTTTACCATGCCACTCATCTTTTCCCCTCTCAACGTTTTCGCCTTGTTTATTATCGTTGGCTGTAAGCTCCGCCAATACTGCAGTAAACGCTTCAGTGTTCTGTTTGTTGGTTTCAGTAAGCGTTCTAGCAAGTTCCAAAATAGTAGCATCATGTTTTTCTGCAATTGCTATTTCTTTATCTGCGTTGATTTTTGCAATCTCTGCATCGATTTTTTTGAGTTCTTTTTCTCTCTTTGCAGCAAGCAAATCCGTAACCGCCTTATAGAAGGCAACGCTTATTCCGGATCCCAAAGCAGCACCAATAGCTACAAGCATTTTTGTGAATAAAATCAATGAGTTATTAACAGTTTATTAACAAAAATCTTAATTGATTTTTAACAAAGAAACGGATGTTAATTATTGCCTCTTTGAAAATACTGCAAATTTTTTAAGGACATTAACCATAATAAATTTCACATAAATAGAAACGAACGTAAGCTCAAAAATCACAATTTTTCAGATTATATACTCCGTTCAAATATAATTCTTATTCCCTCTAACGTCATCTTATCGTCTATTGCGTCTATCATAGAGCTTTCTTTCTGTATCAGTACTGCCAGCCCGCCGGTAGCAACTACTTTTATCTTTGCCGTACTGCCTCTGCTTTTTAAAATCGACAGCATCTCTTCGGAAATCTTTTTTATCAAGGCTTCGGTTTGCCCTATAAATCCGAACACTGCTCCGCTTTGCATCGAGTTTACCATGTTCTTTCCTATAGCGGAAGGAGGTGCTTTGAACTCTACCGGAAACAGTCTGGCTGCATTTGCAAACAGCGCATTCATTGATATGTTAATTCCGGGTGCGATTGCTCCTCCCAAATAATCTCCGTTCTCGTCTATAAGGTCAAATGTAGTTGCTGTCCCATAGTCTACTACTATTAATGGACATTTATATTTATGGTATGCGCCTACTGCGTTGCATATCCTGTCCGCTCCAACATCTGACGGGCTGTCGTACTGTATTGTCATGCCCATGTCACTTTTCGCAGATACAAAAAATGCCTCGACTTTGAAAAATTTCTTTGCAAATTCTCCTAAGTCTCTGTTCACCGGCGGAACTACGCTTGAGATAGCCACGCTTTTTATATCGTCAAGTTTTATTCCGCTCTGATTGAATAGATTCTGTACTAATGCTCCGTACTCATCAGAGGTTCTAGTCCTGTTCGTCCCAAGCCTCCAGCTGTTCAAGAGCTTTGCCTCTTTATAGACTCCTAAGACAATATTAGTATTTCCTACATCAATTGCTAGTAACATTTTTATTTCTCCAACTCATCTTCCAGCTTTTGCAGCCTCTCTCTCATGAAACGCAGCACCCGGGCAGTTGCCTTGTCATTATCTATACTATCTGCAAGCTTGTTTATTTCCGGAGCGTATCCTTTCAGCTCTTTGGCATACGCAGTCATTAAAGGAATTGCCCGGGTTATATTGTCGCATATGTTTATCGTAGATTTCCGCGCTGTCCTTGACAGCGGATTTAAATCAATAGATATTACTTTCTTTCCCCATGCTATAAGAGCTTCGGTTCTGTCTCCGTCTTCTAGGGGAACCAGCACGACATCCGCCTTTGCTATTCCTTCTTTATCAACGCTTCCTCGCGCAGAATGCAGATTAGGCACTCTTGCTTCAGGGTTTATGCCCAGAACATCGTTTGCTCCGTACTGCTTTAGAAATTCCGCAATCATAGACTCTCTTTCCTGAGTCCTTCCGTAAAACACATTGACCTCTAATTTTGCCGGAATGGCCTTAGACAGCTCGGAAAAATACTGTCCTGCCAGAACCGCTGCGTTTCCGTTTATGCTTATTACCGGGTGCTTTGCTTGCAGCAATAGAGCCGCTGCCTGTTTAATATGCTCTTTTACAGGCTCCGGCGTTTCTTCCCCTAACAGATAATCAAATGCTTCTCCTCTGCCGTGGGAAATTGTTCCGGTCTCTGCCACCAGCCCTGTTTTTGCGTGAGCGGCTATGGCATACCGCTGTCTTAGAGACGCAGCTCTTGGGTGGTTGTCCGGCACTTGGTTAGTCATGAATGGTTACCTTGATATTTATGAATTTGGAAAGTATAATACTCATAATCTTGATTTGAACAACATATTTTAGGAGTTTTCACATTGCGCTGCAAATTTTTCTACATGAGCGCAGCAAAAAGGGTTTTTATTGCCGGACTTATATCTTTGGCAATAATCCTGCTTGCCTTATGGGGGACAGGACTATGAACTCTTTTGTGAGTCTTGATAACATCAGTGTAAAATTCCGCAATAATTTTGCCATTAGGAATATTTCCGGTACGTTTAATAAGGGCTCTCTTACGGCTATAGCAGGTCCTAACGGTGCCGGAAAAAGCACTCTGCTTAGGCTGATTGCGGAAAGGCGATGTCCTACGGAAGGCTCTGTTTTCATAGACAATGAGGCTGTTATAGGCTATCTGCCGCAGGCTTCCTTTATGGACAGAACATTTCCTATTTCCGTGCTGCAGACGGTTTGTACAGGTTTTTGGCGGTCAATAGGCAACATGAGGGCTGTTTCAGATGCTAAAATAGAACTCGCAAGAAACGCCCTGCGCAAAGTAGGACTTGTCGGAGTTGAAGACAGACAGATTTCAGAGCTTTCCGGAGGTCAGTTTCAGCGGCTTTTGTTCGCTAGGCTTATTGTTCAAAAAGCAAATCTCATTTTGCTGGACGAGCCTTTTGCCTCTATTGATGCTTTCACTACGGAAAGGCTGATGCGTATTATACTGGACTGGCACAGCGAGGGAAAAACTATAATATGCGTTTTGCATGATTTGCTTTTGATACAAAAATATTTTCCGGATTCTTTTGTTATGGCAGGCACTTGTCTGGGGCAGGGGCATACTCACAAAATGCTGGAGGATAAGCTTTTGTCTTTTGATTTGGATATGGCGGAATTATGCGCAGGTGAAGACGGCAAATTGCACGATAAGCATATGTCTTATAACCGCTCTGTGGATTTAAATAGGTATAAGTGTAATGGATAATAATCTTATAACGCCGTTCTTTGAATATGCCTTTATGAGGAGGGCTTTGGCAGCTTGCTTGATTCTCTCTTTAAGCGGCACGCTTTTGGGAGTTTTCATAACGCTGAAAAGAATGACTCTTGTAGGAGATGCTGTTTCTCACGCGGTTCTTCCCGGCATTGCCGCAGCCTTTTTTCTGTTTGGTTTTGCTGTTCTGCCTATGGCTATGGGCGGTATTTTCGCAGGTATTATTGTTGCTGTGCTTGCTGTTCTGCTTATTCGTTTCTCAAGCCTTAAAACAGATGCTGCTCTGGCTGTTATTTATTTATCGTCTCTGGCTATAGGAGTTGTTCTTATCAGTCTTGGAGGGACCAGCGTTGACCTTTCTCATTTCCTTGTAGGCGATATTCTTGCCGTAGATGATACTTCTTTGATTTTAATGTCCTTGACTGCGGTTATAACTGTTTTTGTCCTAGCAGTCTTTTACCGCTCTTTCATCATTCAGAGTTTCGATGACGGTCAGAAAAACACAACTATAGAAATGCTTTTTTACGCGCTGCTTATCATAAATCTTATTTCTTCGTTCTTTGTTTTCGGGACTCTTATGGGGCTTGGCATTATTCTTCTGCCTGCCATTACTGCGAGGTGCTTGTCTAATGACATAGATACTATATTGCCTCTCAGCGTTATGATTGCTGTGGTTTCTTCTGTTATAGGACTCGAAATCTCGTATCATTTCGAGGTTCCGGCAGGTGCTTGTATTGTTCTTATTGCCGGAATAAGCTGCTTTTTTGCTGTGTTTTATGAAATGTTGTCTAAAAAAAGAATATGTTAACATCATGTAAATAAAATGATTGCATAATCTCGGAATCAGTTGGTAATCTTTTAAGATATTCGAAAAAAGGGTTTGCAAATGCTGTTACGTAAAGTTTCTTTTGCTCTGATTGCCTTATGTCTCATAACGGCTGTGCCGGTTCAAGCTGTTGCCGCAGAAAAGGGTGCTGCTGTAAAATCCAATAAGAGCAGCATTGCAAAGGCTCAGGAACAGCTCCGTTCTATGGGCTACTATACGGGAAAAATAGACGGCATCGCAGGTCCTTTTACACAAAGTGCCGTGCGTAATTTCCAAAGAGAAAGAAAACTGCCTATAACCGGAAAGCTGGATAATAATACTTTAAAAGCTATTGATACGGCTTATTCTGCGATTATAGCGTCTTTAAAAGCCGGCGGTAATGAAAGACTCATAGTTTCAGAGCTGGCAAAGCCTAGTCCGCCTGTTAAGAATATCGTAATGAGGCTGTCTTCTCGTTTCGGCACCATAGATTTTGTTAATGTCGGAAGCAGCGCAGAGAAAAAGTATTCTGTCGAACTAAATGGTGCGCCTGTTAGTGTTTTAGAGCCGCTGCCTATTGTAGGAGGTTCTAAGGTATATCAGGCGGGAGATACCGATGCCTTTATAATTACAGGGTATGATGTAAAGGGTAATTTCTGTCAATACAGACATGTGCTGTTCGTGCTGAATAAAGCAGGGTATAATATAGTCCCGGTCAAGAATTGCACCAGAGAGTATACGCTTCAGGTGAATAACGGGTCTCTGTTCATAATATTCTCCGAGAAAGATAATAGCCGCGCCGTAGGCACTACTTGGAGGTTTGATGGAAGGAGTCTTTATAAATTGTGAGAGGAATCCTATGAGTAAGTTTGATTCTAAAGGCATCTCTATTTTAGAGGGAATTGTCGGGTTAATAGTAACAGCTGCCGTTGCTTTCGCTGTGTATCACATGCTGAATCCTGCAAAACAAGATACCGTCATAGAAAAAAGCGTCAGCGATATGAGGTCTGTTGTAAAAAATATCGCTCACAATGCCTCCTTAGTAAATCTTACTAAGGGCTGCGTTTGGTATACCAGCGGTCAAAATATGCAGGAGGCTATAGCAGCGAGAATGTTTCCTTCCAATATGGTTCATCACACTAAAGAAGGAACAGATATTCTTGTGACTGCTTGGAGTACTGACTGGGATAGCAGTCATATCAGGGTAGGACTATGTAAAAGCAATCCCGAACTTAAAAATGAAAATGTGATGGGTATTATTATCGAATATAATGACGTTTCTAAGCAGGATTGCGTTAATTTTGTACTCGGCACCATAGATCTGATAGGGAAGGATTCTCTAAGGTATGTAAGCGTGGCTAGGTCCGAAAATTTGATAACAGAGGGAAGCTTGTCTAAGGATAAGCTGGATACATATTGCGGTATGGGTAGTGTCGGAGAACCTAAGATGATTACTTGGTTTTTTGAGCTGTCTAAGAACGAGGATTAAGATTTAGGTATCTTTTTTGTGTTTATAGTAATACAATGTTTGTCTTATAGCTTCTTTTAACAGGTATGCATAGATGATGAAAAACAATTCCGGGTTTACTCTTACAGAGCTTGGCGTAGTAATGGCAATATTCGGGCTGATTGTTGCCGGTATATTTGCTGCTGCAGCCCCTGTGTTCAACAGCGCAAAGATTAACAGAGGTATCAATGAGCTTGCCGAGATAGTTAATAATGTTGCCGTTAATTCTGCTCGTTTTTCGATATCTACGCTGGAGAAGCTGCCGCAGGGGTGCAAGCCGTTCACTGATGACGAGCAGAGGCGTAAGTTTGTACAGGATATGGATAATAAGGAGCTTCTTGGTTCAATGGTATTTCCCGATTCAATGGTGTACAGAAAAGGAAAAGAAAGTACGATGAATTTGATGACGCCTTGGAGTACTGATGTGACTAAGAATCACGTAGAAGTTAAGTTTTGCAAGCGTAATCCTAATGAGCCGAATAAAGAGGGCATAGGGGTATTTATTAAGTACGATGATATACCCGGAGGAGAAGCCTGTGCGGAGTTTGTCATGAGATCTGCAGAGTTGATTGCCGGAGCGAAACTTAGTGATATCAGAGTAGGCGGATCCGACAATTTACTCGATGACGGCAGGATTAGTCTAAAAGATGTTACGAAAGCGTGCGGTAACAAGAGAGGCGATATAAAAGGAATATCTTGGTTTTTCAAGTTAACGAGCGGAGAAGTTAAAAATTAATAGAGACGTTATTATTGAGGATTGTCATGCAGTTTTTTGAAAAATTTAAGAAGAGCAGTGCCGGATTTACTTTGACGGAGACAGCAATTGTGCTCGCATTGATAGTTGCTCTGCTTTCTGCCATATGGATTGCGGCAAGTGCTGCTCAGGAAAACAAAAGAGTATATTCCGCCGCCCAGAGCGTGGCGGATGTTGTTACGGATACTCGTATAAGGTATGTTAATAAAGATGTGGGTTTGAAATGTGAGAAGAAGTCTATTATACAGAAGCTGTTAGATGATGATGTTATAGATAAGAACTGGGTGAATATGAATTCTTCGCCCCGCTTGATAGAGACTGCAGTCGGGAGAATGGACGTAATGACCAGCAGCAGTGTATGTGCGGGGAATTATCCTTTGAGGATTTTTGTTTTTCTGAAAGATTTAACGCCTGCAATGTGCACTAAGATGTTGTTTTCTAAGATAGACTACAAAGATACTACGCTTGGGATAACTCAGGTGTGCGTGGGTAATGAGGACCCGCCGAAATGTTGGAAAATAGACTGTAAGGGCGGGATATGCAAACCTGAAGGAGAACAAGAGCAATGGAGTCTTGCGGATGTGCAAGAAAAGTGCGGGGCCGGCAGAAAAGGATTTGTGACTAATATAGGGTGGGAGTTTAAACTTACCAACTAGTTGCGTTTTATCTATAGGAAAAACATGAGAAATTCTAATCGGGCATTAAATCAGTTGCGTTCCGTTTCTTTTGAGACCAATGTTTCCAAGTATGCAGAGGGCTCATGTCTCGTGAAGTTCGGAGATACTCACGTTATTTGTACTGCGAGCGTAGAGGATAGAGTTCCGCTGTTTCTTAAAGGATCCGGAGAAGGCTGGATTACTGCGGAGTACGGTATGCTCCCCAGGGCAGTTGCGGACAGGATAGACAGAGAAGCTGTTAAAGGGCAGCAGTCCGGAAGAACTCAAGAAATACAGCGTCTTATCGGAAGAAGCCTGCGCTCTGTCATAGATAGGAAGGCACTCGGGGAAATAGCCATCAAGCTGGATTGCGATGTGATTCAGGCGGACGGAGGAACTAGGACTGCTTCTGTTACAGGAGGGTTTGTTGCGCTGTCGCTTGCCTGCGATTTTCTTCTTAAGACAAGACGGATTTCAAAGAATCCTATTACTGACAACGTAGCGGCAGTATCGTGCGGTATTATCAACGGAGAGGTTTGCTTGGATTTAGACTATCAGGAGGATTCTTCCGCTTTTGTGGATTCTAATTTTGTCATGACCGGCAAGGGCGGAATTGTCGAGATACAAGGCACTGCGGAACGCTCCTCATTCTCTGAAGAACAGTTCAGTTCCATGCTTGCTTTGGCAAAACAGGGGATTGCGGATTTGGTTAAATTGCAAAACTCCACACTCCACACTCCTAACTAAAAAAATTGTTCTTGATAAAGACTGTGAAGCATGTAAAAAAGTAATATTGTACTTCGATTCTAATTACTGGGTTGAACTTATGTTTTCTAATCTATTAGGTTTGCTTTCTGCAGATATGGGAATGGATCTCGGAACTGCCAATACTCTCGTTTATGTAAAGGGGCGCGGAATCGTTCTTAATGAGCCTTCTGTCGTTGCTATCGCTCATACTAAGGGCAAGCGTCAGGTGCTTGCTGTCGGCGATGAGGCAAAGCTGATGCTGGGGCGGACTCCCGGTAATATTCAGGCAATACGTCCTTTGCGGGACGGCGTAATTGCTGATTTTGACGTTGCCGAAGAGATGATTAAGCATTTCATCAGCAAGGTTCACAACCGCCGGACTTTTGCCAGTCCTCAGATAGTGATTTGCATTCCGTCCGGTGCTACTCCGGTAGAAAGAAGAGCCATTCAGGAAGCTGCGGAATCAGCCGGTGCCTGCCGGGTGTTTCTTATTGAGGAGCCTATGGCGGCCGCTATCGGGGCAGGGCTTCCGGTTACGGAACCGACAGGTTCTATGATTGTGGATATAGGCGGTGGCACTACGGAAGTAGCGGTGCTTTCACTGGGCGGAATCGTTTATGCCAAGTCCGTCCGCGTAGGCGGAGACAAAATGGACGAGGCTATAATAAACTACATACGAAGGTATCATAATCTGCTTATCGGAGATACTACTGCCGAGAGAATCAAGAAAGAGGTGGGATCTGCCTGCGTGCCTCTGGAAGGCAACGGCAGAACTGCCATAATCAAAGGACGGGATCTGTCGGACGGCGTGCCTAAAGAGATAGAGATAAGCGAAAGACAAATTGCGGAAAGTCTTGAAGAGCCTGTTACCGCAATACTCGAGGCTGTTCAGATAGCTTTGGAAAACACTGCTCCGGAGCTTGCCGCTGATATAGTAGACAAGGGGATTGTCATGACTGGCGGAGGAACTTTGCTGCGGAATCTTGATGCAGTATTGCGTCATGCTACCGGTCTTCCGGTCTCTATTGCCGAAGATGCTTTGTCCTGCGTGGCTTTGGGTACCGGGAGGGCTTTGGAAGAGATGAAGACGCTTAAGGCTCTGTTGTACAGCGGGCATTATTAGAGCGTTGACTAGTATAGGTTTTTTTGGTAAAAGTATGGAGTGTGGAGTGTGGGGTGTGGAGTTATTGTTTTAATTCCTCATTTCCGTATTTCACATTAAATTTAAATGCCCTATTCCCGAAAAAAGGAATGTGAAATGCGGAATGTGAAATTAGAAACAAAAAACAAGGAATTACTATGTGAATATTCCCCTTCGGCGGCGAATATGCACCAACTCCGCACTCCACACTCCACACTCCATACTTCTTCAAAGGGCTTCACTCTCACCGAAGCCGCTATAGTTCTGGGCGTTATCGGCTTGATAATGGCAGGTATCTGGAGTGTTGCGGCTTCTATGATGCACACGGTGCGCCATGCTGATTTTTCTGAAATGATGGTGGTTGTTCTTGAAAATGTAAGAAGCGTGTATGCCAATGTCCCTAATTTCAAAGATATGAATATGGAAGATATGAAATTTATGAAAAACGCTAATGTGTTTCCGGGCAACTTCGTTGTTGTTAAGGGCAAGGATAAAGGTAAAGTCCTTACACCGCTGGCTAACTCTACATTAGAGGTTTGCAGCTGGGATTCCGGAGGGACTCAGGCTTCTTGCGCAAATCCAGTTCTGAATAACCCTACTCTGTTTGCTTTTGAGTATACTTTTTCCAGTTTTCAGGACTGTCTTACCGCTCTTGTCAGGAATTCGGATCCTACTGCTTATGACGGACTAGTTGCTGTTCGGGTGCAAGGGGTGAATATTGAGAAGAGAAGTTCAGACCCTAACCCTGACCTTCGTCTTCCTTGGACGGTTGGTGATGTTAACATCTCTAACAGTGCCAGTTATGCTTGCAAAGGAGCCAGTGTTGATAAGCCTGTAAGAGTAAATTTCATCTTCCGCCTTAATCCCTAAGCATATCCCATTTAATGGTATGCCCCTAGTTTTTTTTAGAAAATTTATTATTTCTTAAGCTGTATTGTAATATACAATAATTAATGCTTTCTCTATCCCTCTTATATTTTCAAAGTATATTAACATGAATAAAATTGTTCCGCCTCGAATAGCTTCCGGTACTATGGAGCTTCTGCCAAAAGAGCAGATAATATTTCAGCGCATGATCGCTGTAATACAGTCTTGGTACGAAAAGTTTGGTTTTACTCCTCTTGAGACTCCTGTTTTCGAGATAAAAGATGTGCTACTGACTAAGTCCGGAGGAGAGACTGAAAAACAGGTTTATTTTGTTCAGTCTCTCGGGTCTTTACAACAGGGGCATGAACCGGAATTAGCTTTGCGGTTTGATCTTACTGTGCCGTTAGCTCGGTATGTTGCCCAGTATGAGCGGGAACTTTATTTTCCCTTCAAGCGTTATCAGATTCAGCGCGTCTATCGAGGCGAGAGGGCGCAGAAGGGAAGGTTCAGGGAATTTTATCAGTGCGATATTGATATTATCGGAAAGGATTCTTTGAGTCCTTTGTACGATGCAGAGATACCGGCTATTATAGCCGGGATATTTGAAGAGCTTAATGTCGGGGATTTTACTATAAACTTCAGCAACAGAAAGCTGCTGAAAGGGATTCTCAACAGCATGGAAGTGCGGGACTCTGACACGCAGACTCTTGTTTTAAGAGAAATCGATAAAATAGACAAGATAGGAAAAGAAAAGGTTTCTGAGGCTCTGGTCAATCTTGGAATATCTTCCGATAATGCGAATATTATTTTAAGAGTTGTTACCCTTAAGGGGAGCAATTCCGAAATGTTGCAAGCACTTTCCGAACTGGGCGTAAAGGACGAGTTATTCTTACAGGGCATGGAAGAGGTTTCTTCTCTGATAGACAGTTTGAAAAGCATGAATGTAAAGGAAAGGCGCACCAGATTTAATTTGTCTATTGCGAGAGGGCTTGATTATTATACCGGCACTGTTTACGAGACTGTCATCGATGCTCACCCTGAGTTCGGCAGCGTTTGTTCAGGCGGACGCTATGACGATTTAGCCGGTCATTATACTAAATCCAATCTGCCCGGAGTTGGTATTTCCATAGGGCTTACTAGACTTTTCGATCAGCTTTTGTCTTCCGGGGTGCTCAAAGATGTTCCGGCGGCTATGACTGAAATTCTCATAGCCAATATGGCTTACGAATTAAGAGCGGATTACTTGGAGCTTGCAGTTGTTTTGCGCAATGCCGGTTTTAAGGTTTCAGTGTATATGGACAGTGCCAAACTCGATAAACAGCTTAAATATGCGGACAAGGCTAGGATTCCAATAGTTCTTTTTCTGGGAGAAGAGGAAAAGAAAAACGGCACTGTGGTTGTGAAGGATATGAAAAGCAAGGAACAGAAAACTGTTATGCTGTCTTCTGTTGCCGATGCTGTAGGACAGTTGTTAAGGGTTTAATTGTGAAGAAAGATAAGGAAAAGGCAGATACGTTTAAAGTTAAGATTTCTGACGTTAAGGCAGAGGTGATGCGGTTCTGCGCTAAAGTCTTCTCTAAAGAGAGTGCTGAAGAAAAAAAAGATGAAAAAGAGCCCGGAGAGTCTATCATAGCAGCAAAAGTACAGAGTTTTCTAAAGAAATGTGACGTTTTTAAAACTTTGGTTCTGGTAAAAGCAAAAAACTATACGCACAGATTTAAAAAAATTAAAATAAAAAAGATTGTCAGAAGCAGTACCGGGATAGGTTTTTTCTTAATTCTGCCGCTGGCTTTGTTTATAGGGATTGCAATTCTCATCGGAGGAATCATCTTAGACGAAATGATGACTTCTGAGGCTCAGGCGAAATATTTTCACTCTTATGCGCAGAAAGCCAAGTTTTTTCCGGAGCCTAAGAAAAATGATTTTTTGAAATATCCTAAGTTCGGTCCTTACAACGAGCGTTTGGGCTATACTATGATGCCTTTTTACATAAGGGCTTTGGAGGCAGAGGGCTATGAGGTTGTATCTCAGATGCACGCTTCTCCTGCCTATGACAAAATGCTCAAAAGAGGTCTCTATCCTCTGTATCACCCGAAAACTGTAGCCGGACTGACTTTTTTTGATCAGAACGATAATTTAATTTACTCTGCAATATACCCGAGAAGAGTTTTTAATAGTTTCGAAGAGATACCTGTTTTGCTTGTGTTGACGCTTTTACAGGTTGAAGACAGAAGCCTTTTGAATGACGAGGCTGTGCCTACTAAGAATCCGGTGATCGAGTGGTCTCGTTTCATGTATGCTATTTGGGGGCAGTTCGTCAGGTTTTTTAATCCGGAATTCAGCACAGGAGGCGGGAGTACTCTTGCTACTCAGATAGAGAAATTCCGCTTCTCTCCTAAAGGGCAGACAAGCAGTATGGGAGAAAAATTACGGCAGATTGCTTCCGCTTCTATGAAAATTTATATGGATAGTACGGATACTACTGAAGTGAGAAGACAGATTGTTTTGGACTATTTAAACAGCACTCCTTTTTCTGCAAGACCCGGCTTTGGCGAGGTCAACAGTATAGGAGATGCTCTGTGGGCTTGGTTTAATATGGATTTGGCTAATGTTTCTGCTGTGCTTAATTTAGACGAGGCTTCTCCTGAAAATGTGCTTGAAAAGGCTAAGGCGTACCGCGCGGTTCTGGGGTTGATTTTATCTCAGCGGCGCCCAAGCTATTATCTAATCACAAACAGAAATGGTTTGGAAAATCTCATTGATGCCGCTCTGTACAGGCTTAGTTCGGACGGCGTTATTTCCAAAGTTTTGCGTGATGCTGCTTTACAACAGAGGCTTGCTTTTGCCGCAGAACCTCCGGTACAGACAAAAAGGCTGTTTATTGATCAGAAGGCTATCAATGCTTTCAGGTACAATTTGATGAAGCTCTTGGACGTCAGGCGTTTGTATGTTTTGGATAGATTGGATTTGGCTGCAAAAACTACTATTGACAGTAACGTCCAGCAGCATCTGGTTACTTTTCTCAAAAAAATGAATGACCCGGAGTTCGTGAAAAGCATGAATCTTTACGGGTACAGATTAATCCGTCCCAATGATGATTTGTCTAAGATTAAATGGAGCGTTGTTCTTTACGAGAAAGGTGAGACTACTAATAAAGTAAGGCTGCAAGCTGATAATATTGACGGTCCTTTTGATCTTAATGACGGAATGAAGCTGGATTTAGGATCTACTGCCAAGCTTAGGACTGTTATTACATATCTGGAGATTATTGCCGAGCTGTATGAAAAGTACAAGAAGTCTTCCGAACATGATCTTAGAGAATTATTAGTTGATGATCCTGATGCGCTTACTTCTTGGGCATTGAACTGGATTATTTCTCATAAGGCGGAGATAGACGCTGAGACTGCCTTAGGGGTTGTTAATACTGAGGCAGTAAGACCGGTGCTTTACTCTATGCTGGAGGACTCTTTAGACAGGTATTATTCCGGCAGCACTAAGGAAGTTTTCTTCACCGGAGGAGGGATTCACACTTTCAAAAACTTTGAAAGGAAATCCGATGATCAGGTTTATACTGTGCGGGACGCTTTTAAGCACTCTGTTAATCTGGTTTTCGTCCGCCTCATGCGGGATATTGTGAATTACACCATAGGGCAGGGGCTGGGCATCAAAAGCAGTGCTCTGTTGGAACACGACTTGCCGCAAAGGCAGCTTTATTTAGAGCGTTTCGCAGATGATGAGGGTGCTGTTTTTCTCGGTAGGTTTATTACTATACATAGGAAATTGTCTAAGGAAGAAAGACTTAAGCGTTTGGCAGGCAAGTCTAAGAAGAGTGCTGCTGCCAAGAGCATAGTTTTTTTCGCTGTGTATCCCAAAGCCTCGTTGGAAGATTTTACTAACTTCATAAAATCTTTGCCCGAATATGCTTCTTTGTCTTCTTCCCGTATAGCTGCGCTGTTTGATACTCATTCTAAGAAGACGTACTCGCTGAACGACATGGCTTATATTTCCGGCACTAATCCCATTGAGCTGTGGCTTGTAGAGTACTTGGGTCAGAACCCGGACGCTCCTTACAAGAAAATCATGGAGGACGGAAAAAAAGTTCGCATTGACAGTTATTCATGGCTCTATAGAAAAGATCTCAAAAAGGCTCAAAATACCAGAATTCGCATCATGCTGGAGAAAGATGCTTTCGAGCAGATTCATAAACGTTGGGCAAGTCTAGGGTATCCTTTCAAAAGGCTTGTGCCCAGCTTTGCCACTTCTTTCGGCAGCTCTGCGGACAGACCCGGAAGCCTCGCTGAGCTTGTGAGCGTTCTGCTTTCTGACGGTGTGAAAAAACCTACGGAGCGTTTTAAAGAAATCACTTTTGCGCGGGATACTCCGTATGAAACGGTTTTAAACATTGACAGTAATTTTACTACGAAAAGAGTCTTGCCTATAGAAGTTGCTATGGCTGCCAAAAAGCTTATGAAGACTCCTGTAAGCAGAGGAGGCACTGCTTCAAGACTGATAGGAGTTTATAAAGATGCGGACGGAAAGGTTTTGCCTGTCGGAGGCAAGACCGGTACGGGAGATCAGCGTTATGATGAGTTCTCTTCCGCAGGGAAGAAAATATCGTCAAGAGCAGTCAACAGATCCGGCACTTTCCTTTTCTATATAGGAGACAGGTTTTTCGGCACTGTTACGGCGTTTGTCGGCGGGAGTGCTGCGGCGGATTATACTTTCACAAGCTCTCTGCCTGCCCAGATGCTAAAGGCATTGGCTCCTATTATCAATACGGTAGTGAACGGGAATAGCGTAGCTTTGGCGGATTTGTCTTTTGAGCAGTTATTTGTAGACAAAATTAGTCCGGCCGGCGCAAAGAGTGCGGACAGAGTTTACGATGCTCCAGAAGCTGAAGAAATAAACGAGGCGCCTGATGTTGAGATTATTTTAGAACAGATGATGTTTAAAACTCAAAGACCTTATGATGAGTCTGCAAAGGATATTGATGAGTCGTATTTGGGTGGTTTTTATGTTGATGATTATTTGCAGAATTATGATTCTTCCGTGATAGAGCAGGATAGTATTGAGGACTACACAGACAGACATTCTGTGATAGAATAGAATATAAAGTGTGGAATGTGAAATTGGTGCATATTCTTAACTCCACTCTCAACACTTCACACTAATATTTATACACTGTTAACATTTTTTTACTATCATGTAATAATGTATAAACACATTATCATATGTATTTGCTTCAGCGTTGTTTTCAGCTTTGCTGTTCTGCGGCCGGTTTCTGCTGTCTCTGCGGCAAAAACAGGAGGTATTGATAACCTTATTCCGGAGAAACAAAAATCTTCTTCAAATACAACAGCCCCTAAGAGTGCTGCACCCGGCACAAGAAACTCTTTGGGCGTTTTTTCTGACTGGCAGGCTTATTATTATCAAGAAAACGGGCAGCTGGTCTGCTATATGATTACTTCCTCTCCTAAGAAAAATAACAGAACCTCACATCTCATGCTGACTCATAGACCCACAGATGGAGAGCTTAATACTTTTAACTATAACGCAAATACGGCTCTTAGCTCTAAGGACCACGCCTATCTTTCCATAGACGGCACAACTTTTAATCTTTTTACTGCAAAAGAGAATGCTTGGGCTAAAGACTCGTTGGTCGATAAAAAAATCGCTTCTTTCCTCAGCTCAGGCCAAAAAGCCTCTGTTCAGGCATTAACTATAAAAAACTCCAATATTAACGATACATTCAGCCTCAGAGGCTCTATGGCCGCATACGAGGCTATTTCTAAAAAATGCCAAGTAAATGCCAAATACGCCGGTTCTAAAATGTGAAATTTGAAATGCGGAATGTGAAATTAGTTTTACATTCTTAATTCCAAATTTCACACTTCACATTTCTTTAAAAAGGCTGTATATAGGTTCAAACAGCATACAAGGAGATAAGCTATGTCTAAAAGTGAGAATTTCCGCCTGAAATCAGGTTTTGCAGAGAAGCTCAAAGGCGGTGTGATTATGGACGTTACTAATGTTGACCAGGCTAAGATAGCCGAAGAAGCCGGAGCCGTTGCCGTCATGGCTTTAGAGCGCGTTCCTGCCGACATCAGAAAAGAGGGCGGCGTTGCCCGCATGGCTTCTATCTCTGTAATATCAAAAATCATGGAGGCTGTTTCTATTCCCGTTATGGCTAAGGCAAGAATAGGGCACTTTGTCGAGGCTCAAATCCTGCAGGCTCTCGGCATAGATTGTATCGATGAAAGCGAAGTGCTTACTCCTGCCGATGACGAAAACCACATAGACAAGACTGTTTTTAAGACTCCTTTTGTATGCGGTGCCAGAAATCTCGGCGAGGCTTTGAGGCGCATATCCGAAGGGGCTGCTCTTATCCGTACTAAAGGAGAGGCCGGTTCCGGAAACGTTGTAGAAGCTGTCCGCCATATGCGCACTATACAAAAAGAGATGAAGGCTCTTACCGTAGCCTCTAAGGACAGCCTGTTTCAGGCTGCCAAAGAGCTTGCCGCTCCTTTGGAACTTGTTCAGTGGGTTGCAGAACACGGCGAGCTGCCGGTTCCTAATTTTTCTGCCGGCGGTATAGCAACTCCTGCTGATGCTGCACTCGTAATGCAGCTTGGTGCTCAGACTGTTTTTGTAGGCTCCGGCATTTTCAAATCTTCCGACCCTACTGCGAGAGCTTCCGCTATTGTAGAAGCTGCTAAAAATTATAATAAGCCGGAAGTGCTTCTTAAAGTCAGCAGTTCTCTGGGCGAGGCTATGCCGGGTATTGACATATCCAAACTTCCCCCGAACGAGCTTCTTCAGAATAGGGGAATATAGAGTTTTAAGTTGTTGCCGTATCAGTCCTCAGAATATCGCCCAGCTTGTCCATAAGGTAGTTGGCATCTTCGGGATTCATTCCGTCTTCAAACGTAGTCAAAATACGCTCTATGACTCTGGCGCCGAACTTATTCCTTCCGTTGCTTTCGGCAGTCATCTGCATTTCCCGCAACACGTCTATTGCTGTTTTTATGACAGGGAAAAATTCCATAGGCATCTTGGAACGTTCATACAGCGACTTTAATCCTAAATGGCCGCCTTCGTGAATCAGTATGCTGGTGTTCACAAGCGGAATATTCGCCATAACAGACATTGCTACTTCGAAGAAAGATACGTCTCCCATACACAATGCGCGTATCACGAGGGTAGGGGTCAGCCTTCCGTTCTCGTGCATTTGTGAGAGCATTTTCTTCAGATCTTCAATACTCGACCTTCCGGTCATTGTTATGATGGCTTTTTCTCTGCTGCGCAGAACAATATCCGCTGCCGACTGAGGAGATATATTCTGGTTCGTCACCAAGTAGTCTTTGAGATTATCCGCTACTATGAGCGACAGTCTTTCAGAAATTTGAATAGGCAAATTCGCTCTGTATACTATTTTGCCTTTGACAAGATCGCTTCTGTGAAAGCGGTCTATGGTCTCGTTGAAAGTAGACTCGCTTATAGCCGCAGTCCTGTTTTCCATCAAAGCTGCGACTGCGTGTTCGCCGCTTGTGCAGACAACGGCATGAGAGACATCTTCCGATAAGTTGTATCTGGAAGCGATGCATATCTGTTTTGTCTCGTTGCCGTACTTGAGAATCTCGATGAGGTCTTCATCTGTCAGAACAGGCGAACTCTCAATTATAGGTATTGCGACTTTATCAATATCGTTTGCTAATTTCACTGCAACGTCATGGGGCAGGTTTTTGGAGTTCCTTAGGTTATGTGAAAGAGTAGCCCGCACTATGGCGGCGACATCCGCTGCCATGATACGAATAATATCATGGGCAAGTTCCATTTCTTTAGGCGTAAGGGTAGGATTGTCTATTTCGCGTCCTACCTTGCTTGCCAGTTCGGCGCGGACTTCCGTAGACGGTTCAGACAACAGTCTGTTGACATCTTCTTGCGTTAATGAGGATTTTACAGTTTTCATAGTTTTAACAGTTAAAAGTTCTTTATAAACATACACTAACCATGATAGCCAAAAAAACTTAATTATTGATGAATTTGCAATACTAGAGCGTATAATAAAAAACAGTAATATTATTTATTTTTAGTAAATATATGGTGCTGTCTTTATTATAAGGTTGACTGAATGATCGACTTTAATCTATAGTCAACATACTAAAAAACCTAAACAAATAGAAAGAAACAGTATGAACATCACGAAAATTCTTATCGGTTTTGTTTTTGCTTTTGTTTTAATTTTTACTCCCAAAGCATATGCGGACGATTTTAAAGTACCTCTGCCGGGTAAAACACAGGCAGATGCAAGACTTCAATTTGATACCTTGAAAAACGTTTATGTTTCAGTCGGTGTTCTTGAGAGAGATTGTAACAATTTCTCCGTTATTAACACAGAGTTAGTACAAGAGCTGCAAGAAGGAAGTTGGAAAGAAGAATGGACAGTGAACGCTTGTGGGACCAATGTATATGTACCTATAACATTTATTGCAAGTAAAGCAGGGGGGACTACTTTTTTAATTAACCTGCGAGCAATTCATAAATAAAAATATTATCTATGTCAGCTCATCATGATGAATCTTAAAGACCACATTCGCTCAATTCCGGATTATCCTAAAGAGGGCATTCTTTTCTATGATATTTCTACGCTGCTGGCTGACGGCAAGGCGTGGCAGGAGACTGTCAGCAGAATGGCTGATATTATAGCTCCTCTGAGACCGGACTATGTTTGCGGTGTAGATGCCAGAGGCTTTCTTATAGGTGCGGCAGTGGCTGCAAAACTGGGAATAGGCTTTGTTATGGTGCGTAAAAAAGGAAAATTGCCGGGTGAGGTCACATCTCGTTCTTATACTCTGGAGTATGGAGAGAATACTCTTGAAATTCAAACAGATATTATGCGTCAAGGGACTAAAGCAGTCTTATGCGATGATCTTCTCGCTACAGGCGGGACTGCAGGGGCTGCTATTGAGCTTATTAAGTCTCTTAATGTCTCGGTTGTTCAGGCTGTGTTCATCATAGAACTCGATTTTCTTAGCGGCAGGAGCAATATTTCCGTGCCGGTAAGCTCTTTAATTCAATATGATGACTAGTATTTGTACTTTTAGTAACAAATTATTCAGAATTATCGGGTATGTATAGTATCTGTAGTACTATCTTTTGTTTCAAAGTCTTAATGCGGGGAAGTTATGCCTGTAGATCTTAATATGAATGTTCTGGTTGTTGACGACTATAAAACTATGCTGCGCATAGAAGAAAACCTGTTGAAACAGATAGGTTTCAAAAATATTTTTCAAGCCACGGACGGCAGCGCTGCTCTGCAAGTCCTGAGAGAAAGAAATTTCGGGTTGGTAATCTCGGACTGGAATATGCAGCCTATGACCGGTTTGGATCTTCTTAAAGAAGTGCGCGCCGATGTTGCTTTGAAGGCTATGCCTTTTATCATGGTTACGGCAGAGAGCAAAACCGAAAACGTCATTGCCGCAAAACAGGCGGGAGTGAACAACTATATTGTTAAACCTTTCAATGCTGAAACACTGAAATCTAAAATCGCTGCTGTGCTTGGAGCGTTCTAATTTTATTTATTGGGTGAGCTATCATGGTTATGTCATACGAGAACTTTCATGCTGGTTTAAGAAATCTTGTCCGTTCTTCTCATGCGCAGCTTACGCCTGCAGTTCCCAAAGAGAAAACAGATGAGATTGCCGATTATATTTTTGAGTCTCTGAAAGTCGTAGTGTCTCCTACGGATCTCACTTTTTATACTCAGATGAATGAGCTTGCAAATTACATCAAAAAGGCAAAGGCTGAAATTGCTCTGATAAAGCCCGATGATATTAGCAAAAACTATGTGCCTAAGGCTACCGATGAACTTGATGCCGTTGTCATGGCTACCGAAGAGGCTACTAACAGCATAATGGACGTATGCGATGCCGTGGCTCTTATTGCGGAAGAATGTCCGGAAGAGCTGAAAAACAGGCTTATTGAGTGTAATACTAAAATCTTTGAAGCCTGCAATTTCCAAGATATAACAGGACAGCGCATAACTAAAGTTGTTCAGGCCTTGAAGCATATTGATGAAAAAATTTCCGCCATGCTTAAGGTAATGGTTGATGAAATACAAAAAGCCGGCGGTGCGGAGCCTGATTTACCAGCAGCTCCTGAGCCTGAGGCGCATCCTGCTAAGCCGGAGACTCTGCTTAACGGTCCTCAGCTTCCTAAGGACTCTATGAGTCAGGACGATATAGATAAGATTCTTTCGGGCGGTTAGCTAAGCTGCTTCCTCACACTTATCATTCTTCTTCTGGTTTCCGGTTCCGAAAACGACTCCGGATAAAATCTCCTCTTAAATGCTGTTAAAGCTGCTTCATAATTGCTTACGTCATAGCCTATGGCGGCTAGGATTGCTTCATCAGTCTCATCGGAGAAATCATTGCTGTTAAGTTCAGGGAAGACTCCGAACCCATGATTGGCGAAATCTTCCCAAGGAAATAATTCGCCCGGGTCCTGTTTTCTTGAAGGCGCAATATCGCTGTGCGCCAGTAAAAATCTTTTGCGGTTCATATTATGTCTTTTTGCTATGGCTTCCAGCAGAAGTTTTAGACTAGATAGCTGCGGTGCTGTGAATGGCCGATATCCGAACTCGTGTCCCGGGTTTGACAGCTCTATGCCTATTGATGCACTGTTCATGTCAATTTGATTTTTCCAGAAGCTGATGCCTGCGTGCCAAGCTCTTTCTTTTTCCTCTACCATTTGCATGATTTCGCCTGTTTCGTCTATGAAGTAGTGTGCGCTGACTTTTGCGGCAGGGTCTGTCATTCTCTCGATCGCGCTTTTAGTGTCTTTTATGCCTGTATAGTGCAAAACTACATACTCTATTTTCACATTTTCCGCTCTGGCGTTGAAGTTGGGCGAGTGTATTTGTTTCATTTAATTCCCCTTATTTTGCGTATATCGTCATAGGCTGCGTTGATGCGTTTTAGTTTTTCAGTGGCTGCATTTATAAATTCCTCTGCGACTCCCTGAGAAATCAGTTTATCCGGGTGATTCTCTTTTATGAGTTTTCTGTAGGCGGATTTTATTTCAGCATCGTTGGCGGTTTCGCTTACTCCCAGTATATCGTAGCTGTCTTTTTTCTTTGCAGACTTTAGTCTGGAGCCGCTCATATGTACACCGGATCGAGCAGCTATGTGAAGGAATTCTTCACGGCTGATTCCGAAAATAACGGCTACCTGTTGGAGGAATGTTATTTCTTCTTTAGTGAGCTTGCCGGTATCTGCGATGGCAATCATGAAGAGTGCGCTTAGTATTTCTCTTAAGACTAACGGTCTGTTTTGGAAGGCGAAGGCTAACTGCATAGCGTACGACTCGAATCCTTCCGGACTTAATTTGGCTCTGTTGAATAGTCTGTCTACGTCTTCTTCCCGAGAGGGGGAGACTTTGAATACTTTTTTGAATGCTTTTAATTCTTCTGCACTTCCTTTTCCGTCAACCCGAGCCATTTTTGCGCACAGGACTATGATTGCCATGGTGAAAGAGGCTTGCTCTTGTTTTTTGGCAAAGTCTCTGTAATCTCTGTCCCAGACGCCTGACCACATTTGAGAATGTACATGAGCATTTTGAAAAAACGTCATTACTTTCAATATAGTATCTATGAATATGTGACCTAGCAGTATGCCGATGATAAATCCCCAAGGACCTCCGTATACACCGCCCAGTATGCCGCAGATGACTTTTCCCCACGGAAAATATCTTTTAGGCTTTGTTTTTCGGTTTGTATAAGAGAACATGGCACTTCATCAATAAGTTTTACATTCTGCATTCTACATTCTACATTCTAAATTTTCTATTTAATTTCTTGCAAAGAATCGCTTTTTGTGCTTGATTGTTAACGAATTGTTATAATAATCTTAATACGTTCTATCTGATATACTTACTTCCCGAAGATTGGATTTTATCATGTATATGATAGTTTTTGCCATGATTATACTCAGTATACTTGGTTATTTTTCCCAAGTTTATATGATGCAGTCCACAGAAGCCAGAAGAAATCAACCCGGAATCGCTGAAGTTATGCGCGCTTGGCACGATGCTGCCGTGGGTACGGCGATGAATGCTGTTACTGATGATTGTTTTAATGCCGTCTTAGGGGGCACTCCTTACGAGATAAAATTTCAGAAAAACGGCGATAAATTTGACACAGCCGAGGTTTGCGGAATACAATACTCTTTTACAGACAATGCCTGCATTAAAAAGCGGTGCAAAAGCATTGACGACCCAGCTCTTCCTCCTGAAGTTGGCAAAATCAACTGGGATGAGTGGGTTATTACTAACAGACCATGTGTAATTCCTCTGTCTTTAGACACTCAACCCCCTTACAGGTTCAGGTCTATTTTCTTTAAGTCTGAAGATAAGTTGCCTGATGAAGGTGAGGCGGTTGTAAATACCAACCTAGCAACATGGCTTGAACCTCCTCCGGCACATGATCCTTATCAAGGCACGTTCGTTTGTTTTGATGGCAGTGCCCCGCCTTGCGTTGGAAATCAACAGATTCCTTACGATTTCTATCGGCTCTATGACAATATGCGCAAGTCTATGTATGCTTCCAGCTATGCTTTCGGTATCGCTAGCACTGACGGTACCAATGGAAAACGTGTCTTGAAGACGATTCACAATCAGATTGAAGGTATGAATTGTGATCCCGTTACCAATATGTGTGCCCCGGACATTAACGGAGTGATACAATATACGCTGCCGAGCATCATAACTGATAGCTCTTTCGTCATGATAAATGCGGTAGCTTGCTCTGCATGTAATAGCAAATCATGGAAAGAAGAGGAAGGGATATTGTGTGAATAAGTCAGCCGAGTTGTGAGGAATGAGTGTGTTATTGCTTTTAGGGTTTATAAGGTTTCAATAAAATAGCAAAGGAAAAGTTGTCATGATGAAAATACAAAGCCGTAAAACTGCTGGTTTTACTCTTATCGAGCTTGCTATAGTGCTTGGTATCGCGGGTGTTCTTTTCGGAGGAGTTTGGAAATTAGTTTCTGCCAGCAACGCTCAGATGCGTGATCAGGCTGCTGCTAAACAGCACGCCCAGATTGCTGATGCTGTAGGTGCTTTTTTGAGGAGCGATGCCGGTCAGAGCTGGCTCATGGGTGTGCCGGGTGTGCAGCCCGGTAATTCTGTGGCTTGCGAGCTTCAAGTGATTATGGGTGCCAACCTTAATTATGTTCCCGATGGTGAAAAAGCTACTTGCGCTCATTTAGGCAAACTCAAGGATGCTTTTGAGCGTATGGGTATTAGCGGTGATACGACTTCTCCTTACGGGCAGTCTTATGCGGTGGGTATTCGCAGAGATGATTTAGGTGCGACAGAAGGGACACCTGCTAATAACTACTCTTTTATGGTTATGACTCATGGCGGCGACAGAATGTCCGATACTTCGGGCGGTCGTGTAAGTTCTATGATAGGAGCTGACGGCGGCTTTGTTTACAATCAGGATTCCTGTACTCCAAGCGGAAGCGGACAATATCCTCGTTTTGCTTGCGGTGCTTACGGCTCTTGGCGCGCGGAACTTTCTGATTACTTTATAGGTGCTCTTACTTCCAATCCGGGACACGTAGCTTCAAGGACTTTTGTGTCTTCTATGCAGGGTGCTAACGTTCCATGGCTCGCTCGTTTGCCTCATTTGGGCGATAAGCAATGGAACACTATGTTCACCAGCCTTTATTTCGGCAACCAGGAAGTTTACTTCGGCAAGGAAGTTTTAGATAGAAATCTCATTAATACTATGTGGGTACAAGGCGGAACTATTGATTTAGGCACTAAGGGAGGGGCTGACGGGCACGGAACTAACGCTAAGGGAAAAATTTTCGGTAATGCTAACCATATAGAGCGGGAGGATGCACTTATTGACTTGAGAGAGGGTAACTTTCCAATAGATAGTGTTGGGAAAATGGAAAATGCTTTGCTTAAAATCAGAGGAAGAAGGTGCAAGACTAACGTGAAGTCTTATACTCCACAAAACATGAATGATGCTGCGGAGGGTTGGGAAGGAGGTTGTACCTATACTGCTGAGATTGATGGTGATGTGACTGTTCGCGGTATGTTATATGTTCACGGACTGTATGCCCGGCAGTACATTTACGACAATACCGGTCTGCCTTCCGATATCAAGTTGAAGACGGATGTTGCTCCGATTACAAACGCTTTGGACGCACTTGCAAAGCTGAAGCCTGTTTCTTACAAGTTAAAGTCTACAAGTGAAGACAGCATGGGCTTCATTGCTCAGGATGTTGAGAAGGTATATCCTAAACTCGTATCCGAGATGGCTGACGGAACAAAGTTGTTGAACTATAACGGGCTTATTGCTCCGGTAGTCGAGGCTATCCAGACTTTGAAGAAAGAAAACGAAGAGCTGAAAGCAAGCATTACAAAACTGGAAGCCGAGATTAAGGCTATTAAGAAGTAGTGTTGCTAGGTTTTCATTCCCAAGCCCCCTTTTGTCATTCCCGCAAAGGCGGGAACGGTGTTATTGCAGAAGATTACTGTGACAGCGTATTCCCCTTCGCAGGGGAAGGGGTGGCATTTTTATCGCTGGCAAGCGATAAAAATGACGGGGCAGTGGTAGAAGGTAGCTGTTAAGAAACAAACGTTGTGAGTAAAATCATGGCAATGAA
>WRDR01000008.1 GCA_009779745.1 Alphaproteobacteria bacterium
CGCTTAGTCTCACAGACGGACGGCCATAGTCAACAAACACAAAGAACGCTCCGCCGTAAGGAATAAATCCTCCGTGCAGCGAGAGTCCGCCCATTATTGCAAACATCGCATGTTCGCGCACGCCGTAGTGTATATATCTGGCATAGTACTTCCCGGGCTCTATGACTCCGCACCCCTTCGGCATAGTGTTGTTGGAACCGGATAAATCCGCGCTTCCTCCTATCAATTCCCTGACTGCCGGAAATATCGCCTCTATCACGGAACCGGACGCTTTTCTTGTTGCCTGATTAGGCTTTGCTTTTGCAAAACTCAGCTTTAATTCTTCCATTGCCTTTTCGTACAATTCAGCTTTAGCTCCTTCTGTAACATCAGCTCTCATAGCCTCGTCAAATTCCAAAGCCTTCTCGTGCGCATCATGTCTTTTTTTCCAAGCTGTGTATTCGCCGTTACCTCTAACTCCGGCTTCTCTCCACAGTTTCAAAGCCTCATCAAAAACCTTAAACGGCGCATAGTCTACTCCCAGCTTTTCCATAGACTTCATAACCTCGTCTGCTCCCAAAGGAGCTCCATGGCTTTCACTGGTTCCTCCTTTATTAGGTGAACCAAATCCTATAACTGTTCTGAATGCTATTAAAGACGGCTTGTCTGTTACTGCTATAGCCTCATTCAAAGCGTCCTCGATAGCAGCAGCATTATGACCGTCTGCGTCTCTTACTACATGCCAGCCGGAAGCTTCAAACCGGCCCGGCACATCTTCGCTGAAAGACAAATCAGTAGAGCCGTCTATAGAAATCTTGTTGTCGTCATATAAAACTATGAGCCTGCCCAGTTTCAAATGTCCGGCAAGAGATATAGCCTCTTGGCTGATGCCTTCCATTAAATCTCCGTCCGATGCTAAAACAAAAGTCCTGTGGTTGACTAAATCATCTCCGAATCTGTTATTGAGTACTCTTTCCCCCAGAGCAAACCCTACGGAATGAGCAATGCCCTGACCCAAAGGTCCGGTAGTCATTTCTATGCCTAAATCATGGTTTTTTTCCGGGTGTCCCGGCGTCTTGCTGTGAAGCTGTCTAAAATTCTTAATATCCTCTATCTCCATTTCCGGATAACCGACCAAATGTATCAAAGAGTACAAAGCGGAAGAACCATGCCCGGCAGATAATATAAACCTGTCTCTGTCTTCCCAATTTGGCTTATTAACATTAAATTTTAAGAACTTAGAAAACAAGACTGTTAATATATCGGCAGCTCCCATAGCAATTCCCGGGTGCCCTGATTTAGCTTTTTCAACAGCGGCTATAGAGAGTGCTCTTATAGCATTTGCCATTTCAATGTGAGTCTTTGAATTGTCTTTAAAATAATCGGAGAGATATTTCATTGTTTTTCCTATACAATATACAGTTGAGAGTTAATTTAACTCTCAACATAGGGTTGTGCCAGCTATATATCATACTTCTTTCCTATATACGATTCTTTTTTTCCGTTTAAAAATTTTCTTTTAACCTTATTTTTCTCTATCTGAAAGTAATTTTCAACATTATAATCAACAGCCATAATAGGCTGCACCAATTATAATTAAGGAACATATTATGACTGATATTAATAAGCTTGAGACACCCCACGACTATGCAAATGAAATCTATGCCATATACATGGAACCGTCACAGTATAACCTCTATTGCAAAATTTTGGGAGGGCGGTCTCTTATGAAAGAGGCTGGGGAGAAGCTGGGACCCAAAGGACAGAAAAGCGTTATCCGCTGCCTCAACATAAAACTGACTCAGACGCTCGCACAAGTTAATGACCTTAAAGAGGCAAAATCTGCAAATTCTCTGGCTATATGCTGCACCAACGTGATAAGTTATGCATTGGACGGACAAAGTTACAGCTACTCGAAAGCGCAAACCAACCATCTGGCTAAGATAGCATTTAACACAGTAAAGCTGTATGAAAAGCTTGAAACTCCGCATGTACCTGAAAAAGTGCAAAAAGTTAATAAGCCGGACGGTTTAATCTCTATATCTTATCCAAAATAAGATTCATGTACTTGAATCGCGCCAAACTACCCTTGAACTAGCTTATTTGTTCTTTAATTTAGAAGAGCAGGTTCTATAATCTATAGGACAGTTTCCGTAAGACCTTACTTTCCTGCAATTTATCTCGAGCTTTTCCTCCTGCTCTCTCTATTATTTCGTCTTTTACTCTCCATACTATTTCGTTTTTTGCTAGATTAAAGAGGTGTCCTGCAACTCTTTTACCCCCTTCTATTGTAATGTAGGAAGGACTACTTTTTTCCCTGCTAATATAAGGAATGGAACGACTTCTGGTAATACGTTAGCTCCTATTATTATTGCCATGGTAGCCTCCTAACATTTAGTGTTCCCCAACCATAGAGGTACCATAGCATATATTTGACAAAAAGTCCAATAAAATAAATACGTTCGCTGGAGTTTATGTACGAATTTTGTACGATTTTATATCCAAATTTATAGTGCGAATTTAAAGCCTAAAATAGCTCTCTAAATCTAGCTTTGCTGGAGCGGGTGAAGGGAATCGAACCCTCATAGCCAGCTTGGAAGGCTGGAGCTTTACCACTAAGCTACACCCGCATAAACAGTCCTTTTATACAAATCTTATTATGATATCAAGCAAATATTTTTCTAACTCCTCATTCCTCATTCCTAACTCCTAACTTCTCATAGGCATACTTATACCACTCTGAATTAGAGAAATTATACCCGAGTAATGCGGCGTTCTTTCTGGCTTCCTCCGGAAAGCCTAACGCTAGGTTTATCTCTACCAGTCTTAGCAACGCCTCAGGCACATGGCTGGTAGTCTGATACTGGTCTACAACAGTTCTAAATCTTCCCTGCGCCGCCAAGTACTGCCGCTGCCTAAGATAATACCTCCCTATCTCCATTTCTCCACCTGCCAAATGGTCGTTTATTAACGATAACTTCAGCGCAGCGTCCTTTGCATAATCCGTCCCCTTAAATCTGTCCGTTACCTCTATCAGATTCCTCATCGCCTCTTTTGCATATGACTGGTCTCTTTTCACGTCCAGTATTCTCTCATAGTTGCAGAGTGCCCTCAAATAAAACGCATAGCCAATATCCTTATTTCCCGGGTGCATCTCTATGAAGTTATCCAACGCCTCTATGGCAGCGTCATAATTCATGTCCTCGTAATGCGCATACGCTTCCATAAGCACTGCTCTTACAGCCCACTGCGAATACGGGTGCTGTCTTTCTACTTCTGAAAAATACTTTACTGCTTCTGCAAAGTCACCTCTCTCCAGCGCATCTGTCGCCTTCAGATACAATATATCTGCCGGTTCCTCCGCTATAATGTTATCCTTATTAGTAGGCGCACAAGAAGCTAAGACTGCTATCATACAACTTATTATTAGGAATCTCTTCATGCTGTTACCTTTTTGTTTCGGTTATAGAGCGTATGTTAGCAGAATAACTGGAAAATGGAAAATGGAAAATGGAAAATGGAATTGGGAGTGTGGGGTGTGGGGTGTGAAATGAGGAATACGCACCAACTCCACACTCCACTCTCAACACTATTCTTCAACGATTCTCCACGAGTCTTTTTGCTCAAACATAGCTCTTAACAGAGTGTTATTAAGCTCATGTCCGGTGCAGTGCCCCTCGAATCTGCCCTTAAACCTAGCTCCTATAAGAGCTATGTCTCCTATGGCATCTAAGAGCTTATGGCGGGCAAACTCATTGTTATAACGAAGCCCGGATTCGTTCATTATCTCATTCTCTTTGATAATTATAGCGTTTTCCAAAGATCCGCCTCTGGCTAAACCATGCTTCTTTAGATTCTCTACATCTTCAAGAAATCCGAAAGTTCTCGCCCTGCTTACTTCTTTCTTAAATTCTGCCGCAGTCAGTTCCAGCTCGTACGCCTGATTCCCTATAACAGACCTGTCAAACTCTATCCCTACGTAATAGCTGGCGCCGTCTTCCGGAAGCAGTCTCGCCTTTTTACCATTTTTCTCGTCAGATATTTCCACCTCGGACAGAATCTCAAGAACTTTTCTTTTCGCTGCCTGCTCCACTGTTCCTGCAGATTCTATTATCTCTACAAAACAGTCCGCGCTCCCATCCATAATAGGCACTTCTTCTGCGTTTATCTCGATGAGCATATTGTCAATGCCGCACGCATATACGGCAGCCATAAGGTGCTCAACCGTAGATACTTTCCCGCCGTGCTGGTTACCGATAACAGTACACATGCGCGTATCCACTACATTAGACCACAAAGCCTTTATTTTTCTGGCTCCGTTGAACAAATCAGTACGCAGAAAAATAATACCGGAATCAGCTTCTGCCGGACAAAATTTCATGTTTACTATTTTCCCGGAATGTACTCCTATTCCTGAACACTCTATTTCTCTTGCTATAGTCCTTTGCATAATGCGGTATGTCCTTCACACAATAATATTTATAAACCATATTATTACAAAAGCACTCGCATTTAAATAAAACCATTTTTACCATTTATTACACTTCTCTGTATTGTTTGTTTGAGCGTTAGTATTTTCTTAATCTTCTTTGTGTAAATCTGTTTATAAGGTTCTGATGTTTTGACCATTTTTATTGTTAATGAGGCTGCTATGACTAAAGTAAATCTTATCTCTGCCAATGCCATGCATCGTTCTAAATCTTTTCTAAAACAAGCAGTTACTGCCTCTTGTTTACTTGGTCTCTTAGCATTGACAAGCTGCTCCAGCTTGACTGCTCAGGAACAGCGCATTGTCTCCGGCACAGCTATCGGCGCGAGCGTAGGCGTTGCTACAAGCGCAGTTACGGGCTGGTGCATACCTTGCGGTCTTTTTCTTGGTGCAGGTGTCGGTGCCGGTACCGGCTATCTCGTAGACTATGTTATAGAGAACGATAGAAGATAAATAGTAATGCAGAAATATTTCTGCATTATTATTTATTAATTCCCTACCATGTTCCTCGGATTTACGAATCGGTCAAACTCTTCTTTTGTCAGTATCCCCAGTGCTGCCGCAGCCTCTTTAAGGCTGATTCCCTCTTTGTGCGCTTTTTTGACTATAGCCGCAGCTTTATCATAGCCGACAACAGGATTCAACGCCGTAGCCAGCATCAAAGAATTCTCAAGATATGTTTTGATTCTATCCAGATTAGGAACTATGCCCTTTAGACAGTTATCTGTGAAGCTCAACGCAGAATCGCTAAGAAGAGTTATAGACAAAAGAACATTGTATATTATCAAGGGCTTGAACACGTTTAGTTCGAAATGCCCGGAAGCTCCGCCTATAGCAACAGCTGCATTATTTCCCATGACTTGAGCAGCAACCATAGTCATAGCTTCTGACTGAGTCGGATTGACTTTACCCGGCATTATGGACGAACCGGGTTCATTTTCCGGTAAAGACAGCTCCCCTATGCCGCATCTCGGACCTGATGCTAAAAGCCTTATATCATTGGCTATTTTCATGAAACTTGCCGCTATGGTGTTGAGAACTCCGGACACTTCCACCATAGTATCGTTGCTGGCTAATGCCTCAAACTTGTTTTTAGCGGTTTTAAAAGGTATTCCGGTTTTCTTTTTCAGCTCTTTTGCTATAGCCTTTCCGAATCCCTTTGGACTATTCAGCCCGGTACCTACAGCAGTACCTCCCTGCGCTAAATAATGCACTCTGTCCAGAACAGCTTTAACTCTTTCTATATTAAGAGAAATCTGTTCCTCATATCCAGAAAACTCCTGTCCCAGAGTAAGCGGCACAGCATCTTGCAAGTGAGTCCTGCCTATCTTAACTATATTTTTGAATTCCTTTGATTTTTCCATTAGAACTTTTCGCATATGCTCTAATGCCGGCAGCAGCACCTCTTTAAGCTCTATAGCTGCAGCTATATGCATAGCAGCCGGAAATGCGTCATTAGTGCTTTGCGACATATTAACGTGATCATTAGGATGCACCGGTTTTTTAGATCCTATTTTTCCGCCCATAAGCTCTATGGCTCTGTTTGATATGACCTCGTTCAGATTCATATTGGTTTGAGTGCCTGAGCCGGTCTGCCACACTATCAGGGGAAATTCTTTATCCAGCTTGCCGTCATACACCTCTCTGGCCGCTGTTATTATCGCCTTGCCTATTTTTTTGTCCAGTCCGCCTATGTCCATGTTAACCACAGCAGCCGCTTCTTTTAAAAGCCCGAAAGCTCTTATCAGCTGTATAGGCATAAGAGGCCCTCCCATCTTAATGCCTATTTTGAAATTTTGCAGGCTTCTTTGAGTCTGAGCACCCCAGTACCTATCGCAAGGCACTTGTATCTCGCCCATAGTATCAGTTTCTATGCGAATTTTTTTACTGTTCATGATTCCTGTCCTTAATCTCATTTTCCATTTTCCACTTTCCATTTTCCATTATTCTCTGTACTATGGAACGCCGAATTAAATTATAAGAATATTTTCCGAAATGTCTAACACTTCTGCAAATCCCCCTGAGAATATCTTCGATGAAAACTATAAGTATGGTTTTTCCACAGATATTGCCTCTGAATCCTTTCCTATGGGGCTTAATGAAGACATTGTACGGCTGATTTCCGCTAAAATGAACGAGCCGAACTGGATGCTGAAAAAAAGGCTTAATGCTTTTGCTGTTTGGAAAAACATGAAAGAGCCTGCTTGGGCAAAGGTTTCGTATCCGCCCATTGATTATCAGAATTCTTATTACTATTCCGCGCCTAAGAAGAAAGACGAAAACGCTCCTATGACTTTGGACGACATAGATCCTAAGATAAAAGAGACATATGATAAACTGGGAGTTCCTCTGCACGAGCAGGAAATTTTTGCAGGAGTGCAAAAGCCCAGAGTAGCGGTAGACGCGGTGTTTGACAGCATTTCTGTTGCGACTACATATAAAGAAGAGCTTAAAAAGCACGGCATAATATTTTGTCCTATATCCGAGGCAATAACAAAACACTCGGACCTGGTTCAAAAATATTTCAGCACTGTAGTGCCGCCGGACGATAATTTCTTTGCAGCGTTGAATACCGCCGTATTCACTGACGGAACTTTTGTTTTCGTGCCTAAAGGAGTCCGCTGTCCCATGGAGCTGTCCTCGTACTTCCGCATAAACGCAAGAAACACCGGACAATTCGAGCGCACTCTTATAATTGCGGAAGAAGGAGCATCTGTGAGTTATCTGGAAGGCTGCACTGCGCCACAGAGAGACGAGAATCAGCTTCACGCCGCCGTAGTCGAGCTTACGGCTTTAGACAATGCCAATATAAAGTATTCTACTGTTCAGAACTGGTATCCCGGAGACAAAGAAGGCAAAGGAGGCATTTACAACTTTGTTACTAAAAGAGGCTTGTGTAAGGGCAGGAACTCCAAGATTTCATGGACTCAAATAGAAACAGGCTCTTCTATCACTTGGAAGTACCCAAGCTGCGTTTTACTGGGAGATGATTCTATTGGAGAGTTCTACTCCATAGCTATCACTAATAATTATCAGCAAGCCGATACCGGCACTAAGATGATTCACATAGGAAAAAATACCAGCTCTACGATTATTGCCAAAAGCATAAGCGCAGGGCATTCCTCCGGCACATACAGAGGACTGGTAAAAGTTACAAAATCCGCTAAAAATGCGAAAAATAAGACGCAATGCGATAATCTTTTGATTGGAGGCTCTTGTACTGCCAATACTATACCTTATATAGAGTCTGGGCAGTCTTGCGCCGTGCTGGAGCACGAGGCTACCGCATCTAAGATAAGCGATGAACAGTTATTTTACTGTAAGCAGCGGGGTCTTACTGATGAACAGGCAATGTCTTTAATAGTGAACGGGTTCTGCAAGGAAGTGCTTCAAGAGATACCAATGGAGTTTGCGGTTGAAGCGCAGAAGCTGATAGGGTTGAGTCTTGAAGGAAGCGTTGGGTAGAATGGAAAATGTAAAATGCTGAAAATCAAAAATCTACATGTTGCAATAGGCGAAAAAGAAATCTTAAAAGGATTGGATTTGCACATTCCTAACGGCAAGGTGCACGCTGTTATGGGACCTAACGGTTCCGGAAAGAGTACTCTGTCTTACGTGCTGGCAGGCAAGGCCGGGTATAATGTGACTAAAGGTTCCGTAACTTTGGACGGCAAAGATATTCTTTCTATGTCCTGTAATGAGCGTGCTCTGGCAGGTATATTTTTAGCTATGCAGTATCCTGTTGAGATTCCGGGCGTAAGCAACCTGACGTTTTTGAAAACTGCACTGAATGCCGTAAGGAGTGCGAAAGGACTGCCGGAGCTGGACGCTATGCAGATGCTGAAACTTTTAAAGACAAAAGCAAAGGAACTTGGGTTGTCCGAAGAAATGCTTAAGCGTGCGGTTAACTCCGGTTTTTCAGGAGGAGAGAAAAAGAGGAATGAGATTCTGCAAATGGCTGTGCTGGAGCCTTCTTTGTGCATTATGGACGAGATAGACAGTGGACTTGATATTGATGCGCTGAAGACTGTTGCGGACGGCGTAAACGCCTTGCGCAGTGAAAATCGTTCTATGCTGATTATCACTCATTATCAGAGGCTCTTGGAGTACATCAGGCCGGACAGGATTCACGTATTGAATCACGGAAAGATTCAAAGATCCGGAGACGCCTCTTTGGCTTTAGAGCTTGAAGCGGAAGGCTATAAACTACATGCGTAATGCAGTTAAACACATCTTGGTTTCCGATTCTTCGTATAATTTGAATATTTCAGAATCCGGCTATACAGAACTTTTGTTTTCGGAAGGAGTCCCTTCCGATATTAATATCAATGTTTCCATAACGGACGGCTGCAGAGTTCATTTGCTGGAAAAATATGATGCCGAATGCAGAGTTGTTTTTCGCTATAACATAGGCAAAAACGCAAGGTTAGTGCATGGAAGGCTGGCAGCAGCTCATAATAATTTAGTTTATGATATTTTTCAGGATTCTGATTCCTCGTATGATATGTATTCACTGTACAAAAGTTCTGTGCATGACACTGTTAATGTGCATTTGTCCGGAGAAGATTCGGTTTGTAATTTAAAGTCGGTTGCTTTTCTGCATGATGATTCTTCCGTAATAGCAAAGCATTCTGTTATTCACGAAGCAAAGGACTGCACAAGCTCTCAGTATTTTAAGACTGTGCTTGATGATAATACTAGGTGTGATTTCAGGGGCAATATCATTGTTCAGCGTGATGCTTCCGGCACTGACGGGAAACAGTTATGTAAAACTCTGATGTTGTCCGATGACGCAAAGATGAATGCAGTTCCGAAATTGGAAATAATGAATGACAATGTAAAATGCAGTCACGGAAATACAATAGGAAGCCTTGATGAGAACGCTGTTTTTTATTTATGTTCCAGAGGACTTTCTGCATACGAAGCAAAAAAGCTGCTCATAGACGGCTTTGTTCGAGAGATTATAGACGATATTCCGGACGCTGAATGGAAGGAGCACTTTAATGTTTGATTACAAAAAAGACTTTCCTATCTTAAATCAAAAGATAGTATATCTTGACACTGCCGCGTCTGCGCAGAAACCGCTGGCAGTCATAGATGCCATGTCTGATTTTATTAAGCACGACTATGCTAACATTCACAGAGGCATTTACGACCTGAGCCAACGCGCCAGCGACAGGTACGAGAGTGCAAGAGAGACTGTAAAAAAATTCATAAATGCCCGCAACACAGATGAAGTAATATTTACGCACGGAGGCACTGAATCCGCTAATCTGGTTGCGTACTCTTACGGCAGAGAGTTTCTGCGCGAAGGCGATGAGGTTGTGATAACGGAGCTTGAGCACCACGCCAATATAGTTCCGTGGCAGGTCTTAAGAAAAGAAAAAGGCATAAAGCTGTCCGTAGTGCCTATTGATGCGGACGGCAGCATTCCAATAGAAAAATTTAAAACCGCTATATCTGATAAGACAAAGATAGTGTCATTTGCACATGTATCAAATGTTCTCGGCACGATATTGCCTGTTAAAGAAATAACAGCATTAGCCCATGCTGTCGGTGCCGTTGCCGTAGTTGATGCGTGCCAGTCCGTGCAGCACTTGCCAATAGACGTTCAAAACACGGACGCGGATTTTCTGTTTTTCTCCGGACACAAATTATATGGTCCTACAGGCATAGGAGTTCTGTACGTCAAACGCGCACTGCTGGAAAAAATGCCTCCGTATCAGACAGGAGGCGGCATGATTTCCAGCGTCTCTTTTGACGAGACTCTGTATGCAGAGGCTCCTTTGCGTTTCGAGGCCGGCACGCCTCCTATTATTGAAGCTATCGGTCTTCAGGCTGCCATGAATTATGTAAAGAATATCGGGTTAGATAAAATAGCGGCTCATGAACACTCAATCTTAAAGTACGCCGATGAAAAATTGTCTCTTATACCCGGGCTTAAAATTCTTAGCAATGCCGGGAAAAAATCTGCTATAGTCTCTTTTGTCATAGAGAATATACATTCTCATGATGCCGGCACTATACTTAACAACTACGGAGTAGCAGTGCGCGCAGGGCATCACTGCGCACAGCCTCTCATGGATAGTCTGGGTGTGTCTTCTACGGTGCGGGCTTCTTTCGGGCTGTATTCTGCAATGGAAGATGTTGACGCTCTGGCTGCTGGAATTTACGAGGCTAAAAAGATTTTTGGAAATTGAAAATGGATAACGACCTCAGAGAACTATATCAGGACGTGATTTTAGATCACGGAAAGTCTCCCCGCAATTTTCATGCGATGGCTAATGCTACGAACAACGCTTTGGGGCATAATCCTTTGTGCGGCGATAAGATTGATTTGTTCCTGTCCATAGACAAAAACAATGTTATTCAGGATATTTCTTTTCAAGGTGCGGGGTGCGCCATATCCATGGCGTCCGCTTCTATGATGACCGAGATGCTCAAAGGAAAGACCACAGACCATGCCGTGAAGCTCTTTCACGCAGTCCATAATATGTTTACAAGTTCTGAAACGGATATTAAAGACTGCTCTGTATCCGAAGACGATATGGACAGACTGACCGCTCTGAGCGGAGTAAAAGAATTCCCTATACGAGTCAAATGCGCTACGCTTGCGTGGCATACATTGGATTCTGCTTTGAATAATAAAAAATCATGACGAACAACCCAAACGAAATTCTTTCAAATATTTTGAAAAGCAATGCTGCTCCTGCTTCGGAAAAACCTTTCGGCATAAGACCGGAAGCGTTTTCTTCGGAAATAGGGCGTGCTGTCATAGACCAAATAAAAACTGTTTATGATCCGGAAATACCGGTCAACATTTTTGATTTAGGCTTAATTTACGATATTAATCCTATTAAAAATGAGGATTCTTCGTATACTGTGGAAATAACTATGACGCTGACTACGCCTAATTGTCCTGTTGCGGATACCATTCCGGTTATGATACAAGAGGCGGTAAAACAGACGCCTAATGTTTCTGATGTCAGGGTTTCTATAGTTTTCGATCCGCCTTGGGATATGTCTATGATGTCTGACGAGGCGCGGTTTTCTCTTAATTTATGGTGATTGTTATGACTGTTTATCTAAAAAATTATAAGGTTCCTCCTTTTCTCGTAGAGAAAGCTGCTCTCCATATTGATATTAAAAATCCTCTGACTACTGTTTATGCTTTACTTATCGTAAAGCGCAATCCGCTGTCTGATGAGAAAAAAGCTTCTTTGTTTTTGAACGGAGAAAATCAGAAACTAATCTCTGTTACAATGAATGAAAAGCTGCTCAAAAAAGATAAAGACTATACGGTCGGCAAAGAAGGCATTACTATTAAAAAGATGCCTGATGCTTGCCTTCTCGAGATTGTAAGCAGCCACAATCCTTATAAAAATACCGCTCTGTCCGGTCTTTACTCCTCCGGTTCTATGTTGTCTACTCAGTGCGAGGCAGAAGGCTTCCGCCGCATAACTTATTATCCGGATCGCCCTGATGTTCTTGCTGTGTTCACTACTTTTATTTACGCAGACAAAAAGAAGTTTCCGATGCTTTTATCTAACGGCAATCTTATAGCCTGCGGCGATGATGTGAAGTCAAAAAGACACATGGCTATCTGGCATGACCCGCACCCAAAGCCGACCTATCTTTTTGCTATGGTGGCTGGGGACTTGGCTAAACGCATTGATACTTTCACTACTAAGTCCGGAAAAAATGTTCTTATAGAAATCTATGTGGAAAAAGGCAAAACCAACGATACGGCTTTTGCCTTAGACGCTATAAAGAAATCCATGAAGTGGGACGAGGATAGATTCGGGCTTGAATATGATTTGGAACGATTCATGATGGTAGCTACTCCGTTTTTCAACATGGGAGCTATGGAGAACAAAGGGCTGAATATTTTCAATGACGCCTGTGTTCTGGGGAAGACTTCTTCCGCAACGGACGCCGGCATCTCTTTTATCGAGCGCATTGTGTGCCACGAATACTTTCACAACTGGACCGGGAACAGAATCACTTGCCGCGACTGGTTTCAGCTTAGTCTGAAAGAAGGTCTGACTGTGTTCAGAGAGCAGGAATACATGGGCGCAATGCACTCCGAGGCTGTAGAAAGGCTTGAGAATGTGAGAGATTTGAGACGCAGACAGTTTGCAGAAGATGCAGGCGCAATGTCGCACCCTGTACGCCCTGACAAGTACGAGGCTATAGATAATTTTTATACTGTTACAGTGTATGACAAGGGTTCCGAGGTAGTACGAATGATTCAGACTCTTGTCGGAGTCAAAGGTTTCAACAAGGGATTGTCTCTTTATGTGAAGCGTCATGACGGGCAGGCTGCGTCTTGCGAACAGTTCGTTCAAGCTATGGCAGATGCGAACAAGATAGATTTATCTCAGTTCATGCTTTGGTACAGTCAGTCCGGAACTCCCCGCCTGTATGTGAAAAGCGAGTATGACAAGAAAACTCTTACGCTTCATGTAAGACAAGAATCTAAGAAGCCTATGCTGATTCCTTTTGCAGTAGGTCTTTTGGATTCCAGCGGAAAAGATATTATCGGAACTAAAGTTCTTAACATTAAAGAAAAAAATCAGTCTTTTGTGTTTAAGAATATAAAAGAAAAGCCTGTGCTGTCGCTGCTGCGGAATTTCTCTGCGCCTGTTATCTGCAATTATGACTATACGGACGATGAGCTGTTATTCTTGCTGGCGCACGATACCGATGCTTTCTCTAGGTGGGAGGCTGGCTTTAAGCTGTCCATGCGTTTTCTTACGGGCATGATTCTTAAAGAGGATACTCCGGATATAAACAAGTTCATCAATGCGCTTAAAAAGATACTGAAAGATAAAACTCTGGACGCTGCTTTTAAATCTTTTGTGCTTGCCATGCCTTCCGAATCTGAAATCGGACTCGAGCTTGCTAAACGTAATGTCCTCATAGACCCGGAAATCATTTACAAAAAGCGCAGAGCTTTTGTTTCAGAGATTGCTCTGGGATTGAAAGAGCTTTGCACTAAAGAATATCGGAAACTGAAATCGTCAATAAAGGACACTGACACCGGCGGTCTTGCTATGGGAAGAAGAGAGCTGAAAAATCTTTGTCTTTCTTATATGGCTTTGGCTGGCTGCGATTTTAAAACAGTTCTTGCACAGGCTATGCGTTCTAAAAACATGACCGATACTATAGCTGGCTTGGCTATTTTAGCAGATATGGGCGCAAAAGAAGATAAATGGAAAAACGCCAAGAAAAAAGCTTTTGCGGCGTTTGAAAAGAAGTGGAAAAAGCACCCTGTTGTTATGGATAAGTGGCTTGCACTACAGGCTGGAGTAAAACATAAGTCTGCTTTGAAGAATGTTAAAACTCTTTTGAAGCACCCGTCTTTCACTTTGAAAAATCCTAACAGAGTCTCCGCTCTTATCGGCTCTTTTGCAAACAACATGCTTGCTTTCCATGACAAAAGCGGTGCGGGGTATGAGTTCTTGAAAAACATGATTACGGTTTTAGACCATATGAATCCTCACATGGCAGCTTCTCTTGCCAAACAGTTTACCAGATTAAACGATTATACAAAAGACAGACAGCTTCTTATGATTAGCACTGTGAAAAAACTTGCTTCTTTGAAAAAGCTCTCGCCTAATACTAGGGAAGTTTTAGGGAAATGTAGAATGTAAAATGAGGAATTAAAAATGAACTCCACACTCCACACTCCACACTCCAAACTATGTATAATAGCAGGCGGGGGGGGGATACCTAAACTTGTGGTAGATGCTTGTGTAGCGCAAGGGCGTTCGTTTTTTATCGTTGCGCTTGAAGGTCATGCCGATAAAGAACTCGTTGCCGGATGTCCTCATGACTGGGTGCGGCTGGGAGGAGCAGCCAAGCTGGCGGATATACTCAACAGAGAAAAATTCCAAGAGCTGGTCATGATAGGTTCCGTACACAAGCCTTCTTTTGCAGCTCTTAAACCTGACTGGGCAACAGTGAAGTATCTGGCGAGAATCGGCAAAGCATGGACAGGCGAAGATTCTTTATTAAGAGCTATTGCCTCTATTATAGAAGAGGATTTTAAGATAAAGGTTATCGGCGTTCAGGATATTCTGGGCGGTCTTGTTTTGAAAAAAGGGTGTATTACAAAGCAGTCTCCTGATGAGGCTTCTGTGAAAGACATAGATTTAGGCATAGCTGTTGCGAAAAACATCGGCAGAGCGGATATTGGACAATCCGTAGTTATTCAAGACGGCATAGTGCTTTGTGTCGAAGCATTTGAGGGCACTGATGAAGTGATTCGCAGAGCCGGAGAGCTGAAACAAAAGCGCAATCTTGATCCTGATAACAAACCCAGAGGAGTGCTGGTTAAAACAGCCAAGCCTCAGCAGGACTCCAGATTGGATTTACCGACAATCGGGATTAACACGGTTAATAATGTGATAGAAGCAGGACTATCAGGCATAGCAATACAAGCCGGCAAAAGCCTTATCATTGATATAGACTCTGTAAGAAAACTGGCCGATGAGGCCGGTATTTTCATCGTTGGAGTATAGGAATTTGAAATGAGGAATTAGGAAATGTATAATTCACAATGTAAAGCGAATTAATTGTGCATTTTTTAATTCCTAATTCCTCATTAATTCTTTAACCCGGAGCCGGCTTGCTGCTGCAGATTCCTGTCTATGACAATAGATGCGCCGTCGCCAGTGGCCTCAAGGCTGGACATAATGCCTCCTAAAGAATTCATCAGCTCTTCGCCCTGCACCTTCAATGCCATACGGATATGATCGGAACGCTTTTGTATATCGTCAAAGTTCTTTGCCATATCAACTACCTGATCGCGCGCAGAAGACACTCCTCTTGACAGCCTGTCAGTCTGCTTGCTGCAAATCTCCCCTACTCCCTGAAGAGCATCTACAGCACTCTGAGAGCTGGTAGTGAGTTTAATCATCTGATCCTGAACCACAATCACTACCTCGTTGAGACGGTCAATAGCAGCCTGAGCAGCCTCGCCGGATATGGACTTCGTAGCTTCCAGCTTCTCGGCAACCACACTCAGATGCGAGAGCATCTGCTGAAGTCTTTCAATCACTCCGCTTTCATGAGACACAACCTGCCTGCTGGAATTGGATATGGAATCTACCATAAGCTCAAATCTCTTTCCAAAGCCTTCCAGAACATTCACAACTTCCAGCACTTCCTTGCTCATCTTATTGGCTCCGGAAGTCATCTGGGCAGTCGTAGAAGACTCTACAACACCGAACCGCTGGCTTGCCTTTTCAATGCCGCTTACCGCCTCGGTTGCAGAAGTCCTTATGTTTGTGCTTGCAGACTCCATCTGCTTAACCGCAGTAGCCAAGAATGTATTGACCTCATCAATCTGAGTTTTCATTCTGGCACTAATAGCACTGGACTGTTCATACAATGCGCTCTCCGTCTCCTTCAAACGGGTCTGAGCCATGATGCCGACCTCGCCGATAGAAGCCATTTGCTGAATTATGCTGTCGCCGATCTTAGCGATAGAATCTCCCGTGACATTCGCCTTCTTATCCAAAACATCCAAATCACTGGACAGTTTTTCAGCCATGGAAGATGCCTCGCTCCTGAGATCAAACAGCCTCTTGCTTGCCTCGCAAAGAACAGTGACTCCGGAACTGGTCTTTTCAACCAGATCTTTCTGTTCACCGGAAAGCAGCGCAGCGTTCTGACGCATAGAAGCAACCTGCTCGACGAGAATCTGATTGAAGCCGTCCAAGGTCTTGGTTGCTTCCGCAGTAACGTTCGTAACGTTCTTAGCTCCGGAAGACATATCACTTGTTATCTTTTCGCTGGAAGCAGAGAACTTATCAGCAGTCTCCGCCACCGCAGAAGACACCGCAGCAGACTGCTGTTTCAAAGAGTCTTGAGCGGCTGAAATCTTGGACACTGCGCCGTCAATCACAGCCGGTATCTGAGCAATATCAGTACTGACGCTGGATACTATATTCGACAAAGACTGTTCGGAAGCAGTAACCTTAGAGCGCAGAACTTCCGTCTCGTTAGCCAGCTTCTCTGTGACAGAAGAGAGCTTGTCAACAACAGAGCTGGATACAGAGTTAAGATTGTCTACGTGCTGCTGCATGGAAGAGTTGACTCCTCCTATGCGCGCCTCCGCATTCATAGCGGCAGTACCGCCGGCACTGTCAACGCTCTCTATGACAGTCTTCAGAGAAGAGAGCTTGTCAACAGCTTCCTGCGTAATAGCAGTGAACTTATTAACCCTGTCTTCCACTCTGTCATTAACATTCATGACGGCTTCTACCTGAGACGAAACCTTGTCTCCCAAATTAGATATGCTGCTGTTTACTCCCATAACGGCATTGTTCATAGCCTGAGTCTGAACCGTGATAGTAGAGGCTCCCTCTACCGCTACCATTGCTATCTTGTCCGTGGTCTCGTTAAGAACTCTGGACACCTCTAAGCTGTGATCCTTGACGCTGGATTGGGCTACAGAAAGCCTTGCCGAAATCTCCGCTATCATATTATTGACAGCCGCCGCCTCATCGCGGATTCCGGAATTAATATTCTGAGTCTTATAGTGAAGCTGTTCCGCTACCTGAGACATTCCCTGAATCTGCTGTTCCGTGATTACGCTCTGAGTCTTGATAACTTCAGCTTCGCGGACAAATCCTTCCGCAGCACTCTGAACAGAAGACAGCGTTACGGATGCCTGAGCAGACATATCTGCCAAAGCCGTAGTAACTCCCTTCACTCCGTAATTCAGTTTGTCAGTCGTAGTGGAGATAGTCGTCACTCCTTCTTCCTGCAACCTAGCAAACTTGTTGATTATGCCTTCTATTTCCTGCTGCTGTGAATTCAGCGCACTGGTAAGAGCCTGCTGGCGTACATTCATCTTCTCCATAGACTCGGCAACTCCGCTGACCTTAGCATCAAACAGATTCTGTAAGGTTGCAAACATATCGGAAGAGCTGTCTCTCAGCATCTTCATCTCTGTGTTACCTTCGGAAAGCCTTAGAAGCAGCGATTCTATGCTTTCCTTAGCTCTGCTGCTTTCGTCTCTCATTCCATCATGCAGTCTGCAAGCCTGTTCGTGGAGCGAGGTCGTTACTTCAAGTATAGCCCTTGCCTTTTCTTCCGCCGCAACCGCACTCTGCATCAAGAAAGAAGACTGTTCGGAGAAACCTATGCTTGCAGCCTTCACACTGCCCACAGCATTTTTAGAACGTCCCTCTACTGCTTCGAGACTGCCCACTACATCATTCAAACTTCCGGAAACAGAGTCTATTGCCTTCTGCGCCATTTCAGATGCCTTGAGATACGCCTCTTGAATCCTCTCGAACAAATTCAGCATCTTTGTGCGCTGCTGTTCGCTGGATTCTGCCAGAAGCTTCTGCTGTTCTACAATCTGTTCACCGACAACAAACAGAGAGGCGGACTGCCTCGCAACATCAGCTCCCAGATCCAGCAATGACGCATTAGCCTTATGCGACATATCGGAAAGACTGTCTACGGCACTGCCCAGACTGCTTGCGGCTGCCGAAGATGTTTCCGCAAACTTCACAGAGAATCCGTCTACCCTGTCAGACGCAGCATCAATAACAGACTTTATATCTCCTCCGGCCATGCCCAGTCTTGTGCTGGACTCCGAAAGCCTGGACATAAGCTCGGAACTCTTATTCTCAATATCGGTGCAAATCTTAGACGTTCTGTCTACCAACGCTTCAGTCGTAGACATAAGGTCTTTAAGCACGGACGCCATCTTGTCTCCGCTGTCGGACAAATCGCCTGAACGCCGTCCCATCAAATCAGAGGCGGAAGCTACGCTGGACACTACGCTCTCACCCGCATAAGACACGGCGTCCGCAGAATCCTTCAGCACGTTTGTTATATTCTCTACATTAGATATGACTTCGGAAGACTGAGACACTATGCTCTCGCGCACATTCTGCATTTCGCCTTTAAGCGATGACAGCCCTTCCATAGCATCGCGGCTGCTTCTAACCAGATCCTTAGAGTGTATGGAAATGCCCTCAACACTGGCACCTATCTGCGCCACTTCCTGCGAGAACATCGCTCTCATTCCTTCGAGCGTCTGACGCATCTTTGTATCGGAGGCTCCTATCTTCTGAACAGCTCCCTCGCATGTATTCACGGTCTCGTTGATTCTCGAGTCAAACACGGTTACCTTCTGAGATATAACATCATTAATAGCCGCAAACTTTCTCTCCGCAGTGCTTATATGTTCCGCAACCTGCTTAGAGCTTCCTTCCAGCAATTTCTCTATGTTCAGAGTCTCTTCTTTAAGTACGGATACCACGCTCTTCACGTTCTCGCTGGAAGTCCTTGCCTTCTCCATCATCTGCTGTGATTGACTTCCGATAGATCCTACTGCCGCGCTTAGCAAATCAATAACCTTCGCCGCATTGCCGCCGAGTCCCTCACTCTCAACCTTGAGAGTCTGAGCCATGCTGTTGAACTGCCCGGCTATGTTTCTTACTGCCTCTTCCTGTTTGGACTGAATCTCTGCAAACCTCTGTCCCAGCTTCTCCAGATATTCGGTAGATACTGCCGAATCCTTAGACATCTCCTGACTTATAGAACTTACTTTCTTATAGAATTCTTCCAGACTGCCGGACTGTTTTTCCATACCCTCGCTAAACCCGCTGATGACTTTGAGTCCCTGAGTAGAACTGGCTTCTATCTTCTCTATAGCCTTTTGTACAGGTACTACAGCCTGAGTTGCAAAGGTCTGGAGTTTCTGATTGGTCGCATTAACTTGGCTCTGAGTCTGAGTCAGTATATCCATAAGCCCGACAGTCTGTTCTCTCAGGCTCTTGCCTGCAGAATCCATATTGGACTGTAATTTTTGTACTGCTTCTTTCAGTATTGCCTCGCTGGCTCTTGCCTTGCCAACCAGCTCGCTCTCATGCCTGCCGAAAGTATCCGTAGCGGCTCCGATAGCCTTTGTGCTTACGTGCGTAGCTTCTACGAGCTTAGTCATCATCTTTTCGCTTTGGACAATTGCAGAAGTCATTTCAGCAACCATATCGTGCCCAACCTGTTTCGCCACATCCTTTACGGACAATACCTTATCCAGTATCTTCTGTATGTTCGCAAGTCCTTCTACAACGCGTACCTGAGCTTCTTCGCCCGCCTTAGCGGAAACTTTGCTCAATCTCTCATACTCCGCCATGTGCGAAGACAAACCTTCCGTGAGATTCTTTATCCTGTCGCCGCTCTCGTTATTAATCTGCTGCATTCTGGCAGTCACAGTATCATACCTGCCGGTTGCTTCTTCCAAATGACCTATAAGAGATTTTGTATTGTTTGCAGTCTCATCATTGATAACGGAAAATCTCAGAACAGCATCCTTCATCTTGCCGTGCAGGTCTTCTATGGATCTTTCCCAAGCTCCGAAGAATCCTGTAGATACCGAATCCACCCTGCTCTTGAAAGTGTCTATGATTGACTTCTTATCTTCAAACCTAGTATCGAATCCGTCTACTACGCCGGCAAACTTTTCTACTAAATCGGAGACTCCGGCAACTCTGAAAGACAATGCCTGATCCAAGTGCTGGACTTGCTCACAAGTAGACTTCTCAACAGAAGACAGCTTGTCAACAACATCTCTTAATAACGATTCGGACTCCACTATGCGGGACGGCAAGCCCGTACTCAAATCATCTAATGACCTTGTCTGCGCATCAATAGCGTTAGCAATCCTGTCCGCTTCTTCTCTTGCATTAGAGGCTTTCTCTAAGAAGCGCGCAACATTCATATCTATCCTCTCGGACAGCCCGCCGAGAGTATCTGCTGCGCACGCTGCCGCGTTGGACAAACTGGACTCCTGCAGCTTGTACATATCCACCAGTCTCTCGTTGTCAGTCTGAACTCTGTCAAAAGTGTCGGCTATTTTTGCAGATGCTCTTTCCACGCCGTCCAGCATCTTGGAAACCTGTTCGCCGACAATAGCAACTCTGTCCGCAACGTTCTCGCTGTTTTGCGTCAGCCTTCCGTCTATGACGCGCAGCATAGAAAATTTGTCGTCCATCATTTTTTCTATCTGATACATGCTGCGGTGTACTACTTCCTGTATTTCTTGCAGCTGCTGCGAGCCCATGTCTTCGAACTTGCCGAATTCTTCTCTGTACTCTTGGATTCTTCTGATGATGCTTTCGAACTCATCACGGCTCATAGTCTGGGCGTTCTTCAAAAGAGCTATCTGTTCTCTGACGGCTTCATTAAACCTGTTGATTCTGGCATGAGCAGCTCCGGACTCTCCGGTAATCATAGTTAGCTGTCTTTTCAGAGGATCGGTTATAGCCTGTATATCGCTTGCTCTCTGCATGTAGGCGGCAACCATCCAAATCAAAGCCAGCGGAGACACTATGGTAGAAATTCCAATAGCCCATGATGCCAGAGGCACTCCAGCAAAAGAGCTGACATCGCCGGACTGAGTGATTATACCGATAACGGAAACAGCCCAGCCGATAGAAACTCCCAAGCCTACCCAGAAAGCTCTGGAAGAAGGGCTTTTTTTGCTGTACCCGACCGGGCGTTTAGTGCGAATCATGTTATGAGGAGGCAGTGCCTGCGCCTGAGCTATAAGAGAGCCTTCGGAAGAAATCTGACCCGGGCGGTAACTTTGCTGACTTTTTTGTAACTTGTCTGCATTTTTCATAAGCATACTTTTCCTTGATGCACTGGACACAAAATTTTGAGGGGCGCTTCTTTGTTCATAAGAGGCATTTCTTAAGAACATTTCTTCGGACATACGTTCTAAACTATTATCTGTATTACTCCTTTGGAGTCTGGCATCTGAATCCTCATAATGGTCCTTGATGAAGGCATGGGAACTTGCAGGAGACTTTGTGAATGTATTATTTTGTTGCCCCATAGAAGAAAACTCCTAACACGCTTTTTGAAAATTAACAAACCCTAACAGAACGTTTACAGACCTTCACCGATTCCAGCGAAATTTTTTCCAAAACCAGTGAAATATTCAGATATCTTTAAGAACTTTTCAGAAATTTTTCGAATCAGTACCAGACACAAACATACAGAACTACTCACTACTTCCAAAAACACAGACAATTCAAGTCCTTGATTTACAAAGAGATTTGAGAAGATTTGAGATTTATTCCCGAGAGAATTCAGAAACTAAACACAGAACTACGAAACTTCATCATAATAACCTTTTTTCCTCTTAAAAGAAAGCACAAAAATTAATTATTATTGATGAGATGTTAATTTTTACAGTTGCGCATTTGCAATTAATCTGCATGAGCCTAGTTTTATTGAACAAAACAGCCCTTTGTTTTTTTGTTGTGAAAACTTATCAACTTTTACTTGGGGATAACTTTTTTTAATGTGAAATTTGAAATGTGGAATTACAACCTGCAAATATCATCTGGCGTAATGTAGTTTAACATTATCAACCCGGCGCGCCCTTCATACCAGAAGGAAACAAACCAGATGCAGCAGAAATGTATATAACATTATGTATTATTGTAACTATTAATTTCTTCTTTCAGCTCTTTTTTCTTTTTTTTGAAAAGTAGTTAACTCATAAAGCTATTTATTCAAAGCCGCCGCTGCTATCGGCATGTTGGGGTTCCACAGCAACTGCAACCGGCATTACTTCCGCCATTTATTCCATTGCATGACCATGTATAAGTTGAGATATTGGTTGTTATTGAGCTTGATACTCCGGCAGAGCATCTGGCATCAGTAGGAGCACCGGCTGTTGCAACTCCATTCGCACTCCCGCACGCACCATTTATTTTCGGAGCGCAAGATTTGCTTTTGCCTCCGTGTATTCCTTCACAAGTCCACGTCCAAGTAGTCCCGCTCTGAACAAGATTCGCAACGGTTCCGAATTTACAAAGCGACTTTTCTTCTGCCATGGCACTAGATGTTATCAATGTAAGTCCGAGAGCCATGATGAACGTCAACGTATTCCCCTTCACCAGCGGGGGAATACGCACATACAGCAACTGCGTTACTAATTTTCCATTTTCAATTATCCATTTTCCATTACCCAAAAAGCCTTTACAGAACAATAACTTATGCTGAGAGGGGGGGGGGGGTAAGGTCTTGATTTAACTGGATAATTCATAGTGCCCTCTTTGAAATGCTTGCCTCGCCGTAGCTTTAGCGAAGGCAGGTAGAATTTAGAATGTAAAATGTAGAATGTAAAGTCATTTCTACATTTTACATTTTTACAAGCTTCTCGCAATCTCCTCAACCTCAAAGCACTCTATAATATCATTCTCTTTAATATCATCGTAGTTCTCAAATGCCATTCCGCACTCGAAGCCTTCTCTCACCTCTTTGACTTCGTCCTTCATGCGTTTTAGTGTTCTCAATACACCTTCGTGTATAACGATGTTATCTCTAAGCAACCTTACCTTTGCGCCTCTTTTCACAATCCCTTCTACAACCTTACACCCGGCCACCTTGCCTACCTTGGATATATTGAATACCTGTAGAATCTGGGCATTGCCGATAAATTTCTCTCTCAGTTCAGGAGACAGAAGCCCGGACAACGCCTGTTTAACATCGTCAATAACATTATATATCACGGAATAGTATCTTATCTCTACGCCGTCTCTCTTTGCAAGCTCTCTTGCCTGAGCATTCGCTCTCACATTAAAGCCTATTATCAAAGCATGAGATGCTCTGGACAAAGTAACGTCAGATTCAGTAATAGAACCCACTGCCGCATCAAGTACATTGACTCTTACTTCCGTATTATCTCCGGCAATCTTTAATAAAACATTCTTGATAGCTTCCACAGATCCGTGCACGTCTCCTTTGACAAGAACAGCCAGTTCCTTTACAGCTCCGGCCTTGATATTTTGCATCATCTGTTCAAAGTTGCCCCTAGGCGTAGAAGCAGCAACCGTTATAGCTTTTTTCCTTCTGGACCTGTATTCGGCGATTTCTCTGGCCTTTGCCTCATCAGATACTACTAACAGCTCATCGCCTGCCATAGGCGTACTATTAAGACCCAGCACCTCAACCGGCATAGACGGTAGAGCTTCAAGAACAGACTGCCCTCTGTCCGTTATCAGTGCTCTTACCTTGCCCCACTCGCTGCCCGCAACAAAAATATCTCCTACCCTGAGTGAACCTCTTCTCACCAGCACTGTTGCAACAGGTCCTCTGCCCTTTTCCAACTTGGACTCAATAACAGATCCTTCTGCAGCACGGTTAGGATTAGCCTTCAAATCCAATATTTCTGCCTGCAGCAATATTGCATCTATTAATTTGTCTAAGCCTTTTCTCGCTTTTGCGGAAATCTCTACGCACAAAACCTCTCCGCCCATTTCTTCCACCTGTATGTCATGCTGCAAGAGTTCCTGCCGCACACGGTCAGGGTTCGCAGTCGGCAGATCGCACTTATTAATAGCAACTATAATAGGCACTTTCGCAGCCTTCGCATGTTTTATTGCTTCTACAGTCTGCGGCATAATGCCGTCATCTGCCGCAACAATCAATACGACTATGTCAGTAATTTGTGCACCTCTGGAACGCATCTCAGTGAACGCAGCATGACCGGGAGTGTCTATGAATGTTGCGCTGTCAAACCCGTATAATTTCTTAGGCAGAATTATCTGATAGGCTCCTATATGCTGCGTAATGCCTCCGGCTTCTCCGGCAGCAACTTTAGCCTCACGCAGCGCATCAAGCAAAGATGTTTTTCCGTGATCAACATGTCCCATAACCGTAACAACCGGCGCACGCGGCTTAAGAGTCTCAGGCGTATCCTCCACGCCCATAATCCCGGCCTCTATGTCGCTCTCTTGAACTCTCTTGACTCTGTGCCCCATTTCTGTTGCTACTAATTCCGCAGTGTCCGCATCTATAGTATTATTAATAGCCGCCATTACTCCCAACTTCATCAATACCTTAATAACGTCCGCCCCTCTTTCCGCCATGCGGTTGGCTAGTTCCTGCACTGTAATGGCTTCCGGCAGAATAACGTCTCTTGTAACCTTGACCGCTTCCTGTTTCTGCTCCATAGCCTCTCTGCGCTGACGCTCCGCACGCCTTCTCATAGACGCAACGGAACGCCTTCTTACATTGCCCTCTTCATCGCCGCCGGACAACGCGTAAGACAAATTCATCTTGTTTCCGGTTCTTTTGTCGCTCCTGCCTCCGCGACGCATTACCATGGAATTGCGTCCGGCTTTTCCTCCGCCCTCATCGTCATCGCCGCCGGCGTAGCCTCTTCCGCTTCTTCCGGCACTGCCTTTTGCTCCGGGTTTAGAAGCTCCGCCTCCAAGCTCCACGCCTCTCATTGCTCCTCCGGATCTTGTCTTTCTTTCTTCCGAAGAGCCGGACTCTTTTCCTCTGGTTTCCCGCTGGCGAATCTCTGTTTCCTGCTGTCTTCTGTCGTTTTCCGCCCGCTCCTGTTCCTGAATGCGGCGCATTTCTTCCAGCTCTTTTTGCCTTAACGCATCTCTGGACAGCACGCCGGACTTCTCTTCAGAAATATCGTGCTTTACTATCTCAGCCTTGAAGTATTCTGTTTCCGCTCTGGCAGGTTCAGCAGCAACTCCTCTTAAAGCCCTTGCTCTTGCTTCTTTTTCCTGCTCTGTCAGGGTCTGTAAGGTAACTCCCGCAGGAGAACCTCCTTTTCTTACAACAGTTACCTTCTTATCAGCATCATCAGCCTTTTTCATAGACCTTTTCGCTTCGACCACTACCGCCTTTGACCTTCCGTGAGAAAAGCTCTGACGCACAGTTCCGGTATTCCCGGAAGGCGCAACAGTCTTTTTAAGACCAAGCATAGGACGCTCTCCCAGACTCAATACTTTAGACTTCTTTTCCTTATCTTTTTCTTCGGTCATATTTTTAATTCCCAATTTTACATTCTACATTCTACATTTCTAAAACATTCACAAGCCTTTTTATATCAACAATCAGATTTTTCGTTAGTTTATCATTGTACAGAGCGGCGTAAACTATCTGTTCATAGCCGAACGCCTGCCCCAGTTCTTCCCTAGAAAAAACATTACAGCGATAAATCGTCTCGTTATCAAACCGTATAGTCCGGGACGCATCTTGCGCCTCTAAGTACAAAGCTGTTTGTGCACAAACTTTTTTTGATTTTGCAGCACTTTCAACAGGCTGCTCGCCGAGAACAGCTATACCCGCCCGTTTAGCCAACCCCATGAAACTAAGACATCTTTTGCGCAGCAACAGTGCAGCATTTTCTACCAGATCATCATGCCGCCTTACATGCCGGCGCAGCACTTTTGTAAAAACTCTGTTCTTCACAGCATCTTCAAGAAAGCTCTTGGAAGCGGTAACCCAAAGCCCGTGTCCACCCAGCTTTTCCGCTAAATCCGGCAAAAGAAATTCGTCCGGCGATACTACAAAGCGAATCATATCTTCCTTAGGCTTGAAGTCTCCGGACACTACGCACCTTCTGTCGTGCGGCTCCGTCGACTTCTTGTCCTTATCTATGAATCTTGCGTATTTGCCGTATAATCTCATGCTGTGCCGGACTCCTCATGATTCTTTATCTTCGTCATTGAACCAGTGAGCTCTTGCCGCCATGATTATCTCATTAGCCTGCTTTTCAGTGATATTATCTGCACCCAATATATCTCTGAGTTCGTCTCCTGCCAAATCAGCCACATCATCAAGAGTTTTCACTCCGTTTTCTCCGAGTTTTATCGACATTTCAAGCCCAAGACCCTCAATATTGACAACATCATCGCTTACTCCGAGTTCCAGACGCTTCTTCTCTAACTTCTCTGCATTTTCAGTCAGCCACGCAGAAGCTCTGTCTTGAAGCTCTTTTGCAACTTCTTCGTCAAAACCCTCTATCTCAGCCAGCTCATCTACGGAAGTATGAGCTATCTGTTCCACTTTAGTAAAGCCCTCTGTGACCAGCAAATGAGCAATAACATCATCTACAGACAAAGCTTCTATGAACAGCGCAGTCCTTACAGATACTTCTTGCTGTCTTCTTGCTGATTCCTCTTGTTCGGTTAGAATATCAATATCCCAGTTCGTAAGTATAGATGCCAGCCTTACATTCTGACCTCTGCGCCCGATTGCCAAAGAAAGCTGTTCATCAGGCACAACCACGTCCATTCTGTGATTTTCCTCGTCCAGCACTATCTTTGTGACTTCCGCAGGAGCCAGCGCATTCACTACGAACGTAGCCGCATCAGGAGACCATGGAATTATATCTATTTTCTCGCCTTGCAGTTCTCCGACTATTGCCTGCACTCTGCTGCCTCTCATACCTACGCACGCTCCGACAGGATCTATGCTGCTGTCATTAGAAACTACCGCTATTTTTGCTCTGCTTCCGGGATCTCTTGCCACGGATTTAATCTCTATGACACCGTCATATATTTCAGGCACTTCCTGTGTGAACAGCCTCGCCATAAACATAGGATGCGTTCTGGATAAAAATATCTGAGGCCCTCTTTGTTCTTCCTTCACATCATGTATGTATGCGCGCACTCTGTCGCCGTTCTTGAAGTGCTCTCTGGGCAGACACTCTTCTCTGCGCAGCACAGCTTCGGTTTTTCCTAAGTCTATGGATACATTGCCGTACTCTACGCGCTTTACTATTCCGCTTACTATTTCGCCTACTCTGTCCTTGTACTCTTCAAACTGATGATGCCTTTCAGCGTCTCTTACCTTCTGTACTATCACCTGTTTGGCAGTCTGGGCAGCTATGCGCCCCATTTCAATAGGAGGCAAATCGTCTATTATGTATTCGCCCACCTGAATATCAGGATTAGATCTCTTCGCAGCTTTAAGAATTATCTGAGTCGCCTCATTCTCTATGTTCTCTTGCGCCTCTACAACTTGAAGATAGCGTTGTAATCTTACCTCTCCGGTCTTTTTGTCTATTGTCGCCCGAATATCATGTTCGTGCCCATACTTAGCGCGCCCTGCTTTTTGTATGGCGTGTTCCATTGCCGTAAGAATCTCATCACGGCTAATACCCTTTTCCTTAGAAACAACTTCAGCTACTTGCAACAATTCCATTTTTTGCTCCTTACTTCTTAATTAAAACTACCCGGCGAACTTACTTCAACAGAGTACTCATTCAACACAGAATCCAGCATAGGACGTATTAAACTATGTACCCTAACGCAATCGGCAATTTGTATTTTTGCCTCATCTTTACGCTCTATGATAATCCGTATTGTTTTCTTCTCCGGCTGAACGCAGACAACGTTATATCCTAAACCGTCTACCTCTTCGGATATCAGGTCTTTTACCTGTTGTTCTATGTTCAGTTTTTTGTTCATATTACTACTCAACGAAAATCGCCGAAAGTAATAAAAAAGGCGGGCTTTTGCCCACCTCTAAACTCTTCCGACCGCTTATTTAAGTTTCTTTTACACGCTATTTTTCCTGAAAGCAAGAGGTTTTTTTATATTCCCCTTCCCTTTTTAAGGGAAGGGGTGGCACGCCGTAAAGCGTGACGGGGTAGTGGTTTGTTTGCTGTATTAACTGAATTTGGTTATTTATTTTTTAAGGAGCGTAAATTTTTCCAAGAATGAAAAGAGTGCCTGCAAGCCGTCTTTATTCATTAACCTTATTTTCTTAATAACAGAATCTTCCAAAGTCGTTCTTTCTTTCGCTTTTGCGATTATTGCGTCCATAACGTTAATATCCAAAGCGTGCAGTATTTTGTATAAAGTATATGATTTGGGATTTTGCTTGCCGTTTTCAATCTAGCTGACTGAGGAATAATCCGTATCGCTGTATTCTGCAAGTTTTTCAATAGAATATTTTTTATTAGTACGAAGCCTTCTTATGGCTTCGCCCATTTTCTTATTAAAATCACGCTCACCGTACATTGGATTTTCCCTCATGTAAAACATAGGAAGGATAAAACAATAACGTGCTTGACACTATAGCATGAAAACAATATAAATATATTGTATACATACAATAATATAACTAAATGAAAGGACTTAAAATGAAAAAGATTTCAGCAGCATTTGCTTTATTTGCCTTGATGATGACGATAGCGAGCGTTTCATATGCAGATACTTACGTAAATGGATATACGAGAAGTAACGGCACTTATGTTGAAGGACACTATCGCAGTGATGCTAATGACACAAAAGCAGATAATTGGTCAACTCGTGGCAATACCAACCCTTATACGGGTAAGAAGGGTTATAAATAGGTATTCATAGCAGCCATGAACCACTACCCCGTCTTTTCATTCACTGATGCGAATGAAAAGCCACCCCTTCCCTTAAAAAGGGAAGGGGAATATTTTATCAACTCCTAATTCCTAATTTCACACTTCACATTTCACATTCCTAGCGTCATACTAGTGTATCATTTAGATTGATTCGGTGTTTCTATGGCTATTACTCCAAAGATAGAACAACAGCAGTCTCAGACCCTTGTAATGACTGCTCAACTTCAGCAGGCTATCAAAATGCTGCAGATGACGCACGCCGAGTTGTGTTCTTTTCTGGAGGATACTGCCGAGAAAAACCCTCTCATAGAGCTTTCTTCTCAAGAATCCGAACAGAAATCCGCTGCTTACGATTATGGCAAACCCCGAAGCTCTTCTTTCAATACGGAAGATTTGGAAGACCAAATCATAGCCTATAAGCCCTCTTTGCGAGACCTACTCACAGAACAAATCAATATAGAATTTTCCGACCCCTCTCAAAAAATCATAGCTTTTGCCCTATCAGAACTCCTAGACGATGCCGGATATATTGCAAGCGACTTTTCTTCCATAAGCAAACGCCTGTCAGTACCTCTTCCGGAAATAGAAGCTGTGCTGCAAAAATTACAACAACTGGAGCCTTCCGGCATTTTCGCCAGATCTCTTAAGGAATGCCTCGCAATCCAACTCAAAGAGCAAAACCTCCTTAACCCTAAGATAGAAAAACTGCTGGAAAACCTCCACATGGTCGCAAAGCACGAGATAAAATCCTTAATGCGTATCTGCAAGGCTTCTCACGAAGAAATCGTAACTTTCATTTCTATGATTAGAAAACTAAATCCAAAGCCAGCTTCGTTATTCACTAACGATGTTGTTGTTGCGATAATTCCGGACGTTTTCATGCTCCCTAAGCTGGGCGGCGGCTGGCACATAGAACTCAATACGGCAGCACTCCCGAAAGTCCTTGCAAACGAACGCTTTTATACTCAAATAAAAGGTTCTATTAAAAATAAAGAGGAAAAGAGCTACATCTCCGAGAACTGGCAGCAGGCAAACTGGATTGTCAAAGCCATGCGCCAAAGAGCAACCACCATACTAAAAGCCTCAACCGAGATAGTAAAACACCAGTCCGACTTTTTTACTCACGGCATATCCAGCCTTAAACCTCTCACTCTGAAAGAAATAGCCGCAAGCACGGAAATGCACCCGTCTACCATAAGCCGAGTCACAAACAACAAATACATCTCTACGCCCAGAGGCACTTTCGAGCTGAAATATTTCTTCTCAAACGCTCTGTCCAGAGAAGACGGCAAAGAAGATATGTCTTCCGCTTCAGTAAAAAGCAGGATTCAAGACCTTATAGAAAAAGAAAAAAGAGACTTTATTCTGTCGGACTCGTACATCACCATGAAGCTCCGCGGCGAGGGCATAGACATAGCCCGAAGAACAGTTGCAAAATACAGAGAAATGATGAATATCCCGACCTCGGCGCAGAGAAAGAGAATAGCGAGAGCGGGAATGTAAAATTATCTGAGAAAAATAATTCTACATTTTTCCAACTCCATACTATTTATTTCTTCTCGTCCTGAACTTCGCTGAACTCTGCGTCTACAACGTCCGGCTTTTCAGTTGCTCCCGCATCAGCAGCTCCTCCGGCAGTACCGGAAGAAGCCTCATTCTGAGACTTGTAAAGCTGTTCGCCGATCTTCATAGAAATCTGAGACAACAGCTCTGTCTTAGTCTTTATCTGAGACACATCGCCCTTATCGATGATAGCCTTCAAATCAGATATAGCACTCTCCGCAGAAGCCCTGTCCTCCGGCGAAACCTTAGCTCCCAGCTCTTGCAAAGATTTCTGAGTCTGGTGAATCAGAGAATCCGCTTGATTCTTAGCATCAACAACTTCTCTGCGCTGCTTGTCGCCGGCAGCATTAGCCTCTGCTTCCTTGACCATGCGGTCAATATCCGCATCGGAAAGCCCTCCTGACGCTTGAATGCGTATCTGCTGCTCCTTGTTCGTAGCCTTGTCCTTTGCCGTCACATTCACAATGCCGTTGGCATCAATATCGAAAGTAACTTCTATCTGAGGAATGCCTCTGGGCGCAGGAGGTATGCCTACCAAATCAAACTGTCCCAGCAGTTTGTTGTCCGCAGCCATTTCTCTTTCGCCTTGGAAAACTCGTATAGTAACAGCATTCTGATTGTCTTCCGCAGTAGAAAATACCTGACTCTTCTTTGTGGGAATCGTAGTGTTTCTGTCGATTAGTCTGGTGAACACGCCGCCGAGAGTCTCTATGCCCAGCGAAAGAGGCGTTACGTCAAGCAAAAGCACGTCCTTCACATCGCCCTTTAAAACACCGCCCTGAATAGCGGCTCCGATAGCAACTACTTCATCAGGATTTACTCCGCGGTGAGGATCGCGTCCGAACAGCTCTTTCACAGTCTCTATGACCTTAGGCATTCTGGTCTGACCGCCGACAAGAACAATCTCATCAATATCGGAGGCTTTAAGACCCGCATCGCTAAGAGCTTTTTTGCAAGGCTCTATGGTGCGCTGAATCAAATCCTCGACTAAAGAATCCAGCTTCGCTCTTGTGAGCTTAATAGAAAGATGCTTTGGCCCCGCCTGATCCGCAGTGATAAACGGCAGGTTGACTTCAGTCTGCATAGAAGAGGATAACTCTATTTTAGCCTTCTCGGCAGCCTCTTTCAAACGCTGTAACGCCAGCTTGTCGGAACGCAAATCAATTCCCTGTTCTTTTTGGAACTCTGCGCACAAATAGTCCATAACTCTTGCGTCAAAATCTTCGCCGCCCAAGAAAGTGTCTCCGTTAGTAGCCTTGACTTCGAAAACTCCGTCTCCAATCTCAAGAATAGAAACGTCGAAAGTTCCTCCTCCGAGATCGTATATGGCAACCGTGCCGGACTTCTTTTTCTCAAGCCCGTAAGCCAAAGCCGCAGCAGTCGGCTCGTTAATTATGCGCAGCACTTCCAGTCCTGCTATCTTTCCCGCGTCTTTAGTAGCCTGACGCTGACTGTCGTTGAAATAAGCAGGCACTGTAATAACAGCCTGAGTTACAGGCTGCCCCAGATATGCTTCAGCCGTTTCCTTCATCTTCATCAGAATAAAAGCGGAAACTTCGGAAGGAGAGTATTCCTTACCGGAAGCCTCTACCCAAGCGTCTCCGTTAGAATTTTTTGAAATCTTATAAGGCATAAGCCCGATATCCTTCTGTACCATAGGATCTTCGAATCTGCGCCCGATAAGACGCTTGATAGCGTACAGAGTATTGGAAGGATTAGTCACAGCCTGTCTTTTAGCAGACTGACCCACGAGTCTCTCGCCTGAATTCGCAAAAGCGACAATGGAAGGAGTCGTATTGGAGCCTTCCGAATTATGAACAACTGTCGTGGTCGAGCCCTCCATAACAGCAACGCAGGAATTTGTAGTACCTAAATCTATACCGATGACTTTTGACATGTTCGTATGTTCCTTTCAGTGTCCTATATTAAGCGTACACTTTTACAATATAAGAACGATTCTTGTTCCTGCAAGTAGCCCCTTGCATATTTTCATACATTAGTTGATAAATCTAGGCTAATCATACGGTTATATGAGGAGCTAGGAGTTAGAAGAGTTGAGAGCAAAGCCTCGCCGTAGCTTTAGCGTAGGAGGGTGGAGTGTGAAACCAATTCCACACTCCTAACTCCACACTTTTTTTTAAAAGTCTCCCATACCGCCCATTCCGCCCATGCCTCCCATATCCGGCATAGACTTCTTTTCAACCTTCTCTGCAACCATGGCTTCCGTAGTAATCAAAAGCCCGGCTACAGAAGCTGCGCTTTCTAACGCAGTGCGGACAACCTTGGTCGGATCTACGATACCGGCTTTGAACAAATCAGTGTACTCGCCCTTCTGAGCATCGTACCCAAAGCTGGTGCTCTTTTGATCACGCAGCTTGCCGACAATCACCGAGCCGTCAACTCCGGCGTTCTGAGCAATCTGGCGGATAGGAGATTCCAAGGCTTTGCGTACAATGTCAACGCCTCTCTTCTGGTCGTCATTCTCTACCTTAATCTTTTCAATAGCTCCCGTAGAGTACAGCAATGCTGCGCCGCCTCCTGCTACAATGCCTTCTTCAACAGCAGCTCTTGTAGCGTGAATAGCGTCATCAACTCTGTCCTTGCGTTCTTTCACTTCGACTTCCGTAGCTCCGCCAACACGGATAACAGCGACTCCGCCGGAAAGTTTAGCCAGTCTTTCTTGCAGTTTCTCACGATCGTAATCAGAAGAGGTTTCTTCTATCTGTTTACGAAGCTGAGAACATCTAGCCTCTATAGACTTCTTGTCTCCGGCTCCGCCGATAAGAGTAGTATTGTCCTTATCAATGCGAATCTTCTTAGACTTGCCGAGCATTTCCAGAGTCACGTTCTCAAGCTTAATGCCTAAATCAGCAGAGATAACCTGCCCCTTAGTCAAAATAGCCATATCTTCCAGCATAGCCTTTCTGCGGTCTCCGAATCCCGGAGCCTTCACAGCAGCTACTTTGAGTCCGCCGCGAAGTTTGTTCACAACTAAAGTAGCCAAAGCCTCGCCTTCTACTTCTTCAGCTATGATGAGCAGCGGTCTTCCTGACTGAACTACAGCTTCCAGAACCGGCAGCAGCGGCTGCAAGCTGGAAAGTTTGCTCTCATGGAAAAGTATGAACGCATCGTCCAATTCCACTAACATCTTCTCTGCATTTGTAACAAAATAAGGAGACAAATACCCGCGGTCGAACTGCATGCCCTCGACTACTTCGAGTTCGGTTTCCAGTCCCTTGCTTTCCTCTACGGTGATAGGAGACTCGTTGCCGACTTTCTGCATAGCTTCCGCAATCTTGCTTCCGATTTCCTGATCTCCGTTTGCGGATATAGTTCCGACTTGCGCAATCTCGGCATTGCTGGATACTTTTTTGGACATAGACTTAATCTCTTTGACAATAGAGTCTACAGCCTTGTCAATGCCGCGCTTTAAATCCAGAGGATTCATTCCTGCAGCAACAGCTCTTAATCCTTCTGCGGACAAAGCCTGAGCAAGGACAGTAGCGGTAGTAGTTCCGTCTCCGGCCTTATCGCTTGCCTTGCTGGCAACTTCGCGCAGCATCTGAGCACCCATATTTTCGAGCTTGTCTGCCAGTTCTATTTCTTTTGCAACAGACACGCCGTCTTTTGTTATCCTTGGAGCACCGAAGCTCTTTTCTATGACAACGTTGCGGCCTTTGGGCCCTAGTGTAACCTTCACAGAGTTTGCTAAAGTATCAACACCGCGGAGCAGCTTTTCACGCGCTTCAGCTCCGAATATGACTTGTTTTGCAGCCATGATTTTCTCCTTCTTTTTAAAAATTGATTATTTCTTGCTCTTACAGGAGCCCTTCTTGCAGCAGGAAGTGCCTTCGATAACGCCCATAATGTCGGACTCTTTCATGATGATATAGTCGGTGCCATCGAGTTTCACTTCTGTACCGGACCACTTGCCGAACAGCACTTTATCTCCGACTTTGACATCAAGAGCTGTGACTTTGCCTGCTTCGTCTCGTATTCCTGAACCGACAGCCACAACCTCGCCTTCCTGAGGCTTTTCCTTAGCTGTATCCGGAATTATTATGCCGCCGGCAGTTTTTTCATCACATTCTATGCGTTTTATCACTACACGGTCATGCAGAGGACGGAATTTCATTGAATATACTCCTTTTGTTTTGAGTTAAGATAAGAACACTCTACATTATGGAAGATAATAATCTTTTTTGCTTTTTCAAGTAGCCCTGCTCAATTTTCTGTTTTTTGTTTGTTTACATGGGGTTAGAACGTATTCAATTTTCCACTTTCCATTTGTCAATTGCTTTAATAACCAAAGACGGCGTTAACAATTCAGGCAGCACCACAGCCTCTCTGTCCTGTTTATATATAACGTTAAAAGGTATGCCGTATCTTCCGTGTTTTGCAAGCAGTGCGCTGATTTTCTCATTAGATTGCGTCCAATCCGCCTGCATGAGAACTATTTCGGGAACATCGAGCACCTGTATTACTTTCTTATTATTAAAAGTAAACAGCTTGTTCGCCTTGCATGTAAGGCACCAGTCCGCAGTAACATCTAGGAAAACTATTTTTCCGTCCGCTAGGTGCTGCTGCATAGCTTCTTCATCAAACTTCTGCCAGACAAGTTTTTCCGGAGCCTCTGAGGTTTCTGATTTTTCTGCGCCGGACAACTGAGTATTCAGAACAAACCCAAGCCATACCGCCGTAAGAATCAAAAGCAATCCTAAAATTCTTTTAAGAGAAAGCATCCACTTTCCGGATTTCGGCAGGAAAGCGACCAGATGAGGAAACAGAGCAATCATAAGATACGGCACAGACATGCCGATACCTATGAATAAGAAAATAACCAGCACTTCCAGTCCGCCCGCTGCAAGGGAAAAAGCAACTGCCGTTCCCAGAAACGGCGCAGAACAAGGAGTAGCCAATAAGGTTGCAAGAACTCCTGCGAAAAACTCGCCGGATACTGGAGAGCCTCTTTTATACACGGTAACCTTATTGGTGATAAACTTAGGCAGAGAGAACTCGAAAACGCCGAAAAGATTTAAGGCAAAGATGACCAGAACGAGTATTAAAAATACTAAGAATGCAGGCTGCTGGAAATGAATTCCCCAGCCTACAGCGTACTTGATGTGCTTGAGGAATATCACTAAACCGGCAAGAACAAGGAAAGAGAATATTATCCCGAGAACATTGAACATGAAGCCGATTCTTATGCGGGATTTTTCTGCGCCCGCATGGTTTATTACGCTCATAAGTTTTATGGCGAGAACAGGCAGAACGCACGGCATAAGATTAAGTATAAAGCCTCCTATGAAGGCAAATAAAATAATAAGCCATAGATTTCTGTTCGGACTGCTGATAAACAGCTCTTCATTGTTTTGAACGGAATCTTCGCTTACAGCACTGGAAAATCCTCCTTCATACCTGCCGGCTTTGACGTTTTGAAACTCTACGGCTTCTCTGCTGCTGTTGGCGTTGTTAACAAAAGTGATATTAAAAGGAAGCTCTGTTATGTTAACGTCCTTAGGAAACGGATCTGCAGAGTACGCTCTTAAAGCAACGGCATTGACACAATTTTCGTCTTCGCAAACTCCTCCGGAACGCACGATTCTGGGAGCCAGAAAATTGATGTATTTTGCATTTTCTATAAACATCTCCGGATTGCGGACAGAGTCGTTTACATGAAATTCCACCTCTATGTAGTCAGAGCCAAACTCTATTGACGAGATAGAAACATTATCCGATTTTCCGTCTGAGGCTATGGCCGGAAGCTCTGATATGGCTCTGTCCAATAAGCGTTTTTCAGAACTATCCAATCCGGAATCCCAAGCACTGAACCTTTTAGCCGGAATGCGCAGATTTAATTCAAACTGTTCCGGCAGGCATACATTCTTGCACGAAACCATTTCCGCAGACACGGTTATATCAACATCTCTTGAAACGTCTTGAACAGTAACTTTTGCCGGAAAAATGATGTTGTTGTGATAGCTGTAGCCAATGTACTCGATATCAAAAGAGACTAGCCTTTCCGGCACAGGGAAAAACTCTTGAACTGCAACAACATTGGAAGTTTCATCTTTTTTCCAGATGAACGAAGGCGGCTGCCCTGCAATCCCGGGAAAACGCCAGTAAGTATGCCAGCCGTCTTGAAGGCTGATTTCTATGCCTATATCAATAGTCTCGCCAACTTCTAAACTCTCCGCAGAAGAAATGAGTCTGGCGGAAAGACTTTGGGACTCAATCCAATCCGAGCTTGCAGCATAAGAAGGATTTTGCAGGAATACAAAAGCAGCCAAACAAACGAGTATTTTTAGAAGTTTCATTTTACGCTGAGTCCTGTGTTTGAAATATGCTTGATGTATAGCATGGGAATGTAAAATGTAGAATTAAAAATATTTCCATTCTACATTCTAAATTCTACATTTTTATTCATCTAACCTTTTGAAATTCCTATGAAACTAAAAAATCTATTGCAATCACTCTAAAAATAATAGAATATACGGGTAAGGTGGAAAAGCCCCTTTTTAAATAATGGAGATTAAAATGTCTAGAGTAACCGGCGATATAATTGATTGTATGAAGCGAGGCTTCTCTCGCGAATTCGCAGGAGCTCCGGAGTCTCGACTTACGAAGTAAGCATCATTTAGAATTCCCTAAAGCATATGCCTTTAAGGCAGAACCTAATTCTGTGCAATGTGTTTTTGCACAGTATGCACAGCCGTGTCCTGACAACATGCTGTGCTTTTTTATTTTTTAAACATAACAAAGGAGAAAGAAAATGAGTGAGAATAAAAATATTTGTAAAATTTATGTACACCCTAAACACTACGGAAGCAATGAGGGAAGCGTTGTGTATCGCATTGACACGTATAGCAGCAAGTTCGGCGAACACGACCTAACGCGCTACAACTCGGAAAGCGCCGGTCCCTGCCATGGCCAATACGATGAACACAAGGGTAAGACACTAATACACGGCAGGCGTATTGAAAAAGAAGGAAATTATGTCGTAGAGCTGTTGTATTGTACAAACGGAACACCTGTTCGCAAAAGCATTCCTCACGATATTCTGGCGGCTGTTATTGCTAAGAATGAAATGAATAAAAACGCCAATAACTTTAGACGAAATAATGGTTTTGCACCCATAGAGATTGAAGACATAATAACCTTTGATCCTGAAATTGTTGAACCTACAAGAACATGGACTGTAGATAATATCGGCGTGAATCCTTTTATAAAAAGTGAAATGTGAAAAGTGGAAATATTTCCGCTTTCAACTTTTCACTTTTAACTTTATTTGTACATGCTATACTTTTGCTTTAACAATAAAGTGCAAAGAGCCATACATGAAGGATTTACTTTCTAAACTGAAAGGCGAGAGAAAACCGGACTCGGAAGAGTCTGGCACTTATTTTCTTTCCGGAAAACTGGAAGGTAAGCTGCTGATAGCCGCTCCGGACATGCCGGATCCGCGGTTCGCAAAAACTGTCATTTATATTTGCTATCACACTAAAAGTACCGGCTCCATAGGCTTTATCATCAATCGTCTTTTCGGAGACGTTACGTTGGCGATGCTGCTTGAACAGCTCTCTATTGATGTTAATCCTCAATTCGCAGAAACCCCTGTTCATTTCGGCGGTCCGCTGGAAATGCGGAGAGGATTTGTCCTGCATTCCGATGATTATCTTTGCCCCGGCACTACCAAAATCAACAATCATATAGCGGTAACCTCGACCTCTGATATTATCAAAGACCTCGCACACGGCAAGGGTCCTAAAAACTCTATGCTCATACTGGGGTATTCAGGCTGGACTCAAGGGCAGTTGGAGCAAGAACTGAAATTAGGCGGCTGGCTTACAGTAGAGCCGGATTATAATCTGTTATTTACATCTCCTCTGGAAACTAGATGGGAACAGTCCTTAACCAAACTGGGCGTTCAGCCCGGAATGCTTTCTTCTGTGCAAGGCACAGCTTAATTAGGAATACGTTGACACCATTCAATAATAATTCTACATTCTACATTCTACATTCTACATTATACATTCTACATTTCACATTCCTATGCCCATGTCACATGCCATAAAAACCTCCGTAAGTGCCGCCTGCTCCTTCATAGCCGGCATTGCTAAAGACTTTTGGAAAGACGGCAACTGGGGAGCAGAGGACGAGCTTGATCGTCCTATTATCCATGAAAAGCCAAAGCCTGTTGAAAAACCAAAACCCGCTCCTGTAAAGCCTAAAGTAACGGAAGAGCCTCCTCCTTCTGAGGACATGACCGAGTGGAGTGCCGCGGATCGCATAGATCTTCTGGAAAAAATATGGGGCACTAAACAGCTTCTCCCTATGGATACGGAAATGACAGATATTCTGCTTAAGCCTCTTAATCTGAACAGCAACGCCAGGGTTCTGGACTTAGCCGCCGGAATCGGAGCCAGAATGAGAAAAGCAGAGGAACTTTTCGGAGTCTATATCATAGGCAAAGAGCCTAACGCGGAAGCGGCAAAACGCGGCATGGATATAACGGTCAAAAGCGGAATGATAAAAAAGCTGCCTATAGAGGCATATGATCCTAATGACTTGAAAGAGAGCCGCCCGTATGACTGCATAATGTTCAGAGAGATTCTGTGCTATGTAAAGGACAAGGTAAAATTTATAAAAGCATTGTCCGAATACAGCAAGCCCAATGCACAGATAGTCTTTACGGATTTTATTTTAGCAAGCAAAATGCACGGAGCTGCAATCTTGGAAGAGCTGAGACAGCTCGATGCAGGGTTCAGTCCCATGACTCTGAAAGAGCTGGAAGCCAAAATGTCAGAGCACGGCATAGGGTTCAGAGTCTCGGAAGATTTAACGGAACAGTATAAAGAGGCTGTACAAGAGGGCTTATTAAGGTTTATAAAGTTTCTGGAATCTAGTATAACGCTTGATGCGAAAACAAAACGCCTGATTCTGGCAGAAATAAATTTATTGTCGAAAAGACTGGCGGCTCTTGAAAAAGATATAAGATTCTATAGATTTTACAGCACAAAAAATTAATAATTGCATAGAAAGATTTAAATGAAAAGCAAGAGACAGAGTGTAAATGCGCCCCCCAATGATGCGCTGTGGTATCTGCCGCTCGGAGGTGCTGGGGAAATAGGCATGAACATGAATCTGTACGGGACAAAAGGCAAGTGGCTGATTGTGGACTGCGGAGTGATGTTCGGAGATGAGAACACTCCCGGAATAGAGCTGATAACGCCGGATATTTCGTTCATAATGGAAAGACAGGAAGATTTGCTTGGAATAGTCGCCACGCACGGACACGAGGATCACATAGGCGGCATAGGCTATTTGTGGCAGCAGCTAAGATGCCCGATATATACGACAAAGTTTACCGGAGAGCTGATACGGAAAAAGCTGGCGCAGAACAACTGCGAGCACGAAGCAAAAGTCATAGAGATTCCGGAAGGAGGCACTTTCAGCATTGGAGCGTTTGATTGCGAGTATCTTCCTGTCAATCACTCAATACCGGAATCGCAGATGCTGATACTGCGTACAGAGCACGGAACAGTGCTGCACACCGGCGACTGGAAAATAGAAGACAAACCAATTATAGGCAGCAGGCTGGAAGAAGAGAAATTACAAAAGCTGGGGAAAGAAGGCGTTCTGGCAGTTGTCGGAGATTCTACAAACTGCATAGATGCAAAGCATTCCGGAACGGAAAGACTGGTTGAGAAGACGTTTGAGGAATTGTTTCCGAAGATAAATAAAAGGATTATAGTAACCTGTTTTGCAAGCAACATCGCAAGAATAAAACTCGTAATAAAAGCGGCAAAGGCAGTCAACAGAGACGTGACTCTTGTAGGAAGATCTTTATGGAAAAACGCAGAAGCAGCACATGCCAGCGGCTATTTGCCTGAGTTCAACAATCTGTTGACAGAACACGAAGCAATGCTGACTCCCAGAAATAAGCTGGTTATAATCTCTACGGGCTGTCAGGGCGAAGTGCGCTCTGCGCTGTCCAGAATCGCAATAGAGGACCACCCTGAAATAGATTTGAATAAAGGGGATACTGTGATTTTTTCATCTAGGGATATACCCGGCAATGAGAAGAACATATCGAGGCTGCAAAACAATCTGATAGCAAAAGGGTTGAGGGTAATTACTGCCGATGAGGAAGCAGTGCACGTATCCGGTCATTGCGGAAGAGATGAAATAGAATTATTGTATAAGCTGGTAAAGCCTAAGGTGAGCCTTCCGGTGCACGGAGAAATGCGGCATCAGATTGAACATGCGAAATTGGCGGAAAAGCATGGAGTAGAAGAAACTATTATTCCGAAGAACGGACAGATAATAAGACTGGGACCGGGAATAAGGGAAATAGTAACAACAGTGCAAAGCGGAAAGCTGGGACTGGACGGCAGAATTCTAAGACCTCTTGATGCCGAGATACTGAAAGCCAGAAAAAAGATGAGCATGAACGGAGCGGCAGTAGTAACTCTAGTGATGGACAGGAAAGGGAACATCATAGAAGATCCGCAAGTGTCCATTATGGGGCTGGAACAGCTTAGCGGCGATAAAAGAGAACTAAAAAATGTGTATGAAATTGTGATTTCTGAAATACTGGACAGCGTGGAAGAAATGCCGAAATCATCTCGGCTGGACGATGCTGCAGTGAAGCACAAAGCAGGCTTGGCAGTGCGCAGACAGCTAAACACAATCTACGGCAAAAAGCCTCTTACAGACGTGCACATCGTGAGGATTTAGTGTGGAATTGCTAAAGGGTGTCGACGTTTTCGCTGTCCTCCCCCCCCCTATTGTCATTCCCGCGAAGGCGGGAATAGGGCAAATGAAGTTAATGTAAAATGTAAAAAAGTACGTAATACTAATTCTCACTCTAAACTTTTTAATTCTACATTCCATATTCCATTAACTCTTTGTAATTTTTCATCTTTTTCCATTAATTACTTTCATAATTATGATGTATAATATGCTTAATAGTTAATTAATTTTAAAAAAAATACTTTGTGATTTGTACCAATTCATATTTTATAAATAAGGAGTATTAGAATTATGGCTGAAATTGATATAGAGAGGGAACTTGTGAAACTGTTGTATGCGGTTTCCGAAACAAGGAACGAGTATAGTAACAAAGTTGTCGATGCTAATACCTTAATCGATAATAATGGTTCGCTGACGACCGAAAAAGGGTGCGAATTATACGAACTGTTAGACAAATGGCTCGAATCATTCTTACTGCTGCGAAGAGAGGTACTAGCCGCCAGTCGTACCACCGATTTGAGTGAATTTCGGAATACATATGAAAACGAGATAAGTAAAGAGGGAGAATTGATGACTCCCTATAATCTTAACAACTATGCCCAGGATATTGCCAATTATGTTGTGCTTAATGAAGACGAATGTGATGAATTGTTAAAGAATGCCGAGAGGGTGACGGAGATGCTTAGCAACTCTTTTGCAGTTTGGGCTTTTTGCAATCATTATGACGAAGTGAATCTTCTGCCATATATAATTCCATCCATAGCCGAACATTTTGATTTACAAATAATAAAACTAAAAACATTTAAAGAAAAAGCAAGGAAAATTGAAGGCATGTCAAAGGAAGTTGAGTACTACTGTGGCGGATATGTGGACCCCCATTACAAAGATACTATTAATTTGAATACTCTGCATGTATGCCCTCCCGAGGAAACCCTATCTGTCATCGTACATGAACCAAATCACTTAAAACAGATACACCATATGGATAAAATGGATAAAGGAGAAAGGTTGTCGTATTATGATACAATGATTGCTTTAAGCGCGAAATGGGGTATATACAAGACGGAACAGACATATGATGCTCGTAACTCTTTGTTTGAAGTAGAGTCATATTTTTACAGCAATTATGTCAGGGATAACTTGCCGAATAAGCTGGAGTTAAGAAGGGAGTTGTTGTTTCCAAACAATTTCGACAAAAAGAAGTATGATGAAAAAGCTAAAAAAGACCCGAAAAAATTGGCGAATATGTTGAATACCCGTCCATACCTGCCGGATCCTTATTTCATTTTTTATGCAATAAAAGCTAAACATAAAGACTTGGGTCAACACATTTATCTGGGAGAGGAGAGGGGACAGGATATAATTGTCGACGATATAGCTAAACTTAAAGATGCTCTCTATCTTTCCGAGATTCTACAAGACTCTCCGGGGGTCATAATATTGAAGTATGTCGATACTAGGTACCACTCTATGGACGATAAGGTTCACAATGAGGTTTTGAACCTATTCAAAACGCTTGCAAAAAGCAAGAACAAGGAAATTGCCGACTGTGCAAGAGACCTATGCGCAGACACAGAAAAGACAGATATGAAGCTGTTATGATACCTTATCGCCCCAAAAACTTGCATACAAAAGAGTACTACCCGAACGGCAGCACCATCATTCTCAATCCATGACCATGCACAGACCTGCCCACAAGGAGGAATTACTCTTTATCTGCAGTGCGGTTATAGTCCGTCTTTTCTGATATGCGGGCAGCCTTGCCTCTGCGGCCGCGCAGATAATAAAGTTTGGCTCTGCGAACATCGCCGCGTCTCTCGCATTTTACAGACTCGACTCTTGGGCTGTATACCGGGAATACTCTTTCCACTCCCTCGCCGTAGCTTATTTTTCTGACAGTGAATGACGAATTAAATCCGGCATTGCGGCGTGCAATACAAACGCCTTTATACGCCTGCAAACGTTCTCTGTTTCCTTCAATGACCTTGACCAATACGCTCACGGTATCGCCCACAGAAAAAGCATCTACTTTTGTCTGATCTTTGAGTTTTTCAATTTGCTTCGCTTCAATTTTTCCTAACAGATTCATGACTATCTCTCTATTATAAATTACCCGTCTTTGATGACTGTTCTACACATTAATACCGATTTTGCAAGCTATTTTTTTAATTTTCCACTTTCCATTTTTTGTAATAAATCCGGTCTTCTTTCTTTAGTAATCTTTTCAGCCTCTTGCCACCTCCACTCGTTAACCTTAGCGTGGTTTCCGGAGATTAACACCTCCGGCACTGTAATTCCTTTCCACTCATACGGCTTAGTGTATTGAGGATATTCCAGAAGATTATTGTTAAAACTTTCTTCTTTTAATGTTTCTGCGTTTCCCAACACTCCCGGCAATAACCGTACTGCCGCCTCTATGAGAGCCATAACTGCAACTTCCCCTCCTGCAAGCACAAAGTCTCCTACGCTTACCTCTTCAAGGTCAGAGTCTTTTATGACTCTTTCATCTATGCCCTCGTACCGTCCGCACAAAAACAATACAGAACCGCATTTTGCCAGCTCTTCTATGAACTCTTGATTAGCTCTTTTTCCCTTGGGCGATACGTATATCCTGCGCTCATGTTTTCCGAATTTCTCTTCCGCAGCCTGTATTGCCTCACTCAGCACCTGCGCTTTCATAATCATTCCGGCACCGCCTCCGTACGGAGTATCATCTACGCTGGAATGCTTGTCATGCGCATAGTCTCTTATGTTTAAAGTTTCCAGTTTCCAGTTTCCGGTTTCCAGAGCTTTACCTATTAAAGAAACTCCCAAAATTCCGGGAAATGCTTCCGGAAACAGCGTAAGAACTGAGGCTCTCCACATACTATTGCTCCAAATAATCTTCCGGCACATCTATAGTCAGTATTCCGGACTCGACATCAACCTCTGTAACAAAAGGCTCTTTGAAAGGAAACATAAAGCTGTCTTTTTTGTTAGTGCCTATTTCTGCAAAAACCCCTGCTCCATAGTCATACATATTCATAACATTGCCGTACTCTTTACCATTACCCCTTACGGTCATGCCTATAATATCAGCCTCGTAATACTGTCCTTTTGGCAGCTCTTCTCTTTCAGTATAAAGCAGGACTCCTTTAAGAGCCTCGGCAGCATTCCTATCTTCTATTCCTTTTATAGCAACTACAAAACAGTCTTTTGATTTATGTTTTTTCACAATTTCAAAAACTGCTTTTCCTTCTTTATCAGTAAGAGGATACTTGAATATATTCTCCGGCTTTTCCGTATAGCTTTTCAACCGCACACAGCCACCTATGCCGTGTGCTGCTGAAAATTTTCCAACACAGATTCTTTCTGTCTTATTCACTATTCTGCCGGAACTTCCGCCGGCTTATTAGCAGCCTCTTCCAGAGCCTTCAACCGCTCCTGCGCCTTTGCTTTCGGCTGTGATTTCTTTGGAGTCTGTCTGTACTTAACTTCAGCCCCCAAATTCACACTGTGCAGCAATCTTGCTACTCTGTCGCTGGGCTGTACTCCTTTGCTCAGCCAGTACTTAACTCTCTCTTCTGCAAACAGTACGCGCTTTGCATCTTCTTTTGCCAGCATAGGATTATATGTTCCTATTTTTTCCAAAAAACGTCCGTCTCTGGGCGCTCTGCTGTCTGCAACTACTATATGATAAAAAGGACGCTTCTTTGCACCATGACGCGACATTCTCATTACTACCATCTTACTTTACTCCTTTATATATTATTAAAAAAAACAAACTCACTCCCAACTCCACACTACATAAACCTCGACCCCATAGCCCTCAGCATACCCGTCTTCCCCAGCTTCTTAAACTGCTTCATGACTCTCTGCATTTCTAAAAACTGCTTTATCAGTCTGTTTACATCGGACACGTTCACTCCGGATCCGTTCGCTATGCGCCTCTTCCGAGATGCCTGAAGAAGATCAGGATTCCGTCTTTCCGCTTTAGTCATAGACCTTATAATAGCCTGCTGTCTGTTTATCACAGAGTCATCTATCTTTGCATCTTTAAGCTGCTCTTTTATCTTTCCTACTCCGGGCAGGAAGTTCATAATGCCGCTAAGCCCGCCCATTTTTTTCATCTGTTCAAGCTGCTTTTCAAAATCATCAAAGTTAAAACTGTCTCCTGAAAACATCTTTTTCGCCATGCTTTCAGCTTCTTCCATGTCTATGGCAGCAGCCGCCTTTTCCACCAGAGAAACAACATCGCCCATTCCCAGAATTCTGTTTGCAAGCCTGTCCGGGTGATATATTTCTAAGGCATCTGCTTTTTCGCCTACGCCTATGAACTTTATAGGTTTGCCTATTACGGCTCTCATAGACAGCGCAGCACCGCCTCTTGCGTCTCCGTCTATGCGGGTGAGCACTATGCCTGAAATTCCTATTCTGTCGTTGAAGCTCTTTGCAATGTTTACTGCGTCCTGCCCAGTCATAGCATCAACAACCAGAAGCCCTTCCTGAGGCTTGGCAATAGAATTAATTAGAGCAGCCTCCTGCATCATGTCTTCATCAATAGAAAGCCTTCCGGCCGTGTCCAGTATAAGAACATCAAATCCCTCTGCCAGCCCTACATTCAAAGAGCGTTTTGTTATAGCCGAAACATCTTGACCGGGCAGAATAGGCAGAACAGCTATGTTGTTTTGTTCGCCCAGTACAAGCAGTTGTTCTTGGGCTGCAGGTCTGTATATATCCAAAGAAGCGAGCAGAACCTTTTTATTTTCTTTTTCCTGTAGGAATCTAGCAATCTTCGCCGCAGTCGTAGTCTTTCCGGATCCTTGCAGCCCCAGCATTAAAATAACTGCCGGAGGCTTAACATTAAGATTCAGAGGAGAAACTTCAGTACCTAAAAGGTCTATGAGGTTGTCGTGAACGATTTTGACGACCTGTTGTCCCGGAGTGATAGATTTGAGAACCTCATGACCGACAGCTCTTTCTTTTACCTTTTCAATAAAATCTTTTACGATAGTCAGAGCAACATCAGCCTCTAATAGAGCAACGCGAATCTCACGCATAGCGTCATTGACTTCGGCTTCGGTCAGAGAGCCGCGCCCTCTGAGCTTATCAAAGATTCCTGAAAGTCTGTCGCTGAGAGACTTAAACATTAAAATTCCTGCAAACAAAAACGGGCTTGTGTATGCAACGCATAGACAAACCTTACCGCTATAACCACCCGAAAACCTATCGGAATACGGGCATATTTATCTCTCTTTTCCCTAAAAGTCAAGTATTAACTATCAAATTTATGTTGTACTTAACCCTAAAATGTACTAAAGTCCCCTTAGTTAATTATTTAATGAGGTGGTACCGTGTCTTCTGATGTTGTTTCTCAAAAACCCTCTGTGAGCGCAGAAAATCCTGCCAACACCACAGAGGCAATAGTAAAATGGTTTAGCAGAACAAAAGGATTTGGTTTTTGCGCTCCTGCTGACGGATCTTCCGATGCTTTTATACATTCTTCTGTGCTGTCCCACTCCGGCATGGACAACCTAGCCGAGGGAACTAAGATAATCGTAGAGCTTGGAAACGGAGAAAAAGGCCGCCAAGTTCTGAATATACTGCAAGTACTGGAGGTAGTGCCAATGCAGCGGGCCAGTACAAGAGCTGCTGCAACAGGTCCTGCTGTAGAGATGACAGGCACAGTCAAGTGGTTCAAGGTAGACAAAGGCTTCGGCTTTGTGGAGCCGGACGGCGGCGGAAGAGACATTTTCATACACCGCTCTATTATAGATGATGCTGGAATCCCAATACCGCAGACAGGACAGAAGGTAAAAATGACAGTCCACTCTGCAAGCAAAGGACTGGAAGCGTCTTCTATTGCGCTGATTGATGAATAAAGATATTGACAAACGGAAGTTTTTCGTTTATCAATACTAAAGAATTGTAGAAATGGAAGGTTTTTCAAGTGAAAGCATTGCAAACAGCAATTTATACTTGGCAGTGGCGTGTTTCAGTACATACCGCTGAACCCTGTCCTGTTTTTTAGTCCGGATTCCTTAAATAGATTTAAACAGATAGCGTGTCAGTAAAATGCTGACACGCTATTTTTTTGTTCGGAGGTTGATTATGAAACTAAAGATATGCGGATTGAAAACATTGCAGGATATAGACTGCGTCAACAAAGCGAATGTTGATTACGCCGGTTTTGTGTTCACGCCTCACCGCCAGCAGATAAGCGTTAAGACGGCAAAGGTATTGAAAGCAGCATTGAGTCCTAAAATAAAATCCGTAGGAGTATTTGTCAACGAACCTAGCGATTTTATCAAGGACATCATAGATGAAGGCATTATCGACTTGGTACAATTTCACGGAGATACGGAATATGAAATGCCCTGCCCTGCAATAAAAGCCTTCCGTATGAGGACTAAAGAAGACATCAAACCTACGAACTGCGATTTTGTTTTGTTTGATTCGTTCAAAGAAGGTACAAAAGGAGCAGCCGGAGAGATGTTTGACTGGCGGCTTATAGAAGGTTATAGCGAAAAGCCGTTTTTTCTCGCAGGCGGCATAGATATTACGAATGTCAAAAAAGCTATGGAGTTGAATCCGTACTGCATAGACATATCAAGCGGTGTTGAGGAAAACAAAGAAAAATCACTTACAAAAATCATGGAGGTTGCTTATGAGTGTAAGATTCGGTGAGTTCGGCGGGCAATACATGCCTGAAACTCTGATGAACGCAGTAATAGAGCTTGAAAAAGCATACAATTACTACAAAAACGACAAAGGCTTCACAGACGAATTGTCCGGGCTTTTGAACAACTATGCGGGCCGGCCTTCTCTGTTGTATTCTGCTGAAAATATGACGAAAGATTTGGGCGGAGCGAAAATTTATCTTAAACGGGAAGATTTAAACCATACCGGCTCGCATAAGATAAACAATGTGCTGGGTCAGGCTCTTCTGGCAAAAAAAATGGGAAAGACCAGACTTATAGCGGAAACAGGCGCAGGACAGCACGGAGTAGCAACGGCAACAGCCGCTGCGCTTTTCAAAATGGAATGTGAAGTTTTTATGGGAAAGGAAGACATAGAGCGGCAGGCATTGAATGTGTACCGCATGAGGCTGATGGGCGCAAAAGTGCACAGCGTGACTTCCGGCACTCAGACCTTAAAAGACGCAGTGAACGAAACCATGCGGGAGTGGTCAAAGCGCATACACGATACTCACTATGTTTTGGGTACAGTGATGGGGCCGCATCCGTTTCCTACAATGGTGCGTGATTTCCAAAGCGTCATTAGCCGTGAGGCGCGCGCGCAGATATTGGAATATGAAGGTGCACTGCCGAAAGCAGTCATAGCCTGCGTAGGCGGCGGCAGCAATGCCATAGGCGCATTTTATCATTTTATCCCTGATGAAGGCGTAGAACTAATCGGATGCGAAGCAGCAGGACTCGGTGCGGATACTCCGCAAAACGCAGCGACTATAACAAACGGCTCGCCCGGAATCTTCCACGGCATGAAATCACTGTTCTGTCAGGACGAGTACGGACAGATAGCTCCGGTGTATTCTATTTCCGCAGGACTCGATTATCCCGGAATAGGACCGGAACACGCTGATCTTCATCAAAAAGGCAGAGCTAAATACGTGGCGATAACCGACACGGAAGCAGTGGAAGCATTTGAGTATCTCTCGAAAATGGAAGGAATAATTCCTGCCGTAGAGTCGGCTCACGCAGTTGCCTATGCAATGAAAGCTATTAAAGACTACGAAGGTTCAATCATCATTACTATTTCCGGGCGCGGCGACAAAGACGTTGCAAGCATTGCTCGTTATAAAGGAGAAAATTTACATGAGTAAAAAATTCATCAGCTTCATCACAGCAGGCGATCCTTCTATGGACAAAACAAAAGAGTTCATTGAAGTTCTGGCGGAATACAGCCATGTCATAGAAATAGGTCTTCCTTTTTCCGATCCTATCGCGGAAGGGGAAGTAATAGAAGCCGCCAACGTGCGCGCTCTGCAAAACAGAGCTACAACAGATAAGATGTTTTTTATGCTTGAGACTGTAACATTCGATAAGATAGTTATTTTGACTTACGCAAATCCGGTCTTCGTTTACGGTTATGAAAAGTTTTTCAAACGCTGCCAAGAATGCAAAGTGTACGGCGTCATTATTCCGGACCTGCCTTTTGAAGAACGGGGCGAAGCAGCAGTTTATGCTGATAAGTACAGCGTGCATTTGATAACGCTTATTGCGCCAACCTCTGCGGAACGAGTGAAAATGTTAGCCAAAAACGCAACCGGATTCATTTATCTGGTTTCTTCTATGGGTGTTACAGGCATTCGCAGCGAATTCGACTTAGACCTGACGGATATAGTAAAACAGATACGGGAAGTCACAGACGTGCCTATATACATCGGCTTCGGCATATCCACGCCTGAACACGCAGCAAGAATGCGGGAGATAGCGGACGGCGTGATAGTAGGCAGTGCCTTTGTGAAAATCATAGCCCAGCACGGAAGAAAGAGCGCACCGCACCTAAGAAAATTAATTAAGGAATTAACCGATCCTCATTTGATTGAATAGGATTGGAAGACCAAGCAAAAATGATATGAATGAGAGGAGCAATCCCGCAGGAATATCGGAATATATTTCAAGGGATTGCAACGAAGCAGTCACTCATTTTTGCGAAGAGCGTAGCGTGTATTACAATTCTATTCAATCAAATGAGGATCGAAAAATGTATAAAGAATTATTATCAAAAATAACGAGCTTTCAGGAAATGAAAGGCGATGACATCAGCGCATTAATCGCAAAGATAAATGCCGGCGAGATTTCGGACGTTCAAATCGCCGGGTTTCAGGTTGCGCTGTTGATGAAAGGAGCGACTAAGGACGAGCTGGCGCATTTTGCCAAAGCCATGCGCGACAACTGCGTGCCTCTGCGCCCGAAAGTATCGGGCGAACTCATGGATACATGCGGAACCGGCGGAGGGCTGTCGACTTTTAATATCTCGACTGCAACTGCTATTGTTGCAGCCGCAGCCGGCATTCCGATAGCAAAGCACGGCAGCCGTTCGCTTGCCAGTCTTTCCGGCAGCGCGGACGTGCTGGAAGCCCTCGGAGTGAACATCAACCTGAATCCAAGCCAAGTCGAAAAAATGATTGAGGAAATAGGGATTGCGTTTTTATACGCTCCTCTGTTCCACCCGGTCATGTGTAAAGTTTTGCCTGCTGAATCCGATTTGGGAATCAAAACTATTTTCTATACGATAATCGGTCCTCTTATAAATCCTGCGTTCGCACAGCGTCATCTGCTGGGCGTGTACAAACTGGAGCTGCTCGATACGGTAACGTATGTAGCCAAAGAGCTTGGATATACAAACGCTATGTTTGTGCATGGTCTTGACGGACTCGATGAAATCTCTCTGCTTGGAAAAACGCGCATCAATCATCTGCGTAATGGCGAGGTTACTACGTTTGAAATACAGCCCGAGGACTTTGGATTGTCGAGGTGTAAACTGGAGGACATAAAGTCCAGCACACCGGAACATAACGCAACAATAATCAAAGGCGTATTTGAAGGGAAAATTCTTGACTCAAACAAAGATGCGGTCGTGCTTAATGCCGCAGGAGCTTTGGTTGTCGGTAGCAAGGCTGACGATTTCAAACAGGGAGTTGCGTTGGCGAAAAGCATAATCGAGAGCGGTGCCGCTAAAAAGAAACTGGAAGAACTGAAAGAAATGTCGAATGATTTCTAAAACCATAATAGACTTTAAACCTATATCGCCTCAGCACGGCGATTTATTCAAAGGAAGAAATCCCGTTGATATAGCGCGTCAGCTTGAAAAAGCCGGAGTACTGGGACTGTCGGTTGTCACGGCAAAAGAACACTTCGGCGGTTCGCTGGATTTGCTGCGTTCTATAGCAAAAGCTGTCAGCCTTCCTGTATTGCGCAAAGATTTTATAAAGAGCGAGAATGATTTGTACGAGACTCGCGAATGCGGCGCAAAGGGAGTTCTGTTGATATGTGCCACTACGGAAAATATCGGTGCGCTGCACGAGAAAGCATTGTCGCTTGGCTTAAAACCCGTAGTAGAAGTGCACACACCAAAAGAAATGAAACTGGCGGAAAGTATCAATGCGAAAATAATCGGCATAAACAATAAAAACATAACTGTGCTGGAAAAAGATGACGGCACTGTTGAGCATACTCTTGAACTGATAAAGACTGCTCCGAAAGGAACATATATAATCAGTGAAAGCGGCATATCCTGTAAAGAGGACGCAGAGAAAGTTTTAAAAGCCGGCGCAAATGCAGTCCTTATCGGCACAGCTTTTTGGCAGGGCAAAATTATTTATGCGTCCCTGTAGAGCCGAACCCTCCGGTTCCTCTTGCAGTTTCGGAAAGTTCGTCAGTTATATCGAATGCTGCCTTTTCATATTTTGCGATTACCATTTGAGCAATGCGCATTCCTTTTGTGATAGTGAAATCCTCGCTGCCCAGATTAGCCAGAATAACCTGCACCTCGCCTCTGTAGTCCGAATCTATAGTACCCGGAGAATTAAGAACGGTTATCCCGTGCTTTATTGCGAGACCGGAGCGCGGGCGTACCTGCGCTTCATATCCTACTGGAATCGCCATAGCAAAACCCGTAGGAATCAGTTTTCTCTGCATTGGTTTTAGGACAATGTCTTCAGAAATAGCAGCGCACAAATCCGTGCCGGCCGCATGTTCCGTAGCATAAACCGGCAGCCATTCTTTACTGCCATGCTCTAGGATTTTTATTTCAATTTTCCATTTTCCATTTTCCATTTTCAATTTCTTCCAAAAAACCCTCTCACCGTTTCCTGAATATCAGCAGGCACTATGACCAGCTTACTGTTGGAAGAGTCTGACATTTTTTCCATCATTCTGATGTACTTCTCGCCTAACAAATACGTCATAGGAGCACCGCCTGTACCGATAGTTTCCGTTATGCGCTGTATGGCTTCGGCAGATGCTTTTGCCAGAGTAACCTGAGCCTCGGCATCTCTTCTGGCAGACTCCAGTCTTGCTTCTGCCTGTAAAATCATAGACTGCTTATCGCCTTCTGCTCTTGTGACTACCGCTTTTCTCTCTCTTTCCGAGGCAGCTTGCATTTCCATAGATTTCTGCATAGAGGCGGACGGTTTTATATCCTGAATCTCTACGGACTTTATAGTAAGCCCCCAGTCCAGCACTTCATTGGCAATGTTCTCTCTGAGTTTTGCCTTGATGTGGTCTCGAGAAGACAGCGCAACGTCCAGCTCCATCTCACCGATAATAGAACGAAGCGAAGTCATGATAAGATTTCTTATGCCTTCCGCAAAATTGACAATACCGTAAACAGCTTTAACAGGATTAGTCACTTTCACAAAAGATATGGCATTTACTGTCAATAAAGCATTATCTTTCGTGATGACTTCCTGCTCCGGAACATTCAGCATAATATCTTTTGTAATAACCTTACTGGCTATTCTGTCAATGAAAGGCACCATTATGTTAAGCCCGGGAAGGAAAGTAGTATCGTATTTTCCCAGCCTTTCTATAATCCACTCTTCGCCTTGAGGCACTATCCGCACAGCTCTAAGAAATCCTATTACTACTAGTACAAGCAGAAATAAAATAAAAATTTGACCGCCTTCCATGATTATATCTCCTTTGTAACTTTAAGAATATTGCCGTCTACACTTAGAACCTTGACTCTGTCTCCCGCATCTATTTTGTCGTCGCTCACGCACTCCCAGATTTCTGTGCCGAGCAGCGGCACTTGAAAGCGGACTCTGCTTTTGCCGAACGGCTCCAGAGGGTCTACAAGGAGTCCTACTTCGCCGATAGCCTGAGCCGAGGATTGACCTGATTTTGTTTTACAGAGAGGTTTGTAAACCTTAAACCAGAAAACTAGGAAGATTGTCGAGATTACTATCCACGTAAGAATTTGTGCGGAAAAACCCACTGCCGGCATTAGCCATACTAAAAGTGCCATTAACAATGCGCCCAGTCCGAACCATATCAATATGAAAAACGGAAGAAACAGCTCTAAGAAGAGCAGCACCACTCCCAATACAGCCCAGTTATACCATTCCAGCCATTCTAACATTGTTCAAGCACCTTTATTATTTTCAGACATGAGCAATATAACAAACAAAATTAACAAATTAAACATAAATTTCAGTTTTTTTGCAAGAGCCTACGAATTTACTGGTAAAGTGAGAAAAATTTGTGCATAAGAAAGGCTGTTTCGTGTGTACTCACTGGGCGGCATCCTGGTTGTACTGCACGGTGAACGGTCTGGTAACGCATCTATCGAACTGAGATACGCTAGCTGGACACATAAGAAAAGGAACAAAAGAGATGTCGAGAACTATAAACAAAAAGGCGCTTAGTTCGCGCAAAAAAGAAATCATATCTAAACACTCCAGAAATGCTAAAGATACGGGCTCGCCTGAGGTACAAATCGCAGTGCTTACGGACAGGATTGTTCATCTTACCAAGCATTTTGAAGAGCACAAAAAAGATCACCACTCGAGAAGAGGTCTTCTCATGATGGTAAGCAAACGCCGCGTTCTTTTGAACTATATCAAAAGGACTAAACCTGATGTATATGAGAAATTAATTGCAGAACTGGGCTTACGCAGGTAATAGGAAATTGTTTTAGTCGGTTGCTGCTATTGCTCTGAATAGTAATAGCAGCTTTTGTTGTTGGTTGTAGCGTATTTAACGTATCTATCGAACTGAGATACGCTAACTAGAATGTGGTAAAAAGCATAAAAGAGAAAAAAGGAACAAAAGAAATGTTTAAGGTTTATCGTAAAGAAATGGAATGGGGCGGAAAGACTCTAACGTTGGAAACTGGAAGAATCGCCCGTCAGGCAGACGGCACAGTATTGGTTACTTACGGAGAAACATCTGTATTATGTACAGTAGTAAGCGGTCAGAAACCTAAGGAAGGTCAGGATTTTTTTCCTCTGACTGTAAACTATCAGGAAAAGGCTTTTGCCGCAGGCAAAATACCCGGAGGATATTTCAAAAGAGAAGGCCGTCCTTCAGAAAAAGAAACGCTGGTCAGCCGTTTGATCGACCGTCCGATTCGCCCTCTGTTCCCGGAAGGATTTTTGTGTGATACTCAGGTAATTGCGACTGTGCTTAGTCATGATTTGTCGAATGATTCTGATATTGCGGCTATCATCGGCTGTTCTGCTGCGCTTACTATATCGGGCATACCTTTCCTTGGACCTATCGGTGCAGCCAAGGTTGGGTTTAAAGACAACGAGTTTATTCTCAACCCTACTATTCAGGAAAAAGCGGAATCCGAACTGGAGCTGGTAGTAGCCGGCACTAGGGACGGCGTGCTTATGGTAGAGTCCGAGGCAAAAGAACTGTCTGAAGAAAAAATGCTGGAAGCAGTCGTCTTTGGGCACAAAGGTTTTCAGCCGGTATTGGATTTGATAATATCTCTGGCAGAGGCAGCGGCAAAAGAGCCAAGGGAATTGCTACCGCCAACATATGACAAGAAGGATTTGCAGAACAAGCTGAAATCACTTATCGGCGCAGAGCTTTCTGATGCGTATTCCGAGACTGCAAAGATGCAGCGTTATGCAAAGCTTGATGCTGTGAAGGCAAAGGCTGTCTCGGACGCTTCTTTGATAGAGGCGTACACTGAAAAGCAGATTGCCGAGGCTTTGGAGCAGCTTAAATATGACCATGTCCGCAATATGATATTGGATACGGGCAAACGTATTGACGGAAGAGACACTAAGACAGTAAGACCTATTGTCTGTGAAGTGGGAGTGCTTCCGCGTACGCACGGCTCTGCGCTGTTCACAAGAGGCGAGACTCAGGCTTTGGTAGTCACTACTTTGGGAACCGGTCAGGACGAACAGATAGTTGATGCGCTGGAAGGCGAGTACCGTGAGAATTTCATGCTGCACTATAACTTCCCTCCTTATTCGGTAGGAGAAACCGGACGCATGGGAAGTCCGGGAAGAAGAGAGATAGGACACGGAAAGCTGGCTTGGAGAGCAATCAATCCAATGCTGCCTGCTAAAGAGCAGTTTCCTTACACTATCAGAGTTGTATCAGAGATAACCGAGTCTAACGGCTCCAGCTCTATGGCGACAGTGTGCGGCTCTTCTTTGTCTTTGATGGACGCAGGAGTTCCGATGGAATCTTCAGTAGCCGGAATTGCTATGGGACTCATTAAAGAGAATAAGGGCTTTGCTGTTTTGACTGATATTCTTGGAGATGAGGATCATCTCGGAGACATGGATTTCAAGGTGGCAGGCACTGCAAACGGCGTTACTGCGCTGCAAATGGACATTAAGATTACTTCTATTACTTATGACATTATGAAGACTGCTTTGGAACAGGCTAAGGCTGGAAGAATACATATTCTTTCTGAAATGGCAAAGGCTCTTGACATATCTAGGGATAGCGTAAATCAGAATGCGCCGCGCATAACGATGTTTACGATACCTAAGGACAAGATACGCGAAGTTATCGGTTCCGGCGGCAAGGTTATCAGAGAGATATGCGAGACTACCGGTGCTAAGGTTGACATAGAAGATGACGGCACTATAAAGGTAGCGTCTCCTGATGCAAAGGCTGCCGAGGCTGCCGTTAACTGGATAAAGAACATAGTGGCTGAACCGGAAGTAGGAGTTATCTATAAGGGTAAAGTTGTGAAGCTGTTGGAGTTCGGAGCTTTTGTAAACTTTCTTGGCTCTAGGGACGGATTGGTTCATGTTTCCGAAGTAAAACCTCACCGTGTCGAGAACATCTTTGATGTCCTTAAAATGGGCGAAGAAGTCTACGTAAAAGTAACTCACGTAGACGACAGAGGCAAAATCAAGCTGTCTATGAAGAACATAAACCAGACTACAGGGTTGGAAGAAGCGGCCTCTTAAATGTGAACTGGAAGCATATAACGAGTAGCTTGCACAGGTGTATGCTGTCCTCCCGGCTGTCATTCCCGCGAAGGCGGGAATAGGGCAAGGTTGCCAGTTTCTACTCTATACTTTTTGTTATCTGTCGATAATTTTACTAGGCAGAATCAGTCGGCTTCGGTTTTCTGGGCATGAAAACCTCCTTTTATGCTATTATGTGGCACTTTTTAGACTTTATCAAACTATTTTTAGGACTTTTTGGGAGATATGGTCAACAAAACCACTACCCCGTCACGCCTTATGGCGTGCCACCCCTTCCCTTAGAAAGGTAAGGGGAATACCTCAACACCCTTCAGCAACCCTCAATTTTCCATTATCCATTTTCAATTTTCCATTTTTACAATTCTAAATTCTACATTCTCTCAAGATTCACCATTTAGTAATAATACCTTAGTACACTATCCTCTGAAAATTTCTTTAAAAAGAGGATTCCATGAAAATACTGGTGCCTGTGAAGCGTGTTATCGACTATAACGTCAATATCAGAGTCAAGCCGGACAACAGCGCAGTAGAGACTGCAAACGTTAAAATGTCTATGAATCCTTTTGACGAAATAGCAGTGGAAGAGGCTGTGCGCCTCAAAGAGGCAAATATAGCTAGTGAAATTATTGCTGTTAGTATCGGACCTGCCGGAGCTGTTGAGACGCTGAGAACTGCTTTGGCTATGGGTACTCAAAGGGCTATTCATGTGCCTTGCGAGATTAACTTGCAGTCTTTCATAGTAGCGGACATATTAAGCAAGATAGTGGAAAAAGAAAAACCTGAACTTGTGATTATGGGAAAACAGGGCATTGATCAGGAAGGAGCTCAGGCCGGGGCAGAGCTTGCCGCTATGCTCGGGTGGTCTCAGGGGTTGTTTGTTTCAAAGCTGCAAGTCGAGAGCGGAAAAATTACTGTTTCAAGAGAGATAGACGGCGGTCTGGAGACTCTCTCTTTAAAGCCTCCTTCGGTTATTACTGTTGATTTAAGGCTTAATACTCCTAGGTTTGCGACTCTGCCTAATATTATGAAGGCTAAGAAAATTGCCATAGAGACCATAGAGACTGCTGCATTGGGAGTGTCTCTGGAATCGTCTATTGAAACTCTTAAAGTTTTCCCTCCGCACACTCGGAAGGCTGGAATCATGGTGAAAGATGTTGCAGAGCTGGTTGATAAACTAAGAAACGAAGCAAAGGTGATATAGAATGTCCATACTGGTAATAGCAGAACACGATAACAAAGCACTCAAGAATTCTACGCTGCACGTCTTTACTGCGGCTTTGAAAATGAAGCCGGACGCAAAAGTTTCTGTGCTGGTAGCCGGCAAAGATGCTGCGGATGCTGCAAAAGATGCTGCGTCTGTTACCGGAGTAACTGAAGTGCTGTATTCGGACGACAAAGCCTATGAGCATTTTCTGGCGGAAAATATGGCGGGTTTGATTGCAAAACTGGCTCCTGATTTTTCGCATGTTCTGGCTCCTGCCAATAGTTTCGGGCGCAATGTGCTGCCGCGAACCGCAGGACTTTGCCGCTCTGCCGTTGTTTCCGATATTATTGCCATAGAGGCTCCCGATACTTTCTCAAGACCTATTTATGCCGGAAATGCAGTGGCTCTGGTTAAATGTTCGGATACTATAAAGTTTATTACTGTAAGGACTACTGCTTTTGACGAGGCAAAAAAAGGCGGAGCAGCAGCTCCTATTAAAGAAGTGCCCGCAGCAGGCGATGCCGGGCTGTCTCATTTTGTCTCTTCCGATATGACTGTTTCCAAGAGACCGGAGCTTACCGCAGCAAAAACCATTGTTTCCGGCGGCAGAGGACTGGGTTCTCATGACCAGTTCCATAACCTCATAGAACCATTGGCTGATAAGCTGAATGCTGCAATCGGAGCCTCTAGGGCGGCTGTAGATTCCGGCTATGTCTCTAATGATTTTCAGATAGGTCAGACCGGGAAAATTGTTGCGCCGGAACTGTATATAGCCGCAGGAATATCAGGGGCTATTCAGCATTTGGCAGGCATGAAAGACAGCAAAGTTATAGTGGCTGTTAACAAAGATCCTGATGCGCCTATTTTTCAGCAGGCGGATTATGGTCTTGTAGGGGATGCGGCCGTTGTTCTGCCTGAGCTTACGAAATTGATATAGAGGGGCAAAAAAATGTAAAATGTACTCTGGTAATTAGCTGTTATCTATAGTATGGTTAAAATATGAACGTATCTCATGCAATAAGCTTATGCAAAAAACTTGCTGTAAAAGGCATGGCGGCTTGCGTGTTTTGTGTTCTCTGCGCCGGACAGACAGCGGCTCAGGAACTGGAAGAACCTGCCGGCATATATATTGATGCGCCTGCGGTTGCAGAGCAGGCTGCTGAGGTCAAGCTGGCTTTGGTAAATGTCAGAACCGGAATACACCCGGAATTCGACAGAATCGCTTTTGACTGGGACAGAAAAGTTGAATACTCCATAGCAAACAAAGACGGCAGCGTCAGTATAACTTTCAGTCATAAAGCAGAGCCGTCTTTTGCTAAAAACTTTCAGCAGAACATTTCCAGAGTTTCCGGGTTACACAGTCAGGTTGCTAACGAAGGTCTTGTTGTTTCTTTTGCAATGGATAAAAACGCAAAAATTTCTGTTTTCAGGAATAAGAATACTATAGTTGCCGATATAAAAGGAAAAGCCGGAGAAGTAAAAAGAACGGAAGAAGCAAAAATAAAGCCCGCGGCTGAAGCTGCGCAAGAGATGCCTAAAGTCGAAAAGGCAGAGGTTCTGGAAGTTCTGAAAGAAGAAAAAATTATATCGGAGTCTGCTTGGAAGACGGCTCCGGAAAAAATAGCCGTTATAGACAGAAAGAAGTTTGCGAGTGCAGCGGTTTTTCAGAGGGCTGGAAAAGGGTTCATAATTTTTGAGTCGCAAGGTGATTTGCCTAAGAGCATGAGTACGACAATTGCATTTGAGTCTTTAGAAACGACAAGCGGCGCAGGATTTTATTTTGCGCTGCCTCTCGGAGCCAAGATTCTGGCAGAGTCGGACGAAAAAGCAATGAATATTTTTATTGCAGATGAAAGGTATCAAACGAACAACTCGAACACAGAGATAATACCGGAGCCTGAATTTGCGCTTGGAGGACGGTATGTGCTGCATTTGTCTCAGAAAGCGGAGCCTATTATTATCAAGGACATTACTATAGGAGACAGGCTTATAGTAGTGCCGACAAACGAAACAGTAGCTTTCGGCACTGAACAGAAAATGGCGGATTTCAGAATATTGCCGTCTGTGCAGGGGCTTGTGGTCAGTCCTATAAGAGACAATCTTATAGTAAGGGATATTGCGGACGGAATAGAGATTACTACGCCGTACGGACTGCGAATGTCGCCTGCTGCCGATATGTTTTCTACGAAAGACAGGCTGCCGTCTACGCCGCCGGTTGAAGTAGTAACTCAGAAGAATACACTTGATGTAAATCTTTGGCGCACCTCTGATGGTTTCTCTCAGACGCAACAGCGGTTGCTAGGGAATGCTACCGCTGCGGATAATGCTGATAAAAACACAGCCAGACTGGAGCTTGCCCGCTTTTATTTTGCTTACGGGCTTGGGGCGGAGAGTTTAGCTGTATTACGGCTTATGGAAGAGAGCGATGCTGATTTGGCAAATGATTCTGATTTTATAGCGTTTAAAGCAGCGGCTTTGATACTTGCCGATAGGAATGATGCCGGACTGCTATTAATTGAGCAGCACGATCTTGCCAATCAGCCTGAGATTCTGCTGTGGAAGGCTATAGCCCTTGCACAGAAAGGCGACATAGAAACGGCATATCCTATGTTTGTGCAGAGATATAAGATACTGGCTGCATATCCGGATCCGCTTTTGTCTAAGTTTCTTATACTTGCTATAGAGAGTGCTATTGCCGCCGACAATCTTGATTTTGCAAATGAGCTTATTGATACTGCGCAGAAAAGACTCACGGATAATCAAGGCAGATACACCAGGTCCTTTATTAATTCTATCATAGAACCGGCTTTAAATTTTTTCAAAGGCACTATAGCTGCTAAGAAAGGCAATGCCGCTGATGCTAAGAAGTTCTGGGAGCTGGCAAAGAATTCCAACAATCAACTGTATAAGATAAGGTCGGAACTGGGGTTGATTGAGTTGGCAGTGCTGACAGAATCCATGACGGCTGCGCAGGCTGCGGACAGGCTCGAGTCTCTGCGTTTTGCATGGAGAGGGGATAATCTTGAGCTTGAGATACTGGAGAGACTCGGACAGTTCTATTTAGAGAGCGGCAATCTTAAACTCGCCATGAATTCTTTTGATAGAGCAAGAAAACTGTTTCCGGAAGCTCCTGCGGCTGAAGACATAAAAAACAAGATGAAAGCTTTATTCAGAGAAGCTTTTCTCGGCGGGACGAGCAGGACTCTTACTCCTTTGGAGGGGCTGGCTATTTACAAACAGTACAAAGACCTGCTGCCTGAAGGATCGGAAGGAACCGAGATATTATTATCTTTGTCTGAAAAACTGATTACGGTTGATTTGCTGTGGCAGGCATCCGAGCTTTTGACAGAACTTGTGAAAACTAAACTGACCGGAGAGGAAAGAGAAAAATACATTTTAAAGCTGGCAGGAATTCATCTTTTAAACAGCAAACCGGATCAGGCCATATCGGCTCTAGATATGCTCGGCAATATTGATGAAGCAAAATCGAATGAGGCTGATTTGCTAAGGGCTAAAGCTTTGTTTGAGAAAAAGCAGTATTTTGAGGCAAAGACATTATTAGAGAACAATTACAACACTCCGGCGCGGCTTTTGCTGGTGGATATAGCAAACAAAGAAGCGGACTGGCAGACCGCAGGGAATATATTGGTATCGCTGCTGGAAAGCCTGCCTAATAATGAGCCGCTGTCCTCAGAGAACAAAACATGGATTTTATCTGCGGCAGTTGCGCTTGCGCTTGCCCATGATGAAACAGGACTATACGGGTTATCGCAAAAATACAAAGATGTTATGGCAAAAGAACCCGGTAAAGGAGTGTTTGCTTTATTGACTTCTGCTTCCGGAGGTTCTTATGAGGATATAGCAGGCGCAGGACAGCAATTACTGCAAGTAAATTTATTCCAGAACATTCTTAATAATTACAGAAATACTTCAAAATGACTAAAAACTTATTGTGCGTGATGCTTATAGGTTTTGTATTAATGTATGCCGGACAAGCATATGCGGAGGATAGAATCGCCGTCTCTTTTTTTGCAGTACCTTTCAGCAACAGGTTTTTAGAAGAACCGGAAGAAGAAGCAGGATTCATAAGAGTCATTGTGAATTCTAAAACTAAGGACGGAGCTTACGAGCCGCTGGTTGGAGGAGAGATTTCCACAGCTCTGAGAGCTACGCCGCCGGATTCTGCGTGGAAATATTATGTATTCGGCAGCAGTGCTGAAAACAAATTTTTTGTCAAAAAACATTTTGTAACAAACATGGAAGGCGAGGCGGTAATTTCTTTGCCGCTGGAGGGGCTGCCTGAAAAACTGATTGGATTTTACGAGTTAGTAATATCTGTGAAGGTATATGATAGTTATGCGGCAAGGCAAGCAAAGGATATTTCTTTGCCGTTGAAGCCTGTACCGTATGCAGTAGGAATAAAGGCTGAGAAAGGCAAGAGAAAGGATACGGTGAATTTTTCTTTGATAGCCTTGTCGCCGGACTGCGATCTTGGAGTTGTTGAAGAGGCAAGCTATGAGCTTTACGAAGCAGAGGGCAAGAAATTTCTTTGGTATACGGACGCTGGCAGGTGGAAATATAAACTGCAGCCTGAACTAAAGCTCATAGATAAAAACAATATTGAGTTTCAAGGCGGGCAAGCTCTTTTATCAGTTCCGGCCAAAGATTTGAATTATAAATTAGAAATTAAGTCCGGAAAAAATGTTATAGCAGAGGCATCTTTTAATCCGGCAAATGAAAAAATAATAAAAACTGAAAACAACAGAAAACAAAACCTTCCGAATAAAGCTGTGTTTACGGATATTGCTCTTCTCAAGCCTTACGAGGCTCCGTCAAGCAATTTGTCTATGAAGATTACTAAACTGAACGGAGTCCCTTTACAAAGCAATGCTAAATTGACTCAGGGCGATATTTTTGTTTTCGCTCTTAAAGGTTCTTTGAAAAATATTATGCCTGCCGGGTCCAAAGACAATTCGTTGCTTGTAATCTTTAGAGACAAAAACATACGGCCGCTTGGCTGTCCGTTATTATCAAATACTGATGTTCTTTCCTCTGCTCCGTGGCTTGCTGTTCAGAGTGTTTCGGACTGGAGTCACTGCGAGTTCGACAACGACACTCTTTCAGTCCTCATAGAGAATCCGCTGCCCACCAACATAAACATAGTATTCTTTGCCAAAGCACTTCAAGCTACAACAGCAGACAGCATATCTCTGCCTGCTGTAAGGATTATAAAATAGTGTGGAGTTGGTGCATATTCTTAACTCCACACTCCAAACTCCACACTTAATAACTCCATTCTATTAAATGAATTCATCATCGTACACTCCCCATATCTCCGGCTTTCTCATAAAGCCTTTGGCTTCGGGGAATTTTATTTTGCACCAGCTCATCTCGCACGACACAACTTGTCCTATGGCTCCGGCCTCAACATTGGCAATAACTCCGGAACTTACGGACATTCCTTTGTAAATTTTCGCACTATCAGCAGATACAAAAATTGTTCTTTTAGATGAAACTGCTGTTCTTCTGACCCACCCCATATCTCCGTGAGGATCGCGAATCCTAAGCCACACATCGTGTTCTGCAACAACTTCAACAGGCAACGCCTGCTTTTTATATACCCAGTCTGTCGGATAGCGTCCCCCGGGTCCCGTACGCACACTGGTCTGTTCTTCCCGCAAAGACACAAACCTCGGAATTTCTTTTCCGGGTGCTCTGACACCTCCGGCAAACGCCACATCTGACATTACTAACGCCAACAGCATACAAAAGCATAAAAAAATACTTCTCATAACTCCATTTTCCATTTTCAATTTCTCATAAAACGCTGCGGCAAAAGAATTTAGTGCTTTTTTCGCAATCGCCTCTCTTAAATCTCTCATGAGTTTCTGATAATAATGAGTATTATGTAAAGAAAGCAGCATAGCACCTAAAATTTCCTCATTCCTGAACAAATGATGCAGATATGCTCTGGAATATCTCATACACGCAAGACAAGTACACTCTTCATCTAGCGGTCTTGCATCTTCCATATGCTGCGCATTGCGAATGTTCAAAGAGCTTCCTGTAACCCACGCCTTGCCTGTCCGCCCCGACCTCGTGGGAATCACGCAGTCAAACATATCTACGCCTCTTAACACAGCACCTACAATGTCGTCCGGATTTCCTACTCCCATAAGATATCTGGGCTTATCGGAATGCAGAGCAGGTATTGTCTCGTCCAGAGTCCTAAACATAGCCTCCTGCCCCTCTCCTATGGCTAATCCTCCGATACCGTACCCATCAACATCTAATGCGTTTAAGACTTCTGCTGAAAACTGCCTCAAGTCCGGAAAAATATTGCCCTGATTGATTCCGAACAGCGCATAACCCTCGCGCCTGACAAAAGCCTTTTTACAGCGTTCCGCCCATCGCATAGACATCTTCATAGACGCTTCCGCTTCTTCATGAGTACACGGAAAAGGGGTACACTCGTCCAGTGCCATAGTAATATCGCTGTCTAGCAAATGCTGAATCTGCATAGACCTCTCCGGAGTCAGCTCATGCTTAGAACCGTCTATGTGCGATTGGAATGTAACACCGTTCTCGGACAGAGTCCTCAGCTTTGCAAGAGACATCACCTGAAAGCCTCCTGAATCCGTCACAATAGGACCGGGCCAATCCATAAACTTATGAAGCCCCCCCAGTTTCGCGACTCTTTCCGCAGTAGGTCTTAGCATAAGATGATACGTATTGCAGATAGCCAGTTCTGCTCCTGCACTTCTCGCCATGTCCGGAAAAACAGCCTTTATAGTCGCCGCAGTTGCAGTCGCCATAAAACACGGAGTCTCAAAAGTCCCGTGAGCAGTATGAACCCGCCCTGCCCTTGCTTTGTCTTCTTGATGCAGTATTTCAAATTTAAAAATCGTCATAATTTTCCATTCTTTCTAATAACGAAGCATCACCATAAGAATAAAACCTATACTTCTCTTTTATAGCACACTCATAAGCATTTTTCATAGTCTCTATTCCCATAAAAGCGCAAACCAGCATAAACAGCGTAGATTCCGGCAAATGGAAATTAGTAATCAAAGCGTCCGGTACTTTGAATTTATAAGACGGCGCAATAAAAATATCAGTCTCCTTGGTAAAAGGCTGAACAATGCCGTCCTCGTCCGCAGCACTCTCTAACAGCCTAGTACTGGTAGTCCCTACGGCTATTATACGCTTTCCTTTTAGTTTCGCCTCATTGATAGAATCGCACACAGCCGAAGAAATCTCTCCGTACTCCGAGTGCATGACGTGGTCCTTTATATTTTCTTTTTTTACCGGCATAAAAGTGCCCGCCCCAGTGTGCAGAGTAAGCCGAAGAGTCTGAATTTTTTTTGCCTCTAAAGCCGCCAATACCTCTTTGGTAAAATGCAGTCCGGCCGTAGGCGCAGCAACAGCTCCCTCGTGCTTTGCAAAAACAGTCTGGTACCGCAGCACATCATTTACAGATACTTCCTCTCTTTTGATATAGTGAGGCAGAGGCGTTTGTCCGAATACACTAAGCGCAGCAAAAAATTCCGCATCGGATAAATCAGCTCTGTCATTCACAACAAAACCAAAAACTACTAAGCCGTCGTCATGTTTTTCAAGCACTTCCGCAGTAAAAATGTTATTCCCGTCCTGCCCGAAAACAACAATGTTCCCAATCTTGAGTCTTTTCCCGGGTCTCGCAAAACAGCTCCATGTCTGAGCAAATCCTGAAGCACCGGAAATTCTTTTATGCAGCAATGCCTCTATGTTAACAGTATCTCTTTTGCCTAAGAGCTTTGCCGGAATTACTTTAGTATCATTCATAACCAACACATCGTTTTCAGATAACAACTCTGTTATGTCCGAGAACAAATGGTGAGATATAGAATCCGGCTTGACATGCAAAAGACGGGACGCATCACGCGGCTCCACAGGCTGCTGCGCTATAAGCTTTTCCGGCAAATGGAAATCAAACTCGGAAGTTTTTATGTCGTAATTATTCACGGTCAATTTTATATGTCGCGCGTTATTAGCGGCTGACTTGTGCCGAATTCTAATCCTTCTCGGGTTAGCTCCTGCTGACGCATTCTGCTAAGAATTACAGTCTCGGCTTTCAGTTTTTGAGGCTCCGTCAGGTTAGTATCTGTCAAAAATTCCTTCGCACACCTCATGTATTCTTCAATCGTCATTTCACTTTCTGCCATAACCGCACTCCTTAATATTGTAATTTGTTAAACATAGAGATAATACCTGCACACAGCCTTTTAAAGCATTTTTTATGGTTAAAACACTAAAAATCCAGATTAGCATAGTTTTTTGCAGGAGCTACGCCGTTTATCCTGTCATTCAAGAGCGGCCTGAACGAGAGTCTTGATTTTATCCTTACATACCAATCCTTAACAGCTTCAAAGCCCTCCCAAGGCACATGCCCTAAGTAGTCTATGACGGATAATTCAGCCACCGCCGCCAGATCCGCCAAAGAAAGCTCTGCACCGGAAAGCCGGCCGTGTCTTTTGATGAGCCAGTCAATATACTGCATGTGTCCGCGGATATTTGCGCTTGCAGCGCACAGAATAGTGCTGTCCGGAGAAGCTTTATTTGTGAATCTTTTTTCTATTTTCTCTTTTATGAGCAGAGCCGTAACCTCTCTGCGCATCTTGTGCAGAAACCAGTCCAAAAGCCGTCTGGTCTCTGCGCGGTCTTTTGGATTTTTGCCCAAAAGCGAGCCTATATGAGTTTCTTCAAGATATTCGCAAATAGAGTATACGCCGCACAATACAATGCGTTCTTTTTCGTCTTCCATGACTAAAACCGGCAGCTCTCCTGCCGGATTTAAAGACAAAAGCACAGAGTCCGGGCTCCAAGGTTCCTGTGCTATCAAAGCAAAAGGAACGCCTCTTTCTCCGAGTGCCAGCCGCACAAGCCTCGAGGCTCCGTCCAAAGGATAGTGATAAATATGGTACGTCATTCGAACAACGTAGACAAAATTTGTTAACTTTTATTTAAGGAATTCCTAATTCCACATTTCACATTAATCAAAATCCTGCCTGACTCTGCGCTTAGACGGAGTCCCTCTGATAGCCTTATTAATTATTTTGGAAACCTCGCCGTCACAGGCTTCGGCTAGTCTGGCGTATTCTTCTTCAGAGTCTATTTCCAGTTGGAGTTTTTTGGAGACTCCGATAATGCTTTGGTTCAGCCCTTTGAGATATTCGTCTATGCCATCTTGGAGTATTCTGTTTACCTCTTCCCTAGTCCGTCCTCTTACAATACCTTGATGCTCTAAAAAGTCTCTTATATAACCCTCTGTGACAGGCAAAACTTCATCAAGCATAGTATATGCGGCAGCCAGATGTCTGTTTTCATGCGCCATGACTTCTTCGTATGCGCACGAGCCATAGGGTATCTCGGAAGCAACATAGACAATAGGATCTTCCAGTCTCATACTGAATTCATATCTGGAAATCTGGGCGCAGGTCCCGCCTCCGTTCTCGCCCGTCACCGTATGGAATATGATTTCTCCTTGTCCGTCCAGCTTTAGTCCGAACTTGGTTAATCCTGCCGGTATCAGGTCTCCGTTATTCATCATTTCCGGATCGGAAAGAGCGATTAGTTCTTTGGCGGTTTTAGTATAATCCATCTTTATAGGATCCATTACCGGAGCTACTATGACAATAGGCATTTCATATTCAGGGCAGCCGTTTGCATAGCCTTCATAGGCAAAGCAATTCCCGGAAGCAAGCAAAAGCAGTGCTGGAAACATAATATGTTGTAACGTACTGTTTTTTATCATTTTTGCCTTCCGTCATATTTTAGAGCATATAGTTAACCACGTAATAGTTAAAATACAATAATGATTTGAAGTTGAGGCTTTTTATGATAGCATTCTGAACTTTTTAAATTTGCTAGGGTGCATAATGAGTTGGCTTACTAACGTAGTCCGTCCTAAAATCCACGCTTTGGTCGGAGAGAAAAAAGATATTCCTGACGATTTATGGGAGAAATGCCCCAGCTGCAACGCTATGCTGTTCGTGAAGGATTTGGCAGCCGATTGGTTCGTGTGCCAGGAATGCGGATTTCATATGAAGCTGTCTCCGATAGCGCGAATGAATCTGATATTTGACGGAGGCATTTATAAACTCAATGCGACTCCTAAATCCGTTTTTGACCCTCTGAAATTTAAAGACCAGAAGAAATATGCCGATAGACTCAAAGCCTCTCAGGCAGCCACAAAGCGTCAGGACGCTATTGTGCTGGCAGAGGGGAAAATAAACGGAATACCGACAATAGCAGCAGTGTTTGATTTTGACTTCATGGGCGGTTCTATGGGCTCTGCCGTTGGCGAGGCTATAGTCTCCGCAGCGGATAAAGCGGTTGCAAGCCAATCTGCGCTGGTAATCTTTCCGGCTTCCGGCGGAGCGAGAATGCAGGAAGGAATGCTGTCTCTGATGCAAATGCCCAGAACGGTTATTGCGGCGGACATAGTCAAAGAGGCTGGGCTTCCTTTCGTAGTAGTATTTACGAATCCGACTACTGGCGGGGTTACAGCAAGTTTCGCAATGATAGGAGACGTACATATTGCGGAAAAAGGAGCTACTATAGGTTTTGCCGGTTCTAGGGTTATAGAGAATACAATAAGAGAGACGCTGCCTGACGGCTTTCAGAAAGCGGAATACCTTCTTGAGCACGGCATGATAGACATTGTGGTTGAAAGAGCTAAACTTAAAGACACTCTGGGAAAAGTTTTAAAAATCCTGCACTATTCTACGTTAAGAGACACAACCGGCAGAAACGGCTCTTCCGGCAAGGCTTCTAAGAAGTAGTATGGAAAGCTCTCAACACTCCACACTTTTAATTAATAATGAGCTTGGTATTGAGTTCTATGAGGAAGCGGACAGCATTTTCATAATCTTTTGAGCGAATGTCTTTAACTTCTTTGGCTTCAAAAGCAGAAGTCAGAATA
>WRDR01000009.1 GCA_009779745.1 Alphaproteobacteria bacterium
CACCACCGCCCGCCATTTCGTAGTTGATGTTGATTGTTTGAGTGTAAGGATTTGGAGTGCCGGAGCAACCGTTTATGCCTGCCGGACTGCCAAGACCAGTACCGAGACAAGTAGTAACTGTCTTATAACATTTCGGCGCAGAGCAAGCAGCATCAGTGCCGCCGTTTATGCCGTCACATTTCCAGCTTAAAGTACTCTGCATACTCACAGGAGTAGTCTCTGTTTGGGAAGACATGATTCCTTTTTTGCAAGCAGCTGCTAATCCTTGTGCAGCTATATCCAAAACATCACCGCACTTACCGTTTATTTTCGGAGCGCAGGATTTACTTTTGCCTCCATGTATTCCTTCACATGTCCATGTCCAAGTAGTCCCTGTCTGAACAAGATTCGCAACAGTTCCGACTTTACAAAGTGGCTTTTCTTCTGCCATGGCAGTAGATGTTATCAGAGTAAGTCCTAAAGCAACTATGAGCGAAAGCGTATTCCCCTTCGCTGGCGAAGGGGTGGCACGCCGAAACAACGTGAAGGCGTGACGGGGCAGTGGTAAGCGGTTGCTGTCCTCTCGTTTGTCATTCCCGCGAAGGCGGGAACAGGGCAAGGTTGCCACTTTCTGCACTATACTTTTTGTTATTCTCTTAAAAGCAGAAACAGAGCTATTAAAGTTGAAGTGAAAGGCGGAAATGGCGGATTGGTTGACTACATACTCATCAACTTGCCGCATACAGCAGGTTTGCCCTGTTCCCGCCTTCACGGGAATGACAGAAGGAGAGTCGGGAATGACAAAATCGGGAATTGTGCAAGTCGAAAGTTCTTGACTTATGTCAAGTTTAGCTTGCGGGGGGGGGGGGTAAGGTCTTGATTTTGTTGGGTAATTCCGTCTTTTCATCTGTTCTCTTCTCTCATTTTGCTGCAAGAATCGCATACATTATAATTTATGTGAATTAGTTTTAAAAGAAAAAATTCTTTTTAAACAGGCTCTTTATGCTTTATAGTCATTTTGAAAGCTTTTGTTTCAGATCTGACGGCAGCTATATTCAGAACCAGCTTCAGTGATTTTTTTCAGGTGCTGTAAATTTTCTTAGAAATTCATCTGCCGCCGCATAACCTCCTTGCGAGTCTTCGCAATAAGAACAGGCCTCGTAAAGGCTGTAGTGTTTCACTAGAGTTTCAAATGTAATCGTTCCGTATTTTTTCTTTTCGGAAACCGCATCAGCAGCCGCTATCCAAAAAGCTTCCGCTATTAATTCCTTATCTTTCTTGTCTCCGCAAAATATAGGTGTTCCCTGTTCATCTGTATAGAATAATGCCTGCATAATTTTTTCTCCGTAAATGTATGGCTGTAAAAAACCTATACTACATGCTATACACCATAATACTTGCAGTATTCAATAAACAAATATGGTAAATGCAGCTCCTAATTTTCAATTTCTAATTTAATTTGATTTGGCAATCTTACGGGTTTCCCATGCGCGGCTCCGACTGCTACGCATGTTACTGCCAGAGAACAAAGCGTCTTCCCGTCTTTGTGAATCGTTTGAGTCATTATAAAAGAGCTGTTTTTGCACTCCGTGACTTCGGACGTAACAGTAACAAGCTCATCTAATCTCGCAGGAGCCAAATAATCCGCCTCTACTCTTCTCACTACCATATATAAATCATGTTCGCGGAATACCTGTTGCAAATCGATTCCCAAAGACCGCAAAAACTCTACGCGGCCTCTTTCCGCGAATTTGAGATAATTCGCATAATACACCACCCCCTCCGCATCCGTATCTTCGTAGTATATTCTTATGTCTATGCTGTGTTTATAATTATTCATATTTCTTCTTCCGTATCGAAAAAATCATCGATTCTGTTTGCCGGCATAGGCAATCCTATGTGCTTATATCCTACTGCCGTTAACATTCGACCTCTCGGAGTTCTCTGGACTAATCCCTGCTGCATAAGATACGGCTCTATTACCTCTTCTATTACGTCTCTTTGTTCCGCCATAGCCGCTGCAATAGTATCTGCGCCCACAGGTCCGCCTCCGTAATTCTTCGCAATAACAGTCATATATTTCCTGTCCATAGCATCAAAGCCCTTTTCATCTACTTCCAGTTTTTTTAACGCCGTATCTGCCAATTCTGCATCTACTATCTCTTCATTCGCTACAGCGGCAAAATCCCGTATCCTTCTAAGCAGCCTGCCTGCTATCCTAGGCGTTCCTCTGGACCTTTTGGCTATCTCTTCTGCTCCTCCTTCGGATAAACCCATTCCCAGTTTTGCGGCTGCTCCGGAAACAATATGGCGCAGCTCTTTTTCGCCGTAAAACTGAAACCTTAGCGGAATCCCGAATCTCTCTCTTAGAGGTCTGGTTATAAGCCCGCTCCTCGTAGTAGCTCCTATCAGAGTAAACGGCGGCAAATCTATTTTCACAGATCTTGCAGCAGGTCCTTCTCCTATCATTAAATCTAATTGAAAATCCTCCATAGCCGGATATAGAATCTCTTCCACTGCGGGACTTAGCCTATGTATTTCGTCTATGAACAGCACATCATGAGGCTGTAAATTAGTAAGCAGCGCCGCTAAATCTCCAGCCCTTGCAATAACAGGACCCGATGTACCCCGAAAACCCACGCCCAGCTCTTTTGCTATTATCTGAGCGAGCGTAGTTTTGCCTAATCCGGGAGGTCCGTATAACAGCGTGTGATCTAAAGCCTGTGTTCTTTTTTTCGCAGCCTCTATGAACACCTTTAGATTCTCTCTTATAGTCTGCTGCCCGATGAACTCTGACAGATATTCAGGACGCAGGGCATTGTTGTGGTGCTCCGCCTGTTCTTCGGATATGGCTTTTCTTTCTACTAAGCGTTCCGGGTTTTTCATAAAGCCAGCTCCTTAAGAGATAATCTAATCAAATCTTTTAATGCTATATCCTGATTAGCAGCCGTTATAGCAGAGACTACGGAAAAAGCATCTGCCCGCTTATAGCCAAGATTGCACAAAGCAGACACCGCTTCGGAAGAGATGCCTTGGTGCATGCCTGACGATACGGTATTTACCGTTTTTGCGCCATTGCCGGCAAACGCAGAAACCTTATCTTTTAGCTCTGTGATTATCCTTAGAGCCAGCTTAGCTCCTACTCCGTCCGCAGCAGTCAAAACGCTTTTTTCCTGAGCTGCTATAGCGGCAGCCAGTCTGTCAGGACTTACAGTGCCAAGTATTGCAATCGCAACCTTAGAGCCTACTCCCTGTACTGTAGTAAGCAGTCTGAACCATTCCTGTTCCGAGCGAGACGCAAACCCGAACAACGATATGGCATCTTCTCTTACAATGGTATCAATCAGAAGACTCGCATTGTCTCCGGCTCTTCCTATGTCTCTTAGAGTGCAGGCGGAACACGTGACAACATAGCCTACTCCGTTCACATCTAGGATAATTTTGTTATCGGAAATGTTGTCTATGATTCCGGTTAATTTACCTATCATCTTGCGCCTCTGTGGTGAGCGTGAGTTATAGCTGCAGCCAAAGCGTCTGCTCCGTCCGGAGTCAGTTTAACAGTTTTATCCATTTTTGGAAGCAATATAGCAACCATTGTTTGTATTTGTTTTTTGTCCGCATGTCCGTAGCCGGTAACGGACTGTTTTATGCGGTTTGCAGAGTATTCCGTGACCGGAAGTCCTTTTTGTGCAAGACTTAGCATTGCGCTGCCTCTTGCCTGACCCAACAGCAGCGCGGATTTTGCGTTTTTGTTTACAAAAGTTTCTTCTATAGCGGCTTCTGCGGGCATGTATTTATTTACTATATCCGAAATGCCATCTGCAATAGCGAGCAGCCTTAAAGATATCGGCATATCTGCGTCCGGATTTATCCGTCCGGCAGCAACAAAGGACAGGCTGTTTCCGGAAACGTCTATGATTCCCCAGCCAGTATGTCTTAGTCCCGGATCTATGCCTATGATTCTCATTTTATTTCACACTATATTCAATCCTCGTACTATTTTCCAGTGGCCTCTTTCTCCGGTGACAACGGCAACGGGCTTGTTGTTGAACTGAGCCAGCATATTTGTACCCTCACTCACGAGGTGGTGTCTTCTTATAAGTATAGAGACTCCCCGTTTCAACAACCCTGCTTCATGCTGAGTCACATTAAAAGAATCTATGTCCAGCAGCCTGTCGTCCAACGGGTGCAAAACACTGTCCAGTTTGCCGGAATCAGCAGCTTCTTCCAATGCCTCCAGAGAAACACTATCCTCTACAGAAATCTTTCCTACTCTTATTCTTCTTAGTTCCGCAACAAATCCCCTTGTTCCCAAAGCTCTTGCGATATCTACTGCCAGAGACCGTATGTACGTTCCCTTACTGCACCTTACAAAAAAAGTTGCGTTATTTTCTTTGCTCTCTTTCAAATGCAACTCGTAAATCATGACTTCTCTTACAGGCATTTCCGGCTCTTTGCCGGCTCTTGCCATGTCATATGCTCTTTGCCCATCGATCTTTATCGCAGAGAACTTCGGCGGTTTCTGACGTATCCTACCTATAAAAGACAATATTATTTTTTCTATGTCTTCCTTTGCCGGCATCACGTCCGATACTTCCGTAACCTTGCCTTCGCTGTCAAAAGTATCTGTCTCTTTTCCCCACTCTACTGTAAACACATACTCCTTATCGCCGCCCACAACGCACGGTATCAGCTTAGTAGCCTCGCCGAATGCCAACGGCAAAACTCCGCTCGCCAGTGGATCCAGTGTTCCGGCATGTCCTGCCTTGTCTCCTTTGATAATACGTCTAACCTTTCCCATAAGCTGCACAGACGTAAGCCCGAGAGGCTTGTCTATAAATAACCAACCGTTTAAAGAAGTGTGGAGTGTGGAGTGTGGGGTGTGGAGTTGATTCTTTGTCATTTTCAATTTTTCATTTTTCACTCTTCGACAGCCCACCAGCTTTCAAGAACATTTCCGTACAAAGACCTTTTATCAGGGTGCTGTATTTTGTTCTGCCAGTAAGCTATGCTGTCAAACCCCTTGTAGTACAGCGGCACAAAATAGTACCCGCTCATAATGACTCTGTCCAATGCCCTTGCTGCAGAAACAAGCTCCTCTCTGGTTTCTGACTTTGGAATCATAGCTATAATCTCGTCCGCTGCGGAATCTTTTATGCCGGGATAGTTTCTGCTTCCGGGCTGCGCAGCTGCCAGAGAGCCGTAATAGTACGCCTGTTCATTTCCCGGAGACAGCGAGTTAAACCAGCTTTGCGCAGTAACATCAAAATCAAAGCTGCTTATTTTAGATTGATACTGGGCGGAATCCACTGTCCTTACTCTGGCCTTTATGCCCAGCCTTTTAAGCGCAGCCGCCCAGTTTATCGCTACTTTTTCTTCCGCAGGATCTCTCAGCAAAATCTCGAAAGCAACAAGCTGTCCGTTAGGAGTCAACAGCTCGTTGTTCCGCAAAATATATCCGGCATCTTTTAAAATCTTCTCGGCTTTAAGAAGCATGTTCCTGAAATTGCCTTCTGAATCTTCTCTGGTTTCCGTGAACACTTCTTCGGGTACTTTGTCTCTGAATTTTTCCAGTATCTCTAACTCTTTCCCTTCAGGCAGTCCTACGGCAGCCAGCTCTCCGTTAGGATATATGCTGTTCACTTGCCTGAACTGGCCGTGAAACAGATTCTTGTTTATCCAATCAAAGTCCAGCGTATAGTACAAAGCCTTTCTGAGATTCCAGTCAGACAACATCGGTCTTCTGGTATTTATCATATAACCGTAAGCAGGCTCTGTTCTTTTGGTCTCTATTTTTTCTAAGGCGACTTTGCCTTGCTGTACTGCAGGAAAGTTATACGCCGAAGCCCACTTGGTAGGATTTGTTTCCGCCCGCAAATCAATCTGTCCTGCCTTGAATGCCTGAAGAGCAGAGTTATCATCTCTGTAGTAGTCAACTATAATCTTATCAAAATTATACAGTCCTTTCTGAGACGGTAAATCTTTAGCCCAATAGTTTGTATCTCTTTCGCAAACAATCTGCCGCCCTATTTTAAAAGAAGTGATTCTGTAGGGTCCGGAGCCGATAGGTATGTTTGTATGAGTCTGATTGAAATCCCTATCCTGCCAATAGTGCTTGGGCAGCACCGGCATAAAGCCCATGATAACAGGCATTTCTCTGTCTATGCTGTTGTCCTCATTTTTTTTAAAAGAAAATTTTATGCTTCTGTCGGAAAGTATCTCTACTTTTTCCACTTTCCTGTAGTATGTTCTGTGGTTAGGCCTGCCGTGGTTTCTGAGAGTTTCAAACGAGAACAAAAAATCTTCCGCAGTAACAGGTTTTCCGTCCGAAAATTTTGCTCTTTCGTCTATGTTAAAAATAATCCAAGAGCGGTCTTCGGCAACTTCCATATTCTTTACTATGAGGCCGTACATAGTAAGAGGTTCGTCCCAGCCTTGCGCCAGCCCTCTTTGATATATTAAAGGCATTACGCCGCTAAGTCCGTATCCGGTATTGCCGCGCACTATGAACGGATTGAAGCTGTCGAAAGTACCGACAACATTTATCTTTAAAGTTCCTCCTTTAGGAGCGTCCGGATTGACGTAAGAAAAATGAGTGAAGTCCTTTGGATACAAAGGCTCGCCTGTTCCTGCGATAGCATGAACAGGTTTGCCAGCGAAGGCTGTTGAAGAATACAAAGCGCAGCCCAATGCCAGCGTTATGCAGAAAGTAAGTTTTTTAAGGGACATTTTTGCAATTACAGTTTTCACACCCTGCACACTTATGCTCGAGTTCTTTCGGAGCTTCCTCCCCCAGGTTTTCGTTTCTTTCGCACACGTCCCTTGTCTCCAGATACCAGACAAACGACATAATATCTTCATTCACATGTTTCATAATATTTCTCCTTTAATATATTGGTTTACAGAGGCCTCTGCAGTCGAATTAATAATGTAAATTTAGCAACCTTGTATAGTTAACACAATATATTTCGCACTGCGTTATTAAATTATCTGCCGAGGAAATCTATCCACCTGCGCCTGAACTTGTCTAAAACAGACGGTCTTCTCCGCCCTACTATCCATGACCGTATCGCCCTTAACGCCGCTGCAAAAGAGTACCCTCTTCGTTCTATAATCCAGAAAGCCAGCATAACCACTACGACTACGCAAAACGTCCATAGTCTTGCGTGCAGCAGAAACAAAAACACAGCCGAAGCCGACCTCGCATCAAAGAAGAAAAAGCGAGCCGGTTTCTGAGTATTTCGCCAGTGTGAATCCATAGTTTTATCCGTATTTCTTCCATTCAATAATATCCGCTACAGATACCTTTGTAAGCCCGTGCTTCTTTGAAAACTTCTCTAAATCTTCGCCTCTTGCCATTGTACCGTCTTCGTTTATTATCTCGCATATAACAGCAACCGGCGGCAATCCCGCCATTTCCATTAATTCCACTGCCGCTTCGGTATGCCCTTTTCTTTTGTTAAGCCCGCCCTGCACCGCTCTTAACGGGAACATATGTCCCGGCATGTAAAAATCCTCTGCCTTTGCCTCTTTATCCGCCAAACGCCTAGCAGTCTTTGTCCTGTCCCCAACAGAAATCCCGGTAGTCGTCCCCTCCTTATAATCCATGCTTATCAAAAATGCCGTATTATGCTTGTCCGTACTATCCTCTACCATAAGCCTCAGTCCCATTTTTTCCGCCAGCTCATACTTCATTGGCACGCACACCAAACCTTTTGCATGAGTTATCATGAAATTCATCTGCTCTTCCGTTATCAGCACTGCGCTTGCTACTATGTCTCCTTCGTCCTCTCTGTTATTATCATCAGTTACGACTAACAGCTTTCCAGCTTTTAAGTCTTCTATTGCTTTTTTCATTTTTTTGCTCTTTTGAATTTTTATCCACTCGCAAACCTTCTACCCAGATTATCATAATATTATTATAGCCTGATAAGATGATTATATTTTACCCCGTTCTATCTCTATAGCTTCCTTCTTTATCTCTTCGTCCTCCACAGTGAATCCTTTCACTATCAGAAGATAGCTTCTCCTGTCTATAAGCCCTGCTTTGAACGCTTTGTTAGCGGACTGCTCCATGCTCTGTCCGTGCCGCGCCAATAATCTCTGCGTCTGCGTAGCCCAATGCTCTACAGGCGTATCCAGCAATGTATCCCTTACCCTATCATCAAACACTAGGTATTCTCTGAGTCCTATTCTGCCGCCTCCGACCCTCGGCGCAAGCGTCTGGGTTATTATCATTCGCAGCGTTTCCATCAATGCGTATGCTCTCTCGGTTCTTTCAGAAGGGTCAAACACACTTATCATACGCCTCACAGTCGCAGCAACTCCGATAGTATGAACAGTAGAAAACACTAAGTGTCCGGTCTGTCCGGCTTCTATTGCCGCAGAGACTGTTTCTCTGTCTCTGGACTCTCCCACAAGTATAATACTGGGTTTACGCCTCATCGCATTTCTTATGCCGGCTGCAAACGAGGCTAAATGCCGCGGTATTTCCGACTGAGATACTAATGACCTATTACTGGTTATGGCATCGTACACGTACTCAATAGGAGCCTCGTACGTAATCATCTTGCCGCAGCCTTGCGATCTTTCTATGAGCATTCTGCACCCTGCCGCCAGAAGCGTAGTTTTTCCGCTTCCAGTCGGTCCGGTGACAAGTATCAGACCCTGCCGCGGAGACCAGTTCTCTATAATCTGCTGTTCTATGTTCAGATCCTTAAACGTAGGCGGCATATTGGGCAGCGTCCTGAGAGTCATCTGGACGGAATCTCTGCCATGGCTTAGTATCGCCGTTATATTGACGCGAAAACGCCAGCGGATATTTCTTTCAGGGCGTATCTCGTATGACAAGTCCAAGTCAACTCCGGACGCCAGCTTTGCCAAAACTTCAGGTCCGTATATTCTTGTCAGCATATTGGTAAGGTCCGCACTATCCAGCTTTCTTTTAGTAACCGGAAAAAGCACTCCGTCCACTTCTATGTATATACGCTTATCCGTCTGTATCGTAGTATCGGACGCTCTTTGATTCACGCACCATAACAACAATTCGTCAACATGCTCTTCACGTATCCTTAGAGGTTCGGACGGCCACGTGCCTATTTTCGCTGCCAGAGCATCGATTCTCTCTTGCTCTATTTTCGAAGAGGTATCCTGTTTTTCAGCCTCTTTGAACATACTGCTCTCAGCCGAATCAGTCTTTTCAAAGCCTATTGTCTGCTCATCGGAATCCATGATCTGCTTTCAGAAATAAGTGAAGATTGTCCCGTAAGAGTTACGCCGCGATCGCCTATGCGCATCTCCCGACCTCCTCCGGTAACGCCTCTGTCATCAGACAGTGCAAACGGTTTTGAAATCATGTTCTGCGCTAAAAGCTCACGATACCGTATCATGCCCGTATAGTCATTCACCATTCTGTCGAGGTCTGATTCGAAAACCTCATCAGCCTGTTTTACTCCCTCGTCCCAGCCCTGTTTTACATATGCCGCCCACGCAAACTTTTCTTCCTCCGTCTTAGGCAGAAGTATATCCGCAGGAGTATCCACCCTCCCCCAATCACGCTCTAGGTACAGTCTCCAGTTTCTTGAAGCCGTAACAATCTTAGCCACCTGATTAATCCTGTATATCCTGTCCGCTACGGCAGCAGACTGGCCGCCGGAACTTACTATAACCGCCTGCTGCGCCTCAGAGACAATAGGCGGCTCTATGAGCAGCCCGGAAGGAGCCGCAATCAACAGCCTTCCAAAATCAAATGCTTTGCCCATGCTGGTATCGTACTCGGCAAGCCTTCTTTGTATCTCGAATGTACGTGAGGCAAGCCCGCCTCTTGCACCGTAAGACAATGCAGCTTCCCGCTGTGCGTCCGAACGTATCTGTAAGCCCAGATTCGTCTATGCTTCCTCTTCCGTCTTTTCCGTAGTGAACTGATTCTGTAAGTCCTCTAAGGTAGGAGGCTGCGGAGAAGTAAACGCATCATCACTCGGAGCAAGGCGTATTTTAGAATTAGTGCTTGTTGGAACAGGCATCAAACTAGTCTCAGGCTCTACCTGTTTTACCATTTCAGGTTTGCCTAATTCCCCTATATTCGTATTTTTCGCATTTTCGGCATTGCTCTTGTTAAGCTCGGCTTCCAGCTTTTCTCTTTCTTCATTCAGTTGTTGTGTCTGCCTAGCAATCTCATTCAGCCTTTCAGAACGGGCAACCTCCGCAGCGAACGCAGCAGTGCCTGAAGACACCAGCATCAACGCTGTCAAAATTACAAACGCCCTCATTCTATATAGATTTGTCAAATGCAGCATATCTTACCTCAACAAAGCCTTCTTGTTGGTTTATAATCAGATCGGCGCGCGTCCCTATCTGGAGTCCTATGTCCCTCATCACATGAATAAGAGGCTGTTGATATGCATCTAAATTCACAACAATAGGCACTTCCGGCACAATACCCACCACCTGCATTTTATAGCCTGCCCTTCCTGACAGAACATAGACTATCTGTTCCATTGGTCCGGACCACTTTACCGTTACAGGCTGACCCAGATTCGGAGGCAAATTCTGAAAGTTCTCTTGCAGTTTCGGCATGTTAGGATTTTTGTATTGCTCTATGTTGGCCATGATATCCAAAGCCCTTGAGGCTTTATCTGCGGCCTGCGCCAGCTTCACAGAGACAATATCGGGCTGCGCGGCTACGGGAGTGGACGCAGGAAAATACGTATGCTCGTTGGTTTCCGCGCACCCAGCAAGCATAACAGCGCAAACAAGAATCACTTTACTGGAAGTGCTTAATAAAAGCCTATGCGTCATATGTCTGAATCCCGTATTATTAGAATCATATTACGTGGATAGAAACACGGAAATACTTAATAATGTTTTAAGAGGAATGGAAAATTGAAAATGGAAAATTAGTGCGTATTACACACTTCACCCTCTTTTAAACATTTGCCATGCAAAACCTATAAGACAGGCGGACATGAAGAAGACTAAAAAACCGGCAAGGAAAAAGTTAAGCAGCAGCAAATATATGCTATATACAAAAAGAAACGCCGCTCCTATAGAGTACACTATGGACGCAGGAGGCAGCACCGATATATTCTGCTGATAAAATTCCATAGGCACCTGAGAGACCTTTTTCATAAGAGGCGAGCCTGCTTGTCCTCCGGAATGCTTCTGCACAGCTTTCTGTACGCCCTTTTTAGGAACAGTTTTCATCGGCAGTTTATTCTGAAGATTCGCCATGCTTATTGAGCCTCTACAACCGTTATGCGTTTTTGAGAATTCTCAGGATCTGTTGCCAACAGCCCTTTCAGATGCAGAACCCTAGCGACCTTGTGCGCATACGGTATTCCGTGAACAGGAGTAGCTGAATGATATGCGGCTACTCCGCTCCACATGCTGCCCGTAGACACTATCTTCTGTTTCAAAATCCAAGCAGCTACGTGCATGTTGATGCAGCCGTCATCTCTGACCCATGCTCTGGCAGTATCCGGATGAACTTTCCAGTGCTGCCCCAGCATAGAAAGCCATCTTGTGTTAATCTGCATAGGTCCCAAGTCATAAGTCCCGTTTTTGTTAGGACCTACTTCCTGACCTATACGCCCGCCTTCTACTGTCATAATGCCAATCATCAGCGCAGGCGGCACATCATAAGTATTGGCCGCAAGCAATAAGCATGCCGCAAGAGTCTGTACCGTAGCCATAAATAAACCTCATAGAAAATCTTATTTTAAAAATCGGAGGTCTCTGCCCCGTAATGTTATAAATTTAGTATTTAAAATTCATTAAACATACAGGACTATAGCATATTAAGTGCGGAGTGTGAAGTGTGGAGTGTGGAATTAGGATTGACATTCCAGTTACTAAAAACAAAGCTGTTGCAGTGCTATCAGCGTTTTATTAGCTTGACAGGGCAGTGTTTTTATGATACTATTAAGGAAAGTCAAAAGGAGTACTTATATGAACAATACATCTAACGTCAGCTTCCGTATTGATACGGACATTAAGAAACAAGCAGATAGGCTATTTTCCGCATTGGGGCTTAATATGACTACAGCTTTCAATATCTTTCTGCGTCAATCCATACGAGAAGGATCTATCCCTTTCAATATAACTGTCAAAACGCCGAATACGGAAACAGTTGCCGCTTTTGAAGAAGCAGAACAATTGCTAAAAGACCCTAATACAAAGCGATATACTGACATGGAAGAAATCATAAGAGAACTTAACTCATGAACAGAACTGTTGTTTGGACATCCAAATTTAAAAAAGATTATAAACTTGCAAAGAAGCGCAGCAAAGATATGTCTTTAGTGCATGATTGCATTGATATGCTTAGGACTAGACAGCAATTGCCAGCTAAATATCGCGATCATATCTTAACTGGCAATTATAAAGGGTATAGAGAATGTCATGTGCAACCGGACTGGCTGCTGGTCTATCGCATTGAGGTAATGATTTGATTCTCGTCTTAGCACGCACAGGCAGCCACAGCGATTTGTTTTAGAGCGTATAACAAGAGGACAGCAACCGCAAACCACTGCCCCGTCTTTGCCACTTCGTGGCAAATCCACCCCTTCGCCTCCTACTTCGCTGAAGCTTCGAAGGACAAGAGCGAAGGGGAATACGCACTCACAGCAGCCTTCAACTCCTAATTCCACATTTCACTTTTCACATTAAAAAAATCCCCTCCGGTTTTGAGACCGGAGGGGGAGGGGTTGTTAGTGTATTATTCAGGGCAATATTGCCTGTCATCGATTGTTGGCTCACCTGCACATTTACCTCTACCGGTCTTCTCGAAGCGATTTTGACAGTAATATGCGCAGTAGTCTTTATCCATATTGAAACTGGTGCCTAAGTCATAATCTGACGGACCGCAAGCAGAAGTAGCTCTATTGTTTTCTAAATCACTCCAGATACGCTCATCATATGCACCGTATTCGGCACTGTTAAGATTATTGGGATACTGTCTAACCCAAGCCATACGAGCCCTCTGTGTTTCAATCGAATCAAAGAAACAGTCGGGACCTTCTTGTTTCGGTGGTACATCGCAATTGGTCTCGTCTTTGGTCGTTTTACACCTGCAATTAGGAGGTCCTATATTCAACACCCAATCGGACATGTCTGCACAGAAAAACTCATCTGCAACAGCCTTACACCCTGCAGTTTGACCGCCGCCTCCGTAATTGCCTTGTATCTGACCAGATATGCAGCTAAAGAACTTGCCCCACGGGTTGTTCCGATCGAAGTATGAATCGCTGTCGCCGCCAGAACCGCCGCCTTTCTGAATAGGCGCATTACTGTCTGGTTTCGTCATATTATCCCGTTCTCTGGCGTTGTTGATGTACTGCACCATGCACGCAGGATCCCCGTTACATGCGGCATAAGCCTCGTATATATTATTTGCATGATAATTGTAATTAGCCTCAGCCTGTGCCATATGCTGTGCCCCTGCTTTTTGAGGAGTCCAGCCGGGCTTTGAAAAACCGCAGCTTATGTCAGACAAAAGCGAAGGATCTATGTTTAAGGCAGATATTGCATCATGTGTTCCGCATGGAGGACCGCCGCCACCGCCACCGCCAAACGGGCAGGGACCGCCGCCGCCACCGCTGCCGGACGTGACTCTGTTGTACTCAGGGGCTATGATAGTCGGCGGAGCGGAAGTAGCCGGAGGAGTATAAGAAGCAGTTGATACCGGGCAGGAAATCTCAAACACTGCGTGTGCTCCGGACGCTACATCATTGACGTTTTTAAGCATTGTTAAAAAGCTGGCTGTTTTGCCGGCAACTTTGCACATCATATAATTGTTAGCAAACCAACCGGGTATTTTCTGCCCAGTATTTCCTAAGAAATTATACCAAGCATCGTTTATTTCAGCCATGTTTGCATTATCCATATAGCTGTAATCATAATAATAGGTGCCGGTGTAATTGACAGGCAATCCTATTTGGTTATCGTGATAGCCGGTTCTTTCACCCGGCTTAGGCGTTGCCATTTTTCCGTCAGGACCCGGTTCTTGTTCGTCAGGACCTTTCCAAGAATAATCATCATACGAATATTGTGCGGAAGCTCCCAAGCTCAATGCAGCTACAAACACAGCGGAAAGCAGCGCAGAAAACATCACAGAGCGTGATGAAAAAATATTTTTAGACATAATACCCTCATTAATACGAGATTAAAAAAAATTTTAAAAACACTTGTCTACATATTACAATGTATCATATCAAAATTAAAACTTTACTAAAATTTTATGTTTGATTTTATTTTTAAGTTATTTTACTATAAAATCCCTTAATAAGAGATTTTTAATAATAAGTTAAGTATATTTGTTATAGTTTGACTATATCTTTGGGCTAATTTATAGTATAACAGAATTTATAACGGAAATTTAAAGAGTTAGGGAGCTTTTATGGCTGCTGTGTCGTCTGAGTCCAATATCAAAACCCTCCTTATGGCGTTCCGCTATTTGGGGCTGCCTCTTTTAAGAGCCTCTGTTGAAAGAAAATCCAAACAGGGCACTCCTCCGGAAGAACAGGAGGTTGTTGACAACGAGGCTATGGCTAATCTGGTGCAAGGTACTGTTATGCTTGCCAAAAAGCTCTCGGAAGCCTCCGGAGCGAACGAAGGCGAAATCGATGCATGGGTGCGCTGGTCCTTGGCAAGCGATGCTTCCAAGATAGTAGGTGCTGTTTTCAAAAGCTCCGACAAGGTGCTGACCGAAGCAGAGGCTGATGATATTGTAAAGCTAACTCTGGATCTCCGGGATAAGTTCAGCGCATTGGCTCCTGCCGAGAGCGAGATAAATCCCAATACCGTAGCAACGTTTAAATCTAAACTGCTTGAGGCTTTTGTGCCTGTTGTAGGAGCAGTGTCTCAGTACTCTTTCGGAAGAGCCGAACACGCTTTACTCGCAGAAGTTGCCGAGCGTTTAACAAAAACTGCGGACAGGATTACAAGAGCTATTGCTCCGTCTGGAGCTACTCCGGAACAGTGGAGGCTTCTGTGCTGGAACGTTCTTAAGGTTGCGGGGCAGTGCTATATGGACGCTCACTTTGCAGAGGCGGACAGGCTTCTGTACATGGACCCGGACGACAGAGCAGAATACTTTGCCAAGCACGGTCAAATCGTGCCTATGACTCAAGTCTGGCAGTCATTCAATCAGAGAATGGCTATGCTGTCTACTCTGGCATCGTATCTGGAAGTGCCAGACGCTGCCAGGCTTGATGCGGACTCTTGGTGAATGTAGAATTAAAGCTCCAAACTCATCTATACTTTCTCACTGCAATGGAAGCGTTCAGGCCTCCGAATGCAAAAGAGTTGTTTAATGCCGTGTCTATCTTCATGTCTCTCGCAACATTAGGCACATAGTCCAAATCGCACTCCGTATCTTTATCTATATAATTAATAGTAGGCGGTGCTTTGTCATTGCAGACTGCCAGTACTGTGGCGAGCATCTCTAATGCGCCGGCTGCTCCAAGCGCATGACCGAACATAGACTTGCTGGAAGACACTGCTATTTTATATGCGTGATTGCCTAAACTCTTTTTCAGAGCTTCGGTTTCGGTGATGTCATTTATTCTTGTGCCGGTTCCGTGCGCATTCACATAATCAATGTCCGTGCTGTTTATCTGTGCGTCTTTAAGGCAATTTTCAATGGCTCTGGCAGCTCCGTTCACGTCCGGCGTAGTCAAATCTTTTGCATCGGAACTCATTCCGAAACCGGCGAACTCCGCATAAATGCGAGCGTTTCTTTTCTTTGCGCTCTCTTCTGTTTCCATGACTAACGAGCAGGCTCCTTCTCCCAACACCATACCCAGCCTGTCTTTTGAAAACGGGCGGCAAACGTCCGGAGCCATTACGCGCAGAGCTTCCCAGCCTTTAAGAGTGCCGAAAGTCAAACAGGCTTCCGAACCCCCTGTAATGACTCTGTCAAAAATTCCGGCTCTTAAAAACGCTGCTGCTGTGCCCATAGCATGTATTGCAGAAGCGCAGGCACTGGCTACTGTAAAAGAAGCTCCAGTGATTCCCAACGCCATACATATCTGACTGGAGCCGGCGTTTACCATGAGTTTGGGAATTGTAAACGGGTGAACTCTGACGGTCTTAGATTCTCCCAACAGCTTCATGTACGACTCTTCCAAAGTATTCTGTCCGCCGACTCCGGTGCCGGAAATGACTCCGGTACGCAGCATTTCTTCTTCGGTCAGTTCTAATCCGGAGTCTTTGTACGCCTGTATTGCAGAGGCTACGGCAAATTGCGAGAATCTATCCAGCAAGGCAGCTTTCTTTTCGTCCATGTGTTCCGCAACGTTGAAATTTTTTACAGGAGCTCCGGGAAAAACAAAATCCTGTCCTTTGAACGGAAAATTTATTTTTTCTATTCCGCAGACTCCGTTGAACAGATTCTTTTTGAATTCTTCAACGCTGTTTCCTATTGGAGATATAACTCCCAGTCCGGTTATGACTAGTTTTTTCATTCTCTTGTTTTCCTTCTTTTAAAAACCACTACCCCGTCACGCCTTACGGCGTGCCACCCCTTCCCTTAAAAAGGGAAGGGGAATATTTACTCATTTCACCAGCCCCTTTACTCTTCCAGCTAAAGACGCTCTTAGAAACACATCTATATCTCCGTCCAGAACCGATTGAGTCTGAGATGTTTCTATCTGAGTCCTTGCATCTTTTACCAACTGATACGGCTGCAAGACATAAGACCGTATCTGATGCCCCCAGCCTATATCGCTCTTTTGTCCTTCTATATCCGCTGCCGCCGCTTCCTTCTTTTTAAGCTCCAGTTCATACAATTTAGCTTTCAGCATCTCCATTGCTTTGGCTCTGTTTTTGTGCTGAGACCTTTCTTGCTGGCACGCTACTACAATGCCGCTGGGAATGTGCGTAAAGCGCACTGCGCTTTCCGTCTTGTTCACGTGCTGTCCGCCTGCGCCGCTGGCGCGGAATGTGTCTATCTTGAGATCCGTATCCAGCACTTCTATGGGCACAGACTCATCAACTACAGGCGTAACGGAAACTCCCGCAAAACTGGTGTGCCTTCTGGCGTTCGAATCATAGGGGCTTATGCGCACAAGCCTGTGAACTCCGGACTCTGTTTTCAGCCAGCCGTATGCATTGCGTCCGGAAATCTGAATAGTCGCAGATTTAAGCCCGGCCTCTTCGCCGACAGTCTCGTCAAGCAAACTGACGCTGTATCCGTGCTGCTCTGCCCAGCGAGTATACATGCGCAAAAGCATCTCTGCCCAGTCCTGCGCCTCTGTGCCGCCTGCTCCCGAATTCACTTCCAGATAACAGTCGTTAGCATCAGCTTCTCCGGACAGCAGACTCTCCAGCTCTTTTTGAACGGCTTCTTTGCGGAGATGCAGAATAGCGTTCTCTATCTCCGCAGCAACAGAAGCATCATTTTCAGTCTCTGCCAGAGACAAAAGTTCTTTGTTGTCTTTGAGAGAATTTTCCAGATGTTCGAAATCTCTGATAGCGGAGTCCAGAGCGTTGCGCTCCTTCATGAGCTTTTGAGCTTTTTCGGAGTTATTCCAGATGTCCGGATTTTCTGTGAGGCTGTTTATCTCAGCCAGTTTGACTACAGCATTGTCATAGTCAAAGATGCCTCCTCAGCAGAGTAAGAGAGTGTTCTATATCTGCTATGGCTGATAGTATTTCTGCTTTCATTATTTCACATTCCACACTTCACATTAATAAACCTGTCCGCCGGCTCTGGAAAGCTCGCCTACGACATTGAATATCGCCATCATGGTCCAAGCAATAATACCGCCGACTATCACCAGTCCTATGTTCCTTATTACGACAGCTTGGTGATTCATAGACTCTACCTGATCTTCCATCCACTCATCAGCTACCATTTCTATGACTGCTCCTACGTCAGCGCGCTCTGCCAAAATCTCTAAGTCAACCGCAACTTCAGGCGCAGGAAAGTTGTATTTTGTTCTTCTTAACGCTTCGCCTAAATTCTGACCGCGCAATACGTTTTCTCTGGCAGATCCTATGCGCTCGCGAATCCACGGAGTCCCCTCTTCTTCCAAGATTTCCATGGACCTCTTCAGCGGCACCTGCGCTCCCAGCAATGCGGACAGTCCCATTAAAAAGCCGCTCCCTTGCAGCACTCTGTACCAAGAATACGGCGGGTACATGTCAAACTTAGAACGCAGCCTTCCCTGCCATCTGGGCAAAGATACGATTATTATCATACAGGTAATTATTACCGCCGCCACTATGTACAGTCCGTATGCCGCAACAAAATCAGAAAACGGCACAACGGCTCCCATAGACGCAACTACCCTAGGCGGCGCATGTAATCTCATGTTCGCTATCAGGTTTATACTAAACGTCCAAATCACAAAACCTATCAGCACAAACAATGCGGCAGGATATCCAACGGCTGCCTGAACCGCCTGTTTCATCTGCTTCCTGCGCTGTCCCATCTTCTGAATGAATCCCAGCGTCTTTGCCAAAGATCCTGACTCTTCTCCGGCACGTATCAGATACAGTTCTTCAGGCGGCACCCAGCCTGACATTGCCTGAGCCAATGAAATACCGGCTCTATCCTGCACAAACCAATCTCTTAACGCAACAGCAGCAGGTCTGTTCGGATATTTCCCCATTTCCGTTACGTTCTGATACAAACGATCCAATGCGCGGGACAACGCTTCGTTCGCTTTCAGCATTCCTTCGAGCTTGCGCCATATGCGATGCCTCATTCTGGTATTATTTCTAAACTGAAACCTCATCAGCCACGCATCAATCTGATTCATCTTTTCTTGAACATTGCTCATTTCGGTGCTCCTAATTTTTCTTCAACTTGTTCCAATTCCTTGGGCCTAATAAATACTCCTAATTCAAATTCCGCATCGTCCGGCGATACTTCTCCCGCCTGTACTTTCTCAAGTCCGCGCCATAACATTGACACTCCGCCCATTCCCTCGGGCGACAGCCAGTAATCCTTCGCCTCATCATCTTTGTTCTCAGATAATAACTGCATCAGCTTCGCATCAGCTTCTATTATCTCTGCGCACACCGTACGACTCACTCTTCCCTTATAACAGTTCGGACACCCTTCAGGATTCGCCATATACACTTCACTCATATCCGGCTCTGTTACGCATTTTACAACGTCTTTGCCTGCATTCTCTTTCTTGCTGCTCGCTATCATCAGCGCAAGCCCACCTCTGACTCTGCGGTACAGCTCTTTCACAGACGGTCCCATTTCTTCGCGCGCTTTATTTATCGGTATCCTGCAATTCGGACAAATACTCCTTAGCAGCCTCTGACAAACAAGCCCCCGAACAAGGTTATAGTCATAGCAGATATACGGCTCTATTCCTATATCCCTCAGCCTTTTCGGTATGGCCAGTGCGCTGTAAACGTGCGTAGTAGTATACACCTGTCTTCCTGTTAATGCCAGTCTAAATGCAAACTGCGCAGTCTGAAAGTCTCTTATTTCGCCCAACATCACTATATCAGGGTCTAAACGTAGCGCGCAACGCATAATTTCTATGAAGGTTCTTTCTCTCTGTTCGTCCTTAATAGACGCAGAAACGCCTATTTGCCTAGCTCCCATAACGCCTCCTTCCGGAGGATCTTCTATCATAAGACAGTTAAGCTGCATTTCTGTTTCCGCCATACGCCTGTTCAGGACTACGCGCAGCGTAGTTGTTTTTCCCTGATTGACAGGTCCTGCGAATACCCGCAGTCCGCTGGGGGCTGCTCTTAGAGACTGCATGACTTTGAGCTGTTTCTGAGAGAATCCCAGAGAGTCCACGTCCGCCATAATGAACGACTCGCCCCACAAATAGGTAGAGTCATACGATAAACGCATGTCAAGGTACGCACCGCCGTTAGACAGCGGAACCCACTGACACCTTACGCTTATGATGCCCTTTGGCAGAATAATGGTCTCGCGGCCTCTCTGATCCGAGGTAAGCATTGCAGCCTGAGGCTCTTGGAAATTAGATGTTGTTCCGGACTGCCCTATGGAATGCGAATATAAAGAGGCTAAGAACTGATCACCTTCTCTCTGAGTCCAAACCTCTTGACGGCGCAGGGCACCGTCTATGCGGAATTGAACCAAGGCTCTTCCATTCTCCGACTCTATGTGAATATCGTTTGCTCCGAGCTGGGCTGCGCGCTCCAGCGTATCCATGATGCGCCGTCTTGCGCTGTTGTCATCGCGCACAGAACCGTATTCTCTGCGTTCCGCATAAACGTAAGCCTGAATGATGATATTAGGAGTCACATACTTGGGAGGATTTATTTTAAATCCCAGCCTTTTCGCAACCTGCACTACGGATGTCACCAAAGGCGAGCGTCTGTGAGAAGCACTGACCAGCCATAGACCGTCATCGAATAAAGCGCAGAGGCTTCTTGCTTCGTCCGGAATTTTCAAAGGGCCGTTTTCCGCAGTCAAGACTTCGCCGGTGAAAAGTTTTGAGACTGCTCTTTCATCTTCAATCTTGATAGAATCAGAAGCATTAGAAGCAAAAGGATTGGCAGATGTTCCTTGCTGAGATGCCGCTACTTTTTGCGCAGCAATAACCTGAGCGGAGCGTTCTTCTTTTTTCTCGTCTTCGACCTTAGCAACAGGCTCTGCTTTAGGCTCCGGAACAGGCTGCGGTTTCTGAACGACAGCAGGTTCAGTCTTTTGTGCAGGCTTTTGCTCCGAGGCTTTTTTCTCTTTGGCTTCCTGTTTTATTGGACTGCTTTCCTGAACGGGCTTTTGTTCGGGTTTTGGCTGAGCCGCTACCTTTTTTTCTTCTTTCTTAGGCGTGCTCCATATAAATCCCTGAAACAATGACGCAGCCGTCTCATCGTCTTTCTTAGACTGTTCCGGTTCTTTCTTAGCCGGAGCAGCGAGTGCCGGTGCAGCAACCTTATCCTGTTCAGGGGCAAGCGGAGGCGGAGTAAACGTCTCTTTGTTTTCTTCCTTCTCAACAGCCGTCTTATGAGGCTGCTTTAATGCCTCAATAGACTGCCCCTCTACAACCACCTCGAGTTTTTCGTTAGACGGTTGTTTCCAGTCATCATTTTTAACAGGAGGCTCGGGTTTCTTCTCTTCTTTCTTTACAGTCAGTTCCTGTGCTTTCTCTTTATAGAACTCCTGAACAGCAGGCGGCATTTTCGCCTGCACTGCCGAAGAAATACCTTGTTCTGCAGGAGGTACGGATTCTTTCTCTTCCGGCTTGGTTTTTATTTTCTCTGCGTTTTCTACAGCCGCAACGCTTCTATCGCTGTCAGCAGAAATTTTCTTCTCTAAACTGGTTGTTATCTTATCTCCCAGCGATTCAGAAGCAGCACTGCTTTTCCCTGAAGACCCTTCGGCATTATTTTTTATTTCCGGAGGATAAAATCTTACGCCTCCCTCATAACTCTGTTTCTGCTGACTGGACGGAACATAGGAAACGTTTGTTTTATCCGGTCTGTTACCGCCTGCACTCTTATTGCCGGCTGCCTTAGCCGGAGGTACAGAGGGCTGTGGCTTGGTTTGCCCTTTCGACTTACTTCCAAAAAGATTTGTCAGTCCGAACACTTGCGCATTTCCTAACCAAAAAGAATCACGAGACAGCCCTTTATAGAAAGTCCACCTTGCTTTCTACTACATCATAAGTACTACAAATAAGTTAATATTTAGCGAACAGACCCATGTACTACATCAACATTCTTCACGTTGATAGTATAAGGAGTCCTCTTGCCTTTGCCCGCCGGCATCAAGACCACAGAAGATGAAGTAATGCTTTCTACAACATCCCCGTTAGGCAGCTTGTCGCCTATGCGAACAGATTGTCTGTCTTTACTCGTGCCAAACTTCAGAACAGCTACATACCTGCCTTCAGTGCCTTGAATATGGGCAACTTCAGGCTTTGAAGAAACCGGAGTTATAGTCGGGAAAGAAACAGGCATGGCCGGCGCAGGAGCAATACCGGCTATAGGAGCAACCGGCGGCAACAGCGCGTCCAGTGAAGGAGGAGCTATTCTAGCCTTGTCAACGCCTATGCTTCTGCGATCAGCGCGTATCTTTTGCAGTTCGTTTATCTTTTTCTCCATATCAATCATAGCATCGATACGGGTTATAGTCTGTCTGGCCTCAGTCAGATCCTGAAGAGTCGTTTCTTCCATGCTTTCCAAATCTTTGATTTTGTCCTTAGCAGCATCCATGGCTTTGTCGCTCATCTTTGTAACGCTCTTTACGAGACTTTCTTCTCTGGAGGAAGGCAAAGTCTTAGATGCAGAAACAGCAGGAGCAGGAGCCGCAGCGGCAACCGGTGCAGGAGCAGGAGCTATACTCGCAGGAACTGACTCAGTCGCAGAAGCAGCAACAGTCTTCAAATCATCTGCAGCTGAATCAACTTTGGGAGCAGCAGCTTCTTCGGCTGCAGCAGGAACCGCAGCAACAGGTGCAGTATCAACAGCGTTCACCGCAGGCGAAACAGAAGCAGGAACATTTGCGTCTTCCGCCGCTGAAACCTGAGACGGGACAATAGCCCCCAGAGTCCCTACCGCTACATAAGCAGCGCCGATAAGCAAAGCGGACATAGTGCAGCTTTTCATGTTTTTATTTCCTTTCTTCATAAATAACCCCTTCAACTTTCCAACCCGCCGACATCGTTCCGGAGCCAGCAGTCATGTTGTTAATAATTGCACCCGGCAAATTCTCAAAAATCCTTGTCAGATCACCGGGAAGATAAGACACAGTCATATTAAATGCTCTTTTCTGCCATGGCGCAGGCGGTGGATTCCACTCACCGTCCCAGTCCGGCGGAGGCGGAGGCGGAGGATCATCAGGAGCTTTTGTCAAAGTCCCGGGCCAGTTCTCACGTAAAAACCGATTCGTTATCTCGTTAAAGGATAACAATTCCTCGCGTCCGCGATTTTTTAAGCTGCCTAATCTGTATACCTTAGAAGCGTTCTTACCGGTAATATCCACTACGGCTCCGTCAGGAGGCTCAGTGCTTCCCTTAGTACGCGTCCATGTGACGCTAATTCCAACTCCGCTGCAAGATACCTTATTCATCTTCCAGCCCTGTACCGCAGTCGGTACTTTTACCAATCCTTCAGAGCAATTCCTGATAACATCAATGGCAAGCGGCTTTTCTTCCCAGTACCGTATGTATACAGGCTCCGGCATAGGTTTAGGAACAAATACCTTAGGCGGAGGCGGCAATTGCCCGGTAGTCGCTATATTGGTGACTTCTCCTCCTCCAACAATCAAAGCCGCTATTACGGCAACAGCCACCAATGATCCGGCGAATATTCCGAGCTTCGCTTTCTGAGACAAGGACACGCCTTGCAGCTTTATGTCCGCTCTGTCATTCAGCAGCAGCGTAATAGGTATAGAATCAGCTCCGGGTATTGACCATGCTTCAGGAGCATATACTGTCTGTAATCCGCCAAAGCCCATTTCTTGTATGAGTCTGTCGCGCGCATCCGCTTCTTCGAAAAAGAACAAATCTCCGTCCGGAACTATCAGATCGTCTCTTACTATTATGACGACTACGCCTTCGTTAAGACGAAACGCTCCAGCCCAAGATCCCGGCAGCTGACTGGCTAAACAGCCGGCAAGCGCAGGCATTCCGGCTGTCTGTCCGCCGTCTCCGGAGCAAAGACCGAACTGAGGTACGCCGCCGCTTTTACCGCCGGGACGAATAGCGAAAAAATCAGCTTGTTGTCCGGGCTGCTTCGCTGCGTCCTTAGCAATCTGAGACACACGGCCGCCGCCGGGACTGTTTTCCCAGTACAGCCCAACCGCATACGTATGCCTTCCTACGGTGACGACTCCAGATGACATTAGTTTGTCTCCTCAATTCCGAAAGACGAATCCATAACTTGCGGCGTTAATGCAATCACCATCATGAACTTCTCATTCGCTCCGTGCAGTCCGCCTCCCAACAGGAAGTTATTCGGAGTCCCTACGCCATCTCTGTTCATAACAGTATTGCCAATGTCTACACCGCCAATAACCAAAGTCTGACCGCTGCGCAGCATGGACTGCTGTATGAATATACGCCTGTCAGTTGTCGGCAATTGAATCGGGAGAGACTCCTCCGCGGATATCTGGAAGTCTATTTGCTTCATCTCGCGAAGACCGGTCAAGCCCATAGAATACTGCAGAAGCATACGGCCATCGTCCATTAATCTTGGAGTCAGCTGTATAGAGAAACCCTCTCTCACAGAAGCAATAACCGGAGTGTATGACATAACACCGGAGTTTGTGAGACTTGTAGTCTGATCTCTTTCAACACTTCTTATGTAGTCCGTATCGGTTCCAACCCGTCTTGCAACAGGACGGTTGTTCATTGTAGTTACAGTGAACTCGGCTATTTGCGCAGTGTTTCCTATGCTGGATAATGCTTCTATAATCGCAGAAGCCTTAACTCTGCTTGAGTCAATCAAAGCCATAGACAATGCTCCAGCAGCAGTACCGGCAGGTATAGGAGTTCCGGCGGAAGCATAAGTCGCTATACGACCCATATTATCCACTACCTTTCCCAGAGTAGCACTAAACTGAACTCCGAAATCCTCACCGTCAGTCATTCTTACAACATATGTCTTAACGTTGATAGCAATCTGGCGACCGAGCCTCTTGTTCTCTTTATTCAAGTAATCAGCCACTGTCTGCATTAAATCCGGCGTAGTCGTAACGGTAATGGTTCCCATAGTAGGAGAAATTAATGACTGTCCGTTGCCGCCGATAATAAGTTTAATCACCGCGTCAAGCTCTTCCCAGTACTTCAGCGAAATCTTAGTGCTTGAGTTCTGTTTGAGCGTATTTTTCGTTGAAGAGGCTCCGCTGGCACTGCTGCTAGAATCGGAAGTCTCTGCGTCCTCATCTTCCATAGCATCATTAATTTCATGAGTGCCCGGCATTGCTTCCATTACGAACACTCTGGTATCGAAACGAGAGATTACAATGGAGCTGCCGTCATATCTCCAGCTTACAGAGAAAAATGCGCTGAGTCTGTCCAGCAATCCGGACAAAGAACCTTCATAGGATATTGGCATCTCGGAAGCAGATGCGCCTGCCGCTGCGGCGGCCGGAGGCGTTATTTGCGGTCCGCCGGCAAGAGGAGGCTGCGGAGTTGCCGGACGCGCAGCAGGTCTTGCCGCATTTAGACGTACCGGAATACCGGTCTGAGCACTTACCGCCTGAGTAATCTCTTCAAGACTCATAGGAGAAGCAGAAACTAAAGTAACGCCCTTAGCTCCTTCAAACCTAGAAGGAAACGGCATTCCGCGGTGCATACGCAATGCGGAGTTTCCGCTCCATACCTTGTCCGTCACTACCAGAGGATTGTACTTTTCCGAAGCAATCTGATTAGTAGTGTCAAGAGCGGCAACCGTCTGTTTTACTCTTGAGTCTATGTTGTTGTCCATTTGCTCTATGCGATCGCAGGCTGACAGCGTCATGCCCAGACCTAAAACAGACAGGGAAGCAAAAGACAATGCGCGCTTCCTTAAACTAATCACTTTTGCTTTACTTGACTTACTTGACATCCTGAGTCTCCTTTGTTTTTTGCATCGACCTTTGCACAAATCTAATTTTATTAGTCAGAATAACTGTTTCCGCGCGTCTGAATAACCAATACCCTCTGTCCAGCACCCGAGTTGTTATGCAGAGATCCTACAGGCTGAGGTCTTGCACCGTCAAAACCGGACAGTAAATTTCTTACCGCAGACTCAAAAGATCCGTTGAATCTCACAGATGCTTCGACCGGATAATCATACTCTGCAATCCACTTCAACTCGAACCCTGCGCGAGACGACCATTTCTCCAACACCTGACGCAGTGTTTCTCCTCTGCCGGCAACCCAATCACCGGCGCGTCTGTCCATTATGGAATCCGAACCAACCATCGGTCTTTCGGACGGCATTGTAAGAAATCCGAGCGATCCGGCTCTTGGCGATTCACTTGGCAACATGACTTCGGAAGGCATTCTGCGGCTGTCCTGCTGCATACCCCACCTCGGCTCATTATCCCATCTTGGCTGATTCATATTCATGGGCTCGCCGGGTCCGGATATTACAAGATGTCCACTCTCTCTCATCGGAGCTCTTTGCATATCAGGTCTGGGCATATCTCTCACCTGATACCTCATTGGCCTCGGCTCCATTTGATTCATTGCCTGCATCTGACCCCTTGGCTTTATGGTAACAACATTGCCTTGTTCGTAAGCAGCCAAACCAACAGGTCTTAACATCTCTTCAAGAGTCTCTCTCCAACTCCTGCCGCCTCTGTAAGATACAAGCGTTTCTACTTCGACTTCAGGTCCTATCAAAAAGCTGCGTCCCGTAGGAAGAACTTGTCTCAACGCCAAAGACAGCGGAACATTGGAGGCAAATCCCTGAACAACTTCTTCTCTTCCGGAAGCAGGAGCCATATCTCCCAGAGCAACATTCTGAGCCTTCATACCATGCACTTGCTGCTGCACAGAGTACTGAGAATTAGCCTGAGAAGGCACGGCATACTTTTCCACAGAAGCAGATGATCCGTTTACAACTACAGGAACAATTGTCTGAGGAGATGCTGCTGCGCTTACAGATCTATTCTCTACGGACACGGAGTTCTTGGCTGCTCCGTCCTGAGGGGAAATCCACTGAAAACCAGCTTCTGCATTAGATGACGAAACAGCCGCTACAAGAGCGACTAACGCAACACCGCAAGAACGAATGAGAGTTTTATTTGGCATATCTTTGCTCTTCTTCTAAAATTAAAACGACTCTATAATGAAACCACTTATCTGGGGCATGCTACTAGACAATTTACTAACAGTGTGTTAAAAAAAATAACAAAAAACAAAATCTTCTTAAAAATTATTTACGTATCGCAGCACTATATAAAACTATTTTCAACCCTATATTCGCATAGTGTTTTTTCTTTTAAAACCAGCTAATTAACTTGTCTATTTCAATACTATAAACCGCCGGACAATTGAGGCTCTGTAGCACTCTTTTTGTTTTTCTTCAAGAAAAAGATATGGTTAACATTATGTTAGCTGATTTTTTTAATGGGAAACTTTTATTAACCGCTGTTTCCTCCAGTTTTTAAACCACTATAAATACGTTTTTTTCTAATAAAATTATAGGTTGTTGCTTTTATAATACAGTGCTGAAAATTAGTGTGGAGTGTTGAGAGTAGAGTGTGGAGTTAAGATACCAGAATTCTGGTATCTGGAAACTGGCAACTAATTAGAGTTGCTTATTTTCTGAATTTCCTTATTATCTCTGCATTGTATCAGTGATTCATGACTAAAATCAGGAGAAAAATATGCCGCTAGAACGCACTTTATCTATCATAAAACCAGATGCCACTAAAAGAAATATAACCGGCAAAATCAATGCGAAACTCGAAGAAGCAGGACTAAGAATAGTCGCTCAAAAACGCATACGCATGACTAAGGCTCAAGCTGAGGGTTTTTACGCTGTTCATGAGGCGCGCCCTTTCTTCAACGACTTATGCAATGCCATGTCTTCCGCTCCTGTGGTAGTCCAAGTTCTCGAAAGCGAAAATGCTATTGCTAAAAACAGAGAAATTATGGGTTCTACTAATCCTGCTACTGCTGATGCGGGTACTATCCGCAAAGAGTTCGGGGTAAACATTCAAGACAACTCCGTACACGGTTCCGACAGTCTTGAAAATGCTAAAATAGAAATCGCATATTTCTTCCGTCCGGAAGAGATTGTAGGATAAGATAAAGTGTGGAATTAAAAAATGGAAAATGGAAAATGGAAAATGGAAAATGGTGTTCCCAACTCCACACTCCACACTCCACACTCCACACTCACTATCCTCCGTCCTGATGATTTCCACATTCACTTGCGGGAAGGAGCTTTGTTAAGGGCTGTTCTTCCCTTTACTGCCAGTGTTTTTTCCAGGGCTATTTTAATGCCCAATCTATCTTCGCCGCTTGTTTCCGTACCGCACGTTCAGGCCTACAGAAACTTTGTTGAAGAAGAACTCGCTTTGCTGAATCAGAAAAATTTTATTCCTCTGTTTACTCTGTATCTGCGGCACGATACTAATCTTAAAGAGCTTGCTGACGGCTATAAAAACAATGTCTTCTTTGCAGGAAAATTATATCCGTCAAATATTACTACGAACTCTGCTCTTGGGTTTCAGGATATTGCTTCCGTGTATCCTGTTTTCGAGGCAATGGAAAAATTAGACATTCCTCTTCTTGTACACGGCGAGACTCCGGATCCGGACGTTGATATTTTCGATAGAGAGTCCGTGTTCATAGACAAGTCTCTTGTGCCTATAAGAAAGCGTTTTCCTAACCTCAGAATAACTTTGGAGCATATCACTACTTCTCATGCTGTCGACTATGTGCTGTCAGAGTATTCCCCGGATAAGCCTTTAAAGACAGGAGCTACTATTACTCCGCACCACCTGCACATCAACAGGACCGATATTTTTTCAGGCGGACTTAACCCTCATTACTACTGTATGCCCATAGCCAAAAGAGAAGAACACAGGAAAGCTGTTGTGCAAGCGGCAGTGTCGGGATTAGCTCCTTTTTTTCTAGGAACAGATTCCGCTCCTCATGTCCGCACTAGGAAAGAATCCGGCTTTGGCAGTGCCGGTATTTTCAATGCTCCTTCTGCATTAGCACTTTACGCTCAGATTTTTGATGATGAACAAAAACTGCATAACCTAGAGACTTTCGCTTCTAGAAACGGAGCCTTGTTTTACGGTTTGCCGCTGTCTTCCGATACATTAACTCTTAAAAAAGAGTTAACTTCAGAAAAAACTGACGATATTAAGCCGATTTTAACTGAAGATATGCAAGAATTAGTACAGTTTATTTCTCCAAAACAAGTTTTTTGGAATGGAAAATGGAAAATGAATTATTTTTAAGAAAAAGGAAAAAAAATGTCAGTAGTTCTTAACGACTTGCCTTTTGTCGATGTTTACGTAAGACTGGATCAACATGATAAGGCTCTGTACCGCTCTCTAATCCGAGCAGACAGCAAAGTCAGCTTGTTTGTTCCTCCGGAATTTCAGGATTCCATAAATCGCTTTGCAGATGCCATAAAAGAGAAAATGGGCGACAGAGTCGACGGTGCCATTACTTTCGAAGGCGTAAGATGCCGCCTTTCCAGATCTCATCTCTCGGACGGCACTACTTGGGTTTGCGCCAGAAGAATCAATACTGTTCTGCCGGACATCAACAAACTAAATCTGCCTTCCGAAGTTGTAAATCACATGCTCGGCTTGGGCAAAAGAGACGGTTTGATTCTTATTTCGGGTCCGACAGGACACGGAAAAACTACGACTGCAGTAGCTTTGCTTTCATACTATCTTAAAACTTACGGCGGCACTGCGGTTACTATTGAAGACCCTTGCGAGTTCATTATGCACGGAAGGCACGGCGAAAAAGGTCAGTGCTTCCAAAATGAAGTTGAAAAAGAAGAGGACTGGGCTCTAGGCTTGAAAAGAGCTATGCGCTGGGCTCCCAACTACATTTACGTAGGAGAGATTCGTACTCCGGCTGCTGCGGAACAGCTTCTAAGAGCCGCTACTACGGGACACTTGGTGATGACTACAGTTCACGCAGGTGCTATGGAAGAAGCTCTTATGGGTATTGTGTTTTTGGCTGAACAATCTATGGGATCCGGAGTTCACAATATGCTGGCTACCGGTCTTACCGCTCTTGTGAATCAGTCTATGGGCGAGGCCGGCATGAATATGAAGTATGTGTTCACTGAAGAAAATGCTCCCGGAGATCCCATACGCGCTCTTATCAGAGAAGACAAGATAGGTATGATGTCTACATACGTAGATAGGGCTGCCGCCAGACTTTCTATGGCAGCGGAACGAAGGAGGTCTACATGACTCTATTGAACCTGAATAACTGCAATCCAAAAGGAAAAGCTCTTAAAGACTTGCCTTTCATGGATTTGTACGTGCGCATAGACGCTGCGGGACTGGGACAGGCACGCTATCGTTCTCCGGCCAGAGACTACAGCAATAATTGGACTAAGGTATTGCCGGAAAAATATTTTAAAGAAACATATGAAATAGCGCAAAGGCTGATTTCAGCCATAGACGATCCGGACGCATCTTTTGAGTATGACGGCGTGAGATTCAGAAAGTCTCAGCAGTACCTTGCGAACGGTCAGATCTGGAGCATACTAAGACGCATTAACGCAAGAGTAGCTGCGCTTGAAGAGTTGTCCGTTATGCCGAAACTCTTGAACGTTTTGCGCAAAATGGGACAAAGAGACGGCTTGATTCTTATTTCGGGTCCGACAGGACACGGAAAAACTACTATGGCATTTTCGCTGCTGGCAGATTATTTGTCAAAGCTGGGCGGCGTTGGGATTACTATTGAAGATCCTGTCGAGTATGCTCTGGACGGACCGGTAGGAGAATACGGCTACTGTTATCAGGTAGAAGTAGAAGATGAAGACTGGACTACTCCGCTGAAAAGAGCTTTGCGCTGGACTCCAAGATATTTGCTGGTCGGCGAGGTTCGTACTCCAAGAACTGCAGAGCAGATTCTAAGAGCGGCGACTACAGGACACTTAGTCATCACTACCATACACGCAGGTTCTGTGGAGGAAAGCATCATGGGGCTTCTGCATTTAGCTGACCAAGAAACAGGAGGAGCTGCCAAATACATGCTGGCGCAAGGATTGACTGCCGCGTGGAGCCAGACGCTTACTTCTACGGGTCCGTACCTGCGATACATTTTTACTGAGGAAAACAACAACGGAGATCCGGTACGCGCTCTTATCAGAGACAACAAAGTCGGTATGATAAACAGCTACATAGACCAGCAAGCAGCCAGAACAAATTCTCCTTTAACCATTTCGCCTATTACGGGGAAGAGGTTCTGATAGAGTAGTTCCGTGCTTATTTCAATGAGTTATTAGCGGTTTTTGTCCCTAACCCTTAATAAATCCTTAATTTTTCTTTTTACTTTCAGGGTTTTGTGGTAATAATAAGAAGAATTAAGGAGTTAAGGCTATGCAGGAAATAGAAAAACCAGAATTAGACCCGTACAATATCGGCAATATTGATTTGACGATATACAGTCAATCAAAGAACATGGAAAGATTCGAAGTACTAAAATGCTGGTATCGTCAATGGAGAGAGCAGGTGGGCGACTATGAGTGGGAAATAGGGGACAATAGAGCCGAATGTACTGCTGGTGAAATACTCTGTTTTGATAAAGAACCTCCTGTATTTATACAAGATATTGAAAGAGCGCGAGAGGCTGGATATTCTGATTATGAAATTGCTCAACATATCGCAAAAACAGCGTATACTCTGAGAATAACAAAAGACGAACTCTGGGCATTGAGATATGAAAAAGATATTCTTTCCCTTTACGATGTGAACAAATATGCTTCGGATAGTCCTACGGCTGAACTTATAGAAAAACTGCTTAGATCTGAATTTGCGGATTCTTTAAGTTATGCGCAGATAAAGCAAATCATAAACGAATACAATCCTGACGAACCTCGTACAGAGGAATATCTTGTAGAGCCAATAGATGAACCTAAGAATTTATCTGAAGACCATACATGTACCGTATTAAAAGCAGAAATAGATATAAACGCTCCCCGCAACTTTTTTGCAAATGTTGATGATTACAGAGGACTTCTAAAAGGTTATATATACTTCCCAGAGTTTCAAAAATTTATATCAAAACTCCATAATCTTGGAGGGCAGACCCTTACTGTTGATGAAATGATAGAGTTCTACAGAGGTATTCGAGAGCTTAATAAGCATAGGAGCGATATTTCGCAAATTAGTACAGAAACAGGAGATGCTTATATTGATGAAAAAAAGCTTAAAAACTATAGAACAAATGAGCGACCTCCGGAAAAATACTTGAAAAATAATATAAAGTCTTATATTGGCAGTTCTATGTCTAGACAAGGACTTAACGATGAAGAGATTGGAAAAGTTTTAGACCATATGGTGAGGAAAATTTTACTTATAACAGACGACATATCACTTTATCAGTCGAATCGAAAACCGTTTAAGTTAATATTCTGACCTTAATATTTCTTTAATATAACTGCGATATAATGACTTTATATTATTCACATTTTATTTAATTTTGATTTTTATTAAAGCCACTTATATTGAGGTTATATTATGACAAATTCTTTGAATGAAGAAGAAATAGTTATTCTATCAAGCGAACTCAAAAAATTGAATGATGAAGAACGTTCAAAGTTATATGATGCTTTGAAGGTTAAAGTTGACTCTGAAGGAAATATAGATACAGAATTTTTTCATGCGCGAATTTTTGAATTATGTACATATTTGAAAGATGAGGAAGCGAATAAAAACAGGCAACATAAATTCATTCCTACTACTATCGACATAATTGACAATTGGATAATAGAAAACAAAGAAATTGCCTTTGCTTCGTCTAAAAGTTTAAAAACTCTGCTATATTCCGGAAGTTTTCTTATGTCAGAAAGGCCAAAAAAATGGGTAAATAGTTTGTCTAAATATGAAAGAAAAGTTCTTGGTTTTGAAGAGGAAGGAATTATACTTGATTATCAAAACTGGATAATGGCAAAAATAGTTGCAGAAGAAGAAAATGCACTCATTATAGGAAATACAAAGCTGGGTAAAAAAGTGGGTGTTTGGATAAAGCAAGAAGAAAAAGCAATGAAAGAGGCTGCAAGGGAATGGCTTAAAAAAGAAGGAATTGAGGATAAGAAAGAAGAAGAAAAAGAGAGTGAAAAAGGAGAAAAAATGAGGAAAAGAATGTAAGCAAAGCAACCCTTCTCTCTAGGATACTCAAAGCAATACATAACCCATGTCATAATGAATGCAGGAAACATGCGTTTAAGTTATTCACGGAAGAGCGGGCTCGTCACGGCGGAGAGCTTTTGGTGATGATGTTTGGTTCATCTCCTGACAGTGTTTTGCGTACAGTAGAATTGACAGTAGCATTAAGAAAAGCAAAGCACGATAAAGAATTCCGAAACAAAGGGCTTTCTGACCTTATGAAAAAAGCAAATCGTTTTGAACTTATGGAAGCGGCAAACCTTTATGAGATTATAGAAGCAGTAATAGATAACAAGATAACAGATGACAAAAACTTTTCACATGTGAATAGATACCCGCTGGAATTCCTCGTAGAAATAAAAGAGTACGGATTTGACAAAACCATAGTAAAACTTCAAGTCCGCATGTTGGATTTGCACCACAAGCATAATAAGCAGCTCCGCCGCGATTCACGAGTTATTGTGACGAGAGATGTTTATGAGACTCCATCACTCAAAGCAAAATTGTTTAACCATTACGTTGCTGATATGGCAAGCAGCGAGGACATGCTAGAGTTGTTTAAACAAGAAAGCGGTATAATGACGAGAAGCAAGACTGTATATATAAACCTTCCAGTCCTCAATCCAAGCGTGTATGAAAATTTAACAGGGCAAAAATCACAGCTCCGCCCATGTATGCTATAAGTACAGCCTCAATGTTCTACTGAGCTTGCGGACTCTCGCTGCCGGCAACAGGCTTGGTTGTGCTGACTTTGTACAGATGAATTCCGCGAATCAAATCAAGTGCTCTTGCAAGCTGATAATCGAACTGCTGATCTTTATCTTCTTTATCGCCTTTCTTAGAAGAAGGCTTAGAGTCTTTCTTAGGTTTAGGCTTGTCCTGACCCATGTAAATGCTCTCATCTTCAAGCGAAGAATCCAAAAGAGCATTATCATTTTTAAGAGCACCTTTAAGATCCGCCTCGTGAATTCCGGAAGAGCTATTGAGCTGTTCCAGTTTAGCCTGCTGAACTTCTATGTCCGGTTCAATTCCAAGAGCCTGAATAGAACGCCCTGAAGGAGTATAATAGCGCGCAGTAGTAAGCCGCATTGCTGCGCCGCCGGAGACTGGAATTATAGTCTGAACAGAACCTTTGCCGAAACTTTTAACTCCTACAATAATAGCCCTGTTGTGATCCTGCAAAGCTCCTGCAACGATTTCGGAAGCGGAAGCAGAGCCGCTGTTGATAAGAACAGCCATGGGCTTGCCTCTGGCCCTGTCCGGACCGGTAGAGAATATGGACTGATTGTCGGACTTCTGACGCGCTCTGGTAGAGACTATTTCCAAACCGTCATCGAGGAAAGTATTAGACACGGAAACCGCTTCGTCCAAGAGACCGCCCGGGTTGTTTCTTAAATCCAGAACAAAGCCGATGAGTTTATCGCCCAGTTTTTTTTCAGCCTCGGCAAGAGCTTTGTCTAAATCAGGCTGAGTCTGTTCATTGAAAGAGCTGATGCGGATATATGCGATGTCGTCTTTGGGCTCCCACTTTACGGATTTGACTTTGACAATAGCTCTTGTAAGAGTAACATCAAAAGCGCGTTCGGACAGGCTGCCGCGGCGAATGGTGAGAGTAACTTTAGTGCCGGGTTTGCCGCGCATTTTTTCGACAGCCTCATTGAGAGTATAATCAGTAACAGGCTTGCCGTTTATATGAGTTATAAAATCATTAGGCTGAATGCCTGCCCTAGCAGCGGGCGTATCGTCTATAGGAGAGATGACTTTTACTATACTGTTCTCCATAGTAATTTCTATTCCGAGACCGCCGAATTCGCCTTTAGTCTGAGTCTGCATATCTTCGAAATTCTTTTTATTCAAGTAGCCGGAGTGCGGATCCAGCGAAGACAACATACCGTCCAGAGCATTTTCAATTAGTTTTTCGTCAGTAACGGGGTCTACATAGTCGGCGCGGATGCGCTCCATGACGTCCGAGAAAAGAGAAAGCTGTTTGAAAGTATCCTCGGAATACTCAAACATATCAGTATACGAATCCTCTTCGATAAACTCTGCGAACGCAGGCGAAGGGGCAAGCATCAAAGCTAACACCAGATAAGATATGGAAGAAAAATATTTTATTTTTGCATTGTCCCTAAACATTTAAGTGAATCCCACGAAATAAGAGAAATACCCATTTACACCTTGTTAAGTATATATAGATTTTTACACATAAAACAATACCTAAAATCACAAAGTGCTTGATTTGTGCAAAAGGGACTTATAGAGTTCCCTAAACCGCATTGAAAAAAAGGATAAAATTATGGAAGGCACGATTTCTTTTATTATTCAGTATATTATTCCGTTCGCAGCAGTCATAGGCGTAGTCGTGTTCGTTCATGAATTCGGTCACTACATAACTGCCAGACTTTGCGGAGTAAGAATCCTATCTTTTTCCATTGGCTTTGGCCCTAAACTTTTCGGGTGGAAAGACAAGCACGGGACTCAGTGGCAGGTTGCTGCTTTTCCTTTAGGCGGCTATGTCAAAATGTTCGGCGATGCTGATCCGGCAAGCACTCCGGATAATGAGACTCTTCAAGAAATGTCCGAAGAAGACAAGAAATATACTTTCTTTTTCAAGAGCGTATGGCAGCGAATCGCTATTGTTGCTTCGGGTCCTGCGTTTAACTATCTGTTTGCTATCGTAGTTCTTGCCTGCTCTTTTTCTATCATAGGAAAGCCGTATGCTCCTCCGGTCATAAGCTCTGTTATGGAAGACAGCGTTGCTGCAAGTGCCGGGCTTCTTGTCGGCGACAGAATAGTTTCCATAGACGGAAAAAACATGAAAACTTTCGATGATGTAAGGCGTACTATTGCGCTCAATTCCGGTACTCCCGTAGTCATAAATCTCGAAAGAGAAAATGAAATACTCTCTTTTACTCTCACTCCTGAATTAGCCATGCAGTCAAATAAGCTGGGCGGTGAAAACAAAATGGGACGCATCGGCATTATGTCTCAGGAAATGGAAGTGCAGAAATTATCTCCTTTTGCGGCTGTAACTGCTTCTTTCTATGAGGTTTGGAAAATCTCTTCGGATACTATTACTGCCGTGAGTCAGATGATTTCAGGCACCAGAGGTACTGAAGAAATAGGCGGTCCTCTTCGTATCGCAGAAATGTCCGGCAAAATAGCTCAAAACGGTGTCTGGGCTATGCTCTGGTTTATGGCTCTTATATCGGTGAATCTGGGGCTGGTGAATCTGCTGCCGATACCTCTGTTGGACGGGGGGCATCTTTTATACTATATTGCGGAAGCTATTACAGGAAAACCGCTGAACGAGAAAGTCCAGCAAGCAGGTTTTGTCGTAGGGATTATGTTTGTAGCGTCTTTAATGCTTTTCGCTACGTGGAATGATTTAGTGCAGATGGAAGTCGTTTCGAGTGTAGCCAATTTATTTTCCTAAAGTAATAATGTTTTAATTATTTATGAGATAGGCTCCTAATATGTGCGGCTTTTTTTAGGGGTTTCCTATGCTAGAATCGACTCTTATCGTTTGGTTCACTCTGTTCGGCGGTTCTTTGCTGGCTGTCGGCGGTTTTGTCTTATGGGTCTATGGAACAGGCAAAGAGCTCTCCATTCCGGAATGGGAAAAGCCCAGCGATGAAATAACCCGCAAATTCGTGAAACTAGTCAGTTGGTTTCTTTTGTACGGAGGTCTGGCAGTTTTTGCAGGACTCGGCATTCTTATCACCGCAATAGTTATGATGGTGCAGATTTAAGTGATTCATATAAAAACACGCTCTGCCTGCGGCTAATGCTTTTCTCTGATACTTTGTTTCGCACCAGTCCTTTGGTTCCGTATATCCGCTATACACCTCCTCAAAAAACGGACTTAAAGAAAATTGTTCTTTAATCCACTCTATCAGCACAGGGTGATCCGATGCTGTCTGCAGTACTCCTTTATCCAACATCACTCTGTGCAGCAGCTCCAAAGTGCTCTTGCAAATAAACCTTCTTTTCGCATGTCTGGCTTTAGGCCACGGGTCTGCAAACAATATAAAACATTTTTCTATGCTGTTGTCCGGCAGTGCTCTTAACAATAGTCTCGCATCTTCATTAAAAATATAAATGTTATTCAGATTGTTTTTTTCTATCAATGCCAAAAGACCAGCTATCCCGTTTATAAAAGGTTCGCAGCCTATAAACAGCACTTCAGGATTCTTTGCTGCCAGCTCTGCGAGATGCTCTCCGTTTCCGAAACCTATTTCCAGCCACACTCTTTTGTTTTCTAATAAAGAAGCAATTTTTTCCAAGACAATCAGCTTTTCAGGCAGCATTTCTTGCAGCAAATTTTCTTTGCGCTTCCGTAAGGGGCGTCCTTTTCTGCGGCCGAAGAATTCAGAAGTGTGGAGTTTGGAGTGTGGAGTTTGGAGTTGCTGCATATTCTTAACTCCACACTTTACTTACATTCCTTACAGCGAAGCTATTACAGCCAGCAAAAGGATAGCGACTATGTTGATTATCTTAATCATCGGATTGACTGCGGGTCCTGCGGTGTCCTTGTAGGGATCGCCGACAGTGTCTCCGGTCACGGCAGCCTTATGAGCCTCAGAACCCTTACCGCCGAAAAAGCCTGTCTCTATGTATTTCTTGGCGTTGTCCCAAGCTCCTCCGCCCGATGTCATAGAGATAGCAACAAAGATACCCGTAACAATCGTGCCGAGCAGCATTGCACCCAGCGCAGTAAATGCCTCAGCCTGTCCTGCCGCATAGTACACTACCATATAGAGAACTATAGGCGCAAACACCGGCAGCAATGAAGGAACTATCATCTCCTTAATAGCAGCCTTTGTGAGAATATCCACTGCAGTGCCATACTCCGGTCTTGCTTTACGCTGCATGATGCCTTTTATTTCTTTGAACTGTCTGCGAACCTCCTGCACCACGGCTCCCGCTGCTTTGCCGACAGCAGTCATTGCCATAGACCCAAACAGATACGGCAGTAATCCGCCGATAAACAGACCGACTACAACATAAGGATTCTGAAGATCAAAGCTCACTTCAACCGAGGGGAAGAAGTGCTCCAAGTCCTGAATGTACGCAGTGAACAGCACCAAAGAAGCAAGTCCGGCAGAAGCAATCGCATACCCTTTTGTTACAGCCTTAGTGGTGTTGCCGACTGCATCCAAAGCGTCCGTAGTTTCGCGAACGTCTTTAGGCATATCGGACATTTCCGCAATACCGCCTGCGTTGTCGGTGACAGGACCGTAAGCGTCCAGAGCAACTATCATTCCGGCAAGAGCCAGCATAGTAGTGGCTGCCAGAGCAATACCGAACAGACCTGCCAAAGAGTAAGCAGAGATTATGCCTACGCAGATGACTACGACCGGAAGAGCCGTAGACTCCATAGAAACAGCGAGTCCCTGAATCACGTTAGTACCGTGTCCGTTTGCAGAAGCTGCGGCAACCGTCTTTACAGGCTTGAAAGCCGTAGACGTATAGTATTCTGTTATGACTACCATAAGAGCGGTAACAACAAGACCTATTATTGAACACCAGAACACTTGCGGTCCTGAAATAGAATCAATCAGCGCAGTACCTGTTTCCATAGGCAACGTACCGTCCATGCCGATAAGGTTGTCTATAACAAAGTATATGGCAACGGCAGAGAATACTCCGGTTGCTATTAACCCTTTGTACAAAGCTCCCATGATGTTCTTCTTCTTGCCTAAACGCACAAAGAACGTTCCGACAATAGAAGCAACGATACATGCGCCGCAAATCATCAGCGGCAGCATCATCATGATTTCCATTGCCTCATCGGCAAAGAAAACCGCGCCCAACAGCATTGTTGCTACAATCGTCACAGCATAGGTTTCAAACAAATCAGCAGCCATGCCTGCGCAATCGCCGACATTGTCGCCTACGTTATCGGCTATCACAGCCGGATTTCTTGGGTCGTCTCCGGTATGCCGGCTTCGACCTTGCCTACCAAGTCCGCTCCTACGTCCGCGCCTTTAGTAAAGATTCCTCCGCCTAATCTGGCAAATATGGAAATCAGAGATGCGCCGAAACTCAAGGCTACCAAAGAGCTGATGATAGCGCGAGCAGACTCTGCATCTTCCATGCCTTTCCATTCCAAAAGAATAAAATAGTATCCTGCGACTCCCAAGAGTCCCAAGCCTACAACAAGCATACCGGTAATGGCTCCGGATTTAAATGCTATTCCCAATGCCTTTTTAAGACCTTTTTTCGCTGCTGCCGCAGTACGCACGTTCGCGCGCACAGAAACGTTCATACCGATATAGCCAGCTATTCCGGAAAGAACCGCGCCAATCAAAAAGCCGAGCGCAACCGGCAGTCCTAAAAACAATCCCAGCACTACGCACAGTACAACGCCGACTATTCCTATAGTCATGTACTGACGATTAAGATACGCCTTGGCTCCTTCTTGGATAGCAGAGGCAATTTCCTGCATTTCGGCTGAACCCGCAGAAGCAGACAGCACTTTCTTAGCAGTAACAAATCCATATATAAGTGCGAGAACCGCACACCCGAGTACGAACAAAAACTCAGCATTAATAGTATCAATCATTTTAGTATTTCCTTACAGAGTTGTAATGATTATTGCATGGGACAGGTTTAAGAATACTCTTATCCTTCACAAAGGGAATATGCAACACTTTTCCATGAATTGCAAGGCCTTGGTTAAAAATTCCCTAACAAAACGAAAAAGCAAAAATTAACTTTTGTTGTGTATTATATAAAAATTGTCTTTATTTTAAAAACAGGTGCGATTATGGACAGACACTCTTATTACGATGCGGTTTTCCTCATAGAACGCGTACACCGCTATTTTCTCGAGCTTCTTAAAACAGAACTCGATAAAGCCAAAATCCGCGACATAAACAACGTTCAGACTCTTATTCTATACAACATAGGTACTGAAGAGATGACTGTAGGAGAACTTACTGCCAGAGGCTATTACCTAGGCTCCAACGTTTCCTACAACGTTAAAAAAATGGTCGAAAATAAATACATAGACCAAGAACGCTCTCCTCATGATAAAAGATCTATACGAATCAAATTGTCGCCAAAAGGACTGGAACTGCACAGAACCATAAGCCTCTGCATTGAATCTCAGATTGCAGTGCTGGATAAGGCCGGGATTAATCAGGCAGAGCTGAATACTGTTTGCAAGACCTTGCGCAAAATAGAAAATGTCTGGACCAGAATGATTAATTATTCGGGCGGTTAGCTTTTCTGGACAAGCTCGTCCAGAGACTCAATAGATGTCTTCATAGACTTCAAGTCTTTTAGAACTCTTTTCAGCTCTTCCCTAGAAGCAGCAGAGAGAGGTGCTTTAGTCTTTTCAGTATTCAAACCCGCATCGGAATTGCGCACAATAGAAGGAGCAGCGGACTTTTTCAAATACCCGGCTCCGTTTTCTTTGAGCAGCTTCTGAACGCCGCGAATGGTATAGCCTCTGTTGTGCAGAAGCTCTTTAATCTGACTTAACATATGAATGTCTTCCGGGCGGTAGTATCTTCTTCCGCCGCCTCTTTTAAGAGGCTTAATCTGATGAAACTTGCCTTCCCAAAAACGCAAGACATGCTGAGGCAGATTAAGACCTTCCGCCACTTCGCTTATAGTGCGGAATGCCTCGGGAGCTTTTTCCGGAATACCGGCTCTTGCAGAGAAATTCTGTACGCTGGACGCTGAAGTGACAGAAAGCACTGAAGGCTGCCGGACTGTAGAAGAGAGAGAAAGAGAAGCATCACTCATGTATCACCTGTAAGAAAGAGAAATTATAACACTATTCAGAAGCAGACCTTCTTTTAGCATTGTTGATAGTATCCTTGAACACGTGGCTGGCGCGGAAGATTATGACGTTTCTGGGCTTAATAGGCACTTCTTCGCCGGTTTTAGGGTTGCGCCCCATGCGTTCATTCTTTTTACGGATATGGAAGCTGCCGAAGGAAGATATTTTAACAGTTTCCCCGTTGACAAGAGCGCGGCTCATTTGTTCGAGAACATCATCTACGAGTTTAGCAGAATCATTCCGGGACAGCCCGACTTCTTGGTAGACAGCCTCAGAGAGTTGAATTCTTGTAAGAGTAGCTTCTTTCATAGAAAGACCTCCGAATATAAATTAATAACAGACAGAATCATTATTTAATAATAATTTAATATCTGCTTTAGATTTGTCAAACAAATAGCGACATTTCCACAACTATTTTTAATTAGGCATTAGGAATTATAAAAAAGGCATACGTTAATGATATTCTAACCATGCTGTAACCATATTGTAACTATCTTGTGATACTTTATATCTTAAACATGGTTGTGCGCTGCACGATATGTACCTTGTTTCAAAGAGAAAAAATGGTTAACGTCTTAAGAGAATCAAACTCTAACTTATAAAAAGGATAAAATTATGGAATCGATTGTAATTGCTAGTGCTACCAGAACCGCCATAGGCGCATTCATGGGAGGCTTGTCCACCGTATCAGCCGGAGACCTTGCGTCAACGTGTATAAAAGAATCTTTAGTGCGCGCCAAAGTGCCTGCAGCAGATGTTTGCGAAGTTCTGCTGGGTCAGATACTCACGGCGGCTCAGGGTCAGGGTCCAGCCAGATACGCAGCCGTGACCGCAGGTATTCCTTTTGAGAAAACCGCATACGCTATCAATCAAATCTGCGGCTCGGGACTTCGCTCCGTTGCTCAGGGCGCGGGCTCTATCAAGCTAGGCGAATCGAAAATCGTAGTCGCAGGCGGTATGGAGAATATGAGTCTTTCTCCTCATGCCAAAGAAATGAGAACCGGAACAAAAATGGGCGATGCTGCTTTTGTTGATACAATGGTAAAGGACGGTCTTTGGGATACCTTTAATAACTATCACATGGGCATCACTGCCGAGAACGTAGCCGAAAAATTCGGTATCACCCGCGACATGCAGGACGCTTTCGCTTTGAACTCTCAGCAAAAGGCTGCAAAATCTATACAGGACGGCATCTTTGTCGAGGAAATAGTTCCGGTCATTGTAAAGGGCAGAAAAGGCGATACCATAGTTCAGGTAGACGAGAATCCTAAAGCCACCACTATGGAGTCTCTGGCAAAGCTGAGACCGGCTTTCAAAAAAGACGGTACTGTTACGGCAGGCAATGCTTCCTCTATTAATGACGGTGCTTCTACTGTTGTTTTGATGACTGAAAGCGAAGCGGCAAAACGCGGCGTTACACCGCTCGGACGCATAGTGTCTTGGGCTACAAGAGGCGTTGATCCCGCTATTATGGGTATGGGACCTGTGCCGGCATCAAGGGCTGCTCTGGAGCTGGCTGGCTGGTCTGTCAATGACCTTGATTTGATAGAAGCAAACGAGGCTTTTGCCGCTCAGGCTTGCGCTGTGAACAAGGAAATGGGCTGGGACGTTTCTAAAGTCAACGTGAACGGAGGAGCTATTGCTCTGGGACACCCAATAGGTGCGTCCGGAACCCGCGTCCTCACGACTCTGTTGTATACCATGAAGCGTCAGAATGCGAAAAAAGGTCTTGTGACTTTGTGTATAGGCGGCGGCATGGGAATTTCTATGTGCGTTGAGCGTCTATAGTAAGAGTTTTAACCGCAGGGAGTCTATAACGGACTCCCTGTTTAACTAAAGGAGAGAATTATGAGTGAAATAACAAGAGTTGCTGTTGTTACAGGCGGCACAAGCGGTATCGGTGCAGCTATATCTGCGGCATTACAGCAAGCCGGCTGCAAAGTTGCGGCAGGTTATGTAGGCAATGAAGAAGGCGCAAAAGCATTCCATGCAAAGACCGGCATTCCTATTTACAAGTTTGACGTGAGTCGTTTTTATGAATGTAAAGCAGTTGTTGAACAGATAACCAAGGATCTGGGCACTATAAACGTATTGGTGAATAACGCCGGTATTACCAAGGACGTAATGCTGCACAAGATGACGCCTGAGCAGTGGAACGATGTTATAAACATCAACCTGAACTCTATGTTCAATATGACAAGACATGTCATAGAAGGCATGAGAGACCAGGGTTTCGGACGCGTCATCAACATAAGCTCTATCAACGGTCAGAAAGGTCAGATGGGTCAGACAAACTATTCCGCATCAAAAGCCGGCATAATAGGATTTACTAAGGCTCTGGCTCAGGAATCTGCAGGCAAGGGCATTACTGTAAACACTATTGCGCCCGGATATATCAAAACAGAAATGGTTGCTGCTATTAAGCCCGAAATTCTGGATCAGATTGTTGCCGGTATTCCGGTGAAAAGACTCGGTGCTGTAGAAGAAATAGCGGCTGCAGTTGTTTATCTTGTTTCCGATACTGCCGGATTTATGACAGGTGCCACGCTTGCTATTAACGGCGGACAGTACTGTTCGGGTTAAGCTGTACTGTGAGTTTAAAAGAAACGCCTCTCTGCGATATGCAAAGAGGCGTTTTTTAGTGTGGAGTGTGGAGTGTGGAGTTATCAATGTCTAAAGTGTCGTATGCCGGTGAATATCATGGCTAGGTTGTGCTTGTTGGCGGCGTCTATCACCTCGTTATCTTTAATTGAACCTCCGGGCTGAATGACTGCCGTAGCTCCTGCGCTGACAATAGCTTCCAAGCCGTCTGCAAAAGGAAAGAAGGCATCGGAAGCGGCAACACTGCCATTTGTAGGCGTATCAGAGAGTCCCAGTACCGCCGCAGTATCTTTGGCTTTTTTTGCAGCAATAACCGCGCTGTCAAGGCGGTTCATCTGACCTGCGCCTATGCCTACGGTTGCGCCTTGTTTTGCATATACTATTGTATTGGACTTTACGTGTTTTGCGACTGTGAATGCAAAGACCAAATCTTTCAGCTCTTGCGCAGTGGGCTGTCTTTTAGTCACGCACTTCAGCGCAGCATTATCAAGAACTATGTTGTCTCTGCTCTGAAGCAGAACTCCGCCGCTCACAGAGCGGAACACTACTCCGGTCCTCAGAGGATCAGGCAAAGAACCGGTAGTAAGAACTCTCACGTTAGGTTTTGCTGCAAACACAGCTTTTGCTTCATCGTCCGCATCGGGCGCAATAATGACTTCAGAGAATATTTTCGTGATAGCTTCCGCAACGTCCTTAGTAATAATTTTGTTGCAGGCAATGATTCCTCCGAAAGGACTCACGGTATCGCAATTAAAAGCCTTTTGGTATGCTTCCAAGAGAGTAGCTCCTGTTGCGACTCCGCAGGGGTTTGCGTGTTTTATAATCGCAACCGCGGGAGCGTCTTTGAACTCGCTTATCAAATCAAATGCCGCATCAGTATCGCCTATGTTGTTATAGCTCAGAGGCTTTCCTTGTATAATAGACGCAGTTGCAATACTTGAAATTTTATTATCATTAAAAGAATAAAACGCTGCGCTCTGATGAGGGTTTTCGCCGTATCTTAAATCCTGTTTTTTCCGTGCGGAAATGTTAAGGACTTCAGGATACTGTTCGCCCAGCTGTTTAGCAAACCATGTGCTGATTGCACTGTCGTATTGCGCAGTGTGCGCGTAAGCTGCTGCTGCCAGATGTTTTCTGAACTCAAGACCGGTGCCTCCGTCATGAGATGAGAGCTCTTCTATCAATTTATCGTACTGATTAACACTGGTAATGACTGTTACAGCAGCATGATTCTTAGCTGCGCTGCGCACCATAGAAGGACCGCCTATATCTATGTTTTCGATACAAGCTGCGAAATCCGCGCCTTTATCTACGGTTTCGGAAAACGGATACAGATTTATGACTACCAAATCAATCTCCGGGATATTGTGTTCTTTTGCTTGCTGTTTGTGAGATTTCAGATCTCTTCTTTGCAGCAATCCTCCGTGTATTTTCGGGTGCAGAGTCTTGACCCTGCCGTCCATCATTTCAGGGAAACCCGTATAGCTGCTCACTTCTATAACCGGAATGCCTGCGTCCTTAATGGCTTTAGCAGAGCCGCCTGTAGACAATATCTCGACTCCCAGCGAGGACAGTTTCGCTGCAAGAGGCACCAGTCCGCTTTTATCAGAAACAGAGATAATAGCTCGTTTGATTTTACAAATATTTGTCATGTTAGGAATCCTTAAAGAGTTAAATGTTGTTTGTTTAACACATTTTTAACAATTGCCAAACACTAAAAATGAAATCTTTGACAAAGAAAAAGAATATTGTTATATACGCTCTGCAAACTAAAACAGGATTTAAGCATGAAAATTATTGCCGGAAACGCTAATAAGCCGCTCGCAGAAGCCATTGCCTCGCACTTAGGCATTCCTTTAACGAAATCTTCCACCCGCTGTTTTTCCGATAAGGAAATATTTTTCGAAGTGCTTGAAAACGTCAGAGGAGAAGATGTTTTTATTATTCAGCCTACGTCTTTTCCGGCTAACGATAACCTTATGGAACTGCTGATAAGTCTTGACGCTCTAAGAAGAGCTTCCGCCAGAAGAATCACCGTTGTTATGCCTTATTTCGGATACGCCAGACAGGACAGGAAGACTACTTCACGCTCTCCTATATCTGCAAAGCTGGTGGCTAATCTGATAACCGTTGCCGGTGCAGACAGAGTTTTAACCTTAGATTTGCACGCAGGGCAGATTCAGGGCTTTTTTGATATTCCGGTAGACAATTTATTCCTAGTTCCTTTGTTTACCAAATATGTGAAAGAAAAGCTTTCAGTACACGGGGTTCTGCCTAAGGAGCTTATGGTAGTGTCTCCTGATGTCGGAGGCGTTGTGCGTGCAAGAGCTTTTGCCAAGAAGCTGGACTGCGGGCTTGCCGTTATTGACAAACGCAGAGAAAAAGCGGGAGAGTCCGAAGTCATGAACATCATCGGCGAGGTCAACGGCATGGACTGCCTCATGATAGACGATATGGTAGATACTGCCGGCACACTGTGCAATGCGGCTACAGCTCTTAAGAAGGCAGGAGCCAAGACGGTTTCCGCGTATTGTTCTCACGGGGTTTTGTCGGGATCCGCCTTAGAGAAGATTGCTAAGTCTGAGCTGGAAAAAGTAGTAATTACTAACTCTATATGCTCCAAGCCTGAAGAAGAGCTGCGCAAATGCTCTAAGCTGGAATACCTGTCGGTAGCTCCTTTGCTGGCAGAGGCTATTGCGAGAATTAACCAAGAAAGGTCTGTTTCCAGTCTGTTTGATTAAAAAAATGCTGGAAAAGTAAAAGAATTTTCTGTATGAGTACTTGCGGTAAGAACAGACACCCCTGGAGGTCTGGCTCTTATTTTAAATTAACTATAATGTAAGGGGAAATAAAATGGCTAAGAAGAATATAGAAGTAATCGGCGTTGATGTGAAGTCTAGGACTAAGACGACTAAGGGTGCGATTGCTATTTTAAGAAAAGACGGCTTTGTGCCCGCAGTAGTTTACGGAAATAATCAGGAGCCTCTGACTGTTGCAATGGAGCAAAAGATACTGGCTCGTTTGCTGGAAAAGTCAGGATTTACGACTACTCTGTTTGATTTGGAAATAAACGGCAAGAAGCACAGAGTAATTCCAAGGGCCGTACAGTTTCACCCGGTAACAGATATTCCTCTGCATGTAGATTTTCTGCGCGTATCCGAGCATACAAGAATTAAGGTTGCAATTCCGGTCTCGTTTGTGAATGCGGACAAATCGCCCGGCATCAAGCGCGGCGGCACGCTGAACATAGTGCACCATACTATTAAAGTATCTTGTGCTCCGGATAATATACCTCCTAAGTTTGAAGTGAACCTTGAAGGGCTTCAGATAAACGATGCAATCCACATCGGAATGGTAGAACTGCCCGAAGGCGTGAAGATGCTTTCTAAGGAAGAAAATTATACGATAGCTACCATAGCTGTACCGTCTGCGGTCAGAAGCGAGAAGGACGCTGCGGCAGCAGCTCCGGCTGCGGCTGCACCGGCGGCGGCTCCTGCGGCGGCGGCAGCTCCGGCTGCGGCGGCTAAGAAACCGGAAGCGAAGAAATAAGTTTGGAGTGTGGAGTTTGGAACTGGTACGTATTCTTAACTCCACTCTCAACACTCCACACTCCTAAGCAGGAACCACAATGAAAATACTAGTAGGCTTAGGCAATTTCGGAGATGAGTACAAAGGTCATAGGCACAATATAGGGTTTATGGCAATAGAAGATATTGCGGAAAATATCGGCGTCAGTGTCTGGAAGAAAAAATTCAAGAGTTTGACAGCGGAAGGAATCATAGGGGACAGCAAGATATTTCTTGTTAAGCCGCAAACATACATGAATCTTTCAGGGAATGCCGTCAGGGAAGTGCTGGAGTTTTATAATTTAAAGGCGGAAGACGTGATAGTCTTTCACGATGACATAGACTTGGAAAGAGGAACGGTGAGAGTAAAGCAGGGAGGAGGAACCGGAGGGCACAACGGACTTAAATCACTAGATGAACAGATAGGAATTAATTATACAAGAGTCCGGCTGGGAATAGGGAGACCTGTTACAACAGAGGGAGAGATAGTAAGAGGGGACGCAGTAACGAATTTTGTTCTGAGTAATTTTGCGAAAGCAGATAAAGAGTGGCTGGAAAAAATAATAGCACTATGTACGAAAAACGTAGTGTTGTTGGCGGAGGGGAAGAATACGGACTTTAGTAATAATGTAAAATGTGGAGTTAGGGGAATGGAAAATTAAATCCCTTTTTCAGCTTTCAGTTTTCAATTCAACTCCACACTCTATTCACCAAGTCCTAATATTCCCTATGTCTATGTGCAGGTGTTGAGTGTTAGGATAGTATGAAACTCCGCCTCTCTGCATTGTCTTAGCTATTTCGCCCATTGCTTTGCCGTTCACTCCGATAATCCTGAAGTCTACAGCCCAGCCTCTCATGTGCAGGCTCTCGCTGGAAATCTGACTGTTAGTCTTAGCAAGCTTAGCATTAGTTGCCGGAGACCTGTATCCGGACGATACTTGAAATTCTACATGAGCAGGCAGCCCCATTCTTTTCCGTAAGTCCACCATATAGTCTATCAGCTCTACATCTATGCTGCCGACTTTGCCGTTATTCCTGTCCCTCATGATGTTATTGATTTTCTTTAAAGCTGCGCTGTTGTATTTGCCGTTATTGAAATAAGTTACGTCTATGCGTTCTTTGCTTTGAACATGAACTATAACTATTCTGCGCACAGGGTCTCTGTCCGCAGCAACCTTTGGCAGACCTCTGCCGCTGACATTCTTTATATGCGGAGAAGAAGCGCAGCCCGCACATAGTGCCGCTATGATAAAAGTACTTAATATTATTTTAAATATTTTCATGTTGCTCCCGATAAATAATAAAGACCGTTATTAGTCAAAAGGTAATTTGTCACGCCGAGTTTTTCTAATTTTTTTCTCAGCTGATAAACATGCGTTTCCAGAGTCTTTGTCTCTATCCGCTCGTCATATCCCCAGATTTTGTTCAGTATATCCTGTCTCTGCATCGGAGCAGCAGCCAGCAGTTCCAAGAGGGCGAACTCTTTTTCAGTGAGCTTTACAGTGTTTTCCGGCTTCTCTTTCAGACAGATGCTTTTGTCTTTAGATTCCAAGATTATGCTGCCGAGATTTATAGTCGTTTTTTTCAGAAGCGGTTGTACATTGACATAATACTCCAGCCTGTCAATAAGATACCCCAAGCGCACCGGACTTGGGAAAATTTCCTTAAAACAATCCAGATTCTCTTTTGGGGCTATAGCAAGAATTGTTAGATTTTTCTGTTCCAGAACACTAAGATCTTTCGGAGTTACGCTCGGAAAATCTATTATCAGTATGCAACTATCGGTTAAGTCCTCTAAGTTATCGAGGACACTAAAGCCTATATGCTCTTCAAGAACGCTTACAAAAGAAGTATCTTTGCTGTATAAAAATATATTGGTCATATTGGGCATTCTACTATATAATTATTACAAATTTGATAAGAAAAGGCAAAAAACATGCTGATAATCGGACTTACCGGAGGAATAGGCACCGGAAAAAGCACGGCAGCCAAGATGTTCGAGGAGTGCAACATTCCGGTATTCTATGCGGATAAAGCTGCACACGAAGCTCTGGAAGAAATTTCAGACAGACAGAGCTTTTCAAGAGAAAAAATCGCAGATGAAATTTTTGCAGATGATGAGGCTAGGAAGAAACTCGAGGCTGTTCTGCACCCCAGAGTTTTAGAAAAAATGAATCTATTTATAGAAGAGCATAAAAAGCAAAAAAAACCTTTTGTTGTGCTGGAAGTGCCTCTTTTGTTTGAGGCAGGATTTGATACTTATTGCGATAAAGTAATCTGTGCCGCTGCGAGCGAGTCCGCACAAAAACAAAGAGTCGTGTCCCGCGCGGGAATGACTCCAGAAAGATTCGAGGCTATCAAACGAACACAAATGCCGGAAGCTGAAAAACAGCAGAAATCAGATTTTCTGATTAACACGGATTGCAGCACTTCTGAAACTAAAAGCAGAGTTCTGGAACTGGTAAAAAAATTGAAAATGGAAAATTGAAAATTATTTTTCTCACCTAATTTTCCATTTCCCATTCCCCATTTTCCACTTTAAAAAGCTGTGCCTTGCCAAACATAGATTGAAAAAAGTTCTTTTCTGTTCCGCTTATCCATGCTTGCGTACCTATATCAAAGACAGCCTCGAAAAGAGCCTCTCTTCTGTACTCATCAAGATGAGCCGCTATGTCATCAAGCAAAAATATAGGAGGAAAACCTCTAAGCTGTTCTATGAGTCTTACAAAGGACAGCATAATAGAGACAATAAGAGCTTTTTGTTCGCCTGTAGAACATAAATCCGCAAGACAGGATTTGTCTCTGTAAAAAACTTTTAAATCGCTTTTGTGCGCTCCTAAAGCAGCAGTGCCTTTTTCTCTGTCTTCTGTTCTGGATTTTTCCAAAGCTGCGCGCAAGGCATCTTCTACAAGAAGAGCCGGGCTGTTTCTCAAAGCATCTTCTGCGAAACCGGCAACCACAATATCAGCTTTAGGAAAAGCATCTGTGCTTTCATTGACAACAGCCTGTAAACTGTTCTCCATGTGCAAACGAGTTGCCGCAATCGCAACAGACTTTTGAGCCATTTCGTTTTCCAAAGCAGCGAGCCACTTTGCATCAGGTCTGTTATTCTGCAAAAGAATGTTGCGCTCCCGCATGGCTTTTTCGTATGAAGAAACTCTGCCTCCGTGAGAAGGCGCAAAAGTGTATGCCAGTTTGTCCAGAAATTTTCTGCGCAACCCGGCTCCCTGAGACAAGAGCCTGTCCATTTCCGGAATAATCCAAGACACGGCTATGTGTTCAGACAGCTCGGTCTGATTTTTCAGAGGTTTTCCGTCCAGAAGAATCAGCCTTTTGTCAGGCTGCGAGTCTTTTTCGGACAAGTATTTGGGTTCTATGCCGGTACTGATTTTGAGAACTTCATCTTTTGAATATATCTCTGAAGCGACTCCCCAAGGAAAGACCGTATCTTTATTCTGCAGCTCTGTAAGCGCAGCCCTGCGCAGCCCTTTTCCGGGAGACAAAAGGCTGACCGCTTCCAGAATGTTAGTTTTGCCGCTGCCGTTCTCGCCGATAAGAATTACCGGCTCCTTAGACAGATTCATGCGCAGTGTTTTATAATTTCTGAAATTAGTCAGAGTGATACTTTGTATGAACAATTCTTCACTCCTCATTCCTAATTCCTCATTATTTAAAAAAATCTTTAATCACAGAAATAAATCCGTCACTCATCGGACTCGAAGAGTTTTCCGTTTCGAATTCCGCCAGAAGCTCTTTTTGGCGTTTTGTCATTTTTACCGGAGTTTCTACAACAAACTCTATGACAAACTCGCCTCTGTTTCCGGACTTGTATACTGACATGCCTTTGCGCCCAATCGTAGTTCTCTGTCCGGACTGAGTGCCTTCAGGTATTTTAACATTGCAGGAAGAGCCGTCTATAGACGGTACTTCTATGTTGCCCCCCAAGGCAGCTTTTACCATAGGTATCGGCACTTTGCAGTAAATATACGAACCCTCGCGCTGAAAAATCTCGTGGCGTTTTATATTAATCACTACGTATAAGTCGCCTGAGTGTCCCCCGTTCAATCCAGCCATGCCTTCGCCGCCTATGCGTATTCTCATGCCGTCTTCCAGTCCGGACGGAACAGCGACCGCCAGAGTTTTCTGTTTGGATATTCTTCCGGCTCCTTTGCATTTTTTACACGGTTCTTTGATTATCCGCCCGGATCCCTGACAGCTGGGGCATGTGTGTTCTACTGCAAAAAAACCTTGCTGCGCTCTTACTCTGCCTCTGCCGCCGCACATACTGCACTCTGCGGGAGTTGTTCCTTTTGCGCAGCACGACCCAAAACACTCATCGCACACCACAGCGGTTTGTATCGTGATGTTCTTTGTAATGCCGGAAAATGCTTCTTCCAGAGTTATTTCCAAATCATACCTTAAATCTTCGCCTCGCTTGGCTCCGTTTTTGCGTCTTCTGTCTCCGCCCAGTCCTCCTAAAATATCGCCGAACATGTCGTCAAACAGGTCGGAAAAACCAGCACTGAAATCAAAGCCGCCCATGCCGGCTCCTCCGAAGCCTCCGTTTTCAAAAGCCCCATGCCCGAATCTGTCGTAAGCAGCTCTTTTCTGAGGATCTCCTAAGACATCATAGGCTTCATTGATTTCTTTGAATTTTATCTCGAACTCTACATTTCCATGATTTCTGTCCGGGTGGTACTGCATAGCGAGCTTGCGGTATGACTTCTTGAGTTCATCTTGCGTAGCAGTCCTTACTACACAAAGCACTTCGTAATAATCTCTTTTAGACATCAACAACCCTCGTTTTTTGCATAACTCCAAAGAAATATAGTCATCTTTACCGATAAAACAAGTGAGAAAAGTGTGGAGTGTGGAGTCGGTGCGTATTCCCCTTCCCTTAGAAAGGGAAGGGGAATATATTTTCTCTCACCGCAGAGCAAACAAATTGCCTCTGTCGCTCAGAACATAGAAAGTCCTGTCAACGACAACAGGAGCAATAAACAAAGGCTCTCCTATATCCTGATAGTAGTCCAAAGAGCCGTCTTGCGGGAAAAAGCTCGCCAGATGCCCTAAAGAGTTGACAAGCCATAACCGCCCTCCTGCCAGCACCGGACCGGTCCAAATAATATCGTCCGAAGAAGCGTCTTTCGGATTCTTTTTGCCTTGAAGGTTCTGCGCCCAAATGACTCTGCCGTCTTTTTTGCTTAATGCAACGAGCTGGCTCTTGTTAGTATTGACAAAAATATTTTCTCCGGAAATAACGACCGTATCCTTGCCGCCAATCTCGATTTCCCAAATGCGGTCTCCAGTTCTGGAATTGACAGCAGCCATGCGTCCGCTGCTGCTCACAGCATAAAGAATGCCGTCTTCTATGACAGGCAGAGCGCGTATGTCAGAAATAGAAGGCATAGCTCCTCTGTTTGAAACTCCTGCCAAAGAGTATCCCCAGAAAATACGCCCGTTCTGTACGCGAAGAGAAACAACATCTCCGGAGCTGTAAGCGGCAACCACAGAATCCAAAACTACTGCCGGCGCAGAAGCTCCCATAATAGTAGTGCTTTCGCTTATGCCTACCAAATCCCAGATAATAGACCCAGTAGTAGCATCAAACGCATACAGTTTATTATCTATGGATATGATGAAAAGCCTGTTGTCCGCTACTGAAGGAGCAGCTCTTATAGGTTTGGCAATAGAGCGTCTCCACTTGGTTTTTCCGGATTCAACGTCCAGAGCAACAACATCTCCGGCTCCATTGGTAGCGTAAAGCATATCGCCGGATACTGCAAGCCCTGCTCCCATAGCCCTGTTGTCCGAGGCAGCACTGCTTGCCTGCCAAAGAATCCTGCCGTCTTTGGCATCAATGCCGGATACCATACCGCGTGCATCTATGGTAAATATTCTTCCTTTGCTGAATACAGGCGAGGCTATGAGTTTGTAGCCGGAGTCGGATCCTCTGCCGACAGAAGTTCTCCATATTCTCTTAGGCGCAGTCGAAGCCATAACGTTCGGCATAACATGCGCCGCATCATATCCGCTCTGAGACCACGACAGATTCAAAATCTCTTTAGACAGCGGAAATGCTTTTCCTTCGAATGCTTCGTCTATGTTAATCTCACCGCTCTGCCCTATGACTGCAATACGTTCGCCTTTGACCAATGCGCCTATTCTGTTGCTGTCGGCATTGCAGCCCGCAAGAAAAACACTGAAAAAAATGAAAACAAAAATTTTTCTCAAATCCAACATTTCAGTTTTTCCTTTTTTTATTCAGCCGAATTAAAAGACCTAAGAATGCTGCCCGCCCTGTCAGAGATACTGGCAGGAGCTTGCGGATCTTTTACTATTGTTTCAAAAACTTTTACAGCTCCGTCTTTGTCGCCGGCATACAGTTTTATATAGCCCATAGTTTCCAAAACAGAGAACCTCAGCGCAGCTCCTTCTTTGGTTAACGGCTCCAGTCTGCTGATGAATGTTTTTGCAGCTTCCGGCTCTATGGCAAATCCCTTTTCCGGATTGCTTTTCTCATATTCTATGTCCAGCTGCGTTTGAACTAAAAGAAGAACAGCCATATCGTTCAGGTATTGGTCACTGCTTTTCGAAGCTAGGAATTTCGCAAAAATATCCAGAGCTTTTTGAAACTGCTTATCTTCAACTGCTAACAGTCCGGCCTTAATAACAGCAACCTCAGAGTAAGAATTTTCCTCGGCTATAAGTGCAAGAGATTTATTTTCAGCCGCATCTTCGGCAAAAGCCTCCAAATTATCTATCTGCTCGTTTACAGAGGCTCCGGACTTAGAAACCGCATAGAGGGCATCGGTATTTTGCTGCTGAGCCTCTTCTTTGACAGAGCGGTACATTACGCCTGCGGCAGTCGACAATACGACAACCGAAGCGCATACTATGATGAAGGTGCCGTTTTTCTTCCAGAAATCAATTAGTTTCTGTTTTTCCAGTTCTTCTTTAGCTTCTTGAAACAAGTTGTTATCAGTCATGACGCACCCTTTTAAAGATAAATTAAGGTAAATATTTGCCATATTATAAAGCAATTGACATAAATCACAAGAAAAAGAAATTCCTTGACTGACAGGGGGTGTTTGATGTATTGACAGTGCTGTGTACAGGTGTGTCTTAGACCCTGTAACAAAATAGAAATTTACAAAATATGAATGGATTAAAACTATGGCTAACCATAAGTCTGCACAGAAGAGAATTAGACAAACTATAAAAAAGAACGAGCTGAACCGCTCCCGCCGTTCTAAGATACGCACTATAACAAAAGCAGCTCTTGAAGCGATTGCCGGCGGTGATGCCAAGACTGCTGTTGAAGCTGTACGCCGTTCCGAGTCTGCTTTGGCCAGAGGCGTATCAAAGGGCGTGATGCACTGGAAAACAGCGGCGCGCAAGACTTCGAGATTGGCGAAGAAAGCGAAAGCTTTAGCTTAGTTAAATAATAAATAAAAATGCAGAATGCAGAAATAATTAATTTTATTTCTGCATTCTTATTTAATACTAACCCCTTGATTCATTCACGTACTTTTTTTGCAAGCCTTTTTTTTGGATTCTTTCAGTAATATTTGTAGACAAATTTTCTCATTAGGACTATTCTTCTTAAACGTTTCCAAGACGCTTAATATTTTTCTCATGCTTTCTGCATGACATCTTTATTTTTTTCTCTCATGGAGTCAACATGAACTCAGGTTTCGAGAATTCTTCCGTTCAGAATGGGTTTGATGCCTTAACAACTTCTCTCCGCAAGCTCTTCGGCGAGACTATCTACAGAAGATGGTTTGTTCAAATGAACGGAACGGTTTCGGAAGCCGCGGACGGTTCTAAGAATATTTCTCTCGGCCTTCCTACCCGCTTCATGCGCGACTGGGTAGAATCTCACTTCGGAGAAGAAATCCGCTATGCATGGAAAAATCTTTCCAATAACGGTCAGGTCTCTTTCTCTGTAGTCTCGCCTTTGGTAAAAGCCGGTACTGCGGCTCCAAAAAACATTGAGTCTCCGGAAGTAAAATCATCTGCTGCTCCCGCAGATGATTTTTATTCCGGCTTTTCAACTGAAATTAATCCTCACTTAACGTTCGATAATTTCATAGTAGGCTCTGCTAATGAACTTGCCTATGCAGCGGCAAAGCGCGCAGCGGATTCTGATACGGCAAGTTTCAATCCGCTGTTTTTGTGCGGCGGCGTAGGTCTCGGAAAAACTCACCTCATGCAGTCCATTGCATGGCAGATTAAAAATAAGAATCCTGAAAAGAAAATTGTCTATCTCTCGGCGGAAAAATTTATGTATCATTTTGTCAGAGCATTAAGACAAAAAGACACCATGAGATTCAAAGAAGTTTTCAACTCCATAGACATTCTTATAGTAGACGATATACAATTCATAAGCGGAAAAGATAATACTCAAGAAGAGTTTTTTCATGCGCTGAATACTATGCTCAGCCGCGGGAAACAATTGGTTCTGTCCGCAGACAAAGCCCCTCAGGAATTAGACCGCATAGAAGAGCGGCTCAAATCCCGCCTAAGCGGAGGCCTCGTAATAGCTCTGAATCCTATAGACTTTAATCTGAGGCTCGGAATTCTACAGGCTAAGACTAAGAAAATAGGCATAGAGCTGCCGGAAAAAGTTCTGGAGTTCTTGGCGTATAAGATCACGTCTAATGTCCGGGAGCTTGAAGGAGCATTGAACAGAATAATAGCCTATACGCAACTTGCAAGAAAAACCGTTTCGCTGGAAATGGCACAGGAAGTATTGAAGGACGTGCTGCGGTCGTGTGAGAAAAAAATAACTATAGACGAAATTCAAAAAAGAGTAGCGGAACACTACAAGATAAAAATCTCGGATATGCAGTCTGCAAGACGGGCGCGCGCAGTAGCAAGACCAAGACAAGTTGCCATGTATCTGGCAAAACAGTTGACTCCAAGAAGTCTGCCTGAAATAGGCCGCCGCTTCGGAGACAGAGATCACACGACAGTTATTCACGCAGTCCGCAAGATAGAAGAGCTGTCTTCAAGCGACACGGCATTTAAGGACGATGTCGAACTGCTGCTTCGCTTACTTAAAGCAAACATCAGCGAAGACCTGCGCCCTGAAGCGGCTTAAGAATGTGTGGAGTGTGGAATATGCACCCACCAACTCCTAATTAAACAAAATCTTGGAAAACGGCGAGTAGACTCCGTTCACATCCGTAGACAGCAAACTCAGTGCCCCTGCTACCAGCGTCAGAGTCCCGTCATTATTTGAATATACGCTGTTTACCCTATACATGCCGGTAAAATTCGAAACATTCATAAGATCTCCCGCGCTGTTTTTCGCTGCAATCTCGAAAGTATACGCTCCGTCTTTAGCTATGTTTCCGTCCAGCATCTCGCCTTCCCACCTGACGTAATTATCTCCCGCCACAGTTGTTCCGGGCAATAACGCTACTGCTTTGCCGTTAGAATCTCTTATGACTATATCCGCCTGAGCCGCTGCATACGGCAGACTGTATCCAAATACACTCATGCCGTCCTGAAGCTCTATGAGTCCTTTCGGCGAGGGTGCTCTTACATAATTCCCGATATAGTTGACTCCTGTTGCCAATGCTCCTGCGTTAGTCGCATCTATAAGCTGCGTCAGCACTTTGTTGTTGTCTATTTGAGCCTGCACCTGCTGCATCTGAATAAGCTGCGAAGTGAACTCGTTAGGATCCATTGCATTCGTAGGATCCTGATTCTTCAGCTGCGTTATCAGTATCCTTAGATACATATCAAAATTCATAGCCAAAGTCTTGTCTCTGTCCGCATACGAGGATTGCGAATATGACTGCATTTGCGATAACGGCTTTACCATTGATACTGACATTTCTTTTGCTCCTTTTCTTTTATGCTTTTGGCTGCTCTCTTTACTACATCTTTCCGCTATAATCTTTTAGCCTGTTACACTCGCCGCTTCCTTTTATGCTTTACACTCTTATATTAACCCTCTCAGGAGTTACTATATAAGCGTTGGAATATTCTATAACCTGTTCCTCTTCCGAACTGCTTTGCTTAGATTTATTATCCTGAAAAAAACCCTGCGCATTATTGCTTTTGTTGTTGTTATCAAAACCAAGACTCAAATCTCCGTCTTTTATCTGTATGCCTGCGTTTTGCAGAGACTGTTCCAGCATTCTGATGTCCCTTTGCAGCAATACTAAAGTTTGCGGGTTGTCCGAATGAATTATTCCGGTAACGCCGCCGCTTTTTGCGAAATTCAGATTAACCGTTACTTTGCCCAGCTCCGCAGGATTTAGTTGCAGAGACATTTTTGTAACGCCGCTTTTTACCGATCTTTGAATCAGCAGCATTATTTGATCCGTTACTGGCTGTGAGTGCTGAGTGTGCTGCGCTGCTTCGCCTTTTGCAAAAGAGATGCCCTGCCCTATGCTGTTGAAACTGACAACGTTATTTCCGGTGTTTTGCGCATGATTTTCCGATTGTATTGTATTAGGCGTCAAAAACGACTCGCTCTTGGCAAACTCAAATGTTTTGTTATTAACCACTCTGTCCATTACAGGGCTTTGAGGCTTGGTGCTTACATCTTTTTGCAGAGGCAAAATCTTTTGCTCTATCTCTTCCGCATCAGGAGAATCATTTTCCAAGACGCTCTCTTTTGTCAGTTTCTCATTCGGAGTTTTAGTTTGGTTCTTATCCGCAACTGCATTCTGAAATTTATCCAAAGGCTTCTCTTGTATTGGAAGTTCCGGCTCCTTTGCAATAACCTCCGGCAACGGCTCCTCTACGGCAGGCTCCGACAGCAGCTCTTCGGCAGCAGCTTCAGGCATCAGTTCTTGCGGTTCAGCAACCGGCTGAGCTATGACTTCCGGCTCTTCGGGCATGCGCTCTTGCACTTCAGCAACAGGCCGAGATATAACTTCCAGCTCTTCGGGCATGAGTTTTTGCACCTCAGCAATAAACTGAGCAACGAGCTGATACACATCAACGCTTTCTTCCTCTGGTAAATCCGGCGCAATCTCAATTCCTTCGTAAATACCCTCAACAAACTCCAGAAAATCTTTTACTATTTGCATATCTAAGTCAGGGAGCTCTTCCAATGCTACTTCTTCAATCTTGGGTTCTATTGCCTGAAAGAGAGTCAAAAGTTCCGACAGTTGTACGGACAGCTCCTCGTTTTCCGACACAAGTTTTTGAAGCTCTTTTGTTTTTTCTTTAATGACTTCCAAACGCTGCGGCAGATTTTGTATGCACTCATGCAAACCCGGAGCTTCGATATTCATATCAACATCATTGCTGGTTTCTTTTTGTATACTTTGGCTCTCTTTTTCTTTTACAAAATTATCTCTCTCCGAAAATATGTTTACTTTGGTTTCAGCGTTATTCTCTGTATTCCCTGTAGTTTCCGCATTCCTAACCACTGCTTCCATCAGCGCAGAAAAGCCGGAGTCCGCTCCTTTCTTGCTTGCAGAGCTTTGAGAATTCTGACTTGGAAAAATCTTATCTGCTATTTGCTGAATCATGAAAAAATCCTAAACAGTTTTGGATATTGAGACCGGCTGACAGTGTGATCTGTCTTTTTGAGTTTTGCTGGTATCCTTATAAGAAGGAGGCGACAATTGTTCTGCTTTTATTGCCGACATAACATTGCTGACAAACAGTCTTGAAGCATCGCAGGACGCTTGCAGCATCAGCGCATTTTCCTGAGCCGCAGTTTCAACATTCATTACGGCATCCCTCAGAGCTTTTTTTGTCTCGTCCGGTAATGCTTGCAAGCTTTCTTTATTAGAATACAAAATTTCTATGTTCCTGCTGTATTCGGCAGAAAAACGCTGTTTAAATTTAAGCAGATCTTTGTGCTGTTCCGTATCTTTTTTAGCTACCAGCTCTTTCTCTTGCGCAAAAATGTTTATCAGCTCCTTAGACAGCTCTATGACAGTGTCCGAGAGTTTCGGTATGTCGTGCGCTACCGGTTTCAGATTTACAGCCGCTGTCGGTTCTTGACTCTGCTTTTGCTCTTGTTTATGCAGTCCTATCATTATTTTCACCTATTGCCCTATTGTTGTTTGCTTCTTGTAACCGCAGCATCGCTTCTTTAACCATCGGAGCTATTCCCAGAGAACCAGTACTAGCTATAGACTTGCCGTACTCCTGCAAAAGAAAAGACCGCGCAATATTTTCTGCGTTTCCGCCGCCGAACAAAGAGTTCACCGGCACCGTATCAAATATAGGCCGCATCATCTCGGTTGCAAACATAGCTTCAAAATCTTTAGCCGTTCTCTCTATCTTTATCATTTGTTCGGCAGAAACATGAGAATATTGTTTGGTTAAAGCACTCGATACTGCGCCTATCATATTACCTCCAAATCCGCCTGTAAAGCACCGGCTGCCTTTATAGACTGAAGAATCTGCATCATGTCTCTGGGACTTACGCCCAGCGCATTCAGGTTTTCTACCAGAGTTTGAAGACTGACTCCGCTTTTAAGAACTGTCATTCTGCTTTCGGAGCTGTCGTCTATAGAAATGTCGCTATGCGTTATAACTTCCGTATTTCCTCCTCTTGAGAACGGCTCCGGCTGTGAAACCTCCTGTGTTTCAGAGATTTTAATAGTAAGATTTCCTTGAGCCACTGCAACAGTGCTGATTCTCACGTCCTCGCCCATGACTATGACTCCGGCCGCCTCGTCTATGATGACTCTGGCAATATCATCAGGCACAACCGTAAGCTGCTCTATGCTGTTCATGAAGCCGACTATGTCGGAACGCTTGTTGTAATCAAGACTCACAATCACGGTCCCGGAATCCAGCGGGTACGCTATTACTGCTTTTTCATAAGTGTTTATAGCCTCCGCTATGCGTTTTGCAGTAGTAAAATCAGGGTTTCTCAGAGACAATTTTGTAGAAGACAAAGCGGATAGATTAAAATCAACCTCGCGTTCTACAATAGCTCCGGAAGAAATCCGACCCGATGTAGGCACTCCTTTTGTAATGCTGGAGCCGCTTTGTCCGGAGGCTGTGACTCCCGAAACCACAGTACCTTGAGCCAGAGCGTATATCTCGCCGTCCGCTCCTTGCAGAGTCGTGACTAACAGCGTGCCGCCTTGAAGGCTTTTCGCATCTCCCATTGCGGACACGACTACGTCTACCTTAGAGCCCTGTGCGGAAAACGGCGGCAGAGTCGCCGTAACCATAACCGCAGCTACGTTTTTAGTCTTCATCGTAGACAAATCCGCAGTCGTATTAACTCCTAGCCTCTCCAGCATACTAACGAGGCTTCTTGCAGTAAACGGAACGTTCGTCAATGAGTCGCCGGTCCCGTTCAGTCCTACTACCAACCCATAGCCGACCAGTACGTTGTCTCTTACGCCTTCGAAACTCACTATGTCCTTAATTCTGGAGGCGGCTTTAGCATCAACAGGATAAAAACTACCCATGACCAGCGATACGGCAAGGATTATGCTGCATGCAATATTTCTTGTTTTTAAAAGTTTCATTGATTTCCAGCGAGTTACATGATTCTACAAAATATACTACATTGATACCAATGCAATTTATGTGCCACTTTCTTTGAATGTGAAGTGTGAAATGTGAAATGTGAAATTATTAGGGTGGTATTTCTGTAAAAATGGTTGTATAAATAACCCTTAATTTCACACTTCACATTCCCAAAGCCATGATCGATAAACTGGATCGCATCAAATCCTCTGACCTTCTTAATACAAACGCTCCTGTAAAACGGGCGCAATCCTCTTCGTCCGCCTCGTCAGCCAGCTTTGCAGGCTCTGTCTCTGCCAAAGCCTCTGCCAGCTCCGGCGGTTTAAGTGCTGCGTCATCAGTCAGCGGACTTTTAGGCGCAGGAAATGTTTCCCTTATGCTCGGCGTACAAGAACTAGGAGACGCTCTTTCAAGAGCCTCCAGAGGCAAAGAAAGAGCAGAAGACACTCTCAAAAAATTAGACAAAATAAGGTTAAGCCTTGTTTCAGGCTCTCTGCACAAATCAGAGCTGGAATCTCTAAGCGAAACCGTTTCCCAGCAAAAAGAAATCATAGACGATCCTGTTCTGTCAGAAATACTAGACGACATAGACCTTAGGGCGAGAGTGGAGCTTGCTAAGTATATATAGAAAAGTGTGGAGTTGAAAACGGAAAGTTGAATCTGGCATTTGGTATCTGGACACTAATTTTCAATTTCATATTAACTTTATAACCTCTTGCACCGTAATATTCTTCACGTTGCTGTTGTGAATGAGCCTAGTTTTTGTGCCTATGGGCTTGTTCCATTCAGCGATCTTTCCAGATGAATATAACGCTATAGTTTTTCTTTCCAGCACAGAGGCTATCTGCATGGGTCCAGTATCACCGCCTATTACCAAGTCCGCTTTCCTAAGCACTCCAGTCAGTTCAAACAACGATGTTTTGCCGCATAAGTTTATTAATTTTCTGTTTTGAACCCGTGCATGAATATCCGCGCAAATTTCCGCATCACTTGCTGCTCCGACTAAACATACTGTTTTGGATTGCTCCAGCAAATATATTGCCAGCTCGGCAAACTTATCAGTTCCCCAGCGTTTGTGATCTTTCCCTACAGAGCTTCCCGGTATCAGTACTGTTATTCTGTCCGGCAGATTAAATTTCTCTATATCCGCATTAAGCCAATCCAGATTAATAGCGGACTCGTCCCACTTTACGCCGGTCTGTTCCAGCTGAAGCCTCTGCGCATCCTGCCAGTTTCTAATCCCTTTCAGACCCCTTTTGTACGCACAAAAAGGAGCAGCCCCAGACCACCTAGTCCCGCGGCAGCCTCCCAGTAAAAAATACTGTATAGTTTGTCTTTTCTTACAATGAAAATCATAAACCGTTATTTTATCAGTATCGCCTCTAAACTTAAGAATGTTCTTACTCAGTTTTAACCATTCTTTTATATTCCAGAAAGCAGGCTTAGTATCGACAATTATCTCATCAAACCACGGCATAGCTTTTACAAAAGAAGCAAACTGTTGTCTGACTAATAAGGCTATTCTGTCGTTTTTATAGTGTTTTCTTATGCTCTGAAAGGCTCTGCAGCAAAGAACAAAATCTCCCAATGCGCCTAATCTTATGACTAAAATTTTATTTTGTTGTTTCATGATAGTTTTGTTATATAGTTTTTTGTAAGGAGAGGCAATATGAAAGAAATAATCTTAGACACAGAAACAACAGGCGTGAAGGTCTCGGAAGGCGCAAGAGTAGTCGAAATCGGCTGCCTTGAAATAGACGATTTAATTCCTACCGGACGGACATTTCAAAAATATCTGAACCCCCAAATGCCTATGCCTAAAGAGGCGGAAGCTATACACGGACTCTCCGATGTGTTCTTAGCAGACAAGCCGCTGTTCTCTGAAATAGTAGATGAATTCCTAGAGTTCATAGGAGATGCTCCGCTGGTAATCCACAATGCCAGTTTCGACATGGAATTCATCAACGCAGAGCTGGCTATGGCAGGATACAAAAGGCTCCCAATGAGCAGAGCCATTGACACCTTGATAATTGCGAGAAAAAAATTCCCCAACACCAGCGTAAGCCTAGACAGTTTGTGCAAACGCTTCAAAATAGACAACTCCGGAAGAACCTTTCACGGCGCTCTTCTGGACGTTCAGCTTTTAGCGGAAGTGTATTTGCATCTCTCGGGCGGTCAGCAGTCCGATTTATCTTTTTCCATTTCTACCAAAGAATTTTCGCCGCAGATTATCGAACAAAAAACCTCTTTTCTGGAGCCCAGACACTTTCCCGCACTTCCGGAAGAGCTGACGGCACACTCTAAATTCTTAGAGCAGATTTCTAATCCGGCTTGGAAGAAAATGGAAAATGGAAAATGGAAAATGGAAAATTGATAAATTTTACATTATCATCGAACGCCCACTCTCGTTTCAGATTTCACCATCGGCACTACGCTGTCCATGCTGCATAGAAAAAACATGTGCCGCGGCTGACCCTTCATTCCCTTTATAAAAACAGAGCCGCCCGCATTATACATCTTCCTTGCAATAGACAGGAAAATCCGCAGCCCGGAAGCAGTAAGGAAACACAAAGAAGAGCAGTCCAGAATTAAAATCCTAGCCCCTGAATCGATAACGCCTTCGACTTCCTCTTCCAAAAACTCAACATTAGTCCTGTTCAAATAGCGATCCAGCGCCACAGTCTCTGACGAAGCAGAGAGCCAGCCAATGCCACTATTTTGTGCAGCCGCTAGGTTATACAAGGGAGCCTCACTAATAAAACGTTAAATCTACGGAATCTTAACCTTATAATAGTTTATTTTCTGTTAAAAGCCTTTAAATACCGAATAAAAAGCGCAAAAGTAACCGCCTATTTACCTTTGTATGCTACTCTGTAACCATAGATATTCTGATGAAAGGAATTTGAGATGAAAGGTGTAATTGCAAGAGCAAGGAAATTGTCTTTTAAAGAGCTGCGTGAGGCGTTTAAAGAATTCCTCGGCAAGGTGCCGCTCGTCGCTGTTTATATTAAAGATGCCGTACTGCCGGGAAGGCTTGTAAATATTAGAAGAAAGTCTTCTCATACCCATAATAACGGCTAACGGATTTCCACCGGAATCTTGGACGCCAAGTATGCGCACAGGACCAGATTATCAGCCCTGCCGAACAGCATGTCTTGTCTCAGTTTTTCCGAGACAAATGGAAAAATAAATCTCGAACTCTGTTCAGGCAGTTTGATGTGTTCTAATCCGTTCATACCCTTAATCTCATAGTGCCTCACCGTTACAGGAAACAACAGTTTTTCCCTAAGAAATTTTTCTCTTTCTTTGCTGTTCGCTATGGCTATTGCGTGTGCGTTTGTGTTTTTTGCAATTTTATCTATCTCTTCTTCCGGCATACTCTCGTCTATGGCATACAGAATTTTTCCTTTTGAAGGTACAAACGGGATTTCTTTCAGCCATAACTCTTTCAGCTTTATTTGCTCTTCTAAAGGTTTTTTTCCGTTCACAAATTCCGCTATCTCTTGCGGTTCTGTCATTCTGCCGTAACCCTCATCTCCGCACGCCATTCTGCCCTTGTCCGGTCCTATAAATACAACTCCGCTCTTCAGCAAAATATCATAGTTCGCCTGTACTGCAGGGTGCTGCCACATTCTGTAGTTCATAGCAGGTGCTATAAAAATTTCAGCTCCTTTTCTGAATGCGGAAATAACAGAGAGAGCCAGTCCGTTCGCAGGAACCTCTTCTGTAATGCCTCTTGCAAGCTGATACATAAAATCCGCAGTGGCTGGTGCAATCAGGACAACATCGGAAGATTCTATTTCGTTTTTGATAAGGGCGGAAAGTTTTTTCTTTAATGCTGGAAAAAAATCAAAACGCTCTGCGTCTCTGGTAAAAGAAATGTTCAGAGAATAATCTTTGGATAAAACCGCAGCCAGCTCTGCTGTTTTTACAGCGGCAACACTAGCGGTTGCGATAAGAGCAATCTTCATTTTTCACCGAATTGAGACATCATATCGCGCCTTGGAGTATACCGCCCGCCGAGAAATTCCGCAGAAAGAAAAGCGTCTACGATATCCAGAGCGACTTCCCGGCCTGTTGTATGCGCTCCTATAGTCAGGACGTTCGCATCATTGTGCTGTCTTGCGAGACGCGCCATAGTTCCATTGCAGCAAAGCGCAGCCCTGATGTGCGAAAAGCGGTTGGCTGTCATAGTCATTGCCTGCCCCGAACCGCAAATAAGAATGCCCAAAGAATCCGGATTAGTCTTCATAGACTCTGCAACCTTCAAAGCGTAATCGGCAGCGTCGCAGTTAGTCTCGTCAAAAGCTCCGACATCGTTTACAGAGAAATTTTTCTGTTTAAGAATTTCTATGATTTCATTTTTAAGGGAAAACCCTCTGTGATCCGAGCCTATGTGAATGGTTTTTTGCATAGTTAATTAGAAATATGGTTAATTAGGGATAAGGAATTGTAGCTCTTTTTTAGATAAAAACAACAGAAAAACCTTCATGAAAATATTTTTGTCTGATATAATTACGATTATTGTTAATAAATAAAAAAGGAACTATTATGCCAAACGACATTACAGACGGCCAAAAAATTGAAGATATAAAGAAGGATTTTCAAATTGCAGCAACGACCTGTTTTTTAGGAGGAGGCATTGCAATGAAAGGTATTGACTTTTTCATGCAGGCCAACAGACCTGGAGTTGTTTTATTGGGTGCGGGTTTAATGGCACTTGGTGCAATAGCCTATCTTCATGCACAGATGCAGCAGGCAAAGGCAGCAAACGCGCTATTAAAACTCGGATAAAACTGTTTTTTGTTCTTGAAAGAATGTTGGTGAAGGTTTATAAACGGAGCCTTAGAGCTTGTTTATTCATAGGGTGCGTAGCTCAGCGGCAGAGCATTACCTTCACACGGTAGGGGTCACAGGTTCAATCCCTGTCGCACCCACCATTAAATCAGAGACTTAGCTAGTATTTAAAACTCTCGAAACTCCTTTGTGCGAGTCTCCGTGCGAGTTAAATAGTTAACATTGTTTACATCTCTAGTTTCTGGATAGGTGTTTTGTTCACAGACCTTCTCTCCAACGCTTCTTTTGCTTCAATCAAAAAATCAGGGTTATGGTGAGCATAAATGCGTTCCGTTGTTCTGGTACTGGCATGCCCTAAGTACTTTGCAATAACCCACATAGATACTCCCGCCTGTGCCATCCATGTTGCCGCTGTGTGGCGAAGCGTATGCGGCGTAACATTCTTCAATCCGGCATCCGCGACAACACGGCGGAAACTTTGGTCAATACGCAGAATTGGTTTTCCAAAGTAGTCAATCACGCATTTGTCTGCGCAATTTTCAGGAGCGCGGCTTTTAGCGATACGAAGAAATGTCATCAGCTTTCGCGGAATAGGCACGATAGCTCTGCGCTTGTTTGTGATTTTAGCTCCTTGCTTGTTTAGGTCAATAATGCCTTTCTCAAGGTCAACCTGCGACCATGTCAGCGTCAGAATAGCTTCTTTTCTGGCAGCAGTGTAAAGAGCCAGCAGAATATAAAATGACACATGCCAGCGTGAGAAAGAGTGTGTGCGCTGCCTGCCTGTTATTTTGTTGTCGTCCCTTCTTTTAGTTCTTGCTGCCTTGAGAAGGTGAGCAACTTCTTCACGCGTGAGCCAGCGGTCTTTTGGAGCGGACGGTGCCGGTTTCCATATAGGAGCCAGAGCAGCAAGACGACCTTGTTTATAGTCATGCCTGATTGCTGCTGCCAGAACTCCAAGTTCACGCGACACGGTAGCATCAGAAAGAGTTTTGCCCTGATTCTGGGCATTCTTTTTGCGATAAGCTAAATATTCACGGCAAGTAACAGGGCGTACTTCAGCTACGGTGCGATGCCCCCAAAAAGGAATAAGCGACTTAATATTAAAACCAATTGTTGTAGCACTTGCCACATGAACAGCATGTTCTTTAGCATAAGCCGACAGAACATCAGCCAATATACGGCGTGTAGAGCTTACTGTGTCAACTGGTTGCTCTTTTTCGATGTTGTGCAGACTGAGTGCTTGGTCAGCTTCAATGCGATTTCGAGTGCCCGTTGATTTCTTGCGTTCGCGTCCGTGCTCGAACCAAACAATGTACCACGTTTGACGTGCTTCAATCCATTTGAGATAGGCTCCTTTGTTACTTTTTGACATGGCTGCATCCTTTCTTGAATATAGTTTTTGAGGCTGTGAGGTGTAATTAAAAAGCGTCCTGCGATGTTCACGAAGGCTATGCTTCCGGCATGGCATTCGTTTAAAACATGGCGTTTAGAACATTTTAAAATACTTGCAACTTGGCTTGCTGTAGCAAGACTTGGGAGTTCTCGTAATTCGGGAAAGTCAATCGCTTCTGCCTTGCTGCTTTGTGTGATGTTGTATGAGTCATTTTCTGTCATAAGGTATTTGTTACTCCTATAAAAAACCCCGCAAGACAGGTGTCGGCGGGGTGGTTGCGTTAATGTTGCTCTAAGTTTTGGTTAGTTGTTTTTTTTCCTTCACTCCATTGTCCTGCTTTCGGAGAGAGCCAGACGGACAGAAGAATGTGCATTCAGCAATGATCTAGCCAGCAAGGAAAGATGGTCTTTACCTTGAAAGGGATTAAGGATACCTGCGTTCAAGTGCTTAGCGATTTGGTTTAGGTTTGTTCCTTGCTTGTTTAGCTCTCGTTGAATGTTAATCAAAAGCTGGTGTTTGGTTGGGTCAATAGCAGACACATATCCTGCGCCTAAGACAGAAGCACGGATATAA
>WRDR01000010.1 GCA_009779745.1 Alphaproteobacteria bacterium
AATCCCAACTTGGCGGGGAAAAAAAAAAAAAAGGTAAAAACCCCTTAAAAAAAAAAATTTAAATGGGAGGGGGGGGGGGGGGCAAGGTGTTGATTTCGTTGAATAGTTCATAACGCCCTCTTTGAAATGCAGAATTTAGAATTTAAAATGGAAAATGAAAAAAGTAAAGTCAATTCTAAAAAGGGAAAGGGAATAATGCCTAGACTATTCTTAAAAGAAAACCTATATTACCCTCATGCTTGAATGGAATAAAATTCACTGTATCGACTGCGTGCAAGGCATGAAAGGCCTGCCTTCGGAAAGCATAGATATTATCATTGCCGATCCTCCTTATAACATAGGCAAAAATTTCGGCACAAATAAGGACAACCTGCCGCTGCACGAGCACTTAGCATGGTCGGAAATCTGGATTAACGAAGCTATAAGAGTCCTTAAACCCGGCGGCACTATGTACATTTACGGATTTAGTGAGATTTTAGCTCGAATTTCTTCTTTGCTGCCTATTGATAATCAGAGGTGGTTGGTCTGGCATTACACGAACAAAAATGTTCCCAGCCTGAATTTCTGGCAGCGCAGCCACGAGTCTATAATAGTTTATTGGAAAGATAAGCCCTTGTTCAACCGCGATGCTGTAAGGGAGCCTTACACAGATGCGTTTCTGAAAAATGCTGCTGGCAAGACCAGAAAAAGCACTAAGGGGCGTTTCAGCAACGGTCTCAAAGAAACAATGTACACCGCTCATGAGAACGGAGCATTGCCTCGAGATGTCATCAGCATTTCTACTCTTGCCGGAGGAGCTTCTTTGAAGGAACGCTCTATTTTTTGCAAAACATGCGATAGTCTTATCAATCCTAAACTCAAAAAGCTGCATGAAGAGCATGAGTTGATAATCCACCCTACTCAGAAGCCTTTAAAGCTGACAGAGAAGCTCATTCTGGCTGCAAGACCGCACTCTGCATTTTCCGTCCTGGTCCCTTTTGCAGGCAGCGGCACAGAGTGCCTTGCATCAGCAAAACTAGGGGCAGATTTTATAGGCTTTGAAACAAACCCAGACTATCAGAAATTAGCCTCTGCCCTAGTTGCTGGCACAACAGCTAGTTCATCTTAGAACATAGGATATATGCCTTTGATGACGAATAAGCTGCGGCTAACGGCTCCGTTGAATAATCAATATCGTCTTTTCCGCTATCCTCTGCCGACATTACTGATCCGGTGTCCGGAGTTCCGTCATCAAGCTTGTTGTCTATTATTGACGCTACATCTCCCGGCACCTTATTTACACACAATACTATCCCTTTTAACCCGTTCGCAAATGCTTTCTCTCTGAAGAAAAACACTCCTCCGAATGAGTTCGCCGGTCCGGTGTCATTATCCGGATGTCCTTTCACAAACCCGGCTGCTCTCATGTGCTGCCACACTCTGTCCTCGTCTCCTTCTATACTCCCGTCTCCGTTTCCATTAGGACCAGTCACTCCGGCCATATCAAATCTGTCTCCTGCATACTTATCGTCTCCCGGCATGAACCCATAGTTCTCTGTATACATTTGAAAGCTTGCCTGATACATTTGCAAATCACCTACTGTTCTTGTTGCTTTTGCATTCATTATCATGGGTTTCGCTCCTAATGCTGCGGCTATCAATATTCCAATAACTCCCAGCACCAGCGTCATCTCTAATACAGAAAATCCTTGTATAGATTTTAATTGCTTCCTTCCCGGAAAAACACCGCATACGACTCTCATTTTAGTACCCTTTCTAAGATTATGATTTTTCTGTATGAATACTAGTGTATTCAACGACTCTGAACATCAGAGTATGTATTTATCATTAACCTTATCTATAGCAAGTCAACTGACTTTCTCTTTTATGCACAGGTTTTTTTTAAAAGAGTGGAGAGTGGCGTAAGCCACCCGAAGTGCGAAGGGTGGAGAGTGAAGTTAATTAGAAATTTCACGCTTTCCCAAAAGAAAACAGCGCTCGCCTGCTTCTGAACAACAGCCACAATAAAAGAAGTTTTTCAAAGCTCACTCCTCTTTTCTCTTTCTCATGCTCTTCTTCCAAGCCGGGTGCTCTTTCTTTCTCTGCTGTCTTCAAGAGGTTCCACTCCTTCATATCAGCGTGCTGCTTCTCCATAGCTTCTATTTCCCTCATCAGCTTCTTCTCGTCAAAGGTATGCTCTTCCAGCCTCGCAAGCATCATAAGAAACTTAGAGTCTATATCGCTGCCCTCTTTATTCTCAGATTTTATGTGCGTAATTCTATACATCAAAGAAGATATGCCGGCCCTGCTCGACACAAGATTGTCATATAAGCAGTCTATCTTCCGTTTAAGTATATTTTGTATTTGCTCGTAATACATATCAATCTCCCTTGTATATAAGGTCGATTGTACAGCATTAAGGTAAAAGCGAAGTAAAAGAACTAAAAAATAATATGGTTAATTACTTCTTAATCTTGTTCATAACGCTGTTGACTACTTCATTAGCGTTCTTAGCAAGCGGGTCCATAGCGTCCTTTGCTACCCTCTGAGCCAGCTCTGACACCTTTGTGCTGTTCGAGACAGAACTGTCAAACGCCGCCTTAGCAAACTCAGCCTGCTTTGCAAGCACCTCCTGCGAGGACTTCATCGCAGCAATCTCGGTATAGGCATTCATAGCCTTAGAGAAACTCTCTTGAGACAATCCGCTTACGTTCTTAGTAATTTCATCTATGCCCTGCCACAAAGCAACCGTAGATTTCGCTACGGCGTTCACGTAATTCACAACCGCAGCATTTATATCTTCCAACGCCTTTGCAACGTTACCTGCCATTTCATTATTACCCATAGTAAACTCCCTAAATAAATGGACGAATCGCACCGCCTGTCCTATCTAGTAATAAGTAAACTATGGTTAATAAATAGTCAACGACTATTTATTATCTAAGAAATTCTCCATGACTGTATCGCTATTCCGCCGGGATTTTCTACAGGAGACACTCTGGATATTTTCAAAATTACCGTCCTGCGTTCCGTTCTGGTAACATTATTGTGCGTAATATAAGTCATCACTATAGGAATTTGCACAATCCACTTATAAATACCGTCCAAATCTGTCTGCTGCTGAAGTATCACCGGCGGTCCGGACGGTGCTGTCATCAGCACCAGCTGTCTCTCTCTGAAGGCATCTCTTATGTTCAGCACAGCAAATGCCTTGATAAAATCCATCCACCCTTCTTCCGTAAATCTTTTCTGATTCTTCATAACCTTGGTTTCTAAATCTCCGAAACCCATGGTCAGCATCTCAGTAACGCTGGTGGCTGCCCAATCCCGTATCGCCTTGTCTGTCAAATTAGGAGCAGCGATTCCAACCAGCCTCTTCTCCTTGCCTTCGGGCGTTCTTGCATGAAATAAATACGCAGTTTGCATCATCGGCAGAAAAATCAGCAGAAATACCGAGATACCTATTATAACCCAAGACTGAATATTTATCAGCTTCCTGAGTTTGCTCATAGACGCTACAATCGCCTCATCTTCGGCAGTAATAGCATCTACTACTCTTTCATCGTCTTTAGATGCTGTCTTTTGTCCTCTCATGGGCTATCTGCCGCTCCTGTTCGACGAAGGACTGGGCAGCCACTGCTCAATGCCTATTCCGTCCGGATTCTGTAGTGTAGACACTCTCATAAGCTGCAGTATAAGATCAAAAGACTGTGGCGCAGGCGGCTGCTCTCCGTCAAAATGCAGCGTAACAGGTACCTTAATATACCAGACGTAAACTCCGTTCCTGACGAGTTCGTTAGTGATTTCCGGAGCTCCCCGTATCTGCAGCCCAACTACTACGCGCCTAACCTTCACAGCTTCCATAAACTTGGCATCACTAAGCGCTTTCTGAAAGCTGCTGAACCCTGAAATCGTAAACAAGGTTTTTATCTTATCCATGTGCCTTTCATAGTCATGATACCCGAAGCCCATAATTTCCTGAACAGCTCCTGCCACCCAGCTGACAACTCTGGCGTTGGTCAAATACGGCTGATCGAGCGGCACAATATCTATGATTCTCCCGTCCGCAGTAGTCGCAAAATATACAGGTTTCACCTTTATCGTAGCGGCTAGACTCACTACTGCTATTATAAGCAGAATAATTATTCCGGTCTGAATAAAGCTGATGCGCAAGAGCGTTCTGTATCCGTCTTTATAGAATGAATTTCTGTTTAAAACAGTTGATACTGCGTCTTTGATTGGCATGTCTTTAGTTCTCCGCTTTAGTACACGTCTATGCTTTCATATAATTACAAAATAGTAAATATTGTATGACTAAAGTTACAGGTGTATCTAACTGCTAATAATTTGAACTTCCGATAGGGAGGCTGCTATTCTGTAGTCCCTTGATTCTTTACAGTCAGAGCATATCCTGTTGAATTTACCTACAGAACCGAACTTCTTTAAACACATCAAACAGATTCTCTCAATATACTTTTGGGTTCCGGTGTCGCTCGTACCGCGCTTTGTGTACGGCTTATGCTGGACGTTCTTGCCTCCGACCTTTCTTCCAGATGCCATTCTTCTGGGCAACCCCAGCCTTGCGGCTCTTGTCATGACTGCCTGAGGAGATCTATTTAAAGTTTCAGCTATTTCCTGCTGAGTCGCACCCTGAAACCACATTTTTTTCAGCAGAATGTCCTGATCTTTCCAGCTCTGAGTTTGGAGCGCAGGACTTGGACTGTAAGCCTCTTCGATTAGTTCTGTTTTGTCGTCATCATTATTCACGGTTTAAAACCTATCTATAATATGTCTTTAGACGCTTTCCAACAGCATATAATACTATCAGCATATTCATAAGAAGTTAATATTCAGCCCGGGCAGGACGCTAAATTTAAAACCATTCTGTATGCGTTTTATCAGAATTTTCGCTGAATTTCAACGCTAAAAGGCGTATTTATTGTATTTTTGTGTGCTGATTATATAGAATAACGATTATTTTTATTGCTCTTATCCAGCTTTTGTGTTATTTCACCCGAGCCTTTAAGAATCTTAACGGGTCATGTTTTTAACTCTTTTTTCCCTAAGGAGGGATTAGATTGCAAATCTTAGTTCGTGATAACAATGTTGACCAAGCTCTCAGAGCTTTAAAGAAAAAACTACAGCGCGAGGGCGTTTTCCGTGAAATGAAACTCCGCCGCAACTACGAGAAACCTTCTGAAAGAAAGGCTCGTGAAAAGTCCGAGTCCATTCGCCGTCAGCGTAAAGTCGAAAGAAAACGCAGAGAACGGGAAGGATTCTAATAAATAAAAATGCAGAATGCAGAAATATTTCTGCATTCTGCATTTTTATTTATTATTTAAATATAGCACTGCCGATTCTGACTTCAGTCGCACCAAACTTAACGGCAATCCGATAATCCTCGCTCATGCCCATGCTTAGATGCTTCATGTTCAGCTTTTCCTTTAAAAGCCTCATCTTCTCAAAATACGGTTCGGGATTCTCTCCCTGCGGCGGTATGCACATCAGCCCTTCTATCTCTAAATTGCACTCTTCCAGACAGAACCTTAAAAACTTTTCCGCCTTGTCATACTCTATTCCGCTCTTCTGCGTCTCGCCGCCAACATTCACTTCCATATAAAGTCTCGGTTTCTTACCGATTTTCATAATAGCTGCGGATACTGCTTTTGCCAGCTCCGGTCTGTCTATGGTTTCTATCACGTCAAACAGCTTCGCTGCCATAAGAGCCTTATTTGTTTGCAGCGCTCCTATCATATGCAGTTCTATGTCCGGAAACTCTTCTTTCAGACTTACGAACTTTTCCATTGCTTCCTTTACTCTGTTTTCGCCGAAAACCCTATGTCCAGCCCCTATAGCCTCACGAATCCTAGACACCGGATTGTTCTTGCTCACAGCCGTAAGGACTGCATTCCCTATTTTGCTTTTTATATCGGCGATTCTGTCAGCTATGTTGTTATTCATTGCTGCCTTGCATTTATCTTGCGCCACTCTGCAACATTTCTGTTATGCTCTTCGAGCGTAGTTGCAAAAGCATGTCCTCCTGACCCGTCCGCTACGAAATACAAGAAGCCGTGTTCTTCCGGATTAAGAACAGCCTTTAAAGACAGTTCACCCGGATTGCAGATAGGATGCGGAGGAAGTCCGGCCACCATATAAGTGTTGAACGGAGAAGCTACTGAAAGATCGGATCTCAACAGAGCTTTTTCCATGGCTCCCTGACCTTTTGTGATGGCGTAAATTACCGTAGGATCGGACTGCAAAGGCATACCTTTTTTGAGTCTGTTATGGAAAACGCCGGCGACTCTGTTTCTTTCTGCGGCGAATCCGGTCTCTTTTTCTACGATAGATGCAAGTATTACAGCCTCCTGAATGGATTTAACCGGAATAGCAGTGTCTCGTTTTTCCCATAAGCCGGAGATTTTCCTGTTCATATCCGCTTTCATTCTTTTTACGATACTATCCTTAGAATCCCCAAAATCGTATCTGTAGGTCTCCGGCAGAAGCTCTCCTTCCTGAGATTCTATGGAAAGCTCTCCGGTTAATACCGGAGCATTATCAATGATTCTGTATATCTCTGTAACAGTCAGACCCTCCGGTATAGTGATAAATCTCGGCACAGTCTTACCGTCATGAATGATTTGAGCCGCCTGCATTACAGTAGACCGGGCAGGTATGGCATATTCTCCGGCTTTAAGCACAGACCCTTTCAGCAGAACAACGATTTTGAAGACTAATTCGGAAGTTATAAGCTCTTGTTTTTCTAAAATAGAAGCTATCTCTGCAACGGAGGAGCCGGCCGGGATAACTACAGTTTGGTCTTTGGAAGACGGTGCAGCAGTCAGCAGAGAAACAATAACTATTATGGCGCAAAGCGTTATGATTAGAAAAAAGAACGATATAACAGAGGCTATTTTTTTGGTAAAACTAAATTTGATGCCTTTTTTCTCGAGATTCTGTTCGTTATTATTTTCCATAACAGCCTTCCTTTAAAAATACTCCGGTATTAAGATATATTATTTTTTCCAATATTTATACTATTTTTACTTACCCCTTGAATTTTAGCAAAAAAACATAATATATGATTCAGTTATAACCTTAAAGGAACAAGATATGACTAAAAAGCCTACGAATGATGATGCGGAAGCGGAGTTTGATGAAAATGCTGCGGAAAGTCAAAATGACGAGTCTATAGATACAGTACAAGCCCTTGAAAAACAGGTCTCTGAGCTGAAAGACAAAGTTTTGCGCGAAATGGCTGAAATCGAGAACCTCCGCCGCAGGTCTGCAAAAGAAAAAGAGGATACCGCCAAATATGCAGTGTCATCTTTTGCCAAGGAGCTTCTTTCAGTCGCAGATAACTTTGACAGAGCTTTGGACGCCTCGCATAAAACCTCTGATGACCCTGTTGTGAAGAATCTGATTATCGGCATAGAGGCTATTCAGAGACAGCTTATCTCTGTGTTTGAAAGATTTTCTATCAGGAAGCTGGAAACTAACGGAGCGAAGTTTGACCCTAACCTGCACCAAGTCATGATGGAAGTAGAGAATCCTAACCTGCCGGCAGGAACTATTATTCAGACTCTGCAGTCCGGCTATACTATCGGCGACAGGCTGCTGCGGGAAGCTCTTGTATATGTTTCCAAAGGCAGTAATAAGTATAAATCGGAGGCCGGTTCGGAAAATGATTACTCTGATGTTGAACATATTGATAAGACGTGCTAATGGTTATAGGTTATTTTTCTTTAGCCGCTTGTGTCTCATATGTCTTCAGACCAAAATACACCTGATATAAATACTAATACCGTCAACAGGCCTCCTGTGCGTAAAGAGACTTTTCTCGCCAAATATCCTCGTAATTTAAAGCTGTCCGTCACTGCTTTTATTCTTTCCGCTTTGATTCTTCTTGGTTTTATCATAACAGCCGAACCTCACTCTCTAGAAGAGACTCACACGCAGCAAACAGAATATGCTCCTGCTCAGCCTGTTCCTGCCTTGAAAAAGGAAATCTCGTTTTCTGCGGGTGCTCCTGCTCTCAATGATTCGGAAGACCGCTCTGTTGTTCTCGCCCCTGCTCCAAGCAGCTTGGTTGCTCTGGAATCTCCGGACGGCACTCTCCCTATAGTAGGCAGAAAAGGCGAAACTTCACGGCAAGTCTACGCAAGACCTTTTGACAACAAAGATGAAAGACCCAGAATCGCTTTTGTTCTCACCGGAATCGGCTTTTCCAAAGAATTATCCGACCTCGCCGCAGCTCAGATTTCTCCTTCCGTTACTCTGGCTATAAGCCCTCATGCTGATTCGCCGGCAGCATGGGCAAAAAAGGCCAGAAGCAGCGGACACGAGATTCTATTGGAAATCCCGGTAGAGCCTTTTGATTACCCTGAAAGCGATCCGGGGCCGGGTACGCTTTTAACTTCTATGTCCGAACAGGAAAACAAAGACCGTCTTTTAGCTTTTCTCAAAAGCGCAGCAGGATATGTCGGCTTAATACCTTCTCAGTCTTCTGTGTTTTTGACTAACCCTTCTAAGTTTGCAAATGTTCTGTGGCACCTTAAACAAAGAGGTCTGCTGCTTGTGTACAACAACCTGAACCCGTCCGAGACCATAGAGAGCATGGCTTTTCAGCAAGGAGTCCCTGTTGCGTTTATGACGGTGAAACTTGATGATGATTTGTCTCCGGAAGGTATAGAGAACGCTTTTAAAGAACTGGAAACTGCTGCGCTGGAAAAAGGCAGAGCAGTAGGAGCAGCCTCTATTAATCCTCTGATTTTGACAATGCTGAATGACTGGAGCAAGACTCTGGCGGACAAGGGAATTGTTCTTGCGCCGGTGTCTGCGGTTACACAATGACTAATGAGTTGCAAAAATGATAATACAAAATCAAACTACTGATTTACAGAAGCTGCCCTACAGGAAAGGCGTTGGGCTTTGCCTTTTCAACAAGAGCGGGCAAGTCTTTATAGCAGAGAGAAGAGACATGCAGGGCGCATGGCAGATGCCTCAGGGAGGCGTTCAAAAAGATGAAGACCCGGCGGCTGCGGCTCTAAGAGAGCTGAAAGAAGAGATAGGAACCGACAACGCAAAGATTATAGGCAGGATTGAGGAGCCGCTGCGTTATGAATTTCCGGACTGGCTTCAGAAAAGGCGAATAGTACATGGAAACAACAATGACCTTATTTTCAAAGGCAAGTACAGAGGACAAGAGCAGATATGGTTCGCGTTGCTGTTTTTGGGAGAGGACACTGATATAGATTTGTCCGGAAAGTTCGAAACAGAGAAGCCGGAATTTGTAAGGTGGAAGTGGGCAAGCATTGAGGAAGCACTGGGGCTGATAGTATCGTTCAAACGCACTGTGTATGAACGGATTGTGAGAGACTTTGCACCGCTGGCTGAAAAGATAATCGAAAATTAGGAGTTGACAACGTATTCCACACTTCACATTTCAAATTTCACATTATTTTTAAACCGCACAGAACCAGCACGGAATTATTGAACAGCTTGTCTATGACATTAGAACAGGAAGACCTGTCAAGAGCCAGATTAAAATTAGACAAAGCCTCTTCCATAACATCTAACTGATGCTCCGGAATAAGAGAGTAAAAACGCCCGTTAAGATTTTTGTGATTCTGTATCCTGTCGTGCAGAATCTCATTAATCCCATGAGGCTTGTCCGGCAGAGAAAAGTTGCTCTGGATTCTAACGAATGCCGTCTCTTTGGGAAAGAGAGGAATGACATGAGAATAGGGCTCCCAGCCCGCCATCAACACAACAGTATTCAAAGGAGAAGCAAATAACTGAGAAGACGAAGAATCAAATTCTATCTCAACAACCCGCTCCAGCCAAGAAGAGCGGCGATCCCAGTTTCCCGGAATTATAGAAGCACAAACAACAATAAACAAAACGCCGATAAGACTCAATTTAGCAATCTTTTTAAGAGGCAGGAAATCAACAACAATAACTATAAGCAGCCCTGCTATCATTTCTATAGGCACTGCATAGCGATAAATGGAAAATAAAAAAAGCCACGCAATATAAGAGATAGCAAAAACCGCCAATACATAGTTCGCCTGAAAAGGCAGCGTTATGTTTCTGTGAGTACTCTTACACTTTTTAAAAAACTTGCAAAAAAGAACCAATAAAAATAAAGCATAAAAAATAACTATGCGAAAATCCCTCCACGGTATCTCCCCTACTCTCAAAGGCTCTATCGTAAACAGAAACGGCATTAAAAAGAAATCTGATGCGCTCTTCGGAATGAACTGAGTATCTCTTGCGCTAGACAACGGCGCAAATGAAGACTGAAAAATATTGTTGAAATACGGAAACAGCGGACTGTCAAAATTATGATATAAAAAAATCCCCCAGTGCGCAAAAGTAATAGCCGCGCCTATCAGAACTCCGATTCCAAACGTGAAGCTGACAAGAAAACGTCTTTTAGAGCGTATATAGAATTGGGAGACCAAGCAAAAATGAGATGAATGCGAGGAGCAAGTCTCGCAGGAATACCGAGAGTATTTCAAGGACTTGCGACAACGCAGTCGCTCATTTTTGCGAAGAGCCGAAGGCGTGTATCCCGCAAACAGCAAGCCAAAACACAACCCCACAGCATAAATCACGGAAGGCAGTTTAAGTCCAAAAGCCATGCCTGCCGGCAATGCAAAAAGCATACTGAACACAACAGCGTGAAAAACAGAAGACTGATACAAGAGCTTATAATAGCGCACAACTAAAAGAAGAGACAAAAACACTCCGATACTAGTGATATTGTCGCCGAACACAGTTCCAAGCTGGGCTAGACTGCCGCTGCCTATCATGCCTAGAAACGCTATAAGAAAACTAACAACAGCTTTGTGGAGATTATTCTTTATAGCCAAAACAGAGAACGCAATAAAAAACAAAAGAACAAAATTAATCCCCTGCACTGCTCCCAGCGCAAAAGCTGTCTGTTTAGCAGACAACGCTAAAGACAAATAAAAGAAAGGAACATCTATAAGCGGATTATAAAAATAAGGCATCTGAGAAGGCAGTAAATCCAACGCATACCTATCGTTCAAAAAAGCATACGCATTGTAATAATGATAGTTTCTCAAGTCCCAATTAGCATCTTGACCCAAAAAAACAGCAAGCAGCCCAAAAAATAAAACAGCAATAAAAAGAACACCAGCGACTAGCAGTTTTTCTTTCTTGACCATATTCACTGTACTTGAGAAGGCGCCCTAAGATAATACATAGGCTGCCCCTGAGTATCTGCCTGAATATCCGAAGGCATTGCGTTATCCTCCGGCACGTACATTCTGGGAGGCAAAATAGGCATAGAATCCAAAGCCCCTCTCTGCATAATAGAGCCGATGTCATCGCTATTGCCAGTCTGTCCGCTGTAAGGATTATAAGACACCGGAGCTGCAGACCCCCCCATAAAATTCGCAAGATGAGAAGACAATCCCGCTTTTATATTGTTAATCAAATCGCTCATAAGCCCGTCAAGCAGTGCGCTGTAGGCAGCCTGCCGTTCCTTTAGAGAAGCTCCTTCTGTAATACTAATGGCTCTTACCGCAGAGGCTTCAGTCATAGCATAGCCGATATCCGCATCATTAGCCTCAATAGCAACTTCAACCTTAGCGACAAATTTTTCAGCCTGCTGTCTTTTTATCCAAGAGCTGACTCCTGTTTCCATAGGCATTTTTTCAGAGTGAACAGAGACGCTTTTTATGATAAAAATAGCACTCCCGGACTGACCTTTAGCAACAAGGTGATCCATAGCCCACTGTTTTACAGCCTGCTGGATAGTAGGATAAAAATTGCCGCCGCTGTAAAAATCAGAAACGCCGCTGCGGTCGGTAAAAATAACAGACCTTACGTTCAGCCCTATCTTAGCACCGGTTTTGTGCCTATATTCCTGAACGGTATTAGCTCCGTCATCTTTATTCCAAGCACAAGCCGCCAAAGTAAACACACAGCTAAAAACCAGCAAGGCACCTAATATCTTTTTCATTATAGCTCTCCCAAACAGAGAAAGAATCACGCTGCTTAAGGATAAAGCAATAATACTCCAAGAGGAAGCTTTTTTTTACAATTCCTCACTCCGAAGAAAGGCTGTGTTTTACAGGAGCGATGATTTTATCATCTCTTGCTTTAAGCTCTTCTTCCGGAATAGGCAAAACGCCAAGCATAGGAGCAGCCTGAGAAATAATATTTCTGACAGCAGGAGCAACAGTCCAGCCTGCCGTAGCATAACCGAAAGTCTTGGCACTGCGCTTAGGATTGTCAAGGAAAGCGAAAACCAGATACCTAGGCTTATCAATAGGAAAAGCAGCAACAAAAGAAGCCCTTCGCGCATCAGTAGAATACTTTTTGTCCTTAGCAACAATATCGGCAGTACCCGTCTTGCCGCCAACCATATAGCCGTCCGCATTGGCGCGCCTGCCCGTGCCGGACTTGACAACAAGCCGCATCAGAGCGCGTACGGCATTAGAAGTAGCGGGCGACACTACCGCATCCGTATCCTTTACTGTCTCGCCTGTCTTTTTGATAAGAGTAGGATTAACAAAATGACCGTCATTGATAATAGTAGCCGCTGCAGCCGCAAGCTGCAAAGCATTAACAGCAATCCCGTGCCCGAAAGAAATAGTCATAGTGCTGATGTCGCTCCACTTGCCCTTAGGAGGAAGCAAAGGAGTCCCCACTTCCATAAGCTCGATAGAAATCTTTTCAGTAAGCCCCAGCCGCTCCAGAAAAGCCCGCTGCTTTTTTGCACCAAACTTTCTAGCCATTTTAGCGGAACCTATATTGGAAGAAACAATAAAAATTTCAGAAACGCTCATGCTGTGTTTGTGCTTCTCCATGTCTTTGATAGAAAAGCCGCCTATATGAATAGGTTCCGCAGTCTCGAAAACATCTCCGATTTTGATTTCTCCGGTTTCAAGAGCAAGCGCAGTGTTGAAAATCTTGAAAGAAGAGCCCATTTCGTAAACGCCTAAAGTAACCCTGTTGAACTTCTGTTCATCGCTTGCTCTTGCAGGCTTGGAAGGATCAAAGTCCGGAAGCGATACCATAGAAATAACCTCTCCCGTAGCAATATCCATGATGAGTCCCACTGCCGCTTCCGCATTGAATTCTTTCATAGCTTCGGACAGTTCTCTGTGCATGATAGTCTGCACCCTCAAATCAAGAGAAAGCTCTAAAGGAGAAAGATCCTGCTGAAGCCTGTCGTTCATAAAACGCTCAATTCCGGCAAGCCCGTTATTATCAATATCGCTGTAGCCGACTACGTGAACTGCAAGATTGGATACCGGATAGACTCTGCGTTCGTCTGGAAGAAACTCAAGCCCTACAATACCTAAGCTGTTGACCCTGACCTGCTGCTCCGGAGACAAGTGACGCTTAATCATAGCGCAGCTGCTGCTGCTCTCGAATGCTCTCCGGAGCCTCTGATTGTCAAGTTCCGGAAAAAGAGCTTTCAGCTTCTGCCTTGCCTCTTCCGCGTCCAGAACATGCTTGGTGTTGACGCACAAAGAAGCGGTAGGAATAGCAGTAGCCAGCAAAGAGCCGTTTCTGTCTAAAATATCGGAACGCTTGATTATATTTTCGCTATAGGATTTAGAGCGGTTAACCGGCTTAAAAGCCCCGTCACTAATCCAAGAAACATAGCTGAGACCCGCGGTTATGCCTGCCCAAACAAATGCAAAACAAACGAGTATAATAGTAATTCTGTCTTTGGCGATACTGACAGCCCGCTCTTTCGGAGTAGCAATTTTGCGTTTTTTTATCTGAGAGAAAGAAGTCTTCACAATACTCACTGTATACTAATGTTACCTATAACAGCCTCTCTTTTAGCAATAGAAGTCTCGAATCTGACTCTGTCATTTATCCTGCCCTGATTGAACTTGTCAAGACCGTAGGGTTTGTTCTCTGTTGCGGCGTAAACCTTATTTGCAGGTTTTTCAATAGGTTTGCGGTCAACAAAGTTAACGGTATCGGCACGTCTTTCAACATAAGCAGTCTTGTTCAGCTCGTCCATAGAGGCAATTTTATTAGCGGCAATAACGCTCATGTTGAGGCGTTTTTTCGCCTGTTTTTCAATACGAATCGGATTGGTAAGATACGCCCACTCAGCCTTGAGAACATGCAAAGAAGTCTGCTCCATAGCAATCTCTTTGTTGAGTTTGGATATTCTGGATTTCAGCAAAGTAACCTCATTGCTAGTGCTGTAAAGCATAGCACTTACGCAGATGAACAAAACAAGCCAAACAAAGAAAGATGTGTAATAACGAACCATAAATCCCGTACCTTGACAAACTTATTAAGTGTAAATGTTACAACAAATATCCTTACCAGTCAGTTAATTTTTTTTAATTATTTTTTGAGCAATTCTTAATTTTGCAGACCCGGACCTTGGATTCTGCCGAATCTCGTCTTCAGAAGGCACCAAAGGCTTCTTAGTGACTATCTTAAAACACACATCTTTGCTGTCGGAAGGCTCCGGCAAGTACCTTGAAACACCTTTGCCGACACCGGAATGAGAACGCATAAAGTCTTTTACAATAGAATCTTCCAAAGAATGAAAAGAAACAACAACCAGCCGCCCGTTATCTTTTAGAACGGTCTTAGCTCCCTCAAGAACCGCATTAAGCTCGTCAAGCTCGTTGTTGACGAAGATTCGGACAGCCTGAAAGCTTCTGGTAGCCGGATCTATGCCGTCTTTGGAGCGCGGAACAACCTTACGGATTATCGCTGCCAACTGCGCCGTAGTAACAATCTCCTTTAAAGCCCTAGCCCCAACAATAGCTCTCGCAATCCTTCTGGAAAAACGCTCCTGACCGAACTTCCAGATAATATCGGAAAGCTCTTCCTCGCTCAAAGAATTGACTGCGTCCTTGGCAGACATGCCCTGCCCGCTCATACGCATGTCCAAAGGACCGTCCGAACTAAAAGAAAAACCCCGCATAGGATTGTTTATCTGAGGAGAAGAAACGCCCAAATCCAGCACTATAGCGTCAATCTTGGAAATCCCGATATTTTGTAAAAGCTCAACAAGGGAAGAGAAATTCCCGCACAGTATGCGAAATCTGGAAGGAAATTCCGTTTCAAGCTTATGCGCTGCCGCAACAGCTTCCGGATCTCTGTCAATCGCAACAACATCTGCTGAGAAGCTTTCAAGAATAGCCCTTGAGTACCCGCCACGCCCGAAAGTAGCATCAACAACCAAAGCCGGGCTGCCCTCTTCCAGATTAAGAGCGGAAAGAACTTCAGAAAGCATGACCGGAAAGTGTTCGGACGCAGCGCGATTATTCATCTTTAATGGTTTACTCTTCCCAGCATTTCTTGAATCGCTCTTTGATTCTCTGCTCTTTCCTCCAAACTGGCAACCTCTATTCTCTCAACAGGAGCAGACTTCTTAGCAACCTCTTTCCCCTTCTTCAAGCCGGTCTGACTGCCGACATAGCCGAAACTCCTATCCAGCAAAGAAGCGACTTGATCGTCTCTGGACTGAGCGGTCTTGCCGCCGAACACGATAGCTAAAATATGCTTGCCTTCGCGCTTTGCAGATGCAGCCAAGTTGAAGCCTGACGCACGGATATAACCGGTCTTGACGCCGTCCATGCCTTCGTAACGCTGCATGAGCCTGTTGTGGTTGTGGTAGTAGTTGCCTGCATAAGTAAAGCCGGCAGTGCTAAAATAGGAATAATACTGATCATAATGCTTCATGACTGCAACAGCCATAATAGCCATATCTCTGGCAGTAGTAACCTGACGCGTGTCCGGAAGACCGGACGGATTGAAGAAAATTGTCTGATCCATACCCAGCAGTTTAGCCTGCTTGTTCATGATTCTGGCGAAATTCTCGACCGAACCGCCCAGAGCCTCTGCAACGACTACTGCAACGTCATTGGCAGACTTCGTGACGAGTCCAAGTATGGCATTTTCAACAGTGATATAAGAACCCTCGGCCAGCCAGAGTTTGGAAGGCTCCTGAAGGGTAGCGTTCTTAGAAACATAAAACTCGTCATTCATAGAAATGTGTCCGCCTTCCAGAGCTTGGAAAGTCAGATAGAGCGTCATCATCTTGGTTAGAGATGCCGGGTGGCGGGGTTCTGTTGAAGCGGTTTCGTGCAGGATTTCGCCCGTATCAACATCGATTACTATGTCCGCATAAGGAGGAGAATAAATTTCTGTTGGTTTAGCAGGCTTCGCTGATTTTTTATTTGCAGGTTTTGTTTTTTGAGTCGATGCTTTTTGATTTGCGGCTTTTGTTTGCGGAGCGGCATCAACAGTACCGGAAAAACAGAAGAGCACAGCAACAAACAAAGCAATAAGAATTTTTTTCATAACAGCCTCTAAAAGAAAAAACATACCACAACAAAGCAGACCTATGCTTTATAATATGGCACGCCTACAATTGATTATTCAAGAGACAAAAGCGACATCGAACCGCTTTTATATTATTAATATTAAATAAATTTACTTAACAAATGGTTTATTGCTTGAATTCTTTTTAAAGAATTCTTATTATAGTTAATAAACCCTGTCCGGTATTAAAATTTTAGCAATAAGAGCCAAAAAGGCAAGCAAAGGCTCCCAAGGCATTTTTCTTTCCGGATAGCGGGAAGTAGTAGTCTCCCAGCAATAAACTGCATGACCGATTTTGCCCAGTTTGTTGCCGAGAGTAACGTAAGCAGCATCGCTGTTCTGAATGAATTTGAGAAAATCGGCAGAACCTTGTTTATATTTGAACATCTTATCATAAGCAGACTGATATTCTTTGAGAATCTTTTCGGAGGCAACCCAATCTTCTTTAAGCACATTCTTGTTATTTTCCAAGACACTTAGGATTTCTTTTCGTTCACCGGGAGACACAACGGCAAAAGGAAGCTTCACCTCGTTAAGCCAGCTGATAAAATTAGCAACACCGGCTTTCATACGCTCGTATTGGAAACCATAAAACATGATGCCTTTCCATGCAGCGAAAGTTTCATGCTCTTTGCCCTGAGGAATTCTGAAAGCCATTATCATCGGTTTGAGCGTCTCAAGATCCCGGCCTTCCCACATCTTGGCAATGAGTTTTCTGGCGACCTCATCAGAAGACACGGCATCAGGGAAAGCAGCCTTTGCCAAAGGAGTGAACCCCTGAAGAATATAGAATTCGATACGATCCCACATTTCATCGCTGACTTCGAAATAGTCGCTGTTCATGTCGATTTTTTCAGTTATAAATATGTCTTTAAGCAGGAAAGGATCCAAAGAAGGAAGCTTATCCAGAATTTTTAAAATTCGCATATCGCTGCTGAGAGCGTCTCTAGGCAAAGCATCTTGGCCGAAATGCCCCATAAGCACGTTCTCGATACCGGTAGTATGGGCAAAAATAGTGCGCCCGCCTTCGTAAATGTCCTCTTCATTGAAAGGAAAGTACAATTTAGTGCCGACTATAGCGTTTCTGACAGAATTATCAGCATCTTTAATAAGGACTACGTTGTTGAGATGCCTGCAGGTAAAAAAGAGTTGAGCATCAGGATCTTTCTTTAAAATATTTTTAGTCAAAACATTTATGTTCAGCACTCGCGGAGAACCGCTATCCAGCATCGGCTCAAGAAATTCCTTCATCATAGCTAAAGAATCCCATATAAAAAATTGAAAAATATAGAATAAAATCACTCGATTCTTAATAATAGCACTTAATCGTAATAATTCAATTAATTTTCTGATGGAAAATAGAAAGATGAGGCTGTATAGTGGCGGGCAATCAGGTAATATAAATAAGGCATAAAAAATGAAGGAAAACATGGTTAATATGGGAAGAAGAGGACTAATGTTAGTGCTGTCCTCGCCGTCAGGAGCCGGAAAAACATCTATAGCGAAAAAATTGCTGGAGACGGATAAAAACCTGTCGCTGTCAGTCTCTGTGACGACAAGAGCCGCAAGAAAAGAGGAAACTCATGGGAAAGACTACAACTTCATAAGCCAAGCAGAGTTCAATCAGCTCATTGAAAAAAACCAATTGTTGGAGTACGCCCAAATATTCGAAAATTACTACGGAACGCTGCAAGCACCGGTAGAAACTGCTCTGGGGTTGGGAAAAGATGTTTTATTCGATATAGACTGGCGAGGAACCCAGCAGCTCTCGGAAACATCAAGAGGCGATTTGGTAACAGTGTTTATACTGCCGCCTTCTTGGTCAGATCTGGAAAAGAGGCTGTTTAAAAGAGCGCAAGACAGTGAAACGGAAATACAAAAAAGAATGAGCAAAGCCTCCGAAGAGATAAGCCATTGGGCGGAGTATGATTATGTAATAGTGAACGAAGATTTTGAGCAATCAGTAAATAATATAAAGTCTATACTGGCGGCAGAGAGGCTGAAAAGAAGAAGACAAACAGGGCTTTCGGAATTTGTAAAAGGGCTTCAGAAATGAACGGTTCATGGAGCATAGACGCCGGAATAGTGAAAGAGATAATAACTAAAGAATCTATATTCATAGATTTTGACGGGTGCTTCACATACAACGGAATAGAAATACATAATGAAGCAATGTATGAAGTAGTAAGAAGACATACTCCTGCTTACATAGAGCTGAATATAAATAATGAAGAAATACCTAGTATTCCTCTTGAAAAGAATTACGGAGAAGTATTTCCGGAGATGTTTGGAATGAGAAAACCCGAAAGCAAAGAAGAGCTGCAAGCGATTATAAAAGAACACCTTGATTTGTATAATGAGAAAGCAAAATCCGGCAGAGTCTCTGCGAATAAAAAAATACAAGAAGTGATAAAGATAGCGAACGAATATAAAATACCTGCATCTATATTATCGAACGGAGACATTTCTTACATTAAAGACTTCGTAGACTCCTTTAAGATACGTATAAAAGCGTATGATATGAATTCAAGCGAAGGATTATATTTAGAAGATATATATACACCGGACCATGCTTTGCGCTGCTGTGAAAAAGGCATAACGAGACTAGGCAAAACAGACTTCATAAAGTATTACTCAAAAACAACGGGAATAGATATAAAAAATTGCCTGATGTTTGACGACACAAAAGAAGTTATAGCGGAAATGGGTGAAAAAGGCATTCCGGCTATATACGTGAAATCTGCGGATAACGATCCTATAAGCTACGGACTAGCTACGCTATAGGGGAGTGTGGAGTTAAGAATAATGTAGAATGTAAAATTATTTTTCTCTCTTAATTCTACATTGTCAATTTACTCTTATAATACTCTCGCACTTGCTTGGTCGTATATATCCTGAATAATAATACGATATCTGGCGCGCAAAGAGATGCGATTCTGAACCTCAACAGGCAGCTCGTTCATCTTTATCACGTTTTTCCTCATCAGCAGCAAAATTACATCTTCAACGGATCTGACCATTTCGCTGTCAGACCTGCGTAAAGAATCAAGAGCCTCTGCTACCAGATTAGGGTCCTGTCCGCGCTGTCTTAGAAAAGCAACTACGTCAGGGTCGTTGTGAGGAACGGATTCCCCGTCTACCAGCACTCTGGAACTTATTTTTACAATGTTACCACTTTTGTCTTTTTGAATATACGGCATTTAAATCCTCGACTCTATAATAAACAACAGTTGCCGCATTATTACTTATTTTTCAAAATATATCAACAGGTATTGTATTTTTTTATGAAGTTATCTATTATGGAACAAGTTTTGTAATTTAATAATTAGGGTAAAAAAATGTCTACTAAAACAAAAGATACCGGTGAAGTTTCCGGCGAGAGATTGAAATCTTTTATAAAAAGGATAGAAAAGCTGGAAGAAGATAAAGCGTCTGTGGCGGAAGATATAAAGGAAATATACGCGGAAGCTAAAGGGTCGGGATTTGATACCAGTGTAATCAGACAGATAATAAGGCTAAGAAAACAGGACGAGGAAAAACGGCGTGAGAATGACGAGCTCTTAGAGCTGTATAAGTCCGCATTGGGCATGGAGTAAAATGAAATGAGAACTGTTATAGCTGTTTTTTTATTGGCAGGACTATGTTTTATGAGTCATAAGAACGCCGCAGCCTCTACTTATATAATGAGTTCATCAGAAGCAGCATGGCTTGAGGAATTAAAACAGTATGCGATTAATCGGGGAGTATCTCCAAGAGTAGTGGAAGAAGCGTTGGGGGATTTTTATCCTACGCAGTCTGTTATAGATCTCGACAGAAAGCAGCCGGAATCAACTATAACGCTGGAAACGTATGTGAATAACGTAGTGTCTCAGGCTAGGATTAAGAAAGGCACAGAACTGCTTGTTAAACATGTAAAAACACTAAGAAACATCGAGCAGAAAACAGGAGTGCCTCCTCAAATCGTAGTAGCTCTGTGGGGTATAGAGAGCAACTTTGGAAGCAATACGGGAAGGTTTGAGGTTATCAATTCTCTGGCTACTTTAGTATACGAGGGAAGAAGAGCTGACTTTTTCAGGAATGAGCTGGTCAATGCGCTGAAAATTTTAGAGCAGAATAATATGAGGGCTTCGGAGCTTAGAGGATCATGGGCCGGAGCAATGGGGCAGTGTCAATTCATGCCTTCTACGTACATGAATTATGCCATGGACGGGGACGGAGACGGTATAATAGATATATGGAACAGCGTTGACGATGTGCTGGCATCTATAGCGAACTATATCAAAGCAGAAGGCTGGGCAGAGGGCGAAAAGTGGGGAAGAAAAGTAGTGTTAACTCAACCGGTGCACCCTGATTTAATAGGCTTGCAGATTGTTCTTCCGCTGACCGAGTGGGCAGCAATGGGAGTAAGAACAGAAACAGGCGCACATTTGCCTAGGTTCGATATGAAAGCATCGCTGATACGCCCTAGCGGAGAAGGCGGCGACAGCTTCTTGGTTTACAATAATTTCAATGTAATAAGAAGGTGGAACCGCTCTAATTTCTTCGCAGTTTCAGTCGGAACTCTGTCAGACAGAATATATGAAATGACTTTGCGTAAAAAATAGAATCTGTGTTAGGCTGGGAAAAGATGTCGAATCGATTTTTTTAGTCGGTTCTGCTTGTTCCCTTTTTCAGAGAGATTTATAAAAATGCAAAACATTATCACTTATTGTAAAAAGCATACTATGGCAAACAATCCGGTATTACTGCGGGGTTTTCTGGCAGCCCTGTTGTGCGCAAGCATTCCGGCTTGTACATGGGACACTTCGCCTTCAACCAGCGGCGCAGCACCCTCACCCGCTCCTCATTACAAAGTCGGGGATCCGTATAAAGTCAATAATAAGTGGTACTACCCTAAAGAAGACTATAGCTACGATGAGACCGGCATAGCCTCGTGGTACGGAGATCCCTTTCATAATAAACTCACTGCTAACGGAGAACTGTATAATAAGCAAGAATTGACCGCGGCGCATACGACATTGCCCCTGCCCTCGCTTGCGCGCGTCACAAACCTCGAGAACGGACGCTCCATAGTTGTAAGAGTGAACGACAGAGGCCCTTTCATAGGCAATCGAATAATTGATCTTTCGGAAAGAAGCGCCGACCTGCTGGGCTTCAAGTCGCAAGGCACTGCAAAAGTGAGAGTACAGGTTTTAGCTGATGAAAGCAAGGCTATTGCAGATGCTATGCGCCGTTACGGAACTCCCGCCCAGTACGCTACAGCCCAGGAGCAGATCCAAATTGCGGCTGTAGAGTCTTCTACTTCGGTCTATGAGGAGTATTCTTCAAATAATATTATGCACGATACCGTAGAGGTAAAAACATTGAAGCCTACGCAATCGACAGAAGAAACTCATCAGCAGTTGTTAACAACAAAGCCGGTGCCGTACGTACTGGAAGTGCCTGTACCCAGCAAATCCAATATATACGTACAAGCAGGTTCGTTTTCTTCAGAACAGAACGCTATTAATTTGAGACATAAGCTGTCCGGACTCGGAAATGCTACTGTCTCAAAGGCACTGGTAAACGGTCAAACGTTCTACAGAGTCCGTCTGGGACCGGTTGCTACAGTGCCTCAGTCGGATGCACTGCTGGCTAAAGTAAGACAGGCCGGTGTAACTGAGGCAAGAACTATAGTTGATTAAAGAAAATTGAAAATGGTGTGATTATGTGTTTTTTGAAGAAGGCGGCTGTGGTTCTTTTTGTGCTGGTATTAGCGTTTCCGCTGGGAGCGGCAGCGCAGGAAAGAGAGCATCATGTTGTACTGCCGTCTATAGAAATAAATGCCAAACAAGCGTTATTGATTGATGCGGAAACCGGAGCAGTCTTATTCGAAAAGAATGCCGATACGCATATGCCGACATCATCGATGAGCAAGATGATTACAATATACTTAGTGTTTGAAGCATTAAGAGACGGAAGCATAAAAATGGACGACACGTTTATAGTAAGCGATTATGCGTGGAGTCAAGAAGGGTCTCGAATGTTTCTGGAAGCAAGAAAGCCTGCAAAAGTAGCAGACTTGATACGCGGAGTGCTAATTCCGTCAGGTAATGATGCGGCAGTAGTGTTTGCGGAAATGCTGGGAGGCTCAGAAGCAAAGTTTGCTGAAATGCTGAATAAAAAGGCAAAAGAACTGGGAATGAATGACAGTCAGTTTAAGAATGCAACGGGATTGACTGCAGAAGGACATTATTCTACGGCAAAAGACCTAGCGAAATTGGCGCTGGCATTGATGAGGGATTTTCCGGAGCACTACCATTACAATTCAGAGAAAGAATTTGAATACAATAAAATAAAGCAAGGCAATAGGAATCCTCTGTTGTACAGGAATATGGGAGCAGACGGAGTAAAGACCGGCTATACGGAAGCCGGAGGATACGGACTCACAGCCTCGGTAGTCAGAGACGGAAGAAGACTGATAGCAGTACTTAACGGAATGAAAGACATGCAGACCAGAGCAAATGAATCTGCAAAGCTGATAGAATACGGATACAGAGCGTTTGAGAACAGACACCTGGTCCGGAAAGGACAGGTTGTAATTGCGCCGGACGTGTGGCTTGGAAGAGAGCCGACCGTACCTCTGGCAGCAGGAGCGGACGTTATAGTAACAATGCCCAGAACAACAAATGAAGAACCGGCACAAGCAATGACAATGTTCATAGAACCAATCTCTGCGCCTATTATAGAAGGAGCGCGCTTGGGAACTATGTACGTGGCAACAGGAATAGACGAAACTGTGGAAGTGCCGCTGCTTGCGGCAAAGGACATAGAACGCGCACCATTTTTTGTAAGAGTGTGGAATAGATTGAAGTTACTTTTGGGTTTCTAAATGCAAAAGCACGGAAAATTTATAACATTTGAAGGCTGTGAAGGGGCTGGAAAATCTACGCAAGTACAAATGCTGTCCGGGTATCTGACCTCACAGGGCATAGAGTCGATAGTTACTCGAGAAGTCGGAGGAACAGATTCTGCGGAACAGATACGGGAATGCTGGTTATCTAAGAAAGACGGATTTTGGGAGCCGGTTACGGAAGTGCTGCTTATTACGGCGGCAAGGAATGAGCATCTCAAGAAAAAAATACTGCCGGCACTAAGAGAAGGAAAGTGGGTAATCTGCGACCGGTTTTTGGATTCTACGATAGCATATCAAGGGCTTGGGCTGGGCGTTGATATAGGGCTGATACAAAAATTATACGAGCTGATAGCTGAAGGAATTAAGCCGGACATAACAATACTGTTGGATATTAAAGCAAACAGCGGACTCGACAGAGTAGAGTCCAGAAACGGTATTGACGACAGGTATCAGCAAAAGAACATAGAATTTCATGAGACGCTGAGAAAAGCATATTTGGCTATAGCGAACGAGAACAAAAAGCGTTTTGCAATAGTAGACGCATCAGAAGACAAAGAGACAATAGCAGCGAAAATTGCAAAGATAGTTGATGAAAGACTGTTAAATGGAGAATAAGTACATAGGGCATAGCAAAATTCTTCAGGAGCTGGAAGAAGCGTTTGTGTCCGGAAGACCGCACCATGCGTGGATAATATCAGGTATAGAAGGCGTAGGCAAAAGACCGCTTGCACGGTACATAGCGCACTTTGTCATGAGAAATTATACTGGGAAGCTGGATTTAATAACATATGACAATAAGGTTGCGCCGCTTATAAGGGCTGGGAGTCACCCGGATCTGTTTATACTGAAAAGACCGTATGATGACAGCGGCAGTAAGTTAAAAAAAGAAATACCTGTGGCGGACGTTCGGGAGCTGGTGAAAGCACTGCAAAGAACAGCCTCATACAATTCGTGGAGAGTCGTAATCATAGAAGACGGGCATACTCTGAATGAAGAAGGACAGAATGCCATATTGAAGTTCATAGAAGAGCCGCCGGATAAGACGCTGGTATTGATAATAACGGAAGGTGCGCTGCTGCCTACTATACGTTCGAGAGCTAGAATTCTGCACTTGGATAAACTGGAAGACGGCGAGATAAAAGAAATCATAAAGACTGCAATCAGGTTATACAAAGAAGACAGCATAGACAGCAGTTTATATCCGGAAGAGCTGTTGTCTAATTTGGCTGCGAAAGAATTTTCGGAGGAAATACTGGATAACGCCGTATCGCTTGCAAACGGCAGTGCGGGATTTGCAATGCAGATATTGGGACAAGATGTATTGCATTTATATTCCGAGATGCGTTCTGTTTTAGCGGAAGCTCCTGCTATAGATATGGAGCGGGTTTACGTATTGGCGGAAGAAATAGGAAAGAAAGACAACTCCGAGAATCTGAAAATGCTGTTTAAGCTGCTCTGCAGCTTTTTCACAGATGAAATAATCAAAAATGAAAAAGAGGGAAATAACATTGCGGCAAAAAAAATACTTAGAATGCTCGATGTTGTTAACGGGTACGTAAACACAATGCAGCAGTCCAATATGGACGCAAAACTCACGGTGATTAATATGTTTGCAGAGATGAAGGGCGGAATGTGAAATATGGAACGTACGGGGTATTAGTTTGCTTTGTCTCTTGTTCGATAAAAAGCAAAATCAAAAATTAGCTTTGATATTTCCGCTGTTTCATGTAGCATTATGACGGTTTGTCTTTTCGGGGGCAGACTAGGGCTTTTCATCCCCAACTTTAGCGGCCAATAAGACACCACCGTATAAGTGTGTCGTCACTCAGCCTAGGCTGGGTGGCGATGCCATGTACAAGCGCAAGCCAAAAGCATCGCGCCGTTCTAAAGTTCGGTTGAAAACACCCAGCATTATTTCAAATTACGCACAGCCCGCCACATCTATCATAGACGATGCCAGAGCTTCTCCCGGGCGTTTGCCTCCCCAGATAACCAGTTGAAAAGCCGGATAAAATCTTTCACACTCGGTTAAGGCTATTTCTATCAGGTCTTCCAGAGCTTCTATCGCCAGAGTCCTGTTTCCGTTCGCCAAGAGAGTATACCTGAACAGCGGGGTCTTTTGCTGCATGTCTACATTAAAATGCCCCAGCCACATCTTGTCGTTCAGCATAGCCAAAAGGTCATGCACATCTTCTCTTTTCCTGTCCGGCACTTTCACATCGAATTGACAGGAGAACTGCAGAGCTCCAATCTCTTTCTGCCACACGAAAAACATTCGATAGTGGCACCAGCGCCCGTCCAGCTCTACTATAAGCTCATCGTCATTAGTGCGGTCGAATAGCCATTCATTGGCACTGATTATCTCCTCTAAAATATCCAAGGGATTAGGCAGCGAGGCTTGACTAGAGACTATTTGAAAAGACATTTAGAAAAGCTCCTTGAATTAATAAGAGAGGATTCTCTTACGAGAAAAACGAACGCGCTCAACCTTATTCGATACACTAGTTACGTTAACAAAAGGTATAGATTTGAATTAACATTACATGGTTTGGCTGCGTGTTTTTTGTGTTACAGGGCACGCTTGCGAAACAATCATATTTTTGTTTTTTGTAATTGATTCAAAAATCTGGCAAAATCGTCTTTTTTGTCCTGTTTTTAGTACTCTTGTCTTCTGCCGGTAAGTTTATCTTGTTTAACAAATCGTGAGTAAATATATTCTTATTTACTCTTTATTTTATCTTTATTAATATATTGTTTCTTCATACCTTCCGAAAGCCTTAAAAATGATAGTTGTAGATGTTGATCCTGTAGCTTTTTCAATAGGTCCTGTTGCTGTTTATTGGTACGGGTTAGCCTATATTATCGGTATTATCGCAGCTCTTTTTCTGTCTATTCGACTCACAAGCCGTGAGGAAAGCCTTGTCTCCCCTAAGCTATTCGATGGCTTCCTGATTTATGCTGTAATCGGCGTTATTGTCGGCGGAAGACTGGGTCATGTTCTGTTTTATGATTTCAGTCAGTATTTAAGTGATCCTTTGGAAATACTGAAAACTTGGAAAGGCGGCATGTCTTTCCACGGAGGTATGCTGGGCGTTATTATTGCAGCCTATTTTTATTGCAGAGCTAAAAAAATACATTTCTTTGCATTTACTGATATTCTGGCAGTTGTTGTGCCTATCGGACTAGGTCTCGGAAGAGTCGCGAATTTCATAAACGGAGAACTCTTTGGAAAGGCAACCAGCCTGCCTTGGGGCGTGGTCTTCAGAAGTGCAGGCGATATTCCGCGTCACCCCACCCAGCTTTACGAGGCTTTTGCCGAAGGACTCTTGCTTTTTTTCATTCTTCTTTTGCTTTACAATATTCCGGCTGTTCAAAAAAGACGAGGCATCATATCAGGAGCTTTCTTATTACTATACGGAGTTTTCCGCTTCTTAATCGAGTTCCTTAAAATGCCGGAGCCTCAAAATGATTTTATTATAGGCAATTATATTACTATAGGTCATGCTTTGTGCTTGCCTATGATTGCGGCAGGCATCATAATAATCCTTTGGAGTGTCCGCACCTATAAGAAAGAATTCAATGAACTCAAACAATCTTGAAGACATTATCAAGAGCATCATCAAGCAGCAAGGACCCATATCTGTAGCCGCTTTTATGGCACTGGCTTTGCAGCACCCGAATTTGGGATACTACACTACTAGGAATCCTATTGGCAGGACAGGGGATTTTGTCACTTCTCCGGAAGTAAGCCAGCTTTTCGGCGAGATACTCGGGGTCTGGTGCGTAGATGTTTGGACGCGCATAGGAAAGCCTGATAGTTTTGCTCTTTTGGAGATGGGTGCCGGAAGCGGCGTTATGATGCACGATATTATAAGAGTTACGGAGAAGGTTTCAGAATTCGCAAACGCAAGGAAAGTTTTTATCTTAGAGAGTAACAAGGTTCTTAAAGACAAGCAAAAGAGCAATATACCTTGCGAGTACTCGTATGTTGACAGTGTTTCATCGGTTCCGCATGATCTGCCTCTCATCATAGTTGCGAATGAGTTTTTTGATGTTATGCCGGTGCGGCAGTTTGAGAAGACATTTCAAGGCTGGGCAGAGTGTATGGTAGATATAGAGAATAACTCTTTGGCTCTTGCGCTTAGGACTCTTTCTGATTTTGAGCAGCAGCTTATACCTCCTGAGAAGGCAGAAGCTTTGCCCGGTACTGTGTTTGAGTTCTCTCCAGTCTCTCAGAGTATTATGAAAGAGGCGGCAGAGGCAATCGCACAAAGAAAAGGAGCTATGCTTGTTGTGGATTACGGCTATAGTTCAGAGATAAATTATTCTACGCTGCAAGCAGTTTCCAAGCACAAAAGAGCCTCAATCTTTGATAATCCCGGAGAAACAGATATTAGCTATCATGTTGATTTCAGGGATCTTGCCAAGGTAGCGGAGACTGCGGGGGCTGATGTATCTTTTATTGTTACGCAAGGGGAGTTTCTGGAAAACTTCGGCATTAGGCTTAGAGCGGAGAAGCTGAAACATAATGTTAATAAAAAGCAGGCTCTTGAGATAGACACTGCGCTTAAAAGGCTTACCTCTGACGATGAAATGGGCAGCGTTTTTAAGGTTATGGAAGTTGTGAAAGAGAATGTGAAAAGTGAAGTGTGAAATTAGGAATTTGTGGAAGGGTTGAGAGCAAATTCCCCTTCCCTTTTTAAGGGAAGGGGTGGCAGCGGCGGAGCCGCTGACGGGGTAGTGGTTTTTTTAAAAAAACCTATAGCATCTACAAAGAATCTAGTTTATAGTTATGGAATTGGCAGGTGACTACTGCCATGAGGCTCAATACCTCATCTTGGTTGCTCCACCAGTCGCAAACATGGGGCATAAAAGGTTTGCACCGTCCAACTTCGGTTGGAGGGTGTGATATAAGGCTATACTCGAATAAGCACGCTATCCAATATAGTATTGACCTCCAACCGCTTCTTTAACTCCACACTCCACATTTATAAAAATACCCTTGCACTCAAAGAAAAATACTATATAACTGGCACCAATCAGAGTCCCAACCTTTTTACCGGAGGCTGCATGTATCAGGACGCAATAAATAAATGTATAGCCAAAGCAGAGGAATCTCAGGCTAAATCTCTGTTTCAGCTTCTGCTGGGCGGCATTATGGCAGGTGCCTATATCGGTTTTGCTGTGCTTCTCGTTTTTACACTGGCCAATGTAATGCCGGATTCCCTAAAAATGCTGGTTATGGGTGCTTTTTTCGGAGTAGGTCTCGTTCTTATTATTGTTGCCGGAGCAGACCTTTTTACAGGCTACACTATGTTTATAAGCGTAGCCTTGCTCAATAAGAAAATAAAACTAGGAAAAGCTGTGCAGACTATGGCTATAGTCTGGTTTGCAAATCTTCTTGGTTCTGTGTTCGTTGCCTTGCTTTACATGATGTGCAGCACTAATCTTCTTAATGCGGACAGCTTAGTTCATGTCTCTGCTCTTAATAAGACTACATACGATTTTTGGGCGTTGTTCTTCAGAGCGATTTTGTGCAACTGGCTGGTGTGTCTTGCAATATGGATGTCTTTCAGAACAAGCGAAACCGGAAAATATATTGCTACTTGGTGGTGCTTGTTTGCTTTTGTTGTCTGCGGATATGAACACTGCGTAGCAAACATGACTTTGCTTAGTTTGAGTTATTTAGGAGAGCATAGCGACCAATACACTCTTATGGGCATACTGTATAATCTTAGCATAGCTACATTAGGAAATTTAATATCCGGAATGTTATTTGTCGGCTGGGCTTACAACAAATTGAATCAAAAAGCAGCACAGCCCGAAGCGGCGAATTAGTGTGGAATATAAAGTTGCTTTGTAAATGGATAGTGCTATTATAGTCTCGTCCTAATGTCTAAAGATTCCAAAATGACCAGAACTGCAGTTCTTATACCTTGCTTCAACGAAGAGGCTGCTATTGCCAAAGTCATAACAGACTTTCGTATGGCTCTGCCTATGGCGGATATTTATGTTTTCGATAATAACTCTACTGACAGAACTATCGAAGCAGCAAAACACGCCGGTGCTATTGTAAGAATTGAAAAACTGCAAGGCAAAGGCAATGTCGTAAGACGCATGTTTGCCGATGTAGAGGCTGATATTTATGTTCTCGTTGACGGCGATTCCACTTACGATGCCTCAGTCGCTCCTTCTATGATAGACTTGTTAAGCAGGAATTCTCTTGATATGGTCAACGGCTCAAGAGTTTCTGTCGGTAATGCCGCATACCGGCGCGGTCATAAGTTCGGAAACAAAATGCTTACCGGTATGGTGTCTTGGATTTTCGGCAATAGGTTTATTGATATTTTATCCGGCTACAAAGTTCTCTCAAGAAGATTCGTCAAAAGTTTTCCGGCTCTGTCTTCCGGGTTCGAAATAGAAACAGAGCTTACTGTTCATGCTTTGGAACTTAACATGCCCATTGCAGAAGTCGAGACTGCTTACAAAGAGCGTCCCTTAGGTTCTTCAAGCAAACTCAGCACTTTCAAAGACGGTTTCCGCATACTCTGGGTAATTCTGGTTCTCGCAAAAGAAGAACGTCCTATGTACTTCTTTCTGCTTTTGGCTGTGCTGTTCAGCACTCTTTCCGCTGTCATAGTCATTCCCATTATCATAGAGTTTTTGGAAACGGGACTGGTTCCCAGAATGCCTTCCGCCGCATTATCTTTAGGGCTTATGATTGTTGCTTTTCTTGCTTTGACTTGCGGTATGATTTTGGAAACTGTAACAAGAGGCCGTAAAGAGCTTAAACGCCTCCGCTATCTTGATATTCCGGCTCCTCAATCCTTAGAATCCGGCAGATGAAAAAATCTTTTGTTCAATTCTTCCGTTTCTCTGTTATAGGCGTACTGGGATTTTTCGCAGACGTTTTTTTTCTCTATTTTGCTATTTATGCTTTGGATTTCGGCAGAATCTCCGCTTCTTTCTTTTCTTTTCCTTTTGCCGTTACGTTTACTTGGCTGGGCAACCGTTATTTCACATTCCGTGACGCTGAAAGGACTCCGCTGTTTTCTCAGTGGCGGCAATTCGTCATGGTTTGCGCCATAGGCATTGTTTTTAACAGAGGCGCATATGCTATTTCCGTTGAATCTATTCCTCTTGTTTATGATTACCCTTTCATAGGCGTTATTATCGGCACTCTGGCAGCTATGTTGTTCAACTTCTTTGTGTCGAAGAAATTTGTCTTTAAAGCGTGATTTTTAATAAAGTCTTTTAACAATCTTGGTTAATACGTTTTTGAAAACATTACTGTTTTCTTGGACGTGTTGACTAATACACCCAAGCCTGTATAATATCCCTTTTTCAGTGATTTGCTCCAATTTAGCAATAGGAATACTATATGTTCGAACAGTACCTGCACAACACTATAGAAAGCATAGAGATACCGGAGCTGGGTGTCCCTTATCACGGTAAGGTAAGGACTACTTACGATATAGGAAGCGACAGGAAGATACTCATAGCAACCGACAGGCTCAGTGCGTTTGATTTGAATATCACGACTATTCCCCTTAAAGGACAGGTATTGAATCAGAGTTCGTTGTATTGGTTTAATGCCTCTAAGGATATTTGCCCCAATCATGTTATATGCTCGCCTGATCCGAATGTGCTGGTATGCCATAAGCTGAATATGCTGCCGGTAGAAGTCATAGTGCGGGGCTATCTGGCAGGGTCTACTTCTACATCTATATTGAAGATGTACAAAGAGGGTCACAGAGAGATGTACGGGGTGAAGTTTCCGGACGGTATGCACGACTATCAGAAACTGGATATGCCTATTCTTACGCCTACGACTAAGGCGGGAGCCGGCGATCACGATGCGCCGCTTAGTCCTCTGGAAATAGTAGAAAAAGGCATACTGGACAAGAATATTTGGGAGACTGTGAAGAAATACGCCATAGAACTGTTTTTGTTCGGTCAGAAAACAGCTCTGCAAAGAGGGCTTATTCTGGCAGATACTAAGTACGAGTTCGGAATCATGCCTGACGGACGCATAGCTATAGGAGACGAACTGCATACTCCTGACAGCAGCAGGTTCTGGAATCAGGCTACCTATAAAGAACGTTTGGAAAAAGGCATAGCTCCGGAGGCTTTGGATAAAGACGTGATACGAAGCTGGATAGCGGCTAAATGCGATCCCTACAAAGATCCCCTGCCCCCTATTCCGGACGAATTAAGGCTGAAAACAACGAATGCGTATGTATCTGTTTACGAGCAGCTTACTGCCCAAAAGCTGGAGCTGCCGGATGCCGGCATCAGCGGTCAGAAAAGAATAAAAGATGCCATTAGCTTTTATTTAAGGAATGGCGCATAGGCTAAAATGGTTGTCATTCCCGCGAAGGCGGGAATAGGGTCCTTTAATAAACAAAAGGTTTTATGTATGAATACCCAGTCTTCGGGCGGTGCTCTGCACCCGGTGCTTCCGCTTCGCGATATAGTAGTGTTTCCTCATATGGTCGTTCCTCTGTTCGTAGGAAGGGAAATGTCCGTCAATGCGCTTGATGACGTTACAACGGACGATAAACAAATATTGATGCTGACGCAGAGGGATCCCTCTCAGGAAGATCCGTCCTCCGGAGATTTGTACGAGTTCGGAACCATAGGCACAGTGCTTCAGATGCTGAAGCTGCCGGACGGAACAGTCAAAGTGCTGGTGGAAGGGGTAAAAAGGGCAAGAGTAACTCAGTTCACAAGCAAAAAAGAATTTTTTCAGGTGTTTGCCGAACCTGTAGAAGATTTTCTGGGGAACAGAGAAGAGCTGGACGCAATGATGCGGGCAGTGCTTTCTCAGTTTGATCAGTACGTAAGATTGAATAAGAAGATTACGCCCGAAGTGCTGGCTACTGTGAATCAGATAACTGATCCGGGCAAACTGGCAGATACCATAGCAGCGCATATATCGCTGAAAATAGCCGACAAACAAGGCTTATTGGAAACAGTTTCGGTGAATAAAAGGCTTGAGAGCATTTTTGCATACATGGAAAGCGAAATAGACGTTCTGCAGGTAGAAAAGAAGATACGCTCCAGAGTCAAGAAACAAATGGAGAAGACCCAGCGTGATTATTATCTGAATGAGCAAATGAAGGCGATTCAGAAAGAGCTGGGCGAAGGAGAAGACGGCAAGAACGAAGCTGACGAGTATCAAAAGAAAATAATAGAAAAGAAACTGCCGAAAGAAGCGAAAGAAAAAGCGGAATCTGAACTGAAAAAGCTGCGGAACATGAGTCCTATGTCTGCGGAATCTACGGTTGTGAGGAATTATCTGGACTGCATAACCGGAATACCTTGGCACGAAAGAACCCGAGTGAAAAAGGACTTAAAAGGAGCGGAAAAAATCCTCAATGAAGAGCATTACGGGCTGGAAAAGGTTAAAGACAAGATACTGGAATATCTGGCAGTACAGCAAAGACAGAGCAAGATTAAAGGACCTATTCTGTGTTTAGTAGGACCTCCCGGAGTAGGAAAAACATCATTGGGCAAATCCATAGCTCATGCAACCGGCCGGAATTTCGTGCGCATGTCTTTGGGAGGACTCCGGGACGAGTCCGAAATCCGAGGACACAGAAGAACCTACATCGGCTCTATGCCCGGAAAAATAATACAGGGCATGAAGAAAGCAAAGTCTAAGAATCCGCTGTTTCTGCTGGACGAGATAGACAAGCTGGGAGTCGACTGGAGAGGAGATCCCTCTGCGGCTCTGCTTGAGGTTTTAGACCCGGAACAGAACAATGCTTTCAACGATCACTATCTGGAAGTAGATTATGACTTGTCCGATGTGATGTTTGTGTGCACTGCGAACACTATGAAGATGTCGCAGCCGCTGTTGGACAGAATGGATATAATAAGGCTGTCCGGCTACACGGAAGATGAAAAACTGGAAATAGCAAAAAGGCATTTGCTGCCCAAGATATTCAAAGACAACGGCGTGAAGAAGACGGAATTGTCTATATCAGACGATGCTATACGGGACTTGATACGGTACTACACCAGAGAGGCCGGAGTAAGAAGTCTTGAAAGAGAACTTGCGAATATAGCGAGAAAATCTCTGAAAGATATATTATCCGGAAAGATAAAAACGTCTAATATTACAAGAAGGAATTTAGAAAAATATGCAGGCGTGAAAAAGTATCTGTTCGGCGAGATAGAAGCGGAAGACTTGGTAGGCGTAACAACAGGGCTTGCGTGGACGGAAGTCGGAGGCGAGCTGCTGCTGATAGAAGCAGTGAGTATGCCCGGAAAAGGCAAAGTCACGACTACGGGCAAACTGGGAGACGTGATGAAAGAGTCTGTCCAAGCTGCAGAAAGCTACGTCAAAGCAAGGTCTATAGCGTTCGGGTTAAAGCCTACTACATTGGACAAGAAGGATATACACGTACACGTTCCGGAAGGCGCAACACCAAAAGACGGTCCCAGCGCAGGAGTGGCTATGGTAACGTCTATAGTATCGGTTTTGACAGGAATACCTGTAAGAAGAGACGTTGCCATGACCGGAGAGATAACTCTGAGAGGAAGAGTACTGCCTATAGGAGGTCTTAAAGAGAAGCTCTTGGCGGCACTAAGAGGAGGAATAAAGACGGTATTGATACCGAAAGAGAATGAAAAGGATCTTGCGGAAATACCGGACAACGTGAAAAAGGGAGTGAACATATTGTTCATGAACACAGTGGACGATGTTCTGCTGAATGCGTTGGTAAGACCTGTTACGCCCATAGAGTGGGACGAGGACGAGGAGCAGAAAATACAGGCCGCTATAGAAAAGAAAAAGCCGAAATCGTCCGGTGTAGTAGCGCACTAAAATAGTGTGGAGTTGGTGCGTATTCTTAACTCCACACTTCACACTCAAAAAAACTTATACCATTTCCCGAAAATCTGATTTATAATGGCGGCATTGACAGATGACTACTGTCATTAGGACTAGAATCCTTTCGAAGTTGCTCTATTAGTCGCAAACATTGAGCGTAAAAATTTGCACCCCCAACCTTTACGGTTGGAAGGTTGCAAAATAAAGCGGCTTGTCCGCCGAATATGCATGCTATTCTTCGATAGATTCTAGCCTCCAACCGCCTCTCGTCAAGGCGAACGGAGGAGGTTATTATGAAATGTAAAATTGAAAATGGAAAATTAATAACGCAATTGCTGTATGTACGTATTCCATTCTGCGTTCTAAATTTTACGTTCTACATTCTTTTAACCGCTCCGGCATTTGCAAACACTACTACACCTCCTCTCTGCAAAGTTGGGACAGCAATAGAAATTGTTCAGAGCGGGACTACTTGGACGTGGAAGTGTGAAGGGAAGTATGGAGGAACAACTGCATCTTGCGCCCCGAAAATAGACGGCAAATGCGGAACAGCAGATGGAGTTGCAACAGCCGATGCACCGACTGATGCCAGATGCTCTGTTGGCGATGCAGGCGCAGTAACGGAAGAAGACAATACATTCAAATGGGCATGCAACGGCATAAACGGAGGAGCTGCTGTCACAACCTGCTCCGCACCGAAGATGATAACAGGCGTTTGCGGCAGTGCACACGGACAGGGGTTTGCAACTGCGCCGACAACGAACCTCTGCTCTGTCGGCACAAATACTGAACTGGACGGTACAGGTCCATGGACATGGACATGCGGCGGTATCAACGGCGGAAATACCAGCAGCACTTGTACTGCGGAAAAGACTGAGTGCGGAACACCTGAAGAAGTAGCATTGGCAGGAGCACCGATGTGTAAGGGCGGTATAGAGCCTTCGAATATTAACATTCCTGTTCCTGCGATGAGTAATGGTAAAGGATCTGCTCTTATGACATGGAATTGCGGCTTAGGAACATGCAGTGCAACTCGATGCTTTTGGAATGTAACATCTTGTATCGGAACGCCTGATCCTGTAAGCACTGGTGCGAACGGCTGCGGCGGTGCTATAAACTACTATGGATCAGATATTAAAATCTATGCACAAGTGATTGCAGGCGGCGGCGGTGGTCTACCAAGCTCTCCAAGAGCAGGAGGAGGGAGCAGTATAGTTGGTATCAATAGAAACGGATCATCATTTGAACAATCCATAGCAAGTGCAGCAACAACTGACTCACAACCAACAGGTATCAAACAAACAGGGACTATTAATTTTAGAAATGGGGCTAAATTAGAAGCTTATGTCGGAGGAGGAGGCGGCGGGGGTGATACAATTGTTGTAGGAGGCGGCGGCGGTGCCGGATGGAATGGCGGAGTGGGAGGATCAAGCGGCGCGAATATATACCCGGCAAGCGGAGCAAGCGGAAGCAGGTTTAAAGGCGGAGCAGGAGCATCTTATACTGGTCCTGCTCCCGGTAGTGTTACTAGGGGTGGTCAACCGGGAAATGGTAATATTGGCGGAGCTGCTCAAAGTGCCTCAGCATCAGCCTCTGTTGCAATTGGCGGAGGCGGAGGAGGTTTCGGCGGCGGCGGGGGTGGCGCATCTACCGCCTATAACGGAACAGCTACATCCGGTAAAGGCGGAAATGAAGGTAATAACGGAACAAATGGCGCAGGTGCTGGCGGATTTGGGGCATTAAGATGGTTAAATATTGCAGAATGGAATCAACAAATAACAAATGAAGCAGGAAAAGCTGGTTCTGTTGGATCTATCGGCGGTAATGCAGGATTTATTATGCTGCTATACATCACGCCGAATGAGGTTTGTTCGCTGAGTGAGACTCCTGTAGCCGGAGCCTGCGGCACTGCTCATGGTGTCGGAGTTGCTGCTGCGCCGACAACAAACCTCTGCTCTGCAGGTACTGAGACCGCAGTAACCATTAACGCAACAAACTATACTTGGTCTTGCGCAGGACAACACGGCGGAGCAGCCGCCTCTTGTTCTGCTGAACGCCTCCTGCCCGGTGCCTGCGGCACTGCTCACGACATTGCAGCAGCCTCGCCTCCGGCAGCCAATCTTTGCACAACCGGTACTGCGTCCGCAGTTACAACTAACGCAGCAAACTATACTTGGTCTTGCTACGGAGCAGGCGGTGATGAGTCCTTGTGCTCAGCTCCCAGAAAAATAAACGGAGTGTGCGGCACTGCTCACGGCGTTGCAGCAGTCTTGCCTCCGGCAGCCAATCTTTGCACAACCGGTACTACGTCCGCAGTTACAACTAGTGCTGCGGCTTATACTTGGAAATGTGCGGGAGCAAACGGCGGCGATGAGTCCTCGTGCTCAGCTCCCAGAAAAATAAACGGAGCATGCGGAAGCGATAACGGGAAGGTACTTTCATCTGCACCGGTAAACTTGTGCAGCGCAGGCACTGCCGGTGGTGTCAGCGGTTCAGGTCCTTGGACTTGGGAATGCACAGGTGTAAATGAAGGCTCAAATGCCTCATGCAGCACGGTTGTGTGCCTGAACGACACTCTGCCAACCATGAGTCAGGCTCTTACCAATCCGATGAATTTGGTTGAGGGATATTGCCATACAGCCAATTTGGGTTGCTCTTACAGTGCCGTTTGTGCCGCTGCACAAGGAAACGGTTGGAGCGGTAGGTTCTATGTAGGATCAACAACTGACGGCACTCCCGGGGGAGGGACATACTGCTTTTGCAGGACTAAGAGTTATGGTACAAACCAATGCGGCACCTTGTCGTCTTGGGTTCTCCAAGCCAACAGCTCTGCGTCGTATTGTGCGACCAATTGCGCGGGCGTTTGTGCGACCAATATCGGTTCGTGGGGTGCAGGTGTGCGGTGGTGAGCCTTGAATAATGTGAAATTTGAAATGTGAAATTAGGAATTGACGGTTGCTGTAAGTGAATATTCCCCTTCCCTTAAAAAGGGCAGGGAAATACGTCAACAATTCCTCATTCCCCACTCTTAACCATTAAAAAATCTGTGGAAAAGTGGGTTGCAACTCATTGATATTCCTAAAACAAATTATTTCCGTTAACGTTTTAGTAATAAAATGCTTGCTTTCAATACTTTCTTCAGCCATGCTCCTCTCATGAGAAAATTTTTTAACCATATATTAAGATCTCGCACCAGAGCCTTTGACGTAGTGCTTGTGTCATGCTTTCTTTTTGTGACGGTATTGTTCTCTGCCTCTATGGTTTCAGAGAATAAACTGAAAGAAAGCCTTGTCAAATTTGGTAAAGCTCTGGAACAAACCCCGTCTCTTCATGAGAATGCGGGTTTTGCTGACTCGTCCGGTTATACGGGCAAGACTTTGAAAATAGCCGTACTGCCGCCTAAAGACGAACTCCTTTACAGGACTGTGTTCACCTTACAGAAGAAGGGCTTTTTCGATAAAACCTCCTCTATTGTTTCCGAAGTCGGCAATAAAGGGCTAATCGGCCATGTTTTAGCGGATAAATACCTTAATTCTCAGCTTTCTTTTAGTGAGGCTTCAAGCTGGCTTCATAAATATTCTTATCTGCCTCAGGCAAATGAAATATACCAAAAAGCCTCTAAATTAGCCGATTTTGACAAGAATTCCATAAGGAAACCCAAGAGCCCCTCAAAAAGTAAAAACCTTGCCAATGCCGATAGTTACTCTCTAAGACCGAATTCTCAGCTCATGACGCTGTCTGTCAGCACTGATGCGCCTCCGCTTGACGTTGAAGAGACTGAAACCAATAATCTATCCAGTGCCTCGGCTATGTGGGATAAGGGGTTGGCTGCTTGGAAGAGGAAGGAATTTGAATCCGCATCTTATACTTTTTCCAGACTGGCGTTATATCCCAACATTTCCGATCAGGTAAAGGCCAGAGCCGGTTTCTGGGCGTACAGATCTTATGAGAGGATAAGAAATAAAGACAAGGCTCTTTACTGGCTGAGTTTCTCAAGCGAATTTCCTAATTCTTTTTACGGCGTGATGGCTTCTCACCTTTTGACTAAGGTAGCAATAAGCAAAAGAACGAAAAATATTTCTATTCTGACTGAAAGTGATATTAATTATTTGTCTGCGCACCCTGCGGGCTGGAGGGCTTTGGCTCTGGTACAGGTAGGAAGACCGGACCTAGCGGAAAAAGAACTGGAGCAGGTATTGTCTTCTAATCCAACGCCTGCCGTGAATTCTGCAGCGTTTGCTCTGGCGGAACACGCCGGCATAGCCTCTATATTACAGAGAACAAGCGGACTCTCCAAGATAGCGGCGCAAACCAATATAGACAAAGCCTACCCTACTCCGGATTGGGAGCCCAAATCCGGCTGGAGCGTGAATCCCGCGCTGATATACGCTATTGTAAAACAGGAGTCTGTGTTTAAGGTCGGAGCCGTGAGTCCCAAAGGAGCGTGCGGAGTCATGCAGATTATGCCCAATACTGCAAAACACATCGCTAAAAAAACCGGAGGCAGCACGAATATAGCATGTGCCGATTATAATAGTAATCCTGAAATAAGTTTGGAAATGGGACAGAAGTATCTGCGTTTGCTGGCAGCGGACAAAACTATCGGAGATAATCTTTTGTTCCTGCTTGCGGCGTATAATGCAGGGCCAAGCAAAGTTGCCAATTGGATAGGAAGCGAGCCGGTATCAGACTCTCTGCTGTTCATAGAGAGCCTTCCTTTCAGAGAGACTAGGAATTATGTAAAACAGGTTATGCTGAATTACTGGGTGTACGGAACAAAAATAGATGCTTCGGAAAGATCCAAACAGGTGGACGAGATAATTGCGCTGGCAAGAGGCAAATGGCCTCAGCACAAGGTTGTGGCATACAGTGCCCCAAGCAAGAAAAAAGATCTTAAGCTTTCTGCGCTATAATAATTTCAAATTATATAAAACTACTGCACAAAGCGTCCGTATATCTCGTCATGAGAAACAGTCATGCCTTCCGGAATCCTGTTAGGCGTTTTTATAGGCATATTGCGGATACTATTGCCCAGCTCACTAGCCCTCTTTATCCTGACAGGCTCTATTTTGGGGAATAAAGCAGAGGCTTTGACACGAACATTCTCTCTCTCTCCCTCAACAATAACCAGCTCATTCAAAGCACCGTTATCGGAAAAACACCCGCAAACCAAAACGCCTCCCCTGCCGCATCCGGCATCTAGGGTAACGGCAAGTCCTGTAAGGAAACAGCCCCGGTTGGCAGTATCAAAACCTCTTACAACGCAAAGACAGGTCTCGCGGGAATCTATAGGCAAAGAATAAGATGAAAACTGCGTAGCAGTCTCTCCGGACCAAAAAGTATCTTTCTGGTCTTCAAGAGATTTGGAAAAATCATAATTAGCCGGAACAAAAATCATGCCCATAAGCCCAGAAGCGCGCCTAGTAAAAGCAGCTCTGCGCATAGAGAACATAAATTTCTCATGCCCAGGCTTTGCCCTGTTGGCAGACCTAAGTTCGGAAGTCCATCTTGATATAGTGGAACTGTCCTCTTTCACAATGAATCTGGCTTCATTCATGCTAAAATCATAAACCTGCAAATAGGATCCCACCCCTGCCCCTAGGAGCATTTCCATAGTCCTAACAGGAGAAGGAGAAAATTGTAAGCGCAGAAGCCTGATCCAAGCCTCTTCCATAGGACCTCTAAGGAAGACAATATCGGAAGAGTCCACACCCTCTTTGCACATGAGAGCAGACCTGAAAATCATAAGCTCATCAAGAATATCCAAGTTGCGTTCGTAGTTATCACCGAGATAGTTTCCTAAATAAACAATCTTGTCTTTTGCCCGGAACTTAGCCGCAATATAATCATGCAGAGCAGACAGCTTATCAACATCTCCTACGAGAGCAGGAACAGCCCAAACTCGGCCGGGCTGACTTAATTCTGCAAATTTCTCATTCATAGAGAACTCCTTAGATGACTCTTGCGATTCGGCTTCATATATTGGAAAAATCTTTTAAATCAGATAGTTAAACACGGTTAGATAGGTCGGGAATAGTTAACAAACCCTTAACAGCATAACTCTGCTTGTCTCAAAAAGCAACTGTTCTCTTACAGGATTATGTTTATGCTGTGGATAGAGTTATAAACTCGATAGTCTCTTGGCAGCCTCTTTTATATTCTCAAGGCTATTGAATGCAGAAATCCTGAAATACCCCTCGCCCATTTTGCCGAAGCCGCTGCCCGGAGTTGTAACAATTCCAAAATTATCCAAAAGGAAAGAAAACATATCCCAGCTGGACTTACCGCCGATAGTCTTCGTCCATATATAAGGAGCATTATCACCGCCCCAGAAAGGAAGTCCTAGTTTTCTTAGCGTCTCTGCAATAATTTTAGCGTTGTTCATATAGAAATCTACAAGCTGTCTGACCTCTGCCTGACCTTCTTTGGAATACAAAGCCTCCGCCGCTCTCTGAACAGGGTATGAAACGCCGTTAAACTTAGAGCCTTGCCTGCGCTTCCAAACAGAGTGCAAAGACACAGATTTTTCTCCGTCCAAAGAATACGCCGTAAGAGCCTTAGGAACTACGGCAAAAGCACAGCGAAGCCCCGTGAATCCGCCGCTCTTGGAAAAACTCCTGGTCTCAATAGCGCACTGATATGCGCCCTCTATCTCGTATATGGATCTGGGAATATCAGGGTTTCGTATATAATCCCCATATGCAGCATCAAAAATAATCAGCGATTTGTTCTTCAAAGCATAATCAACCCAAGATTTAAGCTGTTCTTTAGTAGCAACAGCCCCAGTAGGATTATTAGGAAAACACAAATAAATCACATCAACCTTTTCAAAAGGAGGCTCCGGCACAAAGCCGTTATCCTCGGTGCCGTTTACGAAAATAATATCCTCATTGCCCGCCATAATGTTAGTATCATAATAAACAGGGTAGACAGGATCCGGAATAGCAATACGATTTCCTTTGCCTAAAATATCAAGAATATTACCGCAATCACACTTGCTGCCGTCAGAAACAAAAATCTCATCATCGGTAATAGAAAGATTGCGGGACCTGTAATCGTTCTCCGCAACAGCATGGCGCAAAAACTCATAACCTTCTTCCGGACCGTACCCGCGGAAAGTTTCACGCACAGCCATTTCGTCAACTGCTTTGTGCAGAGCCTTTATAGACGCAGCAGGCAAAGGCTCCGTAACATCGCCGATGCCGCAGCGTATGACAGAATCAGCCTTATCAGGATTGTTGGTCTTAAAATCGGAAACTCTTTTTGCGATTTCTGAGAACAAATAAGAAGGAGAGAGTTTGAAAAAATTTTCATTAACGAACGCCATTGTAATGCCTCCATAAAAATATTACCACAAGCCGAAGTTTTTATAGTGTACCGGAATTAATCTCATTTGCCAATTAGTAAAAGGAATTTTTCTCGGCACCATAAACATAGTATCAACTCTTCTTTTGCATTTACAGAATTCTCTGTTGTTGGATATAAACACTTTAAGAGCCTTCTGTACCCTGTTTATCTGTTTTTCCGTCACAGAAATCTTAGCATCGAACAGGCTTTGCCTAGCCTTCACCTCAACAGCAATAACAGTATTGTTCTTGTAAGCGATTATGTCTACCTCGCCCCAGTCGGTCTTATATCTTCTTGCAAGAATTTTGTAAAACTTCAGCAATAAAACCGCAACACAAACCCACTCGGCAACAATGCCGTATCTGTAATTGCGCCCGCCCTGTTTTTTCTTTTTCTGCTTGTAGCGTAAAGCCTGCTCAGGGGAATACCGCCTGAAAGCCTGTCTTCTTTTGTAGTTGTATGCAGTATACATCATGTTAAGTATGATAGCCTACATTTCCCGCATCGTCAATGCACCAACTCCACACTCCACTCTCAACCACTCCACACTTAATAAAAAACCGCCCCCGGATAAACCCCGGAGGCGGCTTTATAACTAATCTACTAAGAACTTACCTAGAAAGAATTATCTCAGCGCGGCGGTTTTGGGCTTCGCGTACGCCTTGAGTAGTAGGTACAAGCAGATTATGCTTGCCTTCACCGGTGGTCCTTATGTGAGCGGAACTTACGCCCAGCATCTCGAGCTCTTTACGGACAGCCTCAGCACGGCGTATGGACAAATCCATGTTGTACTCGGCACTGCCCATAGTATCGGTATGACCCGTTACAGCGATTTTAGCGTAACCGTCTTCCTTGAACTTCCTGACAGCAGTCCTGATGATTTCTCTGGCTTCAGGAGTAAGAAGATCCTTGTCAAAGTCAAAGAACACCATAAAGCTCTGAGTTGCCGGAACAGCAGGTCTCATAGGAGCAACCTCTCTTACGACAGGAACCTGCATAGCAACAGGTCTGATCGGCTCCGGAGGAGGCGGTGCGGGCGGGCATTCAGCAGGAGCAGACTCTGGACCGAAAGTATAGCGGACACCGACAAAGACGTTATGAGAACTAGGATTTATCCTGCCGGCCTTTACACCTTCGAGCTTACCTGTAACATGACCAATGACGCCTAAATAACGATAATCTGCGGTCAAAGCCCAGTTGCGGTCTAAAATAAACGAGGTACCGAAAATAGCCTGATAGGCAGCAACAACGTCATTACCGGGCTTCCATCTGTAAGTCGTTGAAACAGGAGTAAAATCCATGTGACCGGAATAACCAAAGCTGGGACCTATACCGGCACCGATATAAGGAACAAACCAAGGAGACGCAACTAAATCCATATCATAAAAGGCGTTTAAGAAAAGAGTATGGGCATTGAGACGACCCTTTGCCGGCACTGGATCACAGCAATACTTTCCAAAAGGACCAAACCGTTTAGTTTGATACAAATACTCGACCTCGGCACGGAGTCCGTTATCAAAGGCATAACCGCCGGCACCAAAAATGCCATAAGCAGGGTCTCTGAAGCTAACTCTATAATTATTCCAAGTAGTGCCTAAGTTGTCCTTATCAAACACAGGCATATCCGGAGAGATTCCAGCACCGGCACCGGCAGCAAGATACCAGCCGCTGGGTCTTTCAGCGTGGGCCGGAGCAGCTACCAAAACAGCAGCGGCTAAAGCCAGTGAAGCAATGTATAATTTTTTATTCATGAGTAACTCCTATAAAAACACCTATGCCGCCGAACAAACGGCACGAGGAATCGAAAAAACAGCAACAGTTTGCAAACAGAAGAATATTGCGGGTAATGTAGCCCAAAACATCTAAATTTTCAATTAACGCAATCAGGACACTAAATTTTTCATATAGTTGTTGCTTTTTTACCACCATATCACCGTATTTTGTATGATAAAGAAATTTTTTATGCTATATTCGGGTTGAAATCAGGTTGTCGGATGATCGCTGTGCCGGAAGTGCTTATAATCCTATAAGCCTATGAAAGCATAGAGGAAAGTCCGAGCTTCAAGGGAAAAGGACGCCGGATAACGTCCGGTCGGTTATAGTTAAGGGTAACTGAAGGAAAGTGCCACAGAAAACAAACTACCCGGAGAGGCCTTTCTCCGGGAAAAGGTGAAAAGGTGCGGTAAGAGCGCACCGCATTACTGGTAACAGCTAATGGTCTGGAAAACCCCCGTCCGAAGCAAGACCAAATAGGAATCTTATGTATTCCGTTGAAAAACAGAGTACCGCGCTTTCCCTGCGTTAGATTCGGGTAGGTTGCAAAAAGCGTTTGGCAACAAACGTTTCAGATGAATGATCATCAGCGGGTATTTATACTCGTTACAGAACTCGGCTTACAGACAACCTGATTTCAATTCCTATACCGCTTCCCTTATAAGATTTAACAACTGATTATGTATCTCATAATTACTCGCAACCATGCCGCCGGAGTAAATAGGATTCTTATCCGGTTCTATGGACGAAACCAATCCGCCCGCTTCTCTGACAATAAGAATGCCGGCCGCAATGTCCCACGGATCCAAACGCTCTTCCCAAAAGCCGTCATACCGCCCTGCTGCAAGATATGCTAAATCCAAAGCCGCAGCTCCAAAACGCCTGATGCCGGATACCAAAGGCATCACAGCATCAAGCTGCTTGGAAAAATTAGGCTTCCTTTGCAGCATTCCCTTATAAGGTATTCCGCAGGAAATCAGACACTCGGAAAAATCTTTTCTGGAAGAAACTCTGAGCCTATTGTTATTAGAGTAAGCCCCGCACCCTTTTTCCGCCCAGAAAGCCTCATTAGATATAGGAGCATAAACGAGTCCTGCTATGACCTCTCCGTTTCTCTCTGCCGCTATGGATATATTCCAATGAGGGAGACCGTGCAGAAAATTTATGGTCCCGTCCAAAGGATCTACAATCCAACGCTCCGGTTTTGAAGAAGTGTCTTCCGAGCCGTCATCTTCCTCCATAAGAAAGCCGAAGCCGGGTCTTGCCAAAGACAGCTCCTTATGAATAATCTTCTGAGAATTGTAATCCGCATTGCTGACAAAATCAGCCTGCCCTTTTCGAGACACTTGCAGATTTTCAATCTCTCCGAAATCCCGGACAAGACCTCTGGCAGCCTTCTCCGCCGCCTTAAACATCACATTCATTAATGCAGAACGAACAGCCATCGTTATTTTCCTTCACTTTCTCTAACAAACTTCTTCATGTCCTCAAACTGGCGGAATAAAGAAACTCTCCCCACTCCTCCTTTGCTGTTGCGTCTGTTCACTGCGGCTTCGTAATCCAAAACCTCAAAAACATCTTCTTGAATGCTGGGTTCTATGGATTGCAAATCTTCCAAAGACAGCTCTTCCAACGCTTTTCCAGCCTTCTCTGCATATGCCACGGCATGTCCTGTAATCTTGTGAGCCTCACGAAACGGAATTCCTTTTGCCGCCAGATAATCGGCCAACTCCGTAGCATTAAGAAAGCCCGCCTTCAACGCCATAGACATTCTCTCTCTGTTGAAAGCGCAATTTTCTATCATCGCAGCCATCATAGAAAGAGAATTGGCAACAGTCCTGTCAGCATCAAAGAATGACTCTTTGTCTTCCTGCATGTCTCTGTTGTAAGCCAGAGGAAGCCCCTTCATCATGACAAGCATCTGTTGCAGCGACCCGTAAACTCTGCCGGTCTTTCCGCGCACCAGCTCTGCCAAATCAGGGTTTCTCTTCTGAGGCATGATAGAAGATCCCGTAGAATGAGCATCAGAAAGCCTTATGAAGCCGAAAGCAGGAGATGACCATATAATAATCTCTTCACAGAATCTTGACAGGTGCATCATGATTATACTGCCCGCGGATAAAGCCTCTATGGCAAAATCTCTGTCGGAAACAGCGTCCATGCTGTTGTCGAACTCTCCGGCAAAGCCCAGCCTTTCCGCTGAAAATTCCGGATTAATATTATACGTAGTTCCAGCCAAAGCAGCCGCTCCCAAAGGACTTATAAGCACGCGCTTTAAAGCATCGTCAATGCGCTCTATGTCGCGTTTCAGCATCCACGCATACGCCATCATGTGCTGCGCAAGACTTACTGGCTGCGCCGGCTGCATATGAGTATACCCGGGCAAAAGAGTATTCACTTCTTTCTGAGCCCTTTCCAGCAGCACAGCTATAAACTCTAAACACAAAGTGCGCCACTTAGTCATAGCCTCTGCCACAAACAGCCTGAAATCAGTAGCCACCTGATCATTCCGCGAGCGCGCAGTGTGCAGCTTTTTTCCGGCATCTCCTACCAGTTCCGTCAATCTGCTTTCTATGTTCATGTGAACATCTTCAAGCTCTGGCTTCCAGATAAAAGTCCCCTGCTCTATTTCCGCAAGAATCTTATCCAAACCCTCGTGAATATCCGTCATATCCTTTTCAGACAGAATCCCGCATTTAGCCAGCATCTCGGAATGAGCCTTAGATCCTCTGATATCCTGAGTATAGAGATTCTTGTCATAAGACACGGACTCGGTGAAAGCCTCTACGTCCGAAGAGGTAGACTCATCGAATCTACCCCCCCAGAGCTTAGTATTTTTAGTAACTTCAGACATTTTTACTCCACTATTAAACCTTACGATTCCCATAGCCTCTGATGCGCAGACCGTTCAGCTTGATAAAGCCTGCAGCGTCCTTTTGGTCATAGGCATTAGATTCTTCGAAAGTAACTATCTCCTGATTATAGAGACTGTAAGGAGATTTTCTTCCGACCGGCAGAACACAACCCTTGTACAGTTTTAGTCTTACAGTACCTGTCATGCGTTCCTGTGTCTTGTCTATGAGTGCCTGCATTGCCTCGCGTTCAGGCGAGAACCAAAAGCCGTTATAAATAACGGCGGCATATCTGTTCATGATAGCATCACGCAAAGATATCTCTTCTCTATCTAAACAAATGCCTTCAAGATCTCTGTGAGCCGCATGAAGCACTGTACCGCCCGGAGTCTCGTACACGCCTCTGGATTTCATGCCGACAAAACGGCTTTCTACAATGTCAATACGCCCTATACCGTGATTGCCCGCGATTTTATTCAGAGTCATGATAATCTGAGCAGGCGACATCTTCTTGCCATTGATAGCAACAGCATCTCCTTTTACAAAATCAATACTGATGTATTCAGGTTCATTAGGAGCCTGTTCTATAGGTTTAGCCATTAAATAACTTCCGGCCTCCGGCTCCAAATAAGGGTCCTCAAGCTCTGCGCCTTCAAAGCTGCAGTGAAGCATGTTTCTGTCAATACTGTACCTTTTGTTAGAGCTGGATATATGAATGTTATGCTTTTCCGCAAAGGCATTAAGATCAGTCCTGGACAAAAGATCCCACTCTCTCCACGGCGCAACAGTCTTAATCTCAGGAGCCAGAGCCATAGTGGTAAGCTCGAACCTGACTTGGTCGTTACCCTTGCCTGTCGCACCATGCGCAACAGCCACAGCACCTTCTTTCTTTGCAATCTCAACCATTTTTTTAGCAATCAGAGGACGGGCTATAGAGGTCCCTAAGAGATAACGCCCCTCATACACAGCGGCTCCTCTCAGCATAGGGAAAACAAAATCGCGCGCGAACTCTTCTTTGAGATCCTCTATATAAGCCTTGACCGCACCGGTTTTAAGAGCTTTTGCCTCTACGCCGTCTAATTCTTCTTCTTGTCCGAGGTCTGCGGTAAAAGTAACAACATCATAGCCGCGTTCTACTTGGAGCCATTTTAATATAACGGAAGTGTCTAAACCGCCGGAGTACGCCAGAACAATTTTATCAGCCATATCAATTCTCCTTTTTTAAAAGTTAATGATTTACAGACAAACTAGTCTTTTGCTCGTTCGATGTAGGAGCCGTCCGCAGTGTTAACAACTACTCGTGTACCGGCTTCTATGAACGGAGGTACCAGAGTTCTAACGCCGTTAGAAAGTTTGGCAGGCTTGTAAGAGGAAGAAGCAGTCTGTCCTTTTACAACAGGATCAGCTTCTATAAGCTCCAAAACAACGGTCTGAGGCAGCTCTACGGATAATGCCTTGCCCTCAAACGTCATGACCTTGCAAACCATATTTTCAGTCAGAAACACTACCGGTTCGCCTATTATGTCTTTAGGAATAGTGTACTGTTCGTAAGTTTCCTGATCCATGAAAGTGTAGTCATCGCCTTCGGAAAACAGGTACTGCATTTCGCTTTCCTGCAGTTGTATGCGCTCGACAGTTTCCTGCGTCCTGAAACGGACATTGGTTTTGACACCGGATCTAACATCACGCATTTCTACTTGAATAACAGCGTTTCCCTTACCGGGAATCATAATTTCGCTTTTCATGACAGACCATAACTTGCCGTTATAATCCAGCACATGACCTTTGCGTATTGTATTTGCGTCTACCTGCATATTATATCCAATTAGGAATTAGTAATTTGACACACCTAATAGCATTACTTTCAAGACTTAGCAACATACTTATGAAGAAATTTTGAGAAGTATAATAATTTTGCTTACTTGTTTGGGGAAAAACTGCTATACTTATGAATCTCGAGAGTTTTCTTATTGTTTATCTGCCTATCTATGGAGTTTTTTCATGAAAAATATTATCAGTGCATCTCGTTTAGCACTCTGCTGTATGGCGATTATGGCGTTTCTTAACCCTGCAATGGTACTGGCACAAGACGAGGCGAAAAATACCGGAACCCGCACGCACGAACAGGCTGTAGCAACGCCTGCGGGAAAATTCATTCAGACATCAGGCGATAAAGCCTTAACCATCATAGCTAATAAGTCTCTTCCTCAAGAGGAAGTAGCTAAAGACTTCGCAGGACTACTTGACGAGTATTTTGATCTAATGACCGTAGGAAGGTTTGTAATCGGAAGATTCTGGAACTCTGCAACAGAGGCACAACAGCAAGAGTACGTAGAGCTATTCAAAAAGCTGATTATAAAGAATTACGGAAGCAAAATGAGCATGTATACCGGTGAGGGCTTCAAAGTTACAAGCACAAGGGTAGAATCTGATTTTGACACTGTTGTTTCAAGCCAGATAACTCACCCTGGAACTACGCAGACAACTAACATAGACTGGAGAGTGCGTGATAAGAACGGGAAAATGGGCATTATCGATGTAGTAATAGAGGGCGTTAGCATGAGCGTTACTCAAAAACAGGAATACGCTTCTATTATACAAAGGAACGGCGGAAATATAGAACCCCTTCTGGTACTTATGCGTCAACAGGCAACTATACCGGATAAAGTGTCTCAGCAGCAATAATGAATATGCAGGAAATACTGGTTCAAACAGACGAACTGTTTTTCAATAAAACAGATCTGAGATTGGCGGCAGCGCAGAATCACGTTAACGAAGCTCTGTTCAACGCAGATGACGGAGAACTGTTCTTAGAGTACAATCAGTCAGAGAGTTTTTTGTGGGACGATGGAAAACTTAAAAATTCCAGTTTTGATACAACCAAAGGGTTTGGGCTAAGATGCGTCTCGGACGAGAGCATTGGTTTTGCGTTTTCCGTGAACTTAGATGAAAACTCGCTGAAAGAAGCTAAGAACACTGTAAAAACCGCAAGCAAAAACAGGATTAATGTTTCGCCTGATAAGAACATGGAAAAGACAAACAGCGTCCTGTACAGCCCTCACAATCCGCTGCTAGGGAAAAAGTTCGAAGAAAAGATTCTGCTCTTGCAGGAAATAGATGCCTACGTAAGAAATAAAAGTCCGCTGGTGCGTCAGGTGAGCATATCACTCTCCGGCAGTTGGAAAGCAGTACAGATACTGAAAACAGATGGTTTCAGAGCAGCAGATATACGGCCAATGGTACGTCTGAACGTATCCGTAGTAGCGCAAAAAGGCGATAAAATGGAAGGAGGCGGAAGTGGCTTTGGAGGGAGAGAGAGCTACGAAAGAATATTCACTAAAAAAGAATGGCAGAACACGGCAGACGAGGCATTAAGAAAAGCGTTGGTTAACTTAGAGGCAAACCCGGCGCCTGCCGGAGAAATGACTGTAGTACTGGGGAGCGGCTGGCCGGCAGTATTGCTGCACGAAGCTGTGGGACATGGGCTTGAGGGAGATTTCAACAGGAAAAAAACTTCAGTATTTTCCGGGCTTATGGGCGAACAAATCGCAAGCAAAGGCGTTACTATAATAGATGACGGAACCATAACCGGAAGAAGAGGCTCATTATCAATAGACGATGAAGGAACGCCGACAAAGCAGACTGCACTTATAGAGGACGGGAAGCTGGTAGGATATATGCAGGACAGGCTGAACGCACGGCTTATGAAAACGAGTTCAACAGGCAACGGACGCAGAGAAAGTTTTGCATATCCCCCCTATCCCCGAATGACGAATACGTTTATGCACAAAGGGGATATTAGTAAAGAAGAGATAATAGCCTCGGTTAAGCACGGAATATACGCCCCTGACTTCGGAGGCGGACAAGTAGATATAACGTCCGGGAAGTTTGTATTTTCAGCCAATGAAGCCTATGAGATAGAGAACGGAAAAATAGGACAGCCCTTGAAAGGAGCCTCATTAGTGGGATCCGGAATAGAAACGCTGAAAAGAATTAGTATGATAGGAAACGATACTATGCTAGACTCCGGAGTCGGAACGTGCGGTAAAGCCGGGCAAAGCGTGCCGTGCGGAGTAGGACAGCCTACAATGCGGCTGGAAAATATGACTGTGGGAGGACAAGGGAGTTAGGAATTAGGAGTTGATGCGAATCAGAGGATAATAAAAACGAAAAATTTTTGTGCGATGCGATAAAAAGTATCAAGTTAATGCAATACATTAACAATTCACGGCAATCCATTGTTATTTCAAACGGAAAGGACTATGAAGATGAAAAATCAAAACAAGACTAAAGATAAGTTCAAAGATTTGGAATCCAGAATAAACCATGCTGAAAATAAAATCCTGAAAAAAGACAAAAAACCCAGCAAAAACAAATATAAATATAAATACAGCTTTGCCAGTGTATCGTACGATTTAGCAGGAACAACCTTAGGGTCTTTAGTGATAGGATTATTGCTGGATCATTATTTTGATACTACGCCGTGGCTTTTGGTAGTAATGGTACTATTAGGCACAGCATCAGGAATTTTGCTGTTATGGAAGAAACAACAGGAAGCAGAAGACAAAAAAGACGAAATGTAAATTATAATGTGGTTGCAAACCTGTAATATTTTGTGTAAAGAGGTCTCTGTCTTTTATTTTTAGAGAATAATATTATGTCATCTGAGAACATCTTTGAAGATTTTGAAATACACAGAGTAACAGATACCCTGTTTCAGCTTCCTGTTTTGGGGTATGATATAGCTCTTACCAATACCGCCGTGTTTATGCTGATATCTGTCATAGGCTGCACATTGTTTCTGGTGTTTGCAATGCAGCCGCGCGCTGTGATTCCGGGAAGATTCCAGATGCTGGCGGAAAAGCTGTATGATCTCGTGGGAAACATGCTGGAAAGCGGAGCCGGCCCTAAGGCAAAACAGTTCTTTCCTTTAGTATTCACTATATTCATGTTCATACTGTTTTGTAATCTGTTCGGATTACTGCCAGTATTATCCGCAAACTCTGCAACAAGCCATGTGATAGTCAATTTTGCCATCTCGTCCATACTGTTTATAGTCATAATATCATACGGATTTATAAAGCACGGCATAGGCTGGATAAAACTGTTCGTGCCTAAAGGACTTCCCTTTTTCCTAGTGCCTATACTTATGTGCATTGAATTGTTCTCGTTTTTAATCCGTCCTTTCAGCCTTGCAATCCGTCTTTTCGGCAACATGCTGGCAGGGCATTTGCTTTTGCATGTATTCATAGGATTGACTATCGGACTGCTCGGAGCGGGCTGGCTCGCAGGACTAAGCATTCTGCCGTTTTTATTGAATTTGGTGCTTATAGGTTTTGAATTTTTTGTTGCGTTTTTGCAAGCGTACATATACGCAGTATTAGCGTCAGTGTACCTGCATGATGCAGTAGAAATGCACTAGTGTTTTTTGACACTAAGGCAATAATTGTTTTTGGTTTAATTTTAACGATGTAACAGGAGTTTTCAAAATGGACGCAGAAGCTTTAAAATTTATTGGTGTAGGTTTGGTAATGCTTGGCGCAACTATCGGCGCAGGATTTGGATTATCCAGAGTGTTCTCTTCATGGCTTGAAGGCATAGCCCGCAATCCGTCTGCAGACACAAAGCTGTCTAAGATTGGATTTATAGCATTCGCAGGAACAGAGCTTGTGTTATTGCTCGGTTTCGTTGTAGCGATAATGACATTGAATGCGTAGAGTGAGTAATGCGTTTTTATCGTAATATATGCTTGTTAGCAGCGGTTTTTAGTTTTCTTATTGCTCCTTCTTTTGCTTATGCAAAAGAGGCTGACAGAGTAACAGAACAAACCGCTGCAGTAAGTGAACCGGAAAATGAGCTGCTGATTAAAGAAGCTCAAGGGCTGCCGCAGTTTGATTTCTCTTATTTTCCGGAGCAGGCGTTTTGGCTGGTAGTATCGTTTTCCATTCTGTACTTGTTATTGCATTTCATAGCAGTTCCTAGAATAGCAAAGACTCAGGATAACAGAAGAACAGTGATAACTACGAATTTTGAGACAGCCAGAAAAGCAAACGAGGAAGCAAAGGCGGCATCTGTTAAGGCGGACACTCAGCTTAGGGAAGCAAGGGAAAAGTCTAAGAACAAAGTAACTAACATGATATCTACGCTTGAGGAAGAGGAAAGCAACAAAAAGCACTCGAAGGAAAAAGAGGTCTTGAAAAAGATTCGCATCGCTGAAAACAAGATAGAGGTTGCGAAGACAAAAGCGTTGAGTACCGTATCGGCAACAGCGGAAGAGATTTCTGAAGAGATAGTTCAGAAGATTTTAAAGAGCATTGTTAAGGCTTAAATAAAGGATTAGGGTCATGACTATGGAAACAGGAGCGGCATTTTCTCATTATATAAACGATCCGGTAAACATATACCTTATTACTTTTGTGGTATTCGTACTCATAGCGTATAGGCTTCTTAGGAAGCCGGTAGCAGGCTGGCTGGACGGAGAGATTGCTAAAGTACAGGAAGAATTGAGCATAGCAAAAGACCTGCATTTGGAAGCGGAACAGTTATTGAAGGACTGCAAGGCAAAACAGGAGCAGGCAGAGATAGAAGCTGCAAGACTATTGGAAAAAGCGAAAGTCGAAGTAGTGCGTCTTAGGGATAAGGCTGAGGCTGATATAGCGGCTACTATAAAAAGACAGGAAGCGGCTGCTGCGGAAAGAATAAAATTGTATCAAGACAAGACAATAAAGGAAGTAAGAGCAGCGGCACTGCATATGGGGCTGGAGCTTGCAAAGAAGAAAATTCATGAGCGGCTGTCTGCTGAAAAAGCAAGTACGCTTATAGACACGGCAATAGAGGGTGTTCCGGAATTCAGGAAGATTGGGTAATATATCCGGTCGGGTACTACACCAAAGCTGCAACAAGTTTTTCAGCCATGTTGACTTTATCATCAGGAAGAGCTTTGATTATGCCGATAATTTCAGCTTCAGCAGCTATCCGTTTGTGTTTTTTTCCTTTAGAAGGATTGTCAACAATATCTGAAATCTGACAATTCAAAACATTGGCAATGATTATCAAATTGTCAAAAGACGGAAAGTTTACTCCCCGTTCAATATTTGATATGGCTTCAGTCGAAATACCTACCTTTTCCGCCAGCTGTTCTTGGGTCATTTTTCTGGCAGAACGAATGGCTTTTATGCGAAGCCCCATGTTCTTCTTTGTGTTTATACTCATAACTTATAGTTATGCTTCTTTTTTTAACCAAATATTAGGAAGTAGTGCTTTTATAATTAGCTATGTATACGAAGTATGACTTCGTGTGCGCTACCAAAATAACTTAACGCATACCATAAAATGCTTAAACAAACAGAGAGGAAAAACTTATGAAAAAATTTATGACAGTTTCTGCAATTGCAGTTATCTCATGCTTTGCATCTCAGGCAAATGCAGCTAATGCCCAAAAAGAAACAATAAGCCCATATGTATCAGCAAAAATATCCGGCGGAGCAGCAAGCATAACTAATCACAAGGGTGATGCATATACATCTGGTGTACACGTCGCTCATACTGATTTTAAGAACAAAAATTCCGGTTTTATTGGAGGAAAGTTTGCTGCTGGCATCGGAATCCCATCTAAAATTGGAATATTTAGATTTGAAGGTGAATATGGAATAAAAGGAGGAAATGAATGGTCTGAGTTGGAAGCCGGTATATATAAAGCCAACACCGATATAGGCACAACACACACATTTTTTGCAAATGCTTATTATGATATGCGTGCAACAAAAAATCTTCGTCCATATTTGGGGGCTGGACTTGGATTTACGTCTTATGAGTTCAAATTTGTATATCCTGATATTAATTATACTATGAGCAGTACCATGATGAATTTTGCATGGAATGTTGGTGCAGGCATAGCCTATGAAATCACGAATAATATTATTATTGATTTAAGTTATCGTTTTACAGATTATGGTACTGCTAAAGTAGATGATTTCTTAGCACCTGATATACTTAAAATGAAAGCCAAAATGCATTCTCACGAAGCTCTGCTTGGTATGAGATACAGATTCTAATTTCAATTTCTCTTCATCGCGCGTGCTTTCTCACGGTTCCACTCGCGCTGTTTAATGGTTTCTCGTTTGTCCTGCTGATGTTTGCCCTTAGCAATCCCCAGCTCTATCTTAGCAATGCCTCTTTTGTTGAAGTAAAGTCCCAAAGGTACTATCGTCATTCCCTCTTTTTTCACTGCCCCCAGCAATTTGTTCATCTCTTTCTTGTGCAAAAGCAGTTTTCTGGGTCTTTTCGTATCGTGCTGTAAGTGAGTTCCGGCTTTTTGGTATTCTGCTATGTATGCGTTCACAAGAAAAAACGCTCCGTCTTTCGGCACTGCAAAAGACTCCTGAATACTCGCCTGCCCCGTGCGCAAAGACTTTATCTCTGTGCCAAGAAGCACTATACCTGCCTCTATCGTATTGATAATCAAGTAGTCATGCCTCGCTTTTCTGTTCAAAGCTATGTATTTTTGGGCTGCTGCTCTGGCATCTTTGGGTTTATTCATGGCTAAAAAACTTTTTAATTCTTAACTAATTTAGAGCATACTCATGTTAGATAATATAGGAAGACCGAGCAAAAATGAGATGAATGCTAGGAGCAAGTCCGTAGGAATACCGAGAGTATTTCAAGAACTTGCGACAAAGCAGGCACTCATTTTTGCGAAGAGCGTAGCATGTATTCCTGTGCTATCTAACATGAGTATGCTCTAATATCTTACATAATATAGTACAAAACGCACCTAAATACAACAAAATGGATTAACAGTCAAATGTCCCGCCTTTTATCATGTATAGCCGTTATAGTAATTCTGTGTTTGCCGAATGCAGTTTATGCTCAAACAGCTAAAAAACCTCAAGCAGCAACCGCTAAAAAGACTCAAACCAATCAGGCAGCCAAAAAGCCTCAGGCAGCGGCTAAAAAACCGCAAGCAGCTCAGGATACATATAAAAAGGCTTTCACTGCAATGAATAAAGGAAATTTCTCAAGCGCAGCTTCTATGGCTGCAACCGGAAAAGATCCTCTGCTGAATAAAATACTAACCGGCTATGTGATGGCGCAGCCTGATAATAACCATAGCTTCATGAATATTATATCCTTCATAGAAAAGAATCCTTCATGGAGCGGCATACGGGGCATTCAGCTAATAGCGGAACAGAAAATGCCGGACGACCTGCCAACAGACTATGTGCTTAAATTTTTTAAGGACAGAGAGCCGGTATCGCTGGGCGGTTTTTACAAGTATATGAATGCGCTGTATGCCGGCAATCAGCATAGTCTCGCAGAGAAAGAGATACGAAAAAAATGGCAGAGCGATAGTTTTTTAGAAAACGATCAGCTGACTTTTTATAACAGATTCAGCAATGTACTGAGGTACGAAGATGTGCATGAAAGAGTTGACAGCCTTTTGTGGAAGTCGGATTTTGATAAAGCGCATAAGCTGATACCAATGCTTTCGCATGATGATCAGGCACTCGCATTGACGCGCATAGCGTTTGCAAAAGAAGACAGGAACATCGCAGAGTGGCTGGAGCAGGTTCCGCGTAATAAGCGATCGGACGAGGGGCTCTTGTATCAACAGTTAAGGCTGCTGGTGAAACAGAACAGGAATGATGAGGCGATAGGGTTTTTAGAAAATATTCCGGACACGCTGAAAGAGCCGAAAATCTGGTGGAGTCAGACTAATACTCTGGCGCGCCGCGCCATGAGAGACGGAAACTTTGAACTGGCGTATAAAATAACCTCTAACCACAGACAGCCTAGCGGAAATCAACTGTTGGATGCCGAGTTCCTGAGCGGCTTTCTTGCATTAAGAAAGCTCAACAATCCGGACAGAGCGCGGAGACATTTTGCAGTTTTATATAAGAATGCGTCTATGCCTATATCAAGAGCAAGAGGAGCATACTGGATGGGAAGGGCTTACGAGGCATTGAGCGATAGTGCAACGGCAAACGATTTTTATAAAGAGGCGGCGCTGCTGGGAACTACGTTTTACGGGCAGCTGGCAATAACTAAAGTTTATGAGCAGCCTCTTTTGGTAACAAAAGATGATCCGAAGCCGTCTGCAGAGCTGAGAAAGAATTTCATGAACAGAGATGAAATCAGAGCTATAACCGCACTGAACAACATAGGCGAATCAGAAAGAGCGGCTGCGTTTTTAAGGGCTGCGATAAACAGAGCAGAGTCAAGGCACGAGTTCCTATTGCTGACGGAAATAGCAGCCTCTGTATCGCAGCCGGATCTCGGCATACAAGCAGTAAAAACAGCCAACAGAAAAGGAATTCTGATGCTGAACGGAGCTTTTCCTATGTTAGAGTTTAAGGTGCCGACTGCACCGGAGAAAGCATTGATACTGGCAATAATAAAACAAGAAAGCCAGTTTAATAAGAAAGCAGTAAGCCCGTCCGGAGCCAAAGGTCTTATGCAGCTTATGCCCGGCACGGCAAAAGAAACTGCAAAAAGACATAAAATGCCGTATAACGCCGGCGGTCTGCATGAAGGACCTTACAATGTGCAGCTGGGTTCATCGTATCTGGCAAGACAGATCGATAATTTCGGAGGAAGCTATATAGCGGCAATAGCAGGCTATAACGCAGGACCAACAAGAGCAAGAGAGTGGATAGAGACGTTCGGCGATCCGCGCAACGGAAACGTAGATCCCATAGATTGGTTAGAGCTTATATCCATAGAAGAAACTAGGAACTACGTACAGAGAGTAATGGAGAATCTTCAGATATACCGCTCAAAACTAGCGGACGACAAAGCACCGCTGAGGATAACGGAAGACATTATGAGGTAGGTTTATGTACGCCTTGAGATTCTGTCTATTTCTTTCTGAACCAAGCGTTCTACGATAGAAGACAGGTTAGCCTCGAGCCACGACTTGAGAATAGGACGCATAGCCTCTACGACCATATCTTCAAGAGTACGCTGACCATTGCCGATAGAAGCACCAAAAGTACCGGCAGAAGAAAGGCGTTCCAGCTCTATTGTATTGGCAAAAGACGACAGAGTAGAAGCGGCAGAATCGACTACGGGGCTGGAAACCAGAGGCACATCGTTATCGAGAGGAGAGCTGACGCTGGAGAACGGATCCGGCTCCGGAACAGGAGGAACAACAGGAGCGGCCGGAATCTCCGGCTTTGGAGGCGGCGGAGGTGCTGAAGGAGCCGGCGAAGCCGGAAAATCCATTGCGGAAGTATCTGTCTGAGGAACAGTATCAAAAGAATCCGTAAAGTCTTCTTTGATTTCTTCAGTAAGCTCTATAACATCATCAGGCTGGGAAGAATCCTTAGCCTCATCGTCAGAGATAATTTTTCTTATAGAAGCTAGTATCTCTTCCATCGTAGGGTCTTCTGAGGTATTCTGTTGATTAGCCATGATATTCTCTTGAGATTAAGCGAAAAGGACGAGAAAAAACGAATCAAATAAAAGATTTCAGATACATTTTATATTTTTCTGCTTATATTTCAAGTATGAAACGAATTCGGGCATTATTTAGTGGAAAAAAGGTGATTTTTGCCTATTTTATCAAAATAGGGTGTTGCGATTTTTTGTTTGGCATACTATAAAAGCCCTTTAAATATTCCCTGGTAGCTCAGTTGGTAGAGCAGGTGACTGTTAATCACCGGGTCGGCGGTTCGAGCCCGTCCCAGGGAGCCACTGTATAGTTTTGTGATGTTCGTCACTATTCGCTGACATTCACAAACACCTTCTATTTTGAAACGACTGTCTGGTTCTGTGCAGTGTATTATTGTTCAATTTAAGTGAAACAGGCTCCAGAATCTCAATAATTTTTTCCATAACTTCGCCAATCGGCTCATTTATCACCAACTGTGCTTTTTCATCACGGCTTGTTGAACCTTTGTTAATCAGCACGAGGTTGTCCCCCTTGAAATAATTGAGTAATTCTGCTGCCGGATACACGACAAGCGAAGTCCCTCCGACAATCAGCAATTCTGCGCATTCAATCGCTTCCTTTGCAGCAGTGAAAGTTGCGTAATTAGGCGATTCTTCATATAAAACTACATCAGGACGTACAATGCAGCCGCATTCTTTGCAAACAGGAATTATACCATTATGGCAGTTATCCGGGTTCATAATATAATCGAGTGAATGTTCCTCACGGCAAATTATGCAATAATGGCGGTGGTTTGTGCCGTGAAGTTCAAACACATTCCTGCTTCCGGCTGCCTGATGAAGCCCGTCTATGTTTTGTGTAATTACAGCAGCGAGTTTTCCCTGCTGTTCCAATTCGGCAAGTGCGATATGCGCAGGATTAGGTTTTGCATCTGCAATCATGTTTTCTTTGTAATAACGGAAGAAAAGCTCCGTTTGTTTTAGAAAAAACGTGTATGACAGCAAGTCCTCCGGCGGATAGCCATAGACCTGATTTGCTGCGTATAAGCCCGATTCCGAGCGAAAGTCAGGGATTCCGCTTTCAGTGGAAACGCCTGCCCCGCCGAAGAAAACAGTGTTGCTGCTTTGGACGATAAGGTCGCCGAGTTGTGATATTTTTGTTTCTAACATTATAACCTCACCTCAAAAATCTTTTTAGATTATATCGGTTATGTTCGTACGATTGCCAGCCTTTTCTTAGACTATTTATCCGCCGTTGAGTTCCGTTTAATCTCAATACGTTATCGGCTTGGTTCAGTATCGTCTCAGACATATAAATGTGAAAAGCGGAATACGCACCTACCACTCAGCCATAACTCTTATACCGTCAGCAATAAAGCCGTCTCCGCCTTCTAAGAAGAGGTTATAGACAGTAGTCTTGCCGATATTGGTATCTATAGTTTTCACTTCCTCTAGACTTCCGTCAGCCTTTATAAGTTTATCCCCAACCTTTACAACACCGGCTCGGACAATCTTACCGTTAGATAACAAAACAGTATGAGCAGCAGTAATCTCAAGATCGTTGATCTTTATATACTCCACATCTTCGGTTATCTTTGTTTTTGTAACTCTGGCCGATTTGAGAGGAGCTTTCGACTCTAATAACCTAAAGCTCATCACCCTATGTCCGTCCCTCACATCAGCAATAGATTTAAAGGAACCGTCCGCCATTGCTATCTTAGTTTTTGGCGGCAGACATATGTCCTCAGGATAGGTCGGACAACTTGTACAACTATTATTTATATCCCGAGCAATATTGCCACTACCGCCGCCCCCTCCACCACCTCCACCACCTCCACCACCTCCACCACCAGAAGGTGCCGGAGGCGGAGGACACGGCGGAGCACAACATGTACGTTGAAAGACGCACTTTCCTTTATTGCCGGTATGTATATTTCCTTCAGGACTTTCTTTGCCATTCACCAAAGGAATATACATGTCAGGATACTTGCTTAAACAACTTTGACAATCTTCCTCTATACCCGTAGAACGAAAACATCTACGGGAAGCTGTTATTGTTTTACATGTGCCACAGGGTAAAGAAGGACAAGTAATAGTGCCTTTCCAATATCCTTGCGAAGCAGTGGTACTATCTCCGTAAAGCTTTCTTTCACAAGTATCCGGATATCTGATATCTTTAATAACCTTACTATACCAAACAGTTGCAGATGTACTGGACACCTTTGTAGACAGACCGTCTAAAACTCCTTGATTAGCAACATCAATGAAAGACAGCAATTCTCTGTCTGTTCTTGCAGGTACAAGATACGTCTTGCCGGACGAAGTGTTATAAATATCCTTGCAATAAAAGGTTTCTTCCTGAACCGTATTACCGCCGCCGCCGCTGCCTATAAACTCC
>WRDR01000011.1 GCA_009779745.1 Alphaproteobacteria bacterium
GGGGGGGGGGGGTAAGGTCTTGATTTTGTTGGGTAATTCCGTCTTTTCATCTGTTCTCTTCTCTCATTTTGCTGCAAGAATCGCATACATTATAATTTATGTGAATTAGTTTTAAAAGGAAATAATCAGTATCGGTAAGTACATCAGGCTTTTACCACTGCCCCGTCAGTTGCTTCGCAACTGCCACCCCTTCGCCAGCGAAGGGGAATACTCTCATTTCCCTCTTTCCGCTCCAACTCCACATTCCACTCTCAACACTCCACACTTTTTTCACTACTACTTCCCTATACAGAAATCTTTGAAAATCACGTCTAGGAGGTCTTCTACATCTACATGGCCTGTTATGCTGCCGAGGCGGCGCATTGCAGCTCTTATCTCTTCCGCTCTCATATCAGTTTGCTTTATACTAAGTGCATTGTCCATGTGCTGAACACACTCTGTTAGAGCGTTCCTGTGCCTAGTCCTCGTCAATGATACGCCGCCCACATTATACTTATCTTCCAGATGCTCGTGTATCTTGTTTACAAGCTGCTCTATACCCTCGCCGGTTACAGAAGAAACTCTTATAGCGTCCGATGTTTCCCCGCCGTTTATCAAATCCTTTTTGCTTATCACCGTTATTGTGTCTTCCATACCTATATCATTTCTATCCAAAGCCATACCGTCTAAAACCAAAATCCTCAAATCAGCCTCTTTAGCTCTTTTCAATGCTCTTTTTATGCCCTCTTTTTCTATTTCGTCTTGAGGACGTTCTCTTAAGCCCGCCGTATCTATCAGTACTACGGGATACCCTTTTATATCCAAATGCACCTCTATAGTATCCCTCGTAGTTCCGGCTATAGGAGAAACTATTGCTATGTCTCTTTTTGCCAGCACATTCAATAATGACGATTTCCCGGCATTAGGCTTTCCTATTATAACTACGGAAAATCCTTCTCTCAGCCGCTCGCCTCTGTGGCTGTCGTTAAGATGCTCCTCAATTTCCTCTTTTACTTTTTTGACTCTTTCCAGTGTTTCTTCTATCAAAGTTTCAGGCAGCTCTTCTTCCGCAAAATCTATCTCTGCCTCTATAAATGCCAATATCCTTATAAGTGCGTTTCTCCAACCGTCATACAGCTCAGATAACGCTCCTCCTAATTGTCTTAGTGCTTGTTCTCTTTGATATTCTGTTTCGGCGTCAACTAAATCCGCTATAGCCTCCGCCTCTGTTAAATCCAATTTCCCGTTCTCAAATGCTCTTCTTGTGAACTCTCCGGGCTCTGCCAGCCGAAAGCCCGGAAGTTTTGAAAGCACTCCCATTATGGCATTTCTTACTGCTATGCCTCCGTGCGTATGCAGCTCTATCACGTCCTCGCCCGTAAAACTGGCAGGAGCCTTGAAATACAATACTATGCACTTGTCTATTGTCTTTCCGCTCTCATTATCAACAAAACTCCTTATATACGCCTTTCTAGGCTCCGGTATCTCTTGCTCCAGAAAACATTTCTCTGCCGCAACAAGTGCGTTCCCGCCGGAAATCCTATAGACGCTCACGCTTCCCCTGCCCGCCGCAGTCGCCAGTGCAAAAATTGTGCTTTTCACTTCTTTTCCTCTTTTGTTAAATCCAAACAGTATGCTATACTTGTTTCTGTGATTCAATATACCTTTAAGGAGATTCTACCATGATTTCTACGAAAACTAAATTTTTAACTCTGTCCTTGTGCCTTGGCGCATTTATGCTCTCTGCTTGCGCCAGCACTCCAATGGGTCCTACTGTTCTGGTCATGCCTCCAAAAGGCAAATCGTTTGACCAGTTTTCATGGGAACAAGAAACCTGTAAACGCTTCGCAGAAGATCAAGTGCGCGGAGCTGCTGAAAGAGCCAACACAACGGGCATTCTCGCAGGCGTAGGCACTACAGCTCTCGGAGCCGGTTTAGGCGCAGCAGTCGGCGGCGGCGGCGGTGCTGCTATCGGCGCAGCCAGCGGTGCCGTAGTCGGTACCGGAGCAGGTGCTGTTGCCTCCGGCAGCCAACAGAATAATATCCAGTTGATGTACAACAACGCCTTTATGCAGTGCATGAAGACAAAAGGCAATCTGCCGGCTAACTAAGCGGGACGATAAAAACGGAGTGTTCTTACAAAAACGCTCCGTTTAGTTTTTTTGTGTTTAGGTACTATTTGTCATGTTTGAAGAGTTTTTTGACAACTCCTTTTACACCGCCAAATATGCTTCTTGTAGATACGGGAAAAGAATCAGGAAAATCCTTCTGCACCTGTAATACAAACCACTCTGGTGTCATAGGCTGTCCTCTGTATTTGAAAGACCTGAACTGTGCTTCATAGTCTAAACATGCTACCACAGTTTCAGCTTTTGCGCTTCCATACCTTTCTTTTTCTTTCTGATATCGAATGTATGTCCGCAAAAAATCTACTGCCAAATCCCTTTCGTATTCCCCCCACCCTTGTACTCCCTCCAAAAGTATATGCTGCCATTGGCAAGTTTGTCCTCACCACATTGCATACAGCCTCCAAATGTATCTTGTGTCATAATCATTCTCCTTAAAATGTGTTTTATTAATAACTCTAAACTGCATGTACTATACACGCTAATTGTGAAAATATTAAATGAATAAATATGTTAATTACAGATAGTTACGCAACAGCTTGCAGCTTCGCAGTAAGTATCGCACTCTCTTCGTCCAGCTTTTTAAGCTCTTCTTCCGCATCTGTGCTCTGAATGCGCTCATTCAAACTCTTCATCTGAGACAATATCTCTTCCTTCTTTATCTCGGATACGTCAACAGCACTCCTCGCAAGAATAGTGAATTTTTCCTGCGTCACCTCTGCAAAGCCTCCGCAAACGAAAATCCGGACGGACGGTCTGTTATCATCTGTTTCGTATATGCCTATCACTCCGGGCTTCAACTCCGTAACAAGAGGAGCATGTCCTGCCAGCACGCCGTACTCACCGTTATACCCGGGAGCAGTAACCATCTCTACCGGCTTGCTGAAAAGCAGCTTATCAGGCGATACCAGCTCAAAAACAAAAGTAGACATCATGCAGCCTCTTTCATCAGCTTCTGCGCCTTGGCAATAACTTCGTCAATAGTGCCTACCATATAAAATGCCATTTCAGGCAGATTGTCGAACTCACCTTCGACTATGCGTTTGAAACCGCTAATGGTATCTTCCAGCTTGACAAAAACTCCCGGAGAGCCTGTAAAGACTTCCGCAACATGGAACGGCTGAGAAAGAAAACGCTGAATCTTTCTGGCTCTGGAAACTATCAGCTTGTCCTCTTCCGAAAGCTCGTCCATACCCAAGATAGCGATAATATCTTGCAGAGACTTATACGTCTGTAGAATCTTCTGAACAGATCTGGCAACATCATAATGCTCTTGTCCTACAACGATAGGATCCAAGATACGGCTTGTAGAATCCAGAGGATCCACTGCCGGATAAATGCCAAGCTCTGCAATCTGTCTTGAAAGCACCGTAGTAGCGTCCAAGTGAGTAAAAGAAGTCGCAGGCGCAGGGTCAGTCAAATCGTCCGCAGGCACGTAAATAGCCTGAACAGAGGTAATAGACCCTTTAGTCGTACTGGTAATGCGGTCTTGCAGAGTTCCCATTTCCGTAGCAAGAGTAGGCTGATAACCCACAGCAGAAGGAATACGCCCAAGCAGCGCAGAAACTTCAGAACCTGCCTGAGTAAACCTGAATATGTTGTCTACGAAGAAAAGCACGTCCTGACCTTCTTCGTCACGGAAGTACTCCGCCAGCGTTAATCCGGTCAAAGCAACTCTGGAACGAGCACCGGGAGGTTCATTCATCTGGCCGTAAACAAGAGCGGCTTTAGAGCCGACTCCGCTGGTCTTGATGACTCCGGACTCTATCATTTCATGATACAAGTCGTTGCCTTCGCGGGTTCTTTCTCCAACGCCTGCAAACACAGAGTATCCGCCGTGCGCTTTTGCAATATTGTTGATAAGCTCCATAATAATAACAGTCTTACCGACTCCTGCTCCTCCGAACAGTCCGGTCTTTCCGCCCTTAGAGTAAGGAGCCAGCAAGTCCACAACCTTAATTCCGGTAACCAGTATTTCCTTATCCGTAGACTGTTCCGTGAAAGAAGGCGGCTCACGGTGAATAGGCAAGTGCATTTTCGTTTTTATAGCACCTTTTTCATCAACAGAATCGCCTACAACGTTCATGATGCGTCCAAGAGTCTCTGGTCCCACCGGAACAGTGATAGGTGCGCCCGTATCCTCTACGTCAGCACCTCTGACAAGACCGTCAGTCGTATCCATAGCAACTGCTCTTACAGTGTTTTCGCCTAGATGCTGCTCCACCTCTAAAATCAGCTTTTTTCCGTCATTTTCAGTAGTAAGCGCATTCAAAATAGCAGGAAGATGCTTTTCAAACTTCACATCTACCACAGCGCCGTTAATCTGAGTTATCTTTCCGCGAACATTCTTCGATGACATTTGTTTTTCCTCTATATTAATTTATTAAAAACCAAAACCCTTACACAGCCTCCGCACCGGAAATAATCTCAATCAGCTCATTAGTAATATAAGCCTGACGGCTTCTGTTATAGTTGAGCGTGAGTTTATCAATCATATCTCCGGCATTTCTGGTAGCATTATCCATAGCAGTCATTCTGGCTCCCTGCTCTCCGGCAGCACTTTCCAGCATAGAAGTATAAAGAGCCACTCCTAAAGCACGAGGCAGCAAGTCTTCCAAGATAGTCGCCTCGTCCGGCTCGAACTCCGGAGGCATAGCAACTGCGTTTGTATCAGCATTCTCTTTTTCCGCAATAGAAAACGGAATAAGCTGTTTCATCGTAACAATCTGTGAGATAACAGACTTGAATTTATTGTAAATTATATAACAGACATCGAATTCTTCAGAATCAAACATATTGAGAGCCAGCTCATTGACCTTAGCTGCATCATCATAAGACAAGCGTCCTTTATGGTCGGAGCTTTCTTTAAAATGCACTATCTTTTCAGAATGCTCTGACTTTAACAAATCTCGCCCTTTTCTTCCAATGCAGAACAGTTTCACAGTCTTGCCTTCTGATTCGAGCTTTTTAATCTGTTTTCTTGTCTCTTTGATTATGCTTCCGTTAAATCCGCCGCAGAGTCCTCTGTCGGAAGTAATGACTATGAGCAGAATCTTGTCTTCTTTTTCCCTTCCGGCTAAAAGCGCAGGCTTTTCGGAACTGGACACCATATTGGCAGCAAGGCATGACAGCATCTTGTCCATGCGTTCTGCATATGGTCTTGCAGCTTCTGCTCCTTCCTGCGCTCTGCGCAGTTTGCTTCCCGCCACCATTTTCATAGCGGAAGTTATTTTACGTGTAGACTTAACACTGGAAATCCGATTTTTGAGCTCTTTAAGACTTGGCATGATATTCTCTGCAAACTTTTATAACTGCTGCATCATAGAGAGTTATTCTCAGATTTCAAATATTTTTTCATGATTTTTGCAGCGCAATGTACCGGCTACTCGTTAACCAAGAGCGCAGCACCCCTCAACCCCGCCATAACTCCGAATTCTGCCTGCAATATCCTAGTGTTAGGGTCATTTATAATAGTATATTTCTTCATTCTGTTTTGAACTTCTTCGCATATTCCGGTCACAGAAGAAACCCCTCCGCTGAGAATTATGGCTTCAGGGTCAATCATGTTGACTATTACCGCAGCTGCTTTTGCGACTCGCTCAAAATACTCGTCCATTACTTTTACTGCTTCAGCGTCCTTATTATTATACAATTCTCCTATTTCTTTTGCTTCTAACGTCTTTCCGGTTCTCCATTCATACAACTGCTTCAAGCCCTTGCCGGAAATAAACTGTTCTATGTCTCCGTTAGGCTTGCCGTAAGGACGCCTTTTTTCTTTGAAAAATCTTGTTACCAATTCCAAATCTTCTTCGTCATAAATCGGAAATGTTACTCTTGCTAATTCGCCGGTAAGCCCGTTTGAACCTGATACCAGCTGTTTGTTTATTACAAGTCCGCTTCCTGCGCCTGTGCCGAGAATCAAAAGCAGCACACTGTTATAGTCTTTGCCGGCACCTTCCAGAGCTTCCGCTAATGCTGCACAGTTGGCATCATTATCGACATCTACAGGACAATCTATGTTTCTTTTTTCTAAAAGCTCTTCTATATCCTTTTTCAAATTATGCCCTACGCAATACGGGACATTGCCTGCGCTTGTTATCAGGTCTCTTTTTACGTCATAAGCTCCGCAGAAGCCTGCGCCGAATTTTATAATATTAGGGTATTTTGCCGTTAGCTTTTCAATTATTCTGTCCAGTGCCGCTAAAAAATCAGAGTAACCTGTTTGCGGCATCGGCTCTATGACTCTTGCCTTTTCTTCTGAGTTATCAAAAATGGCTCCTGCTATTTTAGTCCCGCCTATGTCAAAGCTTAGTATCATGTTTTTTCTTTCAGATGTTTCAGCACAAACAGCCTCAAAGCACCGGACAGGCTGTTGGTTCTTGCTTTATCTATTTGTTCTATCAGTTCTTGCAAACTAATCTTCTTTTCCGAGGCTATTTCTCTAAGCTCGTTCCAAAAAGCAGCCTCTATAGAAACACTGGTTTCATGCCCGCAAATCCTGATAGAACGTTTTTTTATCATGTGTTTCTAATTTATTAAGAAATTATAAGTATTTTATAATATGCTTGATTTGGAAATAGATTTCAATCTAATTTTCCATTTTCAATTTTCCATTTTTTTGCCCTATTCCCGCCTACGCGGGAATGACAGAGGCAGGGGGAGATTCTTTATAAATGCCTCGTTCTCCAAATATGGACTTCAACGATGACAGCAGTTTGTTAAGGAAAATCCTTATCATCTTCGGCATCTTGGCAGTTCTCGGCATAGCCGCAGCCATTGCCGTAGTACTCAAGGTGCCTCAGAAAGCCTTTCAGTATTCCTCCGATAAGTTCATAAACGTATCTAAATCAGCCGATTTTGAAGTAAAAAACATAATAATCAACGGCAGGCAGAACTTTTCCAAAGATGATGTTTTTTTTGCCGCCGACATAAAAAAAGGCACTCCTATCTTATCCATAAACCTTAACGATGCTGCAAAAAAACTGTCCGTCCTTCCTTGGGTAGAAAATGTCTCTATTATGCGGCAGCTCCCTGATACTATTATCATTAATCTTCAGGAAAAGACTCCTCTTGCACGGTGGCAGAAAAGCAATGATCAGATTTTCGTCATAGATTCTAACGGTAAAATCATTCAATCCGCCAAGGCTTCTGATTTTCCGCGCCTGCCTCTTTTAGTCGGCGCAGGCGCAGATAAGGCTGCCGCTCGTTTACTCTCCGAGCTGAAAGCCTATAAAGACATACACTCCAGATTCTTTTCTGCCAAACGCATCGGACAAAGACGCTGGGACTTGTACCTGCTTCAAACTCCTATACCCGGCAGCAGCAAGCCAAACGGAATTGTTATCAGACTCTCCGATAAAGAGAAATCTCTCGATAAATCCTTGCACAGACTATCAATTCTCATAGAAGAGGCTAAAATACTCGATAGAAACCTGGATTATATTGACCTGCGCTTTCCGGATCAATTCGTTGAAGGGTCTAGAAATTCTGTTGATACTGATAAAAAATAAGTAAAAAATTAACTACACGAACATATTATATTTTTTACAGTTGCTTTAAGGAATACGATTATGGACTTTCTGAAAAATCTATTTTTTGGCGAACCGGAAGTCTCGACTAATGGAGTGTTCGGTGTCATCGACATCGGCACCAGTAAAATCGTCTGCCTTATTGCCAGAGAAGATTTCCCAGACCATCCTAAAATCATAGGCATAGGACACAACAAATCTTCAGGTATGCGCCAAGGCTGGGTTTCCGATATGGACGCTCTTCAGAAATCTATTGCCGATGCCGTTACTACTGCCGAAGCTATGTGCGGCGAAACCCTGCAAAGCGTTACCATTAATATATCGGGCGCACAGATTATCTCTCATAGCATTGACATAGAGCTGGCTCTTAACGGCCGCACAATAGAAGAACATGACGTTTTCAGAATGATTAATCAGGCGCAGACCATGCTGCCGGAGGAACATCTGCCTCAACAGATTGAACTGCTGCAAACAATACCTGTCGGGTACAGGCTAGATGAACAGAAAACCGTAAGCGATCCTATCGGCATGACAGGCAGCACTCTGCAATCCAGAATTCACCTGATAAGCGCAGAGCACGGCTCTTTAAGGACGCTGGTAAACGTTGTCGGAAGGTGCCACCTGAATGTTGAGCAGATTATAGCCTCGCCTTATGCTTCGGGCATTGCGTGCTTGGTCGAGGACGAGATAGATTTAGGCAGCATTGTAATTGATATGGGAGCCGGCACTACTAGCTTCACTATGTTTTTCGAGGGAGAGGCTATTTTTGCAGGGGGCATTTCTATCGGAGGAGCGCATATCACCAGCGATATAGCCCGCTGTCTGACTACGTCTATCACAGAGGCTGAGAGGGTTAAAACTTTATACGGGAATACTCTGTCAAGCAGTTTTGACAATACCGACTCCATAGAGATTCCTCTGATAGGAGAAGAGAACGATTTTGACAATATTCAGCACGTGCCAAAATCTCAACTAATATCGATTATACAGCCCAGAATGGAAGAGATACTTGAGCTGGTGAGAGACAAAATAGACAAAAGCGGTTTTACAGAGCTTTCCGGAAGAAGAGTTGTCTTAACAGGCGGAGCTTCTCAATTAAACGGAACAAGGGAATTGGCTCAAAGGATTTTGGACAAGCAAGTGCGGCTTGGAAAACCTATGAGAACTGCGAAAAGAAAAACGCTGGGCGGGAAATTCATTACTCCGCCAGTACCTTACGGAATACCGTATGAGTCCGGTCCTGCCTTTGCGGTTACGGAAGGCTTGCTGGCAATAGCACTCAATCAGGAGCTGGCGCACAGCAATCTGCACAACTCGGGAAGGCATAGTAACAGGTCGTTTTCTAGGTCTAATCTGTCGCCCAAGCGGTCTTGTCCTTTATTAATGGACAATAAGATTGTAGAAGCGGCAAGTCAGCAGATTATCAGAATGAGGGATTTATTTAAGTAACCACCAACTCCTAATTCCTAATTGTCATACTCGGTCTCTCTAGGGACGGTTTGCCGAAATAGTAGCCCTGCATATAATCTACTTTCACGTATCTCAGCCACTCTGCAACCTCTGCGGTCTCAATGCCTTCGGCTACGGTTTCAATGCCAAGCCCTCTTGCCAGTTCTATGAGAACTATCACAAGATGCTGCTGTTCTTTATTCGTCAGCAAGTCCTTCAGCAAGTCCTTGTCAATCTTCATAATAGAAATCGCAAGCTCTCTTAAATACCTGATAGACGTAGCTCCGGCTCCGAAATCGTCTAATGAAACCTTTATATTCATAGAATTAAGCGTCTCAACAACTTTCTGAGTTGCCGCAATATTTTCTAGGGCTGCTGTTTCTGTAATCTCTATTATAATCCGCTTCGATATGCTGGGCTTATTTTCAAGCAGTTTCTTTACGTACTCAGACCACGCAGGGTCAGATGCTGTGACTCCCGAGACATTAATCGCCAATCTTAAATCCGGCACCTCTTCCAAATCTCTAATCGCTTTGTTGAAAATCAGCCTGTCCAGTTCTTTTGCAAGCCCCATTTGTTCTATTAAAGGCACAAATGCCGCTGCCGAAATAGGCTTGCCTTCATCATCAAACATTCTCACCAAAACTTCATACCCGGAAACCTCTCCGGTATCAGCCTTTACTATGGGCTGATATGCCAGCCTGAAAGAATCTTCTTTGAATGCCCTCTTGATTTTTTCAGATAACTCGAAAAACTGTCTGTTCTCTTGAATGCGTGCAGGGTTATCTATGTATTCTACGAAACTATTGCTTGCCATATGCACAGCCTGCTCTGCAAAAATCATCGCCTCATTCGCACTCTGAGTCACAGCAGGCACTCTCACTCCTCCGATAGACACCGTAATGTGCAGCGGAGTGTTATTCGCCACTATCGGCGCATTTCTAAAATCTTCCAGTATAGTATTCGCTATATACTCCATTTCATTGCCAAAAGGCTCCGGCAGAACAACTGCAAAAGTATCGCCTCCGGCCCTGCCTATCACGGCATTATTCGGCACAATGCTTTCCAGTCTTTTCACTGTTCCTTTCAGTACTGCGTCTCCGGCATCAGTACCTATGGCGTCATTGACAAAAGACATTCTGTCAACGCCTACTACTAAACACGCAGCCGGTCTTTTTGACACCTTAGCACTGTCTATAACTCTTGACAAAGCAGACAGCAGTGCAGGTCTTTTCAATGCTCCGGTCAATTCGTCTCTGTCTGCAAATTTGCTGCCTGCAAAATTATCCCGTACCGGACTGTCTATGACGCGCCATACGCCTCTTTGTATAGCAGGTCTGTTGCTGGTGCCGTATTCTATTTTAGCTCTTTCGTGAATCCATACTATACGCCCGGAACTTTGCAGTATTCTGAACTGCCTGTTGATTACAATAGACCTGTCGTCAAAAAAATCCTGTCTGTCTTCTGCGTGAAGGAGGCGATAGATCCCCTTAGAATCCTCCGGTTTATTAGCATCTCCGAAGACGTATTCAGAGATGCCGAACCAGTTTATTTTGTCACGAACCAAGTCCCAGCAATAGGCTATATCGCAAGATGCTATAAGAGCTTCGTAAATATCGTCCTGTTCACTCATTTTGCCTTAGACTTAAAGATTGTTAAAACTGCGCCAAATTATTCATATAACATTAATGGTTAATATTTTATGTTTGTCGGCAGCTTGCCTAACCTATCTTCTTCAACTGCTCCGGCAGGTCGTTAGCCCATGCGCTGATGGAGCCGGCTCCAAGACATATCACATAGTCATCTCGGCTCGCTACATCAGATATTATCTTCGCCAAATTCTCAGGAGAGTCTAAAGCAATAACATTCTTATGTCCCTGTTCTCTTAAGCCTTTTGCCAGTGCTTCCTTGTTCGCTCCCTCTATAGGAGCCTCTCCTGCGCTGTACACGTCCGCTACTATCACCGTATCGGCATCACCAAACGCTTTGCAGAAATCACTGAACATATCGGACAGCCTAGTATACCTATGCGGCTGCATTACCGCTATCAGTTTACCCTTTTCTCCCTTTGCCTGAAGTCCCGCCTTCAGTGTCGCCTTTATCTCTATAGGGTGATGCGCATAGTCATCTATTATCGTGACTCCGTTCACTACTCCGACATTCGTAAAGCGTCTCTTCACGCTCTCAAATCTCTTAACCGCCGTCTTTATCACTTCATCTTCAATGCTCAGCCTCAGCCCTATGCTGATAGCTGCCAACGCATTCTGAACGTTGTGCATACCAAACACTGAAATGTCAAAGTCCTTTATCGTTCTCGCAGTAACCTCGGAAGCCTTTCCTTCTCTGTACGAATACCTCACGTCAAAGCTAGTCCCCTTAGTATGCTGTTTGATATTAACAGCTCTCACTTCAGCATTTTCAGAAAACCCGTAAGAAATCACCTTCATGTCTTGAATATCAGACATAAGTTCTTGTACTTCAGGGTGATCTATGCACAAAACAGCAAAGCCGTAAAAAGGTATGTTTTGTATGAAAGTCCGATACGCTTTACGCACGCTGGAGAAATCATGGTAATGATCCATATGCTCTCTGTCTATGTTGGTCACAATGGCTATAGTCGCAGGCAGCTTTGTAAATGAGCCGTCCGACTCATCAGACTCAACAACCATAATATCACCATCCCCCAGCCTTGCGTTAGTTGCGTAAGAATTAATAATTCCTCCGTTAATCACAGTAGGATCCAGATTTGCACACTCTAAAAGATTAGCCACCATATAGGTAGTAGTAGTCTTTCCGTGAGTTCCTCCGACCGCTATAGAGAGCTTCAATTTCATGAGTTCTCCAAGCATCTCGGCTCTTTTTATGATAGGTATAGCTGCTTTTCTGGCGGCAACGACTTCCAAGTTGTCTTTTGTCACGGCAGAAGAAATGACCAGCACATTGGCGTTTTCTATGTTCTTAGCATCATGCCCGATAAATATATTTATGCCCTTTTCCTGCAAACGCTTCACATTGGCGTTCACTGACAAATCGCTGCCCTGAACCGTATAGCCGAGATTATGCAGTATCTCTGCAATACCGCTCATGCCGATTCCGCCGATGCCTACAAAATGCAGAATGCCTACAGTAGCAGGAGTGAACTTAATAGTATCAATTTTTTTCTTTAATAAACTCATGAGTAAAGATCCTTTTGATGAATAGAATCAGTACTGTACTACATAAATGTGAAATGTGGAATTAAATTTGGTGACCTCGGCGGGATTCGAACCCGCGACCCCCTGATTAAAAGTCAGATGCTCTACCAGCTGAGCTACGAGGTCACACTTATGAGCGGTACCGAACTCAATTATCAGTTATTTCTGATTTGCGCAAGTAAATTATGAATCTAATCCAACAAGCGTTTTAGCATAGCTATCCGCTTCAAACGGCTGTAGATCCTCTGCCGCCTCTCCTACTCCTATGGCGTATATAGGCAGCTTAAACCTGCCTGCCAGTGCTACAAGCACTCCGCCCTTAGCCGTACCGTCCAGTTTTGTTACAACAAGCCCGCTCACGTTAACTACATTCTGAAACACCTCAACCTGAGCGTGCGCATTCTGTCCAGTAGTCGCATCTAATGTCAGCATAACGGCATGAGGTGCGGACTCATCTATCTTTTTTATCACTCTTACTATCTTCGCAAGCTCTTCCATCAGGTCATTCTTAGTATGCAGCCTGCCCGCAGTGTCTATCATCAAGACATCGCTCTCTTTTTTCTTCGCATGTTCCAAGGCTTTATACGCCAGTGATGCAGAATCACAGCCATGCTCTCCGCTTATTACTTCCGCCCCTGCTCTGTCGCCCCATATTTTTATTTGACTGACCGCCGCAGCCCTGAACGTGTCCCCGGCTCCTATTGTTACTTTCAAACCGTGTTTCACATAGTTTTTCGCAAACTTTCCTATGGTCGTAGTTTTTCCGGTCCCGTTAACTCCCACTACCAATATCACAAACGGTTTCTTGCTGAAATCTATATCCAGCGGCTTTGCTACCGGTTTCAAAACCTTCATTATTATCTTGGCAAGCTCTTCTTTCAATTCTATATCGCTTATATCTTCTTCAAATCTTTCCTTTGCCAACTCTTTTACAATTTCCTCGGAAGCCTTAACGCCTATGTCGCTTGAGACCAAAAGCTCTTCCAACTCATCAAGCATTGCCTGATCCAGTTTGCTCTTCGTCAATAACCCATTAATTCCGTTGTTGATAGACGCAGTCGTCTTTTGCAGACCTTTTTTCAGTTTCAAAAACCAACTCTGCTTTTCCGAACTTTCTTCTATTTCGTCTTCCTGCATATACTCTTCTGTTTTTGTTTCCGGCATGTTCATATATAATCACCCCTCATTATATATTTTCTATATTCTGCACGATTAATATACCTTTTTCAATACCCTTTGCTCTTACTTTTACAATTTTTCCCACATTTTGCTGTGTTGCACCCTCTATTTTCACCTTTCCAAAGTGCGGAGTGCAGCCTATACCGTTCTTTTCTGCCAGCACTTTGAACTCTTTTCCCAATAAACTTTCATTATATATGTCCGTATTCCTCTTGCCGACATCTTGCAGTATTTTAGCCCGCTCTTTCCTTATCCCTATGTCAACCTGAGGCATTTTCGCTGCCGGCGTGCCTTTGCGCGCCGAATACTTAAACACATGCAGCCATGTTATCCCGCTGCTTTCAACTAATTCCACACTGTTTCTGAAAGCCTCTTCGCTCTCTGTAGGAAATCCGGCTATTATATCCGCTCCGAATACTATGTCCGGCCTCAGCTTCCTTGCTCTTTTTGTAAGTCTTAGTATATCCTCTCTTGTGTGCCTTCTTCCCATTCTTTTCAAAATCAGATTGTCGCCGGATTGTATACTCAAATGCAGATGCGGCATAAATCTTTGCTCTTCTTTTATCAAATCCCACAAATCCTCGTCCATGCCGCACGGATCCAGAGACGACAGCCTTACTCTTTCTATACCGGGATTTTCTTTCAGTACTCTTTTCAGCATGTATCCCAGCGCAGGCTCTCCGGGCAAATCCTTGCCGTACGATGCTATGTCTATACCGGTAATAACAACTTCTTTATACCCGTGCTCCGCCAGTTCCGCCATTTTCCGCGACACTGTTTCAAACGATACAGACCTAGACTTCCCTCTCCCATACGGTATAATGCAAAACGTGCACCTGTTGTCGCAGCCGTTCTGCACTTCTATAAACGCTCGCTGCATTTCCGCTTGTTCGGGTCTCTTTATACTGATATTGCTTCCGTATTTCAGTTTATCCAAATTCCCAATAATCTCTTCCACCTCTTCCATAGCCTTGTATTTATCCGGATTTATCTCTGATGAACAGCCGGTAACTATGATTCTCGCATCGGGTCTTTCTTTTTTCAGCCTTCTTATAGCCTGCCCCGCCTGCCTTTCCGCCTCGGCAGTAACCGCGCATGTGTTAACTATAACTACATTCCGCAGTCCCATTTTTTCCGCATTTTGCTTTATTATTTCAGACTCTGCTGCGTTCAGCCGGCACCCGAACGATATTACATCTACACCCTCTTTAGAGCAGTTCTTCACTAAGAACTCCCTTAAAGCTAAGGCTTGCGCTCCCTATCATCAGTATATGATTATTTTCCTGCCACTCTATCTCCAGCACTCCGCCGTCCAGAACTATCTCAGCCCTTCTCTCTGTCAGTCCCCTCCTCACAGCAGCAACCAATGTCGCACAAGACCCGGAACCGCACGCTTCCGTTATACCGGTTCCTCTTTCCCACACTCTCATTCTTATTTTCTGCGGATTTATAATTTGCGCTATCTCTATATTGCATCTCTCCGGAAACATCGGGTCATGCTCCAGCGCAGATCCTACTTCTTTCCGTTCAAGAGGTATGCTGTTCACATCATCTACAAAAAACACAGCATGAGGATTTCCCATACTCACGCAGCACGGCGATGCCATATACTCGCATTTAACTTTCTCTACGTACAACGTATCGCTTTTTTCCCTTAGCGGTATCTGCTGCCAATCCAATCCGGGTTCTCCAAAATCTACTGCTATAAGCCCGTTCTTGTCTTTCCACGCCTTTAGCATTCTGTTCTTTGTTTCTATAAGACAGCTGTCCTTTCCGAACTCCTCAAACATTATTCTAGCCACACACCGGGTAGCATTCCCGCAGACTCCTACCATGCTCCCGTCTGCATTGTATATATCCATGTGCACATCTGCATTTTCCGTATCTCTTAGTACTATGAGCTGATCGCAGCCCACGCCTCTGTTCCTAGAAGAAACAGCCTGCAAAAACTTCACGCTGGGACTCTTTAAAATAGCGGCTTTCTTGTCCGCACCCCGTCGTCCATCGAAAATCACGAAGTCATTCCCCAGTCCGTGCATTTTGACGAACGGCAGATTAAATCCTATGCTATCTGTTATTTTCATGGCTACTACATAGATATGGCTTTTTGCTCCGAAGATCTGTTGTGTTCATCTATTTCTTCCTGAGTATAAAACGGACTGTCCGCACCGGCCTGTATTGCAGGAGCTACCTTTTGTACTGTAGCTTCGCCATTACTCTGTTCAGTACCTGCTTCTTCCGCACCTTCCGCACCATTTGACTCTTCAGAAGAAGCAGTCTGCGGTTTATTGAACTCACGCCTAATGCGATGCTCGCCCTGCTCTGCAATGGCGGCTTCTTCTATTGCTTTCATTATTCTATAGTAATGCTCTGCGTGCTGAAGATAATTCTCCGCCAGAATTCTATCGCCGGAAGATGCGCTGTCTCTTGCCAGCACCTGATACTTTTCATACACCTGCCAAGCAGTCCCCTTTACCCGCAGCTCGCCGCAGTTGCTGTCAAAAGACTGATGCTTCAATGCCGCTGCTGAACGAACTCTTGAATCTCCTCCGTTGTTTCTGTCATTTCTGCCGTTGTTATGTCTGCTATGCGGACGTCTGTTGCCGGAATTTTGCCTCATGTAATTTCCTCATTCGATTATTCATTGCTTAAAGAGGAACTCTGTTATTGTTCTTTATTCTTCATCATATTTGAAGATATTATTCGCAGAACTTTTTTCATTTCACATATTCTTCAAGTTTCCTCTGAGCGCAGAGTAGCTAATTATTTCGAAAACGCAAAGGTTTTTTTCGCAAAAAATCACAAAAAACTTCTTGCTATTATTTTTCCTTGTTTTATTGGTGTATTTTAATGTTTTTGCTATCTTGTCAAAAATAAAAACACTATTTCTGGTTGTTATTTACAACTTTTAGTACACCAATACTTTACTTTTTATCATAAAGTATCATAATAATATTAAGGTGAAACCCATGCCTGATTTTTTTTACGAAGACCTGCACGGCAGAAAAAACAACAGCCTAGTCTGCGGCATAGACGAGGTCGGAAGAGGTCCATTGGCAGGTCCTGTTGTCGCAGCCTGCGTTATTATTCCTTTTGATTTTCCTTTGCCTTTATTGACAGAAATCAATGACAGTAAAAAATTATCAGCCGTGAAACGTGAACGCCTCTATGACAGTTTGACTGCCGCTTGTCCTTTTGCTGTCGCAGAGTCTTCTGTACAAGAGATAGATTCCTTGAATATTCTTCAGGCTGCTCTTCTTGCAATGAAGCGCTCTTTTGATGCGCTCTCTGCTGCTATAGGCTCTCCTATATCCGCTGCTCTTATAGACGGCAATAAATCTCCGGCACTGCCGTGTACTGCGGTTACTATCATAGGCGGCGATTCCAAGTCTCTCTCTATATCAGCCGCCTCTATCATTGCAAAGGTTCACAGAGATCGTCTCATGCAAAACCTATCTAAAGATTTCCCGGAATACGGCTGGGACAAAAACGCAGGCTATGGAACTAAGCACCACCTCGATGCCTTAAATCAATTCGGCAGAACTATTCATCACAGGCTTAGCTTCGCTCCTGTGAAAAATTCTTTAAAAAAATAATTGAATGTCAGCGTATTCCACATTCCAAATTAACTCCTCACAAGCGGTTTGAATTTGATTCTGTGAGGCTGGTCTGCATCTGCACCCAGTCTTCTTCTTCTGTCCGCCTCATAGTCCTCATAGTTGCCTTCAAACCATACTAATTTGCTGTCGCCTTCGAATGCGAGTATGTGCGTAGCTACTCTGTCCATAAACCACCTGTCGTGAGTTATTACTACTACGCAGCCGGGAAATGCTATTATAGCGTCTTCCAATGCTCTCAGAGTATCCACGTCCAAGTCATTGGAAGGCTCATCCAACAGCATAACGTTCGCTCCGGACTTAAACATTTTAGCCATGTGGACTCTGTTTCTTTCACCGCCGGAAAGAATGCCTACTTTCTTTTGCTGGTCTGTTCCCTTAAAACCGAAAGAAGCTACATAGGCTCTGCTCGGCATAGTGCGTTTGCCTAAATCAATCACATCAAGACCGTCAGATATTTCTTCCCATACTGTTTTGTTGTCCCGTAAAGCGTCTCTGCTTTGGTTTACGTATCCCAGCTTCACAGTTTCCCCAATAATGATTTCGCCTTTGTCCGGTGCTTCTTCCCCTGTAATCATTCTGAATAATGTTGATTTTCCGGCTCCGTTTGCGCCCAGCACTCCGACTATGCCGCCCTGAGGCAGCTTGAACGAGAAGTTGTCTATAAGCAGCCTGTCTCCGTAAGATTTTGACATTCCTTTTATGTCTATAACATTGCTCCCCAGTCTTTCCGGAGTAGGTATTACTATTTGAGCCGAGTCATAAGTAGTCTGAGTACTCGTTGCCAATAAATTCTCGTATGCGGTAATGCGCGCCTTGCTTTTCGCCTGTCTAGCTTTAGGAGACTGTCTTACCCACTCTAATTCTCTTGCCAGCGTTTTTTGTCTTCCTTTTTCCTCTCTTGCTTCCTGCTCCAGCCTTTTCTGCTTCTGCTCCAGCCACGCCGTGTAGTTGCCTTCGTACGGTATTCCTTTTGCTCTGTCCAGTTCCAATATCCAGCCCGTAACATTATCTAAGAAATACCTGTCGTGCGTCACCATGACTACTGAGCCGGTATAGTTCAGCAAAAACGTTTGCAACCATGCAATGGACTCTGCGTCCAAGTGGTTTGTAGGCTCGTCCAGCAATAACAAATCCGGGTGCTGCATTAACAATCTGCACAATGCTACTCTTCTTTTTTCGCCTCCGGAAAGATTCACCACAGAGCTGTCGGCCGGAGGACATCTTAGAGCGTCCAGTGCCACTTCTATGCTTCTGTTCAAATCCCAGAGGTTTCCGGCTTCTATTTTTTCTTGCAGCTCTGCTTGTTCGTCTATTAGTTTCTGCATTTCGTCCGGGTCTTCTACTTCCCCGAGTTTATTGCTTACTTCATCGAATCTGTCCAACAGAGCCTTTTTGTCACCCAGTCCTGAGAGTACGTTTTCTATGACTGTTAGATTTGGGTCTAGTTTAGGCTCCTGAGGCAGGTATCCTACTGTTGCGCCTTCCGCCACCCATGCTTCGCCTGCAAAGTCCGTGTCCAGTCCTGCCATGATTTTGAGCAGAGTTGATTTTCCGGCTCCGTTTTGCCCAAGCACGCCTATTTTTGCGTCCGGATAGAATGACAGCCACACATCGTCCAGCACTTTTTTGCCTCCGGGCCATGCTTTGGATAATGATTTCATTACATATATATACTGGTACGGCGCCATTTTATTCCTTTCTTTTAAAAATAACCTGCATTTATAATATAATCTCTTCCATGAGTAAACATCATATTGACTCTTTTTGTTCTATATCGTTTACTATACTTTCAATTCCTCATTCCTGATTCTCATGGACGTTCTTATATATAATCTTGCTTCTGTTTCCCGCCGCTCTAAGTGGGTTATTGAGCCCAGACTGCTGTTTCCCAGAGATTGCTCTAAGTTTCCTTATTATTCAAAGGCTTTTGATACCAGAACAGAACTATATAACAGATTAATCTTTAACACTCTTGATGATGCGGTGTCTTTTGCCCGCCTTAACAACTGGTCAGCGTCCTTTCATTTTCCTTCTAAAAACTCTTTTGAGCCTAAAAACTATTTGCAAAATTTTAATCCTAAGTTAATTAACGCTTATTAGACTTGTCATGTGTTTTTATTTCTCAGAGGTTGGTTATGCCTGTTTACAACTCTCTTGTTTCATCATCTGTTGCAGCCAGCGGTGTGCCTGCCAAATTCACTAACTCCGCTTCTCATATAAAGAATCCTTCTTTTTATGACAGCATATCCATAGGCACTCTCAAACCCGAAAATGTCATTGTCTCTGTAAGCGATTCCGGTCAGGAGGCTCTTTCTTCTCTGTCTCACAGCTTTTACGCTACCAAGGGCTATTTGTCTCTGTCCCAGATGTTTGATAGTTATACCATAAATGTTTTCACCAGAATTCAGCTCTTTGACAGCGAGGGCAATGTTATAGCCGACAGCCTCTACGGTACTGAGTCATATGCTGCTTTTGAGGCTTGGCAAAAAGGCGAGCTTTTTGTTGAAGAAGGTACTTATACCGTAGTCGCAACGCCTAATACTGATTTAATCGGCGATATTAATCTCTCTATGAGCACCTTTCATCAACAGGGAACTGCTTTATCCGTAAACAGCTCTTTAAATGCCAGTACTACTGCCGCTTATTATAATTTTTCTTTATCCGGAACTAATTTAAAATTCGATTTCAATGCAGGAAAAGAATCCAGCAATCTGAGAGTCATTATTTTCGATGCTAAAGGCACGATTGTTGCGGATAGTGACGGGGATAGATTTATGAAGGCTCAGTATATTCTAGCTACCTCCGGAACCGGATTGTCCTTAGACAGCGGCGATTACGTAGTCGCCGTTACTTACAAGAACAACATACAAAAGGCTTATGACGTAGATTATAGTTTTACTCTTTATTCGGGAAGCACCTACTCTGCGGTTTATACTACTAATGCTTCTGTGAAGCCGTATGATCCTTCTGCTGCCGGCTCCGTAGAGGTTGATCCTTATGCTTTATTATATGAGGCTCAGGGTTTTAACAAGTTTAACTCTTCTCCTGCAACTGCGGTTACTATCGGCTGGCTCCAGCAGGACAAATCCATGCTTGCTGTTCAGAGTGCGTTCAACAATGCCGGCAAGTCTCAGTACTATATGTTTACCCTACAGCAAGGCGATAACATTAAGTTTGACTTCAATAAGAGTATTACTAAAGAAGCGTCCAATATCAGAGTTCAGCTTCTGGATGCGACCGGGCTTTTTGTATATGCGGACAGTCACGGAACGCCGGAGCAGCAAAAGGCGTATAGAGAGCTTACTTCAGAAACCGGTCTTTCTGCTAAACCCGGAAAATATACTGTACACGTCTCTTACTTAGAAGCCGTATCTGACAATGTTTTCTATGAATTCGGTATTTATTCCGGCACCAGATTCGAAGCTCAGTATAAGACTTTTGCCTCGCCTCAGACTTTTGAACATGCTCTTTTAAGCGGCGATTTTTCTCTTACCGGCTCTCTAGGCCATATGCTGTCCACATATCTTGATAAGATGATTAACCCTGATAATTATGACGAGTTTGCGCTTGATAACAGCAAACTTATGGATGCTCTCAAAGGACGTTTTTAAGCCTTGCGAATCGAACTCCAATAAATCAGACTAAGTGTTGATTCACGTTTTCTGATTCTTGTTTTTATATAGGTGTTTTCGTGCCGCATAATATCAAAGCTGCAAGCCTCAAATCCCTAGAACTATGTCGATTTGCTTTTGTTGCCGGTGTCCGCGGCGATGCTCCGGATCTTTCCGCGCGCCAGATGGCTTTGCTGCTTTCCGTGTATCTCGGCGATGTGCCTCATACTGTAAGAGGACTTGCGAACACTCTTAAAATATCAAAGCCTGCCGTAAGCAGAGCACTCGACAGGCTCGGCGAACTCGACTACGTCAGGCGCGAACGGGACGAGCTCGACCACCGCAGCATTCTTGTGAAAAAGACCAGAGCAGGCGCTATGTTCCTTGCGTCTTTCTCTAAGCTCATTGATGACGCTTTGGTGTTTGTAGAATCTGTGCCTGATAGTTCTTTGGATTTTGGTTTTACTGAACCTGCTCCTTCTTCTGCCGATTGCTTGGTTCAGAATTCAGCAACTCCTTTACAGCCTTTTATGTAAGATGTTTGTGAAAAACTCTTTAGACAAACGCACGAATGCCTACAGACCTGATTTGGCGGACGCTAGTTTGCAGGGCGCTGTTAAGGCTAAAAAGTTCGCAGAACCTCATTTGCTCCAGTGTTTGTCCGGAGTTGTTCCTATGCTGGAAAATCCCTCGGCTTCAGCGCAGCAGGTAAGCCAGCTCCGGTACGGCGAGTTTTTTGATGTTTTTGAAAAACGTGATGACGGCTTTTATTGGATTCAGAACAGGGCTGACAATTACGTAGGATATGTCAGAGACAGTTACTCGTTCAGCGATACTATTTCTTCTTTGTCCCACAGAGTCGGAGTCTTACGGACTTTTATTTACACCGAGCCTAATTTAAAAGCTCCGGTATGCGATGCTATTTCTTTGGGATCTTTTGTGAGCGTTCTTTCGGAAACTGCTGATTTTTACGAAATCTCCAATCACCTTTTCGTTTTCAAAAAACATATTGTTACTACGGAAGAGTCTCTATGTAAGGACATTGTTTCTACAGCCGGCAAACTTTTGGGAGTCCCTTATTTGTGGGGCGGAAGAACGCCTATGGGCATTGACTGCTCGGGGCTTATTCAACTTACGCTTGAGCTTGCTTCTTTTGAAGCTCCTCGCGACAGCGACTTACAAAGAGCTGCTTTTGGAAAGCCTCTGACGAAAATATGGAAAGACTATGCGTGGAAGCGCGGAGATATCGTTTTCTTTAACGGTCATGTCGGAATTATGACTGATGCCGGCAACATGATACACGCCAATGCTTTTTCCATGGACGTTGCCGTAGAACCTCTGGCATCAGTTGTGAAAAAAGGTTTTGATATTTTGGCGGTGGGGAACCCTTTATAAGAGAAGTGTGGAGTGTTGAAAGTGGAGTGTGGGGTTGGTGCATATTCTTAACTCCACATTTTTTTTAACCAATTCCTTACTTTTCCTAACTAGACTTATACAGTGGCATTATTTGCTATATTAACAGTATTATTTATTGTATTGTAAGGAGTTCTTATGAAATTTCCACCCACCCCACCCCACCCCCCCCCCCACGCAAGTTATTGAAATGCCGCAATATTTTACAAAATTTCTTTTCGCCTTGTTCTTTGTTGCCGGACTGCTCTTTGCTCCGAATGCTTTTGCAAGCACGAACCTTGCTGTTCCGTTTGACTGGCAGGCTTGGTGGGGAACCTTGCCTAACAACAAAATCCCAGCCGATATGCACGGGATAAAAGATCCTATCAACCGTACTGTTAAAGCCTGTAGTTTGGGCAAGGGAAACTATGATAATATAAAAACGTTTACTGTTGACTATACGGGAGACGGCAACGCAGACTTTATTCTCGATATGGCGAAATTTTTGCTGCCGAACAATCTATCCGGCAACTGTCCGGTAAAAATATGTGAGCCCGAAAACAATAAAAATTTCTGTCAGGTTATTTTATTTACTACAATCTCTCCTACCTATAAATTTGATAAGAAATCATTGCTGGACGAACTAGACTGCGACAATCCTCCTGAAGATATGTCTAAGGACAAATGTGAAAAAGAAAACAAAAAAATAAGAGAAGAAAACGAGAAAATAAAAGAAAAAAATGAGTATTGCCCCCTAGAAGTATGTCCCGACAGATGGGAACAGACTTTCCAAGCTGATATGACAAAATTTGTTACTGATTGGAAAGTTATTTCCGGACAAGATTATCTTGATGAAACCTCCAGAGAAAAGATTTACAAGCCTTATGCAGAACAATTTTATACAGAGTTTATCAATTTTGTCCTTGCCAGTGAAGGTAAAGTAGCAATCAGAGACAAAACCAAATGCGTTAATGATGCTGTAAAAGTTATGAATAATAAAACAACTACTTCTCCGTGCGAGCAATTTCCTGCAATACTGCCTGTTTACAGGGACGAAAATGAAATGAATAAAGATCGAAATGTTGTCAGGATAGAAACTCTGCTTGACGAGTGCACGGAGACAGAACGCCTGATTTGGGACAACATTTACAAAAGCCCGACTTGTGTTAAATTTTACCAATACGGCGCAGAAGGTGATGATCATGTTTTGGTAGACATGTTTTATCCGGCTGAATTTCCACCGATTGGAAACAATGACGACCGCATGACGTATTGGCGTTTTCCGGGGGTTGTTATAGAGGGTGTAACATTTATTGACGATGTCGAAGTTAATTGTAAGGAACTTGCCAATAGTGCTAAAACCCCGGAAGAAAAAGAGCAATTAGCTAAAGGGTGTCCTTGGAGAGGCAGCAGCAATGAAGACCGTATAATGACAAGCTATCCAAGCAATAATGCAGATTCTTGTAAGGAGCGCGAAAGGCTCAAAGCTCTCAAAGATCCCAGATATGAAAACTTCCACTGTGTGTATCCACAGAACTTCGAGAGTATTCCCGGAGCTATGGCTTTGCAGTTTACAGACGATGACGGATACTTTTATTGTAAAGATATCTATAACACCTCCGGCAAAGAGCACTTCCTTCCAGCCCGTACCGGAAAAGAATTGGTATATTTCATCAATGCTGTGGAAAGCAGTCAGTTGCTAAACGTAACTACTAAGATTCTCGGCTCAAGCACCCTATTTAACACTGCAAATAAATGGTATAACTATATAATCAACAAGTACGGAGATGTGAAAAATAACAGCAACACTTGTGAAAAAAAGATAGTTGGACCTGCGGCCCTAGCATATAAAGGATATTGGCAAGGAGAGATAAGCTGTTATGAACAGGAGTGTCAGCAATCTAAAACACTGTATGCCACGCGTCAGTGTATGCGTTCTACCGGAGCACTGGAAAATTGTGATTCATGTACGGACAATCCGGATATTTACTTGCCGCCCATTAATATACCTTCTCAGGGTTTCATTAACGCTCAGACACCGCCAAACAACATTTTTACAGGGAAAAAAGCTTTGTGTCATTTCCAAAGAACATGCAGAAATAGCGAATTTTGTGTAAAGCATGAATTTTCTTGTTTGCCCGCCGAGGCTAAAATCTTGATGGCGGACGGCACTGTTAAGCCTATTGTCGATGTTAATACCGGCGATATGGTGATGAGCTTTAAGCAAGCAGAACATAATGCTCCTCTTAAACCCGCCAAAATTACTCAGTTGTATAAAACCGAAGATCAGGAATACATGAAGATTAATAATCTTGAGATAACTTCTGCTCATACTATTTTGCTATCAAGCGGAACGACTATCTATGCGCGGAATACTAAGGTCGGCGATAAACTCGTAACTGCTGACGGTGAAATAGAAACAGTAAAAACCATAAAGCCTAAAGTCGGCAAGACTACTGTTTACAACCTGTCCTTAGAAGGCGGAGACGGTTTTGTAGCGGACAGTATAAGGATTATGGCGAAGTAAGAAAAGTGTGGAGTGTGGAGTTGTGTCGACGTATTCCTCTTTAATAACTCCACTCTCAACACTCTACACTTTGAATCACTCCTCCTCCCAACAACCTCTCTTCCCTATACATAACACAGCTCTGCCCTGCGGCAACTCCGTAGTTGATATCCGCTAACTCTACCTCGCCTATATCTTTCCTATACACAGCCCTCACCGGCTCTTGTGTAGATCTCATTTTCACTTCTACGTCCAGCTCTTCACTCTCAATATCCTCCGCTATCCAATTCACATTCTCTATTTTTATTATTTTTTTTCCCAGATCTTCCCTCTCGCCTACTATTATCTTGTTTCCTTCTATTTTTGTAACAAACAAAGGTTTCTTGTCCGATATTCCAAGCCCCCTTCTCTGCCCTACGGTAAATTCTATTATCCCTTTGTGTCGTCCCAGAATATTGCCTTCTTTGTCTGTTATATCTCCGCTCGTTTTTGTTACACCCTGACTCACAAGAAATTCCCTATAGTCTTTATACTCTCCTAAAAAACATATGTCCTGACTGTCCTCTTTATCAGATATTGGTATTCCGTATCTTTCGGCTATTTCTCTTGTCTGTTTTTTGTCTTCCGTTTCACCAAGCGGGAATCTCGCAAACGCTATCTGCTCTTTTGTAAGCCCATACAAAAAATAGCTCTGATCTTTTTTTCTGTTCTTTCCTTTGTATAATCCGCCCTCTTTTTTTATCGCATAGTGGCCTGTTGCCAGAGCCTCAAGCCCCAGCCTTTTTGCATATTCTTTCATCTTTTCAAACTTGATTTTCCTATTGCACACACAGCACGGACTGGGAGTTCTTCCGGACATATACTCTTTCACAAAATAATCTATCACTTCTTTTTGAAATGCAGCTTTCTCGTCAAAAACTTGATGCTCTATTTTTAAGCAGTCCGCTACTCTTCCGGCATCATCAAGATTCCCGTATCCCATATCAAGGCTTATGCCTATAACCTCATGCCCTTGTTCCTTCATCAGTGCTGCTGCTGCTGCGCTGTCTACTCCGCCTGAAAGAGCTATGCCTATTTTCATACTAACACATACGGCGGCTTGTCATATCCCTTCGGCGACAGCGTAAATATCTCGCACCCTTTGTCAGTCACCCCTATAGTATGCTCAAACTGCGCAGATAACGACTTGTCCTTAGTAACCGCCGTCCACCCGTCCTTCAGTACTTTAGTCTGATACTTGCCCGCATTTATCATAGGCTCTATTGTGAATATCATGCCCTTTTTCAGTTCTATGCCTTCCCCTCTTTTACCATAATGCAGCACGGACGGCGCACAGTGGAATTTTTTTCCTATTCCATGTCCGCAAAATTCCCGGACTACGGAAAAACCTTCGGATTCTGCGCACTCTTGTATTGCCGCTCCTATGTCTCCAAGCCGCGCTCCGGGTTTCACTTCGTTTATTCCCCTTATCAGGCACTCATACGTTACGTCAACAAGCCTTTTTGCTTTTATACGCACGTCATCTCCCACATAGAACATTCTGCTGGTATCGCCGTACCAGCCGTCTACTATTAATGTTACGTCTATGTTGACAATATCGCCGTTCTCTATTTTTTTCTCACCGGGTATTCCGTGACAGACTACGTGATTTGCCGATATACACGTAGACTTAGTATACCCGTTGTACCCCAGTGTCGCAGATATTGCTCCATGTTTCTGCGTCCATTCCTCGCACATTCTGTCCAAGTCGCCGGTAACAGCTCCGGGAACTACAAACGGTGTTATATAATCCAGTAACTCTGCTGCCAGCCTGCCTGCTTTCCGCATACCCTCAAAATCTTTTTCGCCGTATATTACTATATCCTTTTCCATCACATAGAACTTCCCGGCTTAAAGTTCACCTGTATTCCCATCTTCTCCATTTGTGCCATTGTCGTAGCCAGTCCGTGCTGTGCTGCAGATGCCAGCATTGCCTGTCCGTATTCCGTAGGAGCCCTGTTGGACGCAGTTTTTTCCGCTTTCAGCAGATTATAAAGTATTCCGGGAAGTCCTCCGTCTTTTACCTCTCCGCTCCGTATGCCTTCGTCCTGACGTATTTTCGGTCCCCAGAACAGCTCTGTTATCCGCTTATCTGTTTCGGACTCTCCTTTTTTCTTTTTTTTACGCCCATGTTCTTCGTCTTCGTCCTCTTCTTCCTTTTCCTCCTTATAGCCTACGTCTTCCCAGTTCACTCCTAAGAAATCCTGTATAGACGATGACATAAACGGAAAATTCTCAAGCATCTCTCTGAACATTCCTGCCGCAGAGTATATCGCCTCTTCCTCCAGCTTTTTAAGAGTTGCCTTTTGTTCGGGCGTTTTCGTACCCTTGCGGGCTTCCTTGACCGGCACCATACAATTATCTTTAAGACGCTTTGCCCACGCTTTTGCTATCTCTGCTCTTTCAGAATCTCCGTTCTCGCCGTACAGCTCGCCTATAGTCTTCAGCCTCTTCACTAAACACTCAGACCAATACCACCAGTCGTTAAACGGTGCTTTTTCAGACCAACTCTGTGCCATAAATATAACCTTCTATTCTATTCCGCCGGACGTTTTCCAATACGCTTTATTCAGTTCGTCCAAACGTTCTTTTACTTCTTTGTCTTTTCTTAGCGGACTGTCCGTATCAGAAACTTTGCCTAATATTTCTTCCATACTTTTAGCTGCCTCCGACAATTTTTCCAATGCCGGATTTTCATTATTTTTATTAGAGCTCTTTTCATTCATAACACTATTCCTCTAATATCATAACACTATTCCTCTAATATAGGATTTTTCATGTTACACCACCCACCTATTTTAATATATTAACTTTTCTAAAAAACACAATAGTATTCTTATCCTATTGATTTATAAATATAATATTTTACTATTGGTGAAAGTATTTTTTTAGTGTATATTGTTTTCATAGTATTTTTATTATTAAATACATATTTTAACTTATTAACCAAACAGCGAGGACGGATAAAATGAGTAGAACATACGAAATAACAAAAAAAGGCGATATAATAATAACTGAAAAGACAAGAACAAGCATCGAAATAGTAGTATATGATACAGACTATAATTTAAAAGCCGCTTACGGAGAAATCAATGGTGCTAAAGGAGAAATGTTAGGCAGAAAGAATGAATCTGCCGGAACTAAACCGCAGGTTTCAGACGATGTCAAAGTAAAACCGGTTGGAGAATCTGCTCCTATCATAAAAGATAGAGAACACTCAGCAGGCAGCCCAATTGCCGGTATCGAGATAGATGCTCAGAAATTTCAGGAGAACGAAGCAACTGCTAATGTGTATGAAGGTGTTCAAAAAGAAACTTCTTATTATTCTCGTGAACGCGGCGCAACAAGTTTTGATAAATTTCCGATTGAATACGATTACATCTAAAGACCACTACCCCGTCACGCCTTACGGCATGCCATCTGCCTACGCCTCCTACTTCGCACGCTGTGCTTCGAAGGACAAGAAGGCTACGGCAAGACTTACGCCCCTTCCCTTAAAAAGGGAAGGGGAATATGCTACTTTTTCTTCATTTCCTGACTCATACAACCCACAAGCTCGTTCAGCTTTTGAACTTGGTTCACGGCTATCATGCCTACCGTGTGATAGCCCGCATCCACGTATATAATATCACCTGTAACTCCCGTGCCTAAATCACTGAGCAAATACAGCCCTGCGTTTCCGACTTCCGTTATTGTCACGTTTCTGTGCAGCGGAGCGTTTACCTCATTCCATTTCATAATGTACCTGAAGTCGCCTATGCCGCTCGCCGCCAGAGTTTTGATAGGTCCTGCCGAGATTGCATTTACTCGTATTCCAAGCTCGCCCAAATCCACCGCAAGGTACTTGACGCTCGCTTCCAGTGCCGCCTTAGCTACACCCATAACATTATAGTGCGGCATGACTCGTTCCGCTCCGATGTATGACATAGTCACCAGACTCCCGCCTTTTTTCATCAGCGGAGCCGCATACTTCGCTATATTCGTAAACGAAAAACACGAAATATCCATAGTCCTAAGAAAATTCTCTCTTGTCGTGTTATAGTAATACCCGTCAAGCTGATCTTTATTAGAAAACGCTATCGAGTGCACTACGAAATCCAGTTCTCCCCACTCTCTTTCAATAGCAGTGAACATGTTTGCTACGCTTGCATCATCTACTACATCGCATTCCAACACTAGGCCGGCTCCTACCTTTTCAGCTAATGGTTTTACGCGTTTTAATAACGGTTCAGCCTGATACGTAAACGCAAGCTCGGCTCCTTGTGCAGCACAGCAATTAGCAACTCCCCATGCCAGCGATCTGTCGTTCGCCACGCCCATTATAAGCCCTTTTTTGCCTGCCATCAGATTACCCTTTACCGGCTCTGTCGGCACAAAAATTTCCTTTTGTTCTTTTTTATCGTATCCGCATGGTGTTGCTGTAGTCTTTTCCGTCATTTTTGCCTCATATTATTATTATACTGGAATTCCTATCTTACACTTTATTTTCCAATACGTCAAATATCTGTTGTTCGCTGTATTCAGATGTATTGAAATACAGAAAACCAAAAAACTATAGCATTTACCGAAAATCTGGTTTATAACTATCAATGTGGCAGATGACTACTGCCATAGAGGGTTACAAGCCTCGTTCCAGGTTGCTCCGCCAGTCGCAAACATGGAGTATAAAAATTTTGCACCCCCAACTTCGGTTGGAGGGCTGCAAAATAAGGCGGCCCGTCCGCCGAATATGCACACTATCCTGGATAGCTTGTAACCTCCAACCGCTCTTCGTCAGAGCGAATGAGGAGGTTATTATGAAATGTAAAATTGAAAATGGAAAATTAATAACGCAGTTGCCGTATGTGCGTATTCCATTCTACATTCTAAATTTTACATTCTACATTCTCTTAGCCGCTCCCGCAGCAGCATCTACTCCTCCTCTTTGTAAAGTCGGAACCGTTGCAAATCTTGTTCAGAGCGGGAGTACGTGGACATGGACTTGTGAAGGAATACACGGCGGCAAAAGCAAATCCTGCGCTCCGAAAATAAACGGTGCGTGCGGGAGTGCGAACAATGTTGCAGCATACACGGCACCGGATGCTGATTTATGCAGCTCCGGAAATGCAACAACGGTCAGCGAAGAAAACAACACATTCAAATGGAGCTGTGACGGTATCAATGGCGGAAACAGCGTTACAACATGCAGCGCACCCAGAATTGTGAACGGAGTATGCGGAAGCGATAACGGGAAGGAACTTTCATCTGCACCGACAAACTTGTGCAGTGCAGGCACTGCCGGTTCTGTCAGCGGTTCAGGTCCTTGGACTTGGGAATGCACAGGTGTAAATGAAGGCTCAAATGCCTCATGCAGCGCGACTAAGCCTACGTGCGTGAACGACACAGTGCCGACCCAAGCTCAGGCATATACCAGTCCGATGGGATTGGTACAGGGATATTGCCATAATAGCAATACCGATACGTTATCAAGCTCTGTGAATGGAACGTACTGGAACGGATCAACCGGCGGCGTTCCCGGAGGGGGTGTTTACTGCTGGTGCCGAACCAAGAGCTATGGTACAAACCAATGCGGCGCCTTGTCGTCTTGGGTTTTCGTCGGCTACGACTACTTCGTCGGCGTCGGGTCGTCTTGCGCGACTAATTGCGCTCACGCTTGTGCGAGGAACGTCTCTTCGTGGGGCGGGGCTGCGCGGTGGTGAGCCTCCTTCGCCCTTCGGGCTCCCGCCTTCACTTTGTTACGGCGAGGCAAGCCGGCGGACAAGTACTCGACAAGGTTGCCTGACCTGGAACGGCGGTTCCCGCCTGCGCGGGAGTGACAGAAAAGGGAAAACTATTAGCTTTAGTTAGTACAGCAGGCTTGTACTACTGCCCCGTCTTTCTTTGCCCTTAGGGCAAAGAAATCCACCCCTTCGCCAGCGAAAGGGAATATTCTCCTACAGCAATCTTTTTTTCCAACTCCACACTCCACTCTCAACACTCCACACTTTTCTATCCCTTACTGCTCTCTCTTGTCTTCAGAAATCTTATTCCCGTATTCTCTTCCTTTGCTCTGTTTAAATGCCAAGCATTCCGCGCAAGGAATACAATAGCATTCTCGTGGTCTTCCGCTATGCTGCTTTTGTTCGTGTCTATGAATTTTTTCAGCTTTGCCTCGTCATCGCTTTCTATCCACCTCGCAGCAGTAAATCCGGATTCTTCAAACCTAACTTCCAGTCCGTATTCTGTTTTGACTCTTTCCTTTAATACTTCAAATTGCAGTTCTCCTACTACTCCGGCTATCCAGTCTGCGCCTGTCATAGGCTTAAATATCTGTGATGCGCCCTCTTCCGCAAAATGCTCCATTGCTTTTCTTATATGCTTTGCTTTCATCGGGTCGCCTATCTGTACTCTTCTTAGTATTTCCGGCGCAAAATGAGGCATTCCTTCAAACCTTATGTTCTCGCCTTCTGTCAGCGTATCCCCTATGCTCAGCGTCCCGTGATTTGGGATTCCCATTATATCTCCTGCGTAAGCCTCTTCCGCCAGCTCTCTGTCTCTTGCGAAAAACATCACTGCATTGTTCACTGTTATCTGTTTGTTGGTTTTCGTGTGATACAGTTTCATGCCTCTTTTGTACTCGCCGGAACATATTCTCATAAACGCTATTCTGTCTCTGTGGTTAGGATCCATATTAGCCTGCACCTTGAATACAAAGCCGGATACTTTTTCTTCCGCAGGATATACTATTCTTTCCCTAGTCTTATGCTCTTTCGGAGACGGCGCATATTCTCCCAATCCCATTAACAGCTCTCTTATGCCGAAAGTGTTTACTGCGCTTCCGAAATATACAGGCGTCATAGTTCCGTTTTTATATTCTTCCTCGCTGAACTTAGGACACAGTCCCCGTATCATCTCTACTTCTTCTCTTAATTGCACTGCCTGCTCTGCCCCCAGCATTTCATCTATTTTCTTATCATCTATACCGTTGCATTCTATGCCGTCCGTTACTCTATCCCCCTTTGTTTTATCCATTAGTATTAATCTGTCATGAAACACATCATAGCACCCTTTGAAATCTCTGCCCATGCCTATGGGCCAGCTTGCAGGCGTGATATCCAATGCTAATTTGGTCTCTATCTCATTCATCAAATCAAACGGATCTCTTGTCTCTCTGTCCATTTTGTTTATAAACGTTATTATGGGTATGTCTCTTAATCTGCATACTTCAAACAATTTCAGAGTCTGACTCTCTATTCCCTTTGCGCCGTCTATTATCATTACTGCGCTGTCTACTGCTGTCAGCGTCCTGTACGTATCTTCCGAGAAATCTTCGTGTCCGGGGGTGTCTACCAAATTAAACTTCTTCCCTTCATACTCGAACGTCATAACTGATGCGGTAACAGATATTCCTCTCGCCTTCTCTATATCCATCCAATCGGATTTTGCCCGCCTTGCCTCGCCCTTGGCCTTCACCATTCCGGCAAGCTGTATGGCTCCTCCGAACAAAAGCAGCTTTTCCGTCAGCGTAGTTTTCCCTGCGTCCGGGTGTGCTATTATAGCAAACGTTCTTCTTTTCTCTGTCTCTTCTTTTATTTTACTCATTTTGCAGTGCTTCCCCTAATATCCTAACTTCCCACCTTAACTTTATTCCGAATTTTTGGAAGACTCTTTTTCTTACTTCTTCTCCTAAATCCTCTATTTCTTTTGCACTTGCTCTCCCCGTGTTTATTAAAAAATTGCAATGCCTTTCCGAAACTTGCGCTTGTCCTATTTTCAATCCTCTGCAACCTGCCGCATCTATCAGCTGCCAGCTCTTTCTTCCTTCCGCATCATCTTCAGGATTCGCAAATGTAGAACCTGCCGTCTTCTGCCCTATGGGCTGGGTTTTAATTCTTTTCTCTCTTATCTCTTTCATTCTAAGAGCTATCTGTTCTCTGTCGCCGCTCTCTGCCTTCAGCACAGCTTCTATGACTATGCTTTCATCATTTACATTAGACCCCCTATAACGCAATCCCAACTCGTCCGCCATATATTCTTCCGTTCTGCCTTTTCTGTCCATTATCTTAGCCCGCATCAGAACGTCTTTCATCTCTCTTCCATACGCTCCCGCATTCATTTTTACTCCGCCGCCTATGGTGCCCGGAATCCCGGACAGCCACTCAAGCCCTGCCAGTCCGTTCACCTGCGCTACTTTAGCCACGTTATAGTCGTTGCTGCCTCCGCCTGCTTTTATCCAGTCTTCCCCCACTGTCATATTAACAAAATTAGGTCCTAGCCTTATTACTACTCCCGGAACTCCTTTGTCCCGTATCAGCACATTGGAAGCATTCCCGAGAACAGTAACAGGCACGTCTTCCGGACAATTAGACAAGAGATACGCTAAATCTTCCGCATCATAAGGTTTAAACAGAACTTCCGCAGGTCCGCCTGCCCTGAACCAAGTCTGATTAGACAAATTTCCATTAGCTGTAAGGCTGCCTCTTACAACAGGCAGCCTGTCTAACAGACCATTGTCGAAATATGCTTGTTCCATGATTTGTTCTTATTTGAGTGCTTCAATCGCTTGATTTATAACTAATTTATCCTCATTCTTCAAGTAATATATTCCCTTTCGCCGTAGCTTTAGCGAAGGCGGGTAAAGCTAAATAATTGTGCATTGTGAATTCACATTAATGCTGCGATATAGCCAAAATGTACGGCACTCTGATTTCAAAGCGAGTCCCTTTATGCAGCTCGGAAAATACCTCTATATTCCCGTTAAGATTTTCCACTTCTCTTTTTACTACGTTCAGTCCTACCCCTCTGCCCGACATATCGGATACATTTTCCCTCGTAGACAGTCCGAACTCAAATATGCTCTGTATAACTTCATGATCATCTATTTCATACCATTGCTTGTCCGGCTGTAAAATAGACATTTTATTCCTGACTATATTCGGATCTATGCCTCCTCCGTCATCTTCTATGCACAGCCTCAGCCACGACCTGCCTTCCTCATCTTTCAGCACAGCCGCATCAACAATAACCTGCCCGGACGGATCCTTGCCCAGCGAAATCCTAGTAACAGGAGGCTCTATACCGTGATCCAGAATATTTCTGGAAATATGCGTCAAGGACGTTACCAGATTCTGATACTCTCTTAACAGTATAGGCGGATTGTACCCTACATACTTCACCGGCTTTAAATGCTTTCCTGATATTTCTGCCAGATCAACCAGTTCTCTGTCGAACTGTCTTAGGCTCTCTCTGAGCGGTACTGCCACTATGAACCTTAAATAGTACTCTATTATATCCCGCCCTACTCCCTGTGCTCCCATTACCAGAGCAAAATTATACAGCGTACTCTCTTCTATATCTCTGGAGTTGCCCCTCTTCTCATAGTCCTGCCCCACTATGCCTTTCAGGGAATCCAATATATTGTTCAGCTCTTTTTCTATTGCAATTCTTCCAGCCGCAAGCGTCTTCTTAAAATCCGAATCAGATATCATTCCCTCATTCCGCAAATCCGATTCCAGCGAATGTATCAAATTCGCCAAATACTTCAGATGAAAATGCTTTGCCGATGCTTTAAGCGTATGCAGCAGCCGCAAAAGCGGCGGTGCGTTGTCTTTGGTTACAGTCATACCCGCCTGCTCCAAAAACGAGCGTATCTGAGTTATGGTTGTAAGGAAGTGGTTTCTTTCCTTAAATATCCTGCAAATCATATCTGCAAAATCTTGTCTTTTCTGAGCCAGATCCTGAGCCTCGTACTCTTCGGTTATATCTGTCGCAATCAACACTACCCGTTTGAGATCTCCAAGGTCAGAGCGTATCTGTTTGTACTCCAGCGTTATTTTTCTGTTCTGCGGATGCGGATATATTTTCGGCAAAAAATTCACTACATCTGCAAATCCCAGAGCATGATCATGCATAAACAATATATCGAGCCAGCCCTTAAAATCTTCTATGCCTTCTTCCGGAACAGCCAATACTTCCCATATCTCTTTTCCGTCCGGATTTACTCCCAAAAGATCTATGCACGCATAAGAGTATACGTCATCACAAATTCCGTTCTTATCAAAGGTCAGAAATCCTTGCCCTAAACTATTCAGCAGTACTCCCATGAGCCTGTCGTGATCGTTTATCAGCTTATAGACTACTACGTTTGTGTATGACAGATACGCCATTCCGCACAGAGCTGTAATCACTATGACTGCAAAGCTGAGTTTGTCCGTTATATACGGAAACCCGAATACCGGCAGCGCAACCGCTATCAGCAGTATCCATACTATCGCCCCCATACCCATAAGTGATATATTCAATACATCGAATTTTCTTATAGTCTCGGATTCGGCATGATTCTCTTCCGTGCTGCCTGCTTTCAAGACAGCTTCATCTTCTGTTCTATCAAGATAGTCGTAGGAATGCCTTATATCCAATTTTCAACACCTAAATATATAAATTCAATATACCTATCCGGACGCAGCATCACCATGCAGCGTTACATAAGTTTGAAACATTTTCTCTCCTATGTAAAACGAAACTATCATATACCTGCCTCTGTGGAAATGAGATACAAAATTATTGTTTCCAGTCACAACGCACGGCACCCCCAGTTTCACCTTATGGTTTCTTTGGTTAAGTTCTGTTTTTACCTGACCAAAAACCATATTTGTAATCTCCGCTACAGCGTCTACCGCTATTTCATATGTAATCTTTATGTTCTTTCCCAGCACATGCGGCAATATTTCGCTAAGTATATCAAATCCCATGCACAGCATCAATGTACCGTCCAAGTGTTCCTGTACGATACCTATTGTTCCGGACATGTCTCCGCCCAGAGACGCAGCACCCTGACCGTATTCAACTTTCCCGGCCTCTACAGGCACATTAAACGTTTCTTTTATCGCATTGATGACCGCTCTTTTTATATCGCTAGCCAGCTTGTCATCTAACAAAATCGGCGTACAACTCATAAAGCTCTCCTAATTATACAGGCTTTTATACATTTCTATTTTCGCAATACCTTACCCAAACATTCCCCCCGAGACACGGCGTTTTCTTTTAAGCCATTCATTTATCTCAAATATTTTTTTACCCAAATCCGGTGCGGACACCGGCTTTACTATGTAAGAGGTAGCCCCGGCCTTTATCGCCTTCATTATATTCTGTTGCTCTGATTCCGCTGTCAGCATTACAAACGCAGTGTCGGCGTACTCCGGCTTTGCCCGGAAATAACTTAAGACTTCTATTCCCAAGATAGTAGGCATATTCCAATCCAGAAAGACTACGTCATACGGCGCGCCCTCTTGTTTTGCTCTTTGTATCATGTCGATTGCTTCGTTACCGTCATTAGCACCCTGCACATTTTCTATCTTCAATTCCATGAGCGCATTCGTCACAAACTGCCTTATAAGGAAATGATCATCGGCTATCAGTATTTTCAGCGTATTAAGTTGGTTCACTTTTCTATCCTCGCCATAAAATTAACCATGCTGCTACATTACTATATATTTTTCTATATATTAACCATTTTTTCTACTTATTCACAAGTTAATTATTGAGAAGTCTTTTAAAAAATATAACACTGTGATAAATTGAGTCTATCGAGTTATAAATACTAAAGCATGTGAGGTACTGTTGTGAGAAATACTATATTGTTTGTTATAGCTGCTTTTGTTTTTGCGTTCTATTTATGCACACCGGCTAATGCCAGAGGCACTCTTAACAAGTCCGGCGGAAATTCTTCTGCCGGCGCCGAAGCTATAGAATTGCCGGAAAGGTACTTGGGCAGTCTTAAGGCTCCTATTGTTATAAAAGAATTTACCTCTATGACATGTTCTCATTGCGCTGAGTTTGCTTTAAAGGTTTTTCCGGCAATAGAAGCCAAATACGTAGACACCGGCAAAGTCAGGTTTGTTTTCAAAGATTTCCCCTTGGACGCTGCCAGTATAAAGGCTTCCGCTATTGCAAGCTGTCTGCCTGCCGAACGTTATCTGCCGTTTAAGAAAGCTGTATTTGATGCTCTTTTATCAGGGAATTTCGGAAATGAAAAATCTATGAAGGCATTGGAAGATAAATTAGTGCTCTTTGCTTCTCTGGCAGGTCTTGAGCAGGAAAAGTCCAGAGCCTGCGCGAACGACAAAGAGCGTCAAAATGCAATTATTCAATCGCGCCTCGATGCGGAAAAAACCTATTCTATTACCGGAACCCCTGCTTTTGTGATAAACAACGGAAAGCAAGTTCTGGTTGGCTTACAATCAGTTGAAAAGATGTCTGCTGCCATTGATCAGCTTCTTAAAGATGCTAAAAAACAGTAAACGGAGTGTTTTGTGAAATTTACCCGATTAAAACTTCAAGGCTTTAAATCATTTGTTACATCCGCCAGTCTGGATATAAGCTCCGGACTTACCGGAATAGTGGGGCCTAACGGCTGCGGAAAGTCTAATTTAGTGGAAGCTCTGCGCTGGGTAATGGGCGAGAACTCTGCCAAAAGTATGCGCGGCGGAGAAATGGACGATGTTATTTTCGCCGGAACCGCGACAAGACCGACCAGAAACATAGCAGAGGTTATGCTGGAGCTTGATAACAGCGACAGAACTGCGTCCACCGAGTTCAACAACGAAGATGTGATTCAGGTTTCCAGACAAATAGAGCGCGGCAGCGGCTCCGACTACAGAATAAACGGCAACTCAGTACGAAGGCGGGATATCCAGCTATTGTTTGCAGACCAGTCTACAGGAGCGCACTCTGCGAGTATCGTGAGTCAAGGACAGATAGACGCTTTGATACGGGCCAAGCCTCAAGACAGAAAACAGATTTTAGAAGATGCTTCGGGAACGTCCGGACTGCAAACCAGAAAGCATGAAGCAGAACTTAAACTGAAAGCGGCTGAACAGAATTTGCTAAGAGCGGACGATGTGTTACAGAATTATATTACTCAATTAAAGAGTATTAAGTCTCAGGTTAAGCACGCTGCAAAGTACAAAAATCTGACGGAACAGATACGGACGCTGGAAGCTGCGCTGCTCCGTATCCAATTTGCAGAACTGGACAACAGCAAGGCTGCGGCGGAAGAGAAGATTAGAATAATAGATGCCGAGATAGAGAAATTATTTCCGAAGCTGCAAAGTTATCAACATCTCAAGCAGGCTTTGCAGCTATGCTGCCTGAGCTGCGGAATAATGAGACCGGACTTGCGGCTAGGCTTCAGAAGCTGACGCTGGAAAGAGTTCAATTGGAAGAAGAGGCAAAACGCATAGATGCTTCTATTGAAGAGAACAAGAAACTTTTGTCTCAGGCGCGAGTCGATTATGAAAGAGACATTTCAAGACAAAATGACGGCAAAGCTGCTATAGAAAATTTACATAATGAAAGGCTGTCTCTGGAAGAAATGGCAGTGAAACTGGAAGAGCAGCTGCCAAAGACTCGTTCTTTGCTTGATGAGGTTTTAGGAAAAGTAGAGAGTCTTGATACTGAACTGAATGCTCTTGTACACGAGACTGCAATGACCGAGGCGCGAAGGGAAGCGTTGGAGAGAGAGGCTTTGTCTATAGAAGATAAGAAGATAAAAGAGGCTGAGCGGCTGCACAACTTGGAAGCCCAGCATTTAGGTATAACTGATGAAATAGAAAAGCGTCCGGATCTCGCAATGGCTGAAAGTTTAGTCAAGGCGACTGAAGAAGAATTTTCTAAACGTCAGGAAGAGGCTCATGACGCGGAAGAATTTTATAATCAGGCGGACATGCTGCTTTCTCAAGCGCGGGAAATAGTGCAGAAAACAGAGACAACAGTTGCCAAACTGATTGCCGAAAGAGATGCGCTGGAGGCTCTGCTTTCAGAGGACAGACTTGATGATGCGCAAAAGATTATTGATCTGATTTCTGTGAATGAGGGGTTGGAGAAAACTTTAGCGATTGCGCTTGGCGAGGCTTTGAATGCTTCTTTGGATATTAACTCTTCAAAGCACTGGCGGCTGCCCTCTTCGGAAATTCCAAAACAGGATTTGCCTTCCATAGCCGCGCCCCTTTTGAATTTTGTAGAGGCTCCTTCGGAATTGTCTTTGTCTCTCTCTCAAATAGGCATAGTTGGCACAAAAGAGCAAGGACTGGCAATTATAAACTCCATAAAAGCAGGTCAGACTATTGTAAGCAGAGACGGCTGGGCATGGCGTTGGGACGGCTGGACATTGACTCCGGAAGCAAAGACCGAGGCAGCTGCCCGTCTTGAACAGAGAAACAGATTAAAGTCCATAGAAAAACAAATTCAATCCGCACAAACCGAATGCTCTAATTCCAAGAGCGCGTTGGAACAGTCTTTGGAATTTTTCAATCAGCGTCAAGAGCAGGAGCATAAATCCAGAGAAACTTTGAAACTCGCTTTTTCCGCACTGAATGACGCAAGAGATGTTTTTGCCAAACAGGAAAAAGAAGTTACTGCTCTCAACTCAAAAATCTCTATTGTGAACGAGGGTTTGTTAAAGACAAAATCCGATATTTCCGCTTTTGACAACAGGCTGCTTGAAATACGTTCCGAGCTGGCTCTTTTGCCTCCTGTTGCAGACAAGCAGGAAGAAATATCTAACAAGAAAACCGAGCTTGCCAATCTAAGAGCCAAACAATCCGAATACAACAATGAACATTTACGCCTTGTCAGAGAACAGGAAATGAACGCTCTGCGCATAAAAGCCATAGATTCTGAAGTGACTGTTTGGCAGAGCCAGATTTCTAATGCGGATAAACACATTACTTCTCTTTCCGAACGCATTAAAGAGCTGGAGATTAAACTTCAAGAGCTGGAGCTGCGGCCATCCAAGATACAAGAGACGCACGGGGTTTTGCTGAATGAACTTGGTGAGATTGAGACTCTGAGGAGTACTGCAAGCGATGCTCTTATTGCAAAAGAACAGGAGCTTACCTCTATAGAAAAAGAGCTTAAACTCCAAGAGCAGTCCATAATTAAGGAGCGTGAACATAAGATTCGTGCTGAAAGCGATATAAGATCTGCGCAAGAACGCTTTGTTTCCTTGCAAACAAGAATGCAGGAAAAACTGAATTGCAGTGATGTTTCAGGGTTAGCCGATATAGCAAGAGATACGAATGAAGAGATATCTGTATTAGAGCAAAAACTCTCGAAGTGTTTATACGACAGAGACAGTATCGGTGCTGTAAACCTGTGCGCCGAACAAGAGGCTCATGTGTTAGAAGAAAAAATTGATTTGCTGAATAAAGAAAAAGACGATCTTATAAGCGCAATCTCAAAGCTGAGACAGGGAATATATAAACTCAATTCAGAAGCCCATGAAAGACTGCAAGCGGCATTCTCTTTGGTGAACGAGCATTTCCAAAATCTGTTCAAAACTCTTTTCAACGGCGGCAAAGCATATATAGAATTAACGAACACGGAAGACCCTATGAATGCGGGCTTAGAAATATACGCAGCTCCTCCGGGCAAAAAAATGCAGGCACTCTCTTTGCTGTCCGGAGGCGAGCGGACTTTGACGGCATTGGCGTTATTGTTTGCGGTTTTCAAAACGCACCCTTCGCCTATATGCGTTCTGGACGAGGCAGAGGCTTCTTTAGACGAAAGCAACATAAACAAATTCTGTGATCTCATAGAGAAAATCGCAGATGAAACAGGAGCTAGATTTCTGATTATCACTCACCAACGCATTACTATGGCAAGAATGAACAGGCTCTTTGGAGTGACTATGAGTGAAAAAGGCGTTTCTCAGCTGGTATCCGTAGATTTGGAAAACGCCGTAGCCATAAGAGACGGTAAAAAAATCTCGTTAGAGAGCACGCTTGAGAACACTATTTCAGAGATTGCTTCTGATGCTGCGTAGCGTTAACCATACAATTCTCTTTATGAAAGTAAATACCGGTGTTATTAATAGACGATGATTTTCATTTAAAAGGATATAATTATGAAGACTGCGAATTTTTACCTTTTTGATCTTAATGAGTATGAAAGTATAAGAGTTACACTGCCTAGCAAAAATGCAGTAACTGTAACCGATGACATATTTAGAAATGTGCCTATCGTAAAACACGAGAGATCTGATGGTTCTCGAGTAGAAATATACCATAACGGACGATTATATGTAGAGGATGCTGAAGGAAATCTTATATTAGACTTAGCTCCTGACAAAACAGTTACAGTTAATAACACGTGTGACGACTGTATTGACTCTAAAATAACTGTGTCTCCTCATGGAGCAGTAACAAAAGAAATTAGTTATCAAAGTTCTTTTTCAGATTTTCGCGAAGTAGCTACAACAATTGTATCTCCTTACGGAGGCGTGACAACTGACGGACGTACTTTTGAGGGTCAATATGGTGTTGATCCGAATAAGAAGCCACCAAGCAGCGATATATAATAGCAGTTAGTTGTTGCAACTCTATCACTGTCACTCCTGCGAAGGCAGGAGTGGGCAAAGTTGCTGTTAGTAGCAGCAATTCCAACCTTGCGGACAGCTGGGATTGGGAGTACTGCATGTACATCTGCAGCTGCAATTGGCATTACTTCCGCCATTTGAACCGAGGCAATTCCAAGATGCTGTACCGATATTCATGGTTACACCAGACATTGCTCCTGCCGAACATCCCGGGTTTTGCCCGCTCACTGCTCGACACACACCATTCACTGGGTTTAACTTAGGAGCAGAGCAATTTGCATCATTTCCGCCATTTATTCCAGCGCATGACCAAGTAAAGGTCGTAGCATTAGTTGTTACTGTACCTGCCGTTCCTGCAGAGCAACGAGTAGTTGTTGGTGCGGTGGCAGTTGCAACTCCATTCGCTGTTCCGCACTTACCATTTATTTTCGGAGCGCAGGATTTACTTTTGCCGCCATGTATTCCTTCGCATGTCCACGTCCATGTAGTCCCGCTCTGAACAAGATTCGCAACAGTCCCAACTTTGCAAAGCGACTTTTCTTCTGCCATGGCACTAGATGTTATCAATGTAAGTCCGAGAGCCACGATGAGCATTAACGTATTCCCCTTCGCCAGCGAAGGGGAATACGCACCTAAGCAGTTCCTGATTTCCAAAAAGCCCTTAATAAACAAAAAGTTAAGTGGGGGGGGGGGGGGGGTAAGATATTGATTTTGTTGGGTAATTCCGTCTTTTCATCTGTTCTCTTCTCTCATTTTGCTGCAAGAATCGCATACATTATAATTTATGTGAATTAGTTTTAAAAGAAAAAATTCTTTTTAAAAACCTAAACATTGGAATAACATCAGGCTTGCCCTATTCCCGCCTCCGCGGGAATGACAAGAGGGAGCTTGGGAATGACAATAATAGGGGCACTCCACACTTCACACTCCTAACTCCACACTTCTTTTCACATTCTGCCCTTTGAAGATATATTACAAACATCTCTTTGTACGTACAACACTCCGTAGACATCCGCTGCCAGCCCGCCGTTATCAGACTTCAATACAAACACTCTAAGCGGGTGCCCCGGAGACGCATTTACATAAGTCCCCTCCGTGTCAGGCATTATGTATCTTATTTCCGGCTTATTCTGGTTGTCTTGCATATATCTTTTTATCAAGAAGTTTCTCGCTTCGCTTCCTTTTGTTATAGGCGCATTAAAGCATTTCTCAAAATCCTGAACGCTCCTTACTCCAAAAGAACAAATATACCCGCCAAACCTCTCCCACCTCAACGGACACGATGAGTTCTGTTGCCCCGATGGTTTGTCCTGCAAATTAAATACTGACTCTTTATGCTCTATTGTCTTGTTTCCATATCCTGCCGGAAACATTATGTACACAAAAGATGCCGCTATCAGAACTCCGCATATAACGTAATACCAAAAGTCTTTGTTGCGGGGCGGTTTTTTTGTTTGCATTAGTCCTGTCCGGTAAGTTTTTTCCACCACCCACCCTTTGGCTTGTCTACCTCAGGATTTATTTCGTAAGGTGAGCGGATTGCTTTGCTGCGAGCCGATATCTCTTTATCAGACAGCACATTCTTATAATCTTTTACGGACTCGCTCTTATAGTCCTTCGGCGTTGTGTCTATGTCATGAATGCTCATTCCGCTATAGAACCTGTCGTCAGAGTTATGCCTTTTGTTCCGCCCGTTATTTTTGTTAGCCTCCGGCTTTTCTTCAACATTCTGCGGCTTATTTTCCGTTTCAACAGCCTCTGCTGCAAACGGCTTTGCCTCATTATCTATACTTCTTACTCTTTTACCTCCGAAACTTCTTCTTCCCCTGTTCGGCGAACGTATATTGCGCTTGCCCCTGCGCTCTGTGTCTTGACTCTTTGCCGGTGCCATTCCCACTGCCGCATTGCCGATATTGTCTTCTATATCTGCCAAAACATCATCTTCCGCTATACTGGCCTTCTCCTCCGCAGGAGCCGCTCTGCCTTTACCGCGGACAAATTTCCCTCTTCTTCCCTTCACCATTCTGCCCTTAGGAGTTTTTTCAGGTGCTCCTTCTTCCTTATGCTCATGCTCCTCTTCCGAGTCTTGTAAAGCCGTGTCTTCCCCTCTTGCCCATGACTTCACACGCTCTATCTTTACATCTCCAGTTGCCGTGCTGTCATCTCCTCTAAGAAATACGCTTACTCCATATTTCTGTTCTATGCCGCAAAGCTGCGTTCTCTTTTGATTCAATATATACATCGCAACGCTGGTCGGAAGCTGCACTATTAAATCATTGCCGGCCTTTGCGATGCACTCTTCCTCTATCTGCCGCAATGCAAATATCGCCCTAGAGTCCACTGTCCTCACCATTCCCATGCCTGCGCAGTGTACGCACTTTTCAAAATTAATCTCCGTAAGGCTCGGCCTCAGCCTCTGCCTCGATATCTCCATAAGTCCGAACATAGACAATCTGCTTATCTGTATCCGCGCCCTGTCCTGCTTCATAGCCTCTTTCATGCGCCTCTCAACCGCAGAATTATTTCTCCCGTCGTCCATATCTATGAAGTCGACCACTATCAGCCCTGCCAAATCTCTCAGCCTCAGCTGCCTTGCTATCTCATCAACCGCTTCCAGATTAGTCTTAAGCGCAGTACTTTCTATATGTCTCTCTTTCGTAGCCCTTCCGGAGTTCACGTCTATGGACACCAACGCTTCCGTAGGATTTATCACTATATATCCCCCGGATTTCAACTGTACTATCGGATTGTAAAGCTGGTCTATCTGCTTTTCCACATTGTACTTCATAGACAACGGCACGGAGTCCTCGTACAGCTTTATCTTCTGTTCTGCATCCGGCATTATGGATTTTGCAAACTCTTTGGCCTTGTCAAAGCCCTGCTTTCCCGCGACCAGTATCTCTTCCACGTTAGCAGTGTACAAATCCCTTAGCGAACGCTTTATCAAATCGGCTTCTTCATAAATCAGAGACGGCGCCGTAGATGCCAATGTCTGTTCCCGTATCCCATTCCACAGCTTCAATAAATTCTCTAAATCCCGCTGTATTTCCTGAGGCTCCTGTTCCATACCAGCAGTACGCAAAATAACCGCCATTCCTTCAGGCGTTTCCAGTTTGTCCAAAACTTCTTTCATGCGCCTTCTGTCTTGGTGGCTTGTTATCTTTCTGCTTACTCCTCCGTGCCCGTCCGTATTGGGCATCAGAACGCAATACCTGCCTGCCAATGACAGAAACGTAGATATTGTCGCCCCTTTATTCCCTCTTTCTTCTTTCACCACCTGAACCAGCATCACTTGGCGGCGTTTTATTACTTCTTGTATCTTATATTTATGCTCTCTGTTAATCCTGCCGTGCTTTTCCCTTCTCCACTCCGCAGTTTCTTCTCTGGCACTATACTGTATATCCTCCATTTTACCGTTATCAAACAGGGGCTCTACAACAGCATTCCCAAAATCCGTTATAAGTCCGGTATTTACATCATAATCCAAAGACAGGTTCGTCTCTTTCGCACTCTCTTCATGAGGTGGTTCAACAACAGGCTCTGCAACGCTCTCTTCCGCTGCAACATCAACATGCTCATGCGCGGCAGCTTCAAAAGATTTCTCTTCCTCGCTAACCTCTTCATCTTCTTCCGGCAATTCGTCTTCAGAATCTCTGTCCGCTACCGGAATTCTGAAATAGTCGTGATGTATCTCGTCAAAAGGCAGAAAGCCGTGTCTATTGCCGCCGTATTCTACGAACGCAGCCTGCAAAGACGGCTCTATGCGTATCACTTTCGCCAGATATATATTGCCTTTGAGCTGTTTTTTATGAGTTTTTTCAAAATCAAAATCCTCGAGCGCATTGTTATTTACTATAGCTACACGAGTTTCCTCTGGATGTGAGGCATCCACCAACATACGTTTAGTCATTTACTTCTCCCGCCCGCTTGATAGCCCAGACCCCAAAATAAAAGGCTGCCTTTTAGCTATAAGAAGGCAAATCGGTTGAGCTTAACGCTTACTTTGAAGCGTTTAGCATAATTAACATTTCATCAAGGGGAACATTCCCCAGAACTATTTTCACGGCAATAGGTAAATGCGGCAAAATTTCGAAATTAACTATAAAGTACCACACTCGCCTTACTACCGAACCGCCCCGGCGGTTTCAAATTCATGTCCTTATCTTAAACGTGATTTTCTCTAATATCAACCACATTAATTCCTTACCCACAAATTTTATTCCCAATCTCTTTAATGTGTGCTAATTATAGATAAATTAACCAGATTCTAGAATGGAAGCATACTATGCACAACTATCGCTCTCATACTTGCGGAGAACTGCGCCTTACTCACCAAGACCAAACAGTCCGGCTGTCCGGTTGGGTTCACAGAAAAAGAGACCACGGCGGCCTCTTGTTCATAGACCTGCGCGACCATTACGGCATAACTCAGTGTGTTATTGATACGGAGAGTCCTTTGCTGCACATAGTAGAAACCGTGAAGAACGAAAGCGTGATGACTATTACCGGCAAAGTAGTGCAGCGTCCGGACGATACTAAGAATCCTAAACTTGCCACCGGAGAAATCGAAATAGAGATAGAAGACTTCGTAGTCCAAAGCATGGCTGCTCCTTTGCCTTTGCAGGTGAATTCCGAAGTCGACACAGACACGGGCGAGGCTGTGAGACTCCAGTATCGTTTTCTGGATTTGCGCAGAGAACAAATGCAGCGCAACATGAAACTGCGTTCCGATGTTATAGCGTATCTGAGACAAAAAATGTGGGAGGCAGGGTTTAAAGAGTTTCAGACTCCTATATTGACCTCTTCCAGCCCGGAAGGTGCCAGAGACTTCTTAGTCCCCAGCAGACTGCACCCGGGAAAGTTTTACGCGCTGCCTCAGGCTCCTCAGCAGTTCAAACAGCTTCTTATGATAGCAGGCTTTGATAAGTACTTTCAAATAGCTCCTTGTTTCAGAGACGAAGACGCCAGAGCCGACAGAAGCCCGGGCGAGTTCTACCAGCTTGATTTTGAAATGAGCTTTGTGACCCAAGAAGATGTGTTTAATACTATAGAGCCTGTCCTGCACGGAGTATTCGATAAATTCGGTGATTTTAATAAGTCTCAGAAGCCTGTTGTTTCTCCTTATCCTTTTGTAAGAATACCCTATGAAGAGGCTATGGCGAAATACGGCACTGATAAGCCGGACTTGAGAAACCCTCTGGTCATCACGGACGTTACGGAAGTATTCAAAAGAGCCGATGTAGAGTTCCGCGCTTTCAGTAGCATCATTGATAAAGGCGGCTGCGTAAAAGCTATAAGAGCACCTTCAGTATTGACCCGTCCGCGCAGCTTCTTTGATAAGCTGAATGACTGGGCTAGAGAATTGGGCGCACCCGGACTCGGATATGTGCTGTTTGAAAACGGCGCAGGAAAGGGTCCTATTGCCAGATTCATCGGCGCAGAAGCCCAACAGGCTTTAAGAGCCTCTACATCTTGCGAAGACGGAGACGCAGTGTTTTTCATATGCGATGAGACTCCTAAAGCTGTCAAAATGGCAGGCGCAGCTCTTACTAAGATAGCACGGGAAATGGACATCATTGAAAAGAACGCATACCGCTTCTGCTGGATTGTAGATTTTCCTATGTTCGAATACGATGAGGAAAGAAAGAAAATTGATTTCTCACACAATCCGTTCTCTATGCCTCAGGGAGGATTAGATGCCTTGCTCTCTCAAGACCCGTTGACTATTAAAGCGCACCAATACGATATTGTCTGCAACGGCATAGAGCTTTCTTCCGGCGCAGTTCGGAATCATCTGCCTGAAGTCATGTATAAAGCATTTGAAATAGCCGGTTATACTAAGGAAGAGCTGGAAGGCAGGTTCGGCGGAATGCTTTCCGCACTTAAACTGGGAGCACCCCCTCACGCAGGCTCTGCCCCGGGAATAGACAGAATCATAATGCTTCTTGCCGATGAGCCGAACATAAGAGAAATCATAGTATTTCCGCTGAACCAGCAAGCCGAAGACCTTATGATGCAGGCACCCAGCGAAGTTCCTTTGGACAGACTGCAGGAGCTGCATATAAGACTGGCATTGCCTAAAAAGTGAGGCTTCATCATTTCTTAAACTATTTCTGAGAAGATTTTCCGGACATTCTAAACTTCTAAAAACACCGGGCAACATGACGAATTCTTCTAAAAAGAAATCACAGACTTCTGTCTCAAAAACCTCGAAAAAAGCCGCAGCTTCTGTTTCTTCTCTTCCTATTGACTCTATTCTCATAGGCAATAGCATTTCTCTTATGAATTCTCTGCCTCCTGCTTCCGTAGACGCTGTTTTTGCCGATCCTCCTTATAACCTACAGCTGAACGGCGATCTTACCCGCCCTGATAATTCTCTGGTGGATGCCGTAGACGATGACTGGGACAAATTCCAAGACTTCGCCGCATATGACGAGTTCACTGTAGAGTGGCTGTCCGCCGCAAAACGCATTCTAAAACCTAACGGCTCTTTGTGGGTTATCGGCAGCTATCACAACATTTTCCGCGTAGGCTGCATTCTCCAAAATCTGGGTTTTTGGATACTTAACGATGTCATATGGTGCAAAACTAATCCTATGCCTAATTTCAGAGGCAAACGCTTCACCAACGCTCACGAGACTCTTATTTGGGCTGGTACTTCCAAGACCGCCAAGCCCTGCTTTAATTATGACGCTATGAAGAATTTCAATGACGAAAAACAGATGCGCAGCGATTGGCTGCTTCCTATCTGCTCGGGAAATGAACGCCTCAGAGATGAACTCGGAAATAAAGTTCACCCTACTCAGAAGCCTCTGTCTTTGCTGTATAGGATTATTCTTTCCTCTACTAAGCCCGGAGACGTGATTTTAGATCCTTTCTTTGGTTCCGGAACAACAGGAGCCGCTGCCAAAATGCTGGGTCGCCATTTCATAGGCATTGATATGGACAAAACCTATGCAAAACATGCGGAAAAGAGGATTAAATCTATTCAGCCGCCTGAGAACATCGATATTCTTTTGACTCCTTCTAAACGGGAAGAGCCCAGAATTCCTTTCGGCACTATCATCGAAAGAGGTCTCATAAGACCGGGACAGTGGCTTTTCGATGAACGGCATAAACACAAAGCTAAGGTCAAGGCTGACGCTACTATTCAGGCTTGCGACATTACAGGCTCCATACACAAGGTCGGAGCCATGGTTCAAGGGCTGCCTGCGTGCAACGGCTGGACTTTCTGGTGCTATGAAACAGGCAGCCAGCTGGTGCCTATTGACATTCTGAGGCAGAAAATCCGCTCTGAGATTGTTCATAACATGTAAAATCCCCTGCCCGCCGCAGCGAAAATAAGCATAAAAATAAAAAATTATCCTCAATTGAAATATTTTTGTTTCTTTTAAATAAATAATCAGGCTAGTATGACGTGAGATTCTTAAGTTAAGGTCTCAAGACAAATTCACAAAATAATTTTTGGAGATGCTATGCGTAAATCTATTTTTACAATTTTTGCTTTTGCTATTACTCTTTTGATTGCTCAGCCTTCTGTGGCCGCAGATGTTTTTACTGCGGAACAGCGCACTGAGATAGAGAATATGATAAGAGAGTTAGTCACAAACAAGGAACCTGAAATTCTGAAAACTGCTATTCAGAATCTACAGAGAAAAGAAATGGCTGCTGCCGAAACTAGAATAAAAGAAAAGCTGACAGCAGAAAAGAAGCGTATTTACGATGATGCTAATACCCCTGTCGGAGGCAATCCTAAGGGCAAGATCGTAATCGTAGAGTTCTTTGACTACACCTGCGGGTACTGCAAACGTGCTTCGGACGTTCTTTCTCAGCTGATTGCAGATGATAAAGATGTCAAGATTCTTTATAAGAATTTCCCTGTGTTAGGACCTAATGCCGTTGAGGCTGCAAAGGCTTCTTTGGCAAGCAACAGACAGAAGAAATTCAAAGAGTTTCATGACGCTCTTATGAAGCACAGCGGTGCTTTAACCAACGACAGTATAATGGAAATCGCCAAGACTGTTGGACTCGATGTTGATAAGCTGAAAAAAGACATGGCGGATCCTAAGATTCAAGCTATGCTGGACGACAGCATGAAGTTAGGACGTGAACTCGGCGTAGAAGGAACTCCTTTCTTCATAGTCAACGATAATGTGTTCCCGGGTGCTTTGCAGCTTGATCAGTTCAAGCAGATTATTGCAGAAGCAAGATCTAAGAAGAAGTAATGCCCAGGGCAATCCTTGTAGTCAACGGCCCGAATCTCAACTTGCTTGGGATTCGGGAAGTTGGCATTTACGGCTGCGATACTTTAGAGACTGCTGAGAAATTATGCAGAGATGCAGCAGTAAAAGACGGCTTCACACTAGACTTTAAACAGTCCAATTCCGAATCCGAACTCATAGAGTGGATACAGGAAGCCAGAGACAAGTACTCTGCCATAGTGATAAATGCAGCGGCTTTTTCTCATACCTCCATAGCAATATTAGACGCGTTAACCTTAACAAAACTGCCGGTTTTCGAGGTGCATGTATCAAATATTTTCGCCAGAGAAGAGTTTAGAAATTATTCATACATTTCTTCTATAGCAAAATCAGTGGTTTGCGGCTGCGGAATTGACGGATACGTTTATGCCGTGCAAAATGCAATAAAATGTATTCTTTCAGCTGAAAAAGTTGTATAAAGGGTTAGGAATGTTACAAAAAATATTAACTATACCCTGCGATACAGGTTTACTTTTATAACAATTATGGTAGCGATAAAATGACTGCAAAGACTTCAAAGCCGAAACAGTTCGATATAGACACTGCGGCTATACGTAAATTGGCGAAATTAATAGAAGAGACCGGACTAAGCGAAATAGAATGCGCTCACGGCTCAAGCAGAATACGCTGCGTAGGTCCTCAGCCTATAATGACTCAGTCTCTTCCTCAGCAGGTTGTAATGGCTCCTCAGGGAGCGGCACCAGCGGTTCAAGCCCCCTCTTCCGCTGATGAAACCCATAAAACAGAGGCTTTGCCTTCCGGAATGCCAGTAACTTCGCCTATGGTAGGAACCGTGTATATGGCTCCTTCTCCTGATTCTCCTCCTTTTGTGAAGACCGGAGACGCTGTAAAAGAAGGGGATACTCTGTTAATCATAGAGGCGATGAAGGTTATGAATCCTATTAAAGCTCCCAGATCCGGCAGAGTCGGCGTGATTTTGGTAGAAGATGCAAAACCTGTAGAATACGGGGAAACTCTCCTCATCATAGAATAAAGGGAAAAGCTAGTGTTTGAAAAGATACTCATAGCAAATCGCGGAGAGATAGCTTTAAGAATTCACCGTGCCTGCAAAGAGATGGGAATTCGTACTATTGCGGTACATTCTACGGCAGATGCAAACGCTATGCACGTTCGCTTGGCAGATGAAAGCGTCTGCATTGGTCCTGCGCCTGCGAAACTTAGCTATCTGAATATTCCGGCTATACTTACAGCAGCGTCTATTACAGGAGCTGACGCCATACACCCGGGCATAGGCTTTTTGTCCGAAAATGCCGATTTTGCAGAAATGGTTGAAGAGCACGGTTTTACGTTCATAGGACCTTCTCCAAACGACATAAGATTAATGGGAGACAAGATTTCAGCTAAAAAGACAGTACAGAAATTAGGCATTCCTATTGTTCCCGGCTCTGACGGAATGCTGGAAGATATTGAACACGCTAAAGAGACTGCGGCGAAGATTGGGTATCCTGTGCTGATAAAAGCAAGCGCAGGAGGCGGCGGCAAGGGCATGAAGGTAGCAGACAACGAGGTTATGCTGGAAGAGGCATTTGCTCTTGCTAAAAGCGAGGCACTGGCTGCCTTTGGAAACGATGAAATCTATATGGAGAAGTATTTGAAAAAGCCGCGCCACATAGAGGTGCAGCTTATAGGCGATACTTTGGGGAATGTCATACATTTTGGAGAAAGAGACTGCTCTTTGCAGAGAAAACATCAGAAAGTTTTAGAAGAGACTCCTTCTCCGGGAATAAATGAACAGGAGCGGGAAAAAGTTGGAAAGATAGCTGTTAAACTCGCAAAGAGCCTGAAGTACAGAGGAGTCGGGACTGTGGAGTTTCTGTACGAGAACGGCGAGTTCTATTTCATAGAGATGAACACAAGACTGCAAATAGAGCACACTATTTCCGAAATGGTTACGGATATAGATCTTGTGCGCGAACAGATACGGGTAGCGGAGGGATTGCAGCTAAGTTTTACTCAGAAAGATATTACTATAAACGGTCATTCTATAGAGTGCCGGATAAACGCGGAAAATCCTAAGACTTTTATACCTAATCCCGGAGAGATAACCAGCTATCACCCGCCCGGCGGGCTTGGAGTGCGCATTGACAGCGCATTGTACGAGGGGTACCGCATACCGCCCTATTATGACAGCATGATAGCAAAACTCATAGTGCACGGTTCTACGAGGAATGAGTGTTTGCTAAGACTGAAGCGTTGTTTGGAAGAGTTTGTGATTACGGGAGTGGATACTACATTACCGCTGCATATAGATTTAATAGAAGAGCCGGATTTTGTGAGCGGCAACTACGACATTCATTGGCTTGAGAACTACCTTGCGAGGAAATGAAAAACTTGTGAAAAGCGCGGTTTTGTGGTATAGTTTAGGTACAAAATAAAGGAGCTGTAAATATGTCTATTACAATAACACTACCGCCAGAAATTGCTGATGAAGCAACGATGTATGCGAAATTAAACTTTCGCACTGTTCAAAAGCAAATAGAATATTGGTGCTATCTCGGCAAACTGGCAGATGAAAATCCTGATTTGCCGCTCAGCTTTATCAAAGGAGCTTTAGAGGGCAAAGCGGAATGTGAACGCGGCGAAGCAACTCCGTTTGAGTTCAGAACACAATGACAACCATAATCCAGTCTGTACGCTTCAAAAAGGCGTATAAAAAACTGCACAGCAATCAGTTGCCTGAAGTCAACAAAGCAATCAATGACATCATAGAAAACCCGGATATAGGCGTACAAAAGACTGTTAATTTGTCTTGGCTTAGAGTATATAAGTTCAAGGTATTAAAACAGCTTACTCTTTTAGGCTATACTGTTCACAAGAACGGCGATGTTATACTCACGATGATTGATTTAGGTTCTCACGAGAACTTTTACCGAGATATAAGCAGGTAATCTCACATTCCCTTATATGATTTTCTCAGAGAAGCAAATGCTGCGCTTATGCGTTTGAATTTTTCCTCGTCCTTGTTTTCGTTCGATGCAGAGTCCGGGTGATACTTTTTTACTAAAAGCCTGTACTGCTTTTTTACGGAAGAAAACGTAACAGGCGGACAAAGCTCCAACTCTTTAAGAGCTCCGCAAAGTTCCGGCGGATAGTATTTCGATGTTGTCTCTCTGGACTCGTCGTCTACGCCGGAGTTATCTCCGAAAATATCGCCGAAAGCCTTAGCTCTTGCCTCTTTGAACATTCTTTCCTGCTCGGCGGCATTGCCGGACTTTACGCTTCTGTACCCCCATGTGGGACGTTCCCAGACAAATGCGTGTTTGATGTATGCTTCTATTTGCTCGGGACTCATTCCCTTAAAAAAATCCCATGCTTTGTTGTATTCTCTGACATGCTCCAAGCAAAAATAGTACCTTTCGCTAAGATTATCCCTGTCTTTAGGCGCAGGGTATTCTCCTTTTTCAAGGCAGCCCTCATGGTCGCACATTCTCACTTTTATCGGCGTAGAGTCATAAATATTGTGAGCATCTGCATCAAAATTAACTGTATTTTTAGGTCTGAAAGTTCTTTTTTTCATTAACTGTTTGATTATTATTGCTTTTAAATTATATAAAAATAGACTATCTTATATAATATTTTACTAAAATATAGGAAAAAAGAAAATAAATTAAAAATAAATTAAATCTTTAATGGTACTATGAAATTGTAGATTGAAGTTATATTTTATTTAAAGAGGTATACTTTGCTGAATATTGTATTCACAAAAGCTTTTTTAACAAAAGACAGTCCTTTAATTAAGGCGTGTTTCTTAGCCTTGTTTGCTGTCTTTTTCTTTTATCCGGATGCGGTTTTCGCCCAGACTACCCAAGGTGCGGACACCTTCGGAGCATTATTGTGTAATGCTTTTGAAAACTCCAGACCGCTCGGCAATGCTTTTCAATGGGTAGCGTACTGCGGTGCTATAGTTGCCATGATGTACGGCATACACTATTTACGCAAACACTCTGAAGGCGGAGGACAGGTACATCTGGGAGTACCCCTTTTGTTCTTGTTCGGAGCTGCGTGTTTGTTCGCTCTGCCCGGTATATTCTCCGTTATTGTCAACAGTTTCTATACCGCAGGAAATGCAGGACTTGAAAACTGCACTCCGGGCGGCGTCTCCGGCGGCGGCAGAGGACTGGACCATATGATGGAGAAGTTTATAGAGAATATACGTGATCCTATACGGCTGGTCATTTCCTTAGTAGCTATATTGGCGGGGCTGTTTTTCCTGATATCCGGTCTTATGAAGGCTTCTAAGGCAGGGCAGGATCCAAAGACTAACTCTATACAGACTATATTGGTGCATTTGGGCTTCGGTGCTTTGCTGATGACTATCGGTACTAATCTGGATATGATGCTGGCCTCTTTATTCGGAGGCACAGAGAAGGCTTACGAGCTTAATTGGGGCACAGTTGAGGGTATCTTAGGCACTAAAGCAGACGAGATGGAGCGTTTCAAAAAAGCCATACATGCCGCTTTACAATTCGTACAGATAGTGGGACTTATCGCTTTTGTCCGCGGCTGGTTAATACTTAAAAAGGTTATGGACGCCAGCGGCGGCAATGCCAGCCTAACTCAAGGACTTACCCATATTTTGGGCGGCTGTTTAGCGGTAAATATCGGTCAGTTCCTTGAACTTATGGATAAGACGTTCGGCTCTAATTTGATACAACAATGAGTAAATATTGGTATTAGGAAACAGGGAAAATATGGTATAACGGTGGTAAGTATATTTTAATTTATTGTGTTTATATTCTACAATACAGTTAGAAAAGGAGACTTAAAATGACTTCTAAAATGAAAAAACAACTTTTTAACGATGTTGTGACCGGGCTTGCGATTGCGGCATTGTTTGCTATGGCTGCGCCTGATGCTGCTTATGCCGATACCTTGAATGAGGCGGTGCGCGCTGCTCAGAACAACATAGCAGAACCCTTTGCCAAGACTGTAAGTTATGTCTCTTACGTCATGGGTGCGGTTATGATGGTTGCAGGTATAGCAGGCGTGAAAAAACACGCTGATCAGCCTGCTAACGAGCCTTTGAACAAAGGTCTCGGAAAAATAGGCGCAGGTGCTGCGTTCTTGGCTGCTCCGTTCGTAGCCGGTATGCTGCTTGAGACCAGTAAAGAAACCGTAGGCAGCGAAGGCTCTAAGTTCACTGCTTTTGAGTTTTAGTATTTTTATAACAACTGTAAATGGAGAAAGATTATGATTTCTAATAAAAACAAATTGTTGGTAGGCGATGTGATAACCGGGCTTGCGATTGCAGCGTTATTCACTATGGTTGCTCCGGAAGTTGCGGCGCAGGGTTTTAACGAAGCGGTTAACAAGGCTCAGAACAACGTAGCAGAACCCTTTGCCAGGGCCGTGAGTTATATCTCTTACGTCATGGGTGCGGTTATGATGGTTGCCGGTATTTCAGACTTAAGGAAACATGCGCAAGGTACTGGCGATCCTCCTTTAAACAAAGGTCTTGGAAAGACCGGTGCAGGCGCTGCGTTCTTGGCTGCTCCGTTTGTTGCCGGTATGCTTCTCAAAACCGGTGAAACCACTGTTGGCGGACAACAATCCAATTTCACGGCAATAACGTTTTAGTACACTCTTTTAACGATAGGATTTCTCGTGTCCTTACTACCTCTTATACTCGGCATTGGGAGCAATCTTGATGCCGAGGGCAAAGAGACTTCCGAATCTAAGTCTCAACCGAAACTAAAGCCTGAGAAAGTGCTGGAGCGGGATAATTACGCATGCCGTTTCTGCGATTTCCGCTCTGTGAAGTATCAGCGAGTCATACGGCATAACAAGGAAGACGTAACGGTATGTTCATTTTGCGAACAGGTGCTGCATCTTGAACGGGCTGCGTTTATGGGGAGTGCCATATTGATTTGGCTGCCTGAGGTTACGCAAGTACAGTTGAATCACATAGTAAGAGCAGCATACATAGCGGAAAGCAGCGATGATGCGAATATGAGAGAGCTTGCGGTGCGCATGACAGAGGCATTGAAATCCCGAAGGACCGAGGCGAAAAGACGCATAGGAACAGATGATCCTATGCTGTTCTATACGGTTTTACAGGAAGGACTGCAAGGCAAAAGCCGGGCTGACCTAATATCTAAGATAGAAGGGATACGCGTATTTCCGCTGGATCAGTATGTAGTGAAAGTAGGCAACAGAGAAGTTAATGCATTTCCGAAGATGGTGCAATTTTGGAAGTCTGCCGAAGGACCCTTTGCAAAACTGCCTGCTGCCGAGTGGGCGGAGATGTTTAAGAAGTTTAAAAGAGTGGAGAGTTGAGAGTGGAGTTAGGAGTGTGGAGATGAGATTGCTGTATGCACGTATTCCCCTTCGCCAGCATAGCAGAAACGGAGCTAATCAGCAGGCGGCAAGGTTACTACGTCTATTGCATTACCCGAGGGAGTGCGGATAATATATAATTTATTATCTTGCTGCGTTATGTCATATCTGCCGATAGAAACACCTAAATCTATAGTTGATACGGCATTATTAGATAAATCTACTACGTCTAATAAATTACCGGCATCACGGCTAATATATAATTTATTATTATACCCTGCTACGCCGCCTTTGCCGGCTGCAACACCTAAATTTATAGTTGATACGGCATTATTAGATAAATCTACTACGTCTAATAAATTACACCCTGTTGTGGTACAGTCACGGGGACTATATAACTTATTATTATATACTGCCATTCTATATCTATTAGCTACGACACCTAAATTTATAGTTGATACTGTGTTATTAGATAAATCTACTACATCTAGTAAATTATCTGCTGATGTGCCGGAGTTACGGGTAAGATACAATTTATTATTATGTGCCTGTATATCCAGTCTACTAACTGTGGCAGTTAGACTTATAGTTGATAAAGCATTATTAGATAAATTTACTACATCTAATAAACTCTGATTATTGGCTCCGGGAAGATACAATTTATTATTATATGCTGTTATACCATTAGTGCTATAAGGTGGAAAACTTATAGTTGATACGGCATTAGATGCATCTATCACCTTTATGCTGGTAGCACAGGGCATATATACTTTATTATTATATGCTGTCATAAACCGACTATTGCCTGTACAGCCTATATTTATAGTTGATAGTGAATTACTATTAGCTAAATCTACCACATCTACTATATTCCCGGTAAAACGAGCCATATATAATTTGTTGTTTTGCACTACTATAGAGTTTCTCGTATCTGTAACGCCTAGGTTTATGACGGAGAGTCCGGCGGCGGTGCAGAGAGGAGAGTTAGTACCGCTGTGTGTGCCTTCACATGTCCAGCTAAACCAGCCGCCCGGACTTGTTACTGCGGACGCTGTTCCGCTAGTACAGAGGGCTGCCCCGGAAGGAGGCGTAGCAATTGCAAACGCACCTCCATTCGCACTCCCGCACGCTCCGTTTACGGGAGGGGCTGTGGGTGCGGAGCAGGTGTAAACGGAAGTTCCGCCGTTTATTCCTTCACAGCCCCACTTCCAAGTGTTTGCGTCCAGAAGAACC
>WRDR01000012.1 GCA_009779745.1 Alphaproteobacteria bacterium
GCGTGCGCGAACATGCGATGTTTGCAATAATGGGCGGACTCTCGCTGCACGGAGGATTTATTCCTTACGGCGGAGCGTTCTTTGTGTTTGTTGACTATGGCCGTCCGTCTGTGAGACTAAGCGCATTGATGGGCATACGCGTTATATACGTCATGACGCACGACAGTATAGGCGTAGGTGAAGACGGAAGGACTCACCAGCCTATAGAACAGCTTGCTGTTATGCGCGCTATTCCGAATCTGATAGTGGGCAGGGTTTGTGACGGCATAGAAACTGCGGAGTTATGGGATATTGCTCTGAAAAACAAGCATAGACCTACTATGCTGTGTTTGACTCGTCAGAATCTGCCGACAATAAGAGATTATCAAGGAGGCAGAGTTAACCTTTCTGCCAAAGGAGCGTATATTATAAAGGGCGAAGGTGAAACAAGAGATATTACTCTGCTTGCGACAGGGTCTGAGGTGAAACTGGCTTTGGACGCAAGAGAGAAACTGCAAATGGACGGCATCAATGCGGTTGTAGTGTCTATGCCCAGCTTGGAGTTGTTCGAAGAGCAATCGGAAGAATATAAAAAATCAGTTTTGGGAACGGCACCGCGCATAGCTGTTGAGGCAGGCATACGAATGTGCTGGGATCGATACATAGGAGAGAACGGAGCTTTTATCGGTATGGAAGGCTTTGGCGAATCTGCGCCTGCGGAAGTTTTGTTTGAGCATTTTGATATAACTGCGGACAGAATCGTCAGGGAAGCAATGCGAATATTAAACGGAGTGAAAAGATGAGAATAGCCATCAACGGATTTGGGCGTATCGGAAGACTAGTGCTGAGGGCTGCGGCAGAGACTAAGGCAAAAGACATGGAGATTATAGCGATAAATGATTTGGCGGATATAGAAACCAGTGCACATTTGCTGAAATATGATTCCGTGCATGGGAGATTCGGAGAAGAGGTCAAGGCAGAAAAAGACAGCCTTATAGTTGCAGGACAAAAGATAAAAGTACTGCAAATAGCTGATCCTACCAAATTGCCTTGGAAAGATTTAGGAATTGATATTGTCATGGAGTGTTCCGGAAGATTCACTAAAAGAGCGGATGCGGAAAAACACCTTATTGCAGGTGCAAAGAAAGTGCTGATTTCTGCGCCTGCGACTGATGAGGATATAACCGTAGTTTACGGCGTGAATCACAAAGATATTAAACCTGAACACAAAATAGTATCCAATGCGTCATGCACTACCAATTGTTTAGCACCGGTTGCGTATGTGTTACAGAATACTATCGGCATAGAGCATGGATTTATGACTACGATACATTCTTATACCGGAGATCAAAATACTGTGGATACTGCGCACAAAGATCTGCACAGAGCAAGAGCAGCAGCGTGCAATCTTATACCTACGTCCACAGGAGCGGCTAAGGCAGTAGGAAAAGTTTTGCCCGCACTCAAAGGAAAACTGGACGGAACAGCTATACGAGTTCCTACGTGCAACGTGTCTTTAGTGGATTTTAAATTCGTATCCAAAAGAAACACATCCGTTGAAGAGATTTCTGAAGCTGTAATGAAGGCTGCGAACGGAGAGCTGAAAGGAATCTTGGGAGTTTATTCCGAGCCTCTCGTGTCTTCTGATTTTAATCATGATTCGCATTCGTCTATATTTGCGTTGAAAGAGACCAGAGTCATAGACGGCGATTTTGTCCGAGTCATGAGCTGGTACGATAACGAGTGGGGCTTCTCGTGCAGAATGCTGGATACTGCAAGGGTAATGTGAAAAGTGGAAAGTTGAAAGTGGAAATGAGAATTGCAACAATATTTCCACTCTTCACTTTACACTTTCAACTTTCTTAATAATTATCAAAGTACAAATCTGGATTCATGCCGGGTGAGGTGCGTCCGATTTGTTTGTTTCTGTACTGAATGAAGATGCTGCGTAGTTGGGCGTATAAGTCCAAAGAGCTTTCTTCCAAAGCCTTGTACTCGTCCAAGACCGCTGCTCTGTTGGTCAGTATGCTTGCTGAAGTAGATGCAATCAGATACTTGTCCTGTGCGGACGAACCGCCGTATCCTGCTATATACGTCCAAGGAGTCATAAAACAATCAACGCCGAAGCCAAGCCCGTCACGCACAGAGGAGGGTCCAATCACTGGTATATACAGGAAAGGGCCGGAAGAAAAACCCCAAGAAGCGAGAGTCAGTCCGAAATCAGTGCGCTGTTGATTAAGATCCAGCTCGTCAGCAACTTCAAACATGCCGCCGACTCCGACAATAGTGTTTATAGCAAAACGCTGAACAGTAATGCCTGCCTTTTCAAACTCTCCTTGCATTATATTGTTTGCAAAGAAAACAGGCTCGCCCATATTGGAAAGTATATTAGCGATTCGTTCCTGCATAAACTTAGGAGCGAAAAATACATAAAGCCTAGTTATCGGCTCTATAAGAAAACCGTCCAAAAAGTGAGATACTGTGAAAGAAACTCTGTTGATTGGTTCAAGAGGATCCGCAATGCCCGGGTTGTCAAGATTGCTATAACTATATTTGTTATCATTATCTGCGCAAGCAGATGTGCCTAGCAGCACAGCGGCAAGAAGCATTATAACAGCGGGACGAAACAACATAAAAGACCTCTTTTAAGAAACGTAAAAACCGTTTGATTTGAGCACGTTTTCAGGCAATCTTCAAGTGCTAAAATAACAAATATAAAAGAATCCACAACTATGAGTCGATAATGTCACATATTTATTAATGACACAGATTCGTTAAGAAATAGGCAAAGACGGCTGAGAATCCTCATCGGACTGCTTTTTTTTCTTATTCCTTTTCTTATTAGAACTCTCCTTGACCGCAACCCTAAGAGAATCCCCGTCATTGAAGGAGGAAAATTCGGATAAAGGCTGAGGATTCCTAGGAGCTTCCGTTTTAACCTTTTGTTCATCAAAATAAAACTGATCATCAGAGACGTAGTCCTCTTCCCTTATAGGCGCAGTCCCGGAAAGGTCTTCTTTAAATGTCAAGCCCTCCATATCAAGAGAAACCTCTTCTATAGGCGCAGGATTTTTAGGAAAATTCAACTGGGCTATGTCTTCTTCACCAGTCTCATCAGGTTCATCGGAAAAATCATCTTGAATCTCATCTTGCAGAGGCTTCGGCGGAGCTTTTTCTTCTTCCGCATCGTCTATAACGTCAACAAGCTCAACAGCCTCATCATCTTCAGTTTCAGCGTCTTCAGCGTCCTCCTCCAGAGCGAAAATCTGAGGCCTCTCGTTGTGAGGAGGTTCTTCGTCTTCTCCGTCATCATCATAACGCTTGTCAAAGCAATTCAACACGGGCAGAATCAGGAACGTACAGATAAGACAATACGCCAACGCTATAGTCAGCAGAATCCCCATGCTCTGGGTGCCGAGGTGATCGGAAACCGCCAAAGATATAAACGCTGCCAAAACAGTTAGAGCGCAGAATAAAACGGCTCTGGCCATGCTGGAGGACAGGAAATCTACTCGTCCTTGTCTTGCATAAAACACAAAATAAACCGCATAAGAAATGCCCAGCGTGAAAAGTATAGGCAGCGCAATAACATTCGCAAAGTTAATCGGCAGTCCTATGAACTCCATAGTAGCCAGCGTTAAAATCCCTGCTACAGTCAGCGGGATAAGCGTCATTAAAACGTCCCAGACTCTTCTGAAAACAACTAACGCCAGCAGTCCTATAGACGCAACCGCATAAAGAGCTGCCAGAGCAAACGCTCTTATAATCTCTCTTCCGGATTCTATAATAGCAACAGGAGCTCCTGAAATATTAGGATCCACAGCAGTAACCGCCTGTACAAAATCCTCTAACAGCTTTGTGTCCCTAGGCGAACCGCTTGCATCTCTTCTGGGGTGAACTTCTATAAGCCACTTGCCGTCCTTTGTCATCCAGTCTCGTTTTATCTCGTCCGGCAGATTGTTCAAATCAACAACCTGCGCTTCCAGAAGCTGTTTCATTTCAGCAGCCTTGCTTTGCAAAGGCTCTACAATATTCCTATGCGCCAGAGCCAAAACTTTTCCGTCTGACGTTTCAGCAATCTTCAAAAGCAGATCGGAAAACGCCCGGAAATTATTATACTGAGCGTCCGCCGTATCCATAGAAGAAACAGCCTCGCGCAGAGCCAGACCGGTCTGTCTGAAAGCATCAAGAAGCTGTTCCATAGAAGGGGCCTCTATCGGAGTCACATCAAAGGAAGGCGACAGCATCATAGACGTATCGGCTATCATTTCCAATTTCTGTTCCTGATTGTCCGGAATAAAGCTGTCCAGCGTCACGACATGAGAAACCTGAGGCACCTGTTCAAATTCGATAGCTTTAACAAGAGCGTCAGACGCTGAGTCTGCCAATAGCTGGGCTGCATAAGAAGAATTATTCTCATCGTTCAAGAGCTCTATCATAGTAGAGACAGACTCGAGTTTTGGATTTTTCAGATTCAGAGGATCAAAATCAAATTTAATCTGTGATGCAAAAACAGCCATTACCATAGTAATAGCAATGAAAAGTGAAATCAGAATATTAGGCTTTGAAATAAGAAAATTATTAAGAGGAGCCAAAGCTTTAATGCCGATAGCTTTTTTTTCCGGCGAAGGTTTAGTAAGAGTCATCAAAGCCGGAAGCAGAGTAAGATTAAGAACAAAAGCAATAATCATTCCGGCTCCCGCTATAAGCCCCAGCTCGGAAATGCCTTTGTAGTTGGTAGGAGTAAACGCAAAGAAGCCCAAAGCAGTAGCTGCTGCCGCAACAGCTAAAGGAATAGCAACTACATTCACAGTTTTCTGTAAAGCCAGAGCATGATTAGGTTCAGTGCTGAACTCATCGCGGTACCGAGAGCCGAACTGAATGCCGAAATCCACAGCTATGCCGATAAACAGAACAGCAAACGCAATAGAGATAAGAGTAAAATGTCCTACGGCAGCCAGAGCAAAAACAGTAGTGGCAATAAGCCCTAAGAGCAGAGTATAGATAATAGGCAGAACTATGCGCCATGTGCGCATACCAAACAACAGAAGCACAAACACAAGGACTACGGAAAGAACAGTAGCGAGCCCTGCGCCCTCTGAAACAGAAGAGAACTCGTCATCGTTGAGAACTACGGGTCCGGTAAGTCTGGTTTGAACTTTGCCGGTGAGGTCGTGAGTTTGCTCTATCTCTGAAATAGTTTTTTTGACAAAGGAAATAGCGGTCGATGCAGGCTGGAGCTTAGAGAAGTCAAGCACCGGCTTTGCGATGATGTATCGGGTATTGGAGAGAAGAGAGGACTGAGGAGAGTCCAGAGAGTTATCCTTAGGCAGGAGTTGCTGCCAATCTATAGGCAGAAATTTACCTTCCAGAGAAGAGGTTAAAGAAGTGCTGATAGCGGATATTGGCTGGGCTAAAAAATCAGTTGGAACGGCTTTAGCCTGAAGACCTTTAATCATTAAATCGAGACTGGAGAGGAAGCCTCTTAAACTGGGATCTGCAGAGATAGAAGCTATAAAAGGCTGCGCCTGCGACATCTGGGCCAGAGCACCTTCGAGTTCTTCCTGAGAAAGAAAAAGAAGCCCGTGAGTTTTGAAGAAATCGAGCGAATCCGGACGAGACACATACGTAAATAGGTAAGGCATAGAAGCAAGTTTCTCGGCAAGCTCGGAAGCCATAACCTCGAGGACAGACTGGTTGTCGGAATTTACTACGATAACCATAGTGTCTATTTTATTAGGAAAAGCCTGTTCAAGAGCTACCTCGTGCTTGCGCCAAGTGAGGTCGTCAGGAAAAAGAGTATTAATATCGGTAGTAATAGCAAATTTCTGGACTATAAAAAGAGAGCCAGTAGAAGCTAATGCAAAAGACAGGAATAATATAAGCAGGGCATGTTTGCGGCTGAAGTCGACTAGTTTGGCTAGAAAAGAAAGAAACATGGCGAAAGCGTCCCGGGGAGTTCATCAAAAAAATTAACAACAGAAACTAAGGCAAAGAAGTATAATACAAAATGCCCCAGAAACACACACATTTTTATGCAAAAAAGTAAAATAAAAGACTGGAAATACAAAAAGAGAAGCAAAAACAATAAGAAAATGGACTTGATTTGCGGGAAAGATGACGGTATAAGAGGCACGAGAAAACCGGAGGCACCTTAAATATACGGGGAGTAGCGCAGGCTGGTAGCGCATCTGCTTTGGGAGCAGAGGGTCGCAGGTTCGAATCCTGTCTCCCCGACCATCCGCCTACGCTAACGCTACGGCACTAATCGCGCCGTAGCGTTAGCGTAGGCGGATGCCGCGCCGTAGTGAGCTCTTGCGAACGAAGGCGGGCTGGCTGTTGTATTACCTTCACACTCTAGCAAACAGATAATCACAAATGTTCTACGTTTATATCCTGCAAAGCATAAACACTCCAGATAGATTTTATACCGGATATACCAATGACTTGAAAAAACGATTTAATGACCATAATAAAGGATTGTCAATTCATACAAATAAATTCAAACCTTGGCACCTTAAAAACTATCTTGCATTTGATAACAAAGAAAAAGCCGAACAGTTTGAAAGATACTTAAAAACAGGTTCCGGCAGAGAGTTTATAAAACGACATTTATAAGAAAAATCCCCTGTTATTGGTATTGCCTTCTCGGATAGAACTCCACTATATTCTTTTACACACGACCACACATTAACCATACTGTAGCGGTATTCGTGCATGAAAGTATATTTTACAATTGAAAGAATGCGAATTTCGGTATAATAATAGTGATTATGACTTGTACACAATTATGTGCAAAGATGTCATTAATTTTTAGGCAAATCTCACGCGCACGGTGTGCTTAAATGAGTAAGAGCTATTGTATAAATCTAATTTGAAAGGTAAAATTATGGTAGACGTAATGCAGCCGAAAAACATCCTCGTCTTCGGAGATTCTAATGCAGAGGCATTAAAACATGTGGCTACGGATGAGAATGGTAACTCTGTAAGAGTCATGCACCCTGAAGGTGTAAGTTGGCCTGACGTGGCACAGTCTAAGTTGGGTTCAATGTATAACATTGTTAACATAAGCCTCACTAACAGAAATGGCTTTATAAAAAGTAAGAGTGGGAATGGGGATAAGGTTGAATATTTGGAAAGTGGTCTGGATTGTTTCCGTGAATTACTTTCACAGGAAATCGAGAAGCATGGTGAGATGGCTGCGATCGTTATTCCGTTGGGAACAAATGATTTGCAATGGCTGTATAATCTTAGTCCCGCTGACTTTGAAAAAGGATTAAATCATCTTATTGGAATTACCAAAGAGCTAAATCCTAATGGAAAAATAATCCTCATCCCGCCTCCTATTTTGACTGACCATAAACAGGAACTACTAGAGAATTGGAGTCATCAGTTTGATGAACGTTCTATAGAACTCTCTGAGGTCGTGCAAGAAACATATAAAAAGGTGGCTGAAGAAACGGAATCTTGTAAGCTTTTTGACTTCAACCCAATTGCAAAAGAGTTTTCTATCGAAAAGACGCTTTCTAGCCAAGAAATACTGCCTGATGGATTACATTATAGTGCCGTATTACATGCATGTTTTGGCACAGCGTTCGCAGAACATATAAATGAACTTCTTGACCTACGTCCTAAACAGGACGTTTCAAGTACCCCAAACAGGCTTACCATTGATAAATAGAAACATCGAAGTGTTTTGTAATACCTTTGCGGTGAATACCGATTATTTCTGCTGCTTCGAGGCTTCCTTCTTCGCACTGTGTGCTTCGAAGGACAAGTCGAATGGCAAGCTGGTTTGCACCCCATAACCTCAATTAAGGACTTTTATAATGAATAAATATACAAAATTAATTAAAGACTTTTTTAAAAGCAAAAAAAACAAGACAGGCTGAGCAAGAATATTTGGAATATCTTAGAGAAGCTATTGAACCTCGTTATTATGTCAGCAAACCTAAACATTGCCAAGACCCAAAATAGAGTTGGTGCAGCTTATCTACAATTTCGCAGAAAGCAGCCTGCGTTTCACAATCGCCCGCTTTACAAATACCCCACAGGTATAATAAAGGCGTTTTCTCCCAGCGGCAGGTAGGTCGGAGCAGAGCAGATGACACCGCCTGAGCCAGCTTCCTTTCCGAAACGCTTCAATGTGGTAAACACAGCAACATCCGATTTGTCAGGGTTGGACTTCTTTTTAATCTCAAGCGGATATAGCTTTCCATTTTCCTCCAAAATAACATCGATTTCCTTAGCATCATGGTCGCGGTAAAAGTAAACTGCCGGCTCTTTGCCGTTGTGCCAATAACTTTTAATGATTTCGCTCACGACATAGGTTTCAAAAATGGCTCCTGCAAAAGCTCCTGCTTCAAGTGTTTCCGGAGAGTTCCATTTGGTCAGATAACAGGCAATGCCCGTATCCATGAAATACACCTTGGGCGTTTTGATAACACGGTTCGTCAGATTGTTGGAATAGGGCTGCAACAGGTAAATCAGACCAGATGTCTGTAACACTGAAATCCATGCACGGATGGTATTGACGGCTACACCGACATCTTTTGCCAAGTCGGAATAATTTAGCAGCTGTCCCGTACGTGCTGCCAAAGCAGTCATGAATTTCATAAAATCCAGCTCATTCTGAACAGTTTTAAGCTGCCTCACATCTCGTTCAATATATGTTTTTACATAGGCACCATAGAACAGTTCCCATCTGTTATCCTTGTCTGTGAACAGCTTCGGATATGAGCCTTTCCAGATAGTTTTGAAGATTTTTTGAACGGATATCTTTTTTTCGTTTTTTGATTTGACACTAAGGTATTCCGTTGTTGGTAAAAACGGCGGTTGTTTTGGTGTTCCGTTCTTTTCCGTTTGAGATAAGCCTTGCAAGCTTAAAATACCGACACGACCGGCTAAGCTCTCTGTTACGTTTTTCATCAACTCAAACTGCTGCGAGCCTGTAATCCAATAGGCACCGCTCTTTTTGTCTTCATCTACAATAGATTTGATATAGGGGAAAAGTTCCGGGGCATATTGGATTTCGTCAATCAGGACAGGTGCCGGATAGCGTTCCAAAAAATCCCGAGGGTCTGTTTGCGCAAGCCTGCGATTGTCCAGGGTATCCAAAGAAACATAGGTTCTTTTTTTCTTTTCGCAGTTTTGGAACACCGTAGTTTTGCCAACCTGCCTCGGTCCTGTTATCAGGACAACAGGAAAGAAATCACTAGATTCTTTTATGCTTTTTTCTATGGTTCTTTTGATGTACATAGCAAATCCCTCTATTTCGGGCAATATTCATTCTGATTGCAAAGTAGCCGACATTTAACCAATTGTCAAGCAAATTTCTATTTCCCTGTTCTTTTCTGCAAACGCTCTGTTTCTTAAAACCAATTCCCTGATATGCGTTTTAACTTCCCTGTTATTTTTCACCCAGTCATTGACATTTTGTCCATTTTTATTAGGCTTATTGCTACGGTTGGCTGAAATTGGGCTTCTAAAATGGCTGATTTTCCCTGTAGATTCCCTGTTATTGGTATTGCCTTCCCGGATAGAATCCCGCTATATTCTTTTACTACGACCGTAACTCAACGTGGATATAGGATATAGATATTGAAACCTTATTTCATAACCGTTCAATCGACTATGATAAACTTATTGCCTTTGGCTTTGTCAAGAATAAAACCAACTAAGAAACATTGGATAACAATATGTCTGGACGGTTACGTTTCGATAAAAGAAATTTGCAATCGGATTGATTCCAGTTACGAACTTGCTAAGAAATAAAAAAGACTTATATTGATAATTCCGAGAAAATAACAGGAGCGCAATCATGTCAGACAGCCCCGTTATTTTTAATTCAGAAAGGAGAAAAAGCATGTGGAGATGGTTTAAGGCTATTTTATTACTGCCGATAAACACTCTTGTGATTATTCCCGGCATCATACTGATTGCCGGCGATTATGACCTGACGATCGCGGATAAGGCGATATCGCTGACCCTTGGCATTATGTTTTTATTGGCAGGCTTGTTATTGGCATTATGGACGATATTCCTGTTTCATACCAGGGGTCACGGTACGGCGGCGCCTTGGGATCCGCCTACAAAACTGGTAATCCACGGTCCGTACAAGCATGTGCGTAACCCAATGATAACCAGCGTATTTTTCATGCTGGCGGCAGAAGTGCTGATAACCCATTCTATCCCGATCTTGATATGGGCGTGCATATTTGTTGTCGTCAACCTTATATACTTGCCGCTTTTTGAAGAAAAGGAACTGGAAAAACGTTTTGGCAACGATTACAAGTTGTATAAAAGAAATGTTCCGCGCTGGCTGCCGCGTTTGACGCCATGGTCGCTGCCGGGATAAGATACTTATGGTGCCGAAAAGCTATAAGTCAGATTGAATGGTGGACGATCACGGGCTCGAACCGTGGACCCGATGATTAAGAGTCATCTGCTCTACCAACTGAGCTAATCGTCCGTTCTTCTCGAAATAAGTTAATTTAATACATTCTTAATTCTTTTTTTGCAAGTGCCTTTTTTTATTTTTAAGACATATTTCTAGCATTTACCTTGTTTTCATGCTACAGGTGCTTCATGAACAGAAAAAAATACATATCAATGAAATGGCGGAAACGCATTTCCTCCGGATTCATAAGCCTGCTCTCTTTCTTTGCAGGCGTGGCTATTGCCATGTTCTTCTTTTTCAATACAGGGCGGTATCTCGATTTCAACGGTGCTCCTTATATCTCTTCAACTGGCAAACTCGTTACTATCCCCTACAAAGCCAGAGATATCCGGGGCATCAATTCTTTATACTTAATAGCCGGTCCTTTAGCCGAAGATAATAAATCTTCTCTGCCTTCCGTGAAAATTCCGGTTTTCTCTCTCGGCGGGCGAATCAATGACGGTGTCGCTCACATAGATCCTCTGCGTTTCGGTCTTGCAGGCAAAACTGCCAACGTAAAACTAGCCTCCCGCAACAATAGGGGCGATGTCTATTATTCCAAACCTATCAAAATAGTTTTTCCCAATGCAGAGTTTTCTCATCCTCTAGCCAGAATTCTCATGGCTGCCAAAGAGAAACTTTACAAGAATCCCGTTGATCTTGCTACCAGACGCGAAGTCATTACCGTAATGGCGACTGTCGCTTATAAGCCTGCTAATTTTAATATGGATCCTGTTGTTTTCCTGTCTCTAAGAAACGCTGCGATTCGGTTTATGGTTTCTAATGATGCAGAGACTGTTTCTCAGGTCAGGAGTATTTTACTCCAGTCCGCCAATAGAATCGAGATGCAGAACAAAAGAAATAAGAATGCAGAAATAAAAACGCAGAAATAATTTTATTATTTCGTCTCAACCACCATCCAGCCGGAGCTGAGATTCTGAGGATTTTTGGTAAAAGTCCATATGTCTTCGATTTCCTCAGAGTGTCCTTTGACTTCTTTTATATTGCTGATAAAACGGACAGTTATATAAACCTGTTTGTTTTCTACTTTAGCGGAAACCACTTCTGCGTCAGACAGTTTAGCTGCGGGTTTTTCTTCCGACTCATCATTGATAGCGTCCTGAAATTTGCCCATTAGGCTGGAAGAGAGATAAGAAGACACGCAAGACAGATTGTTAGCGTTAAATGCTTGGACAATAGATGAGAAGATGTCTTTAGCTTCTTGTAAGAAAAGCTTTTCATTAAAAGAAGAGAGGGCTTTCTGTACCTGAGCAAGACCGCCTGCCAAAGAGCGGGAAGGCAAAGAACAATAGCTGAGAGAATTAGCTTCTTCCAGTTTACCGGCTGGGATTTTTTGAACTTTGATAGATATAAAAGGAGGGCGGTTCTTCTGAACGGAAGAGCTGTCAGACAAAAAGACATTATTATTGCTATTATCTTTGCATGACGCGGAAGAAGCCTCGGAATCCTGCTGTTTAGGCTTGGCAAACGGGTTCGGGCGTTTAGGCTCGTTCTCGTTTCTGGTGCCCAAAACATACCAGAGCCTGCCTATAATAAAAGCAGCTATTACAGCGTAAATAATAATTTCAACATCAACCTGCATAAATATTCACCGAAAAATTTAATTTACAAAAAGCGACTATCAATAGTATACCATTAGTTTATCTTGCAGAAAAGCAAAATCAGTGGCAGAATGACAAAAGTATGTTATAAACTAAAAAAAAGATGGAAAAATGACAGAATCAAATCAAACAGGAACCGGTGCAGTCGTCAGTATGGGCATACAATATGTGAAAGATTTCTCTTTCGAGAGCCCTAACACGCCGGAAATATTCAACGTTATTAAAGAACCTCCGAAGATGATGCTAGATGTGAATGTTATGTATAAACAACTTGGAGATGCAGCTTTTGAGTCTGTGCTCAAGTTAAGACTGGAGGCAAAAACTCAAAATACTACAGCGTTTATTGCCGAGATAGAATACGCCGGAATATTTTCTTTGTCCGGACTATCAGAGGATCAGAAGAAAATGTTTTTGCTGGTCGAGGCTCCGAGACACTTGTTCCCTTATGCCAGAGCTGTGATAACTCATGCTGTGAGTGAGGGCGGTTTCCCGGGTGTCGTTTTACAGCCTATAGATTTTATGGCGCTGTATGCGGCGAATAATGCTAATGGTCAAACTGTAGGGACAGCATAGGAGGAAATAAACGTGGCTGAACAAAACGATGATCTGGATACAGATTCGAGGTCTGAGCTAGGCTCCGGCAGGAAGCGGAATATGGGCGGCATGATTGCCATAGTAGTTTTGGCGGCAGTCATATGCGCAGCAGCAGGCGTTTTTTTATTCCTTAATAAAGGCGGCACTAAAGAATTTGCAGCCGAGGAAAAAAATGTAGTTGTTGTGTATCCGGGATACTATCCGCTTGACGATATGCTCGTGAATCTAAGCGGAGACGCAAAGAGACCGAACTATCTTAAACTCAAAATAGTCATAGAACTGGCAGATGAAAAAGATAAAGTTTATATGGACGCTATCAAGCCGAAAATCATAGACAAATTTCAAGCCTACCTCAGAGAACTGCGCGTGGACGATCTTAAAGGATCTGTCGGAACGTATCGTTTAAGAGAAGAGCTGTTGATAAGAGTCGCAGAGGTATCAAAGCCTGTCAGAATAAGAGACATCTTGTTTCAGGAAATGCTAGTACAGTAGTATGAGATATGTTAGATTCGAACTGCATCGAATCGATGCGGCAGAATTTTCGTCTTTGAGGTACCGGCAGTATGGCTGAAGAAAAAACAGAAGAAGAAAAAATGATGGAGGCGTGGGCTGCCGAGTCCGGCTCTGGTGAAGAGGGCGCAGATAATCAGTCTGATTCTTCTGCAGAGCGCATGCCTCAAACAGGAGGATCTGCGAAAGTTCTGTCCCAGAATGAGATAGACAGCCTGCTGGGATTCGGCGATGTAGATACGGGACAAGAGACTTCCGGAGTCATGGCTCTTATCAACAGCGCACTGGTGAACTATGAGCGTTTGCCCATGCTGGAGATTGTGTTTGACAGACTGGTCAGAATGCTGTCAACGAACCTGAGAAATTTTACTTCCGACAACGTAGATGTAAGCATAGACCATATAACCTCGGTGAGATTCGGAGACTATCTTAATTCAATCCCTCTGCCGGCTATGCTGTGCGTGTTCAGAGCGGAAGAATGGGATAACTCGGGGCTGATGACCATAGACAGTTCTCTGATTTATTCAATAGTAGACGTGCTTCTGGGCGGGCGCAAGGGAACTGCTCAGATGCGCATAGAAGGACGCCCGTATACTACCATAGAAAGAAATCTGGTCGGAAGACTGGCGAAGGTGATACTGGCGGATATGTCCAGCGCATTTGATCCGCTGTCACCCGTAACATTCAAGTTCGACCGGTTAGAGACTAACCCGAGATTTGCTACAATAGCGAGACCGGCTAATGCGGCGGTGCTTGTGAAGCTGAGAATCGACATGGAGGAACGCGGAGGGAGGATAGAGATTCTGATACCGTATGCGACTTTGGAGCCGATACGGGAGCTGCTGTTACAGATGTTCATGGGCGAGAAGTTCGGACGGGACAGCATTTGGGAAGCGCATCTCAGCAATGAGCTTTTGCTTACGGATATAAAGATAAATGCGGTGCTGGACAGTATTACAGTATCTTTAAAAGATGTGATGAATTGGAAACCCGGATCTAAGCTGGTGCTGAATGTGAAGGCTGATGATACGGTTTCTTTGTGCTCCGGGAATGTGCCGTTATTCAAAGGGAAGATGGGATCTCTGAGCGACAGGGTAGCGGTAAGAGTAGAAGATGTGTTGATAAAACATAACAGCATAGGACAACAATAATGAGTGAAATAATGTTGATTTTGGATATAGCTCTTATAGCCGCGGTGTGCATAGGAGTTCTGCAAGCGTCAAGAGTGCTGAGGCAGCTTAAAGAGCTGAAGAAAAGCAAAGTCGAGATGGGCGCATATGTGAAAGATTTTGCCGCTTCAGTGGATCAGGCGCAGGCGTGTCTCAGGAGACTGAAAGGAGAAGTATCTTCCAGAGGAGCAGAGCTGGAAGAGCTGTTGGATAAAGCGCGTCCTATAAGAGACGAGCTGATGTTTCTTACGGAAAGCGCAGAGGCAATAGCGGACAGGCTGTCCGAGCAGGCATCTTTGGCGATGAAAAAGCATAATGAGCAGGAAGAAGAGAAAAAGGCACCAATAATAAACAAAATAGAGGCGGAAAAATTAGTTCAGAAGCTGAACTCTAATTCGGCGCAGGAGTTGGCACTGCTGTTGAAGAAGGTGAGAAGGAATGCCGCATGATATCCGGAATGTGGATATTTTCTAGAGTTATTTTGCCCTGCGCTATAGTGCTGGGAGCGTCTACGGCTGTTGTAAAAGCAACCAGCGTGCTGACAACTCTCAGAACCGAAGAGCTGGGAGTTGCGTTCGCAAGTACAGAGATGGCTGCGCCTGTTAAAGAAGAGAAAGACGATAGCAATGAGGCGGACAGCAAGGCGGCCTTGATTATAGACACAACAGACTCTGTTGAGGCTTCCGATACTCCTGATTCCGTAAAGGAAAGCCTGCAGCCTAAGGAAGAGCCTACCGAGGCAGAGCTGGAAATTTTAAAGCAGCTTGCAGAACGCAGAGCACAGCTTGAAGTGAAGGCTAAGGACCTTGAGGCCAGAGAGGCATTGCTGGAAGCGGTGGAAGAGAGGGTGAATGGAAAAATCAGAGACATGGAGACTATGCGGAAGCAGCTTCAGGTACTGTTGAATCAGGCGTCCGAAGAGCAGCAGGCGCAGCTTGATAATCTGGTGAAGATATATGAGACTATGAAGCCGGAAGAGGCTGCGAGGATATTTGACACTCTGGAAATGCCGGTAGTGCTGGGCGTGATACAGAGAATGAAATCCGCGAAGGTTGCTCTGATTATGGCTAAGATGTCATCTGAGAAAGCAAAAGATATAACTACGGAGCTTATCCGCAGAGACAGGCTGCCGGCGGTGAATTAGAGCGGATAAATTTTTGGCTCCGGCGGGTTTGCCGGAGCCACATGTTAAGACTCATAACAAGAACCAGTTTAGGGGGTATACCAGGGGTTTCTTGTTACAACGGGAGGATTAGTGCCGCTGCCAGTATAGCCAGGATTAGTATTATTTGCTTGCTGGATACCTAAATCTCTCACGTTTCTATTAGTTCGAGTCACAGTTTGCCCTGGAGCAACAGTAGGGCTTAGAGAAGGGACGCTCTGACCAGTGACAGCATTATTTACAGGTGCTGTGCCAGCCTTCTTAGGATCCCAGCCATTTCCAGACATGTAGCTCATGATGTTTGAAGAGTTGCCTGCTAATCCGGCTCCAAGGACGGCACCTGCCAGCATTCCCATAGGACCTAATCCAAGAACAGCTCCTGCAATAAGACCAATGATACCGCCTATAAGTCCTTTGAGGGAGAGCATATTGCCGAACGCGCCTAAAACTCCGCCTTGTCTTTTAAGCATAGCTGTGCCATTGCCTCCAATGACAGCACCGCCGATAGCACCGACAGTACCGCCAACAAGTGCCCCAGTAGTGGCTCCTGCTAACATCCCTATGGGACCTCCCGGTATACCCATAATAGCACCCCCAACAGCACCGGTAAGCGCACCGCCGGCAGCACCGATAGCACCACCGACCAATCCTCCGACACTAAACGTGTTTTTAATAGCGCCGCCAACACCCTTAATTCCGTCCATTATCATACCCATAACAACCTCCATAAGTTAGAATAAAGTTACTCAAAAAAACGCTATCTAAACTAATCTACAATTAATATATCAACCAAAACTCTTGCTATTGCTCTCTTTCATAACTCTTACATAGGGGGACCATTCATACCGCTTGGTGCTGTACCAGCGGGAGGAGCATTGTTATTATACCCTTGCATAACAGGTGTCAAAAGTGTATTCACAATACCTAGGTCAGTCAAATTCCCTTGTTTAGTGAATTCGTCAGCCTGTGTTTTTTTTATAGAAGCATAATTTGCATGCTCTGCGGTATACTCTGAGTTTTGCTCTGGGTTATACATAGCCGGGTTCCCTAATATTGTTTAAGAGCAGGGTCTTCTATTCCCATTTTTGCTCCGAGCTTTTTATATTTATCCGCAACGGTGTGCTTTTGACCATGCACAGCAGCCGCATCCTTTTTTGGGGCAGCATGTTCAGGTTTTGGAGCAACATTGTGCTGTATTAGTTGTTCATATTTTTTATCCATGACAACCTCCTATTCGGTTTGTCTTGTTACTTACGGGGTGTTGTAAGTTTTTACAACTCTGCCGCCTTTGACAACCTTACCGCCAGTTGTCTTCAATTTATCTTGAGCTTTTTGGCTTAATTTATTTACTGCTTTGCTTGATTGCTTTACTGTGGCATTGCCTATTTTTTTCCCGCCCTCTGCTACGGCAGTTACTGTGGCTTGTTTTGCAATCATTTTTCCGCCTTGAATTGCCATTGTTTTAAAGCCGTGCTTCGCAATGAAACCTGTTACTGGTACTAAAAATTGTATTGCCATAATAATTCTCCTTCAATAAAAATAATATAAACAAAACACAACTTATAAGTATATTGTAACAACACATTCTTAAATATTGGTTTATTTCGCTCCTTAATTTGGTATGTATGTCTTACTGTATGTCTTGAATTCAGGGTTTGTGCCTTTGAATTCAGGGTGTTGGGCTGCTGCTTCGCCTTCTGCTCTCCATGTTTCCGCAGACTTTTCCATAACATAGCCAGTCAGAGGCGCAGCCACTTTTCCTACTAATGGTGCTATTGGTGCTAATGGTGTTTCTGTTGCTAATGCTGTCGCTGCTTCTCTTACCAGCGGTGCTACTACCGGTCTTGCTGCGTCTATTGCTGATGCTACATGCGGTCCCATTTCTGCCAGTACTCCCGGAGCTACTTCTCTTAATATTACTACCCCTCCCGGCGTTGTTAGTAATTCTGTCATTTTCGTTTTCATGATAACCTCCTAAAAATAATATAAAATATAATATATAATTATAACTTTATTATAGCAGTATACTCTTAAATATGCCTTAAAACTGCTAACTGCTTGATTTGCCTAATCTTATGACGGACTAGGACCAGATAATTCACGTATAAACTGCTGCAGCCGTGCTATCAGTCCTTGTTTCTTTGCCCTGTTTCCGGCTTTCATTACCCGATTCTTCTTGTCTTCCATGCGTTTTACGTGCTCTTCGGCATTTTTAGTCCTCATAATTAACCTCCTAGCGTTTAATCTATAAGCATACCATAGCATAAATTCGGCAAAAAATCCAGCAAAATAAATAGTTTCAGTGTAAAAAGTGTGGAGTGTTGAGAGTGGAGTGTGGAGTTAAGAATATATACCAATTCCACTCTCCACTCTTCTACAATCTGCCTAAGACTATAGCAGCCAGAACCAATATTCCTATGTCTCTGTTGGCGGTGAATTTTTTCGCGGAGCTTTCTACAGACGAAACATTCCAATGCAGCAAATGAAAAGCCGTTAGCAAAAACGCTGCGCCCAGTATTAAAAAATACCATGAATCAAATTTAGCAACTATTCCGGCAGCGGCAAAAAAGGCAAAACAGATTACATAAAACATAGAAATTATGAGCTTGGATTTGTCTCTGAATAATACTGCCGTAGATTTTGTTCCAACGCGCAAATCGTCCTTTATATCCTGATACGCATAAATAGTATCATACCCCAGCGTCCAGAAAACAGCTCCTATGTAAAATATTATATGAGGCACGCTTATAACTCCGGATACTGCCGCGCCTCCTAAAAGAATTCCCCAGTTGAAAGTAAAGCCCAGAAAAAGCTGCGGCACCCATGTTACCCGCTTCATAAGCGGATACAATACTACAAGCACCATGGAGGCAAGCCCCAGAGCTATTGTTTCTTTGTTGAACTGCAAGAGTATTATCAGCGAAGCAAGCAGGAGTATAACCAACAGTATGACAGCCTGATACAGTTTAATCTCGCCGCTTGCCAGAGGGCGGTTCTTAGTGCGCTCTACCATCGCGTCAAGTTTTCTGTCGTAAATATCGTTTATGATACAGCCGGCAGAACGCATCAAAAATGCTCCGACAGCAAACAAAAACATAAACCATGACGCACGCAAAGAGACTTCCGATAATGCAACTCCCCAAAAACACGGCAGCATCAATAACCAAGTACCCGTAGGCTTATCCGCTCTCATAAGCCTCAGGTACGGTTGTATATTGAACAAAGTGCTCATGCTTTCTTGCTTTTATTTAGCGGCGACTCTATCACAGGGACTCACCAGAGTTTTTTGACCGGCGTTCTCAAAATCAGCCGCATGCTGCGCTACTTGATTCTTAGAGGCGTTTCTTAAAATCACTACTTTGTCTCTGTAGTGGTAGCAGAACGCATCAGACGACAGCTCAGCCGCCTTTTTCCCGAACTCGTTTCCGAGCTTGGTACGCAAGGTGTCCAGACTGCTTGTCGGATTCTGAGAAACAGATTTGTAGTAGCTCATCATTGTTTGTTCCGCTTTTTTCAGAGCGTCCAGATTTTTCTTAGTGAACGTTGTATACGCTTCAGGCAAATCAGTTCCGTCAGATGCGTTTTTGCATGTAAGAGTTATAACCAAAAGTTCAGAGTGCAGCCGGAGCATGTGCTCTGCCTTCACGTGTTCGTTAGAGTAGCACGCCTTACCCGCAGCAGCAGCCTGCATGGGATATAAAGCTAAAAGAAAACCGATAAGTGAAATATATTTGTTCATAGTATTATCTCCTTTTTTAAAATAATACGGAGAGTATGCTCTTTATTTATACTTTCAACAACGGAGAATCGAGGTTAATGCTACAACAAGTCAAATAAATACTCAATAATGGGAATCTATTGTATGCAGGGTATGCAAGGTATGCAGGCGGAAAAAAAAGAACAAAAAAAGAACTTGCAAAAAATCCGAAGTTGTATTATAAATAGAACAAAACAGAAACATGTTTTATTTAGTTTGTAGTAAGGGTTTGTTTTTGTTATATATGTCTGCGAATCAATTTTATTCAAAAGGAGTCACCATGTCAGCCACCCGTTCTTCTACCCAACAAGCCTCTAAACACGATGTTAAAGGTATGGATCCTGAAAAGCAAAAAGCGCTAGATGCTGCTTTGGCTCAGATTGAAAGGGCTTTTGGTAAAGGTTCTGTTATGAAGCTGGGGGATAAGGGCTCTCATATAGAGGTTGACGCTATTTCTACAGGCTCTTTGGGGCTGGATATAGCTCTGGGAATCGGGGGATTTCCTAAGGGGCGCATAATAGAAATCTATGGTCCAGAAAGCTCGGGTAAGACTACTCTTGCTTTACAGGTCATTGCTCAGGCTCAGAAAAAAGGCGGAGCATGCGCTTTTGTCGATGCTGAACATGCGCTTGATCCTGCATATGCAAGAAAGCTGGGTGTAGACGTTGATAATCTGGTAGTGTCTCAGCCGGACGCAGGCGAACAGGCACTGGAAATTACAGATACTCTTGTGCGCTCCGGTGCCGTAGATGTTTTAGTTGTAGACTCTGTGGCTGCTCTGGTTCCTAAGGCAGAGCTGGAAGGTGAAATGGGCGACAGCCACATGGGTTTGCAAGCGCGTCTTATGAGTCAGGCTCTGAGAAAACTCACCGGAACTATTTCCAAATCCGGGTGCATGGTTATTTTCATCAATCAAATCCGTATGAAAATCGGAGTCATGTTCGGCAATCCGGAAACTACTACAGGCGGAAATGCTCTGAAATTTTTCTCGTCTATTCGCTTGGACATCAGACGTATAGGAGCTATCAAGGATAAGGAATTGGTAGTTGGCAACCAGACCCGAGTCAAAGTTGTAAAGAATAAGCTGGCTCCTCCTTTCCGCACTGTCGAATTCGACGTAATGTATGGAGAAGGGATTTCCAAACTAGGCGAGCTTTTGGATCTGGGAGTTCAGGCCGGAGTCGTAGAAAAGTCCGGCGCATGGTTCTCGTACAAGGGAGAGAAAATAGGTCAAGGGAAAGAGAATTCCAAGCATTACCTAAAAGAGAATCCTAAGATAGCGGACGAAATAGAGAGAAAAATCCGCGAAAACGCAGGGTTGGTAGCAAATGCGATGATGGGTGCGCCGGTGGAGGAAGATGAAGAGGCGGCTTAGGGAAAGTGTGGAGTTAAGAATATGTACCAATTTCACATTCCACACTTCACACACCAAAACAAACTACAACAAAATCGGAATTGCCAATAATATTGCTAAGAGACCAAAAGCAAGCTGCTTTGACGGTTTGCTTTCTTTGTAAAGGTATGCTGAGGCGACCATAACTATCGGGCTTGCAAGACGTATGAACAGCGAACCTATGGTTACCGGCAGGATTTCCTCATATGAATAGATTACGACTATCTCGCCGAGCGTGTAGATTATGCCGATCGCCCACATTATCGGGAATGAAAAATTTTTACGAAACTCAAGTTTGCCTTTGTTAAAGTTGCTTGTGAACGAGAAGAGGAAGAATACAAGGTTGGAAAGGGCGAAATAGAAGAACCAGCCGGAGCGCGGTATAGCCATTCTGTCCATCATTATAATTACTACCATAGCTATGATTACGAATACAAAAGCACGCCGCCCGCTTTTTTTAAGTTCTGATGCAGGTCCGATTGAAAAAAAGACAAAGCCCAGAAGGCTTAAGAGCGAACAGGCGATAAGCTGTCCTGCTGTCAGTCCTTCGCCAAGTATATAGCTGTTTATAGGTGCTGCTATACCGAGTGATATGAAGCCTGCGAAAACAGACGAAGAATTGGATTCTTTTGCCACATCAGCCAAAAACTTTACGGTAAAATAGATGGCTATGCCCTTTATTACAGCGCATATAACTGCGATTGCTGCATCCGTATCTGAGATGCGTGGAAGCGTGAACCAATCTTCCATTATTATTGCCATAATCGCAGTAACCGCTATAAGAAACAAAGAGCTTGAAAGAGTGATGGTGCGGCTGTCGAGTTTTGCTGTTCCGATTTTTACGCTGAACGCTCTCGCCGCAAAAAGCGCAGTTATTAAAAGTCCGAATATTATCTGAATGGAGGCCATAGTATTATGTTAACCATATTTATCTGTTCATGAAAGTATTTTTTAGCATTATAATAGGCAATTATATAACACGCTAAACCAATTATAAAAAGGTAATATTATGGCTGAAAATGTTAAGGAAATACTCGCAGATTTAGTAGAGATTGATACTATGTCATTTAAGTCTAATATTGACTTCATTGTCTATGTACGTGATTTTTTGGCAAAGCATGGCATTGAAAGCAAAATAATAATCTATGACGGCAAAAAGGCTTGTCTGTTTGCGCAGGTAGGAGACAATCCCAAATTTATGCTCGCAGCGCATTCTGATACTGTGCCTGCTAACGAACAGGGCTGGGATACTCCGCCGTTGGAGTTAACAGAAAAAGACGGAAAATTGTACGGTCTCGGCACTGCCGATATGAAAGGCTTTATCGCCTGCATCTTAGCATTAGTCGCAGAAGGCGGGAAGGACTTTTATATTGGTATTACAGCCGATGAAGAAATTACCATGGGAGGAGCCGAAAACATTTCAGCGTACCTTAATTCTCGAAAAATAAAACCAAAAGGAATTCTGCTGGGCGAACCGTCTAAGTCAGGCATAATCACCAGACATAAAGGTACACATGCTTTTAAGACAACAGTATACGGTGAGGAGGCACACGACAGCAATAGACATAAAGCTGAATTTGCTTATAGAATAACCGTATCCGGCAAGTCAGCACATGCCAGCAATCCAGACAAAGGCTTGAGTGCAATTGAAATAATGGGGGTAGTCATAAAGGCTATTTCTAAAGTACGCAGAGAATTAAAGCAAAGTTCGCACGAAAGTTCTAGTGTTGAAGTACCATACTCCACAATTAATATGGGAGAGATTGAGGGAGGAGATGCGAGAAACAAGGTTCCCGAAAAGTGTTCTCTTGACTTGTTTATCGGACTTCACCCTAACGATAGGGTTGAGGATATATCAGCACTAATAGATGCCGAAATAAAAGAGCTCCTAAAAACAGAGTTCCCAAATGCTGAAGATAAGGGGCTCGGTATACATATAGAAAATCTCAGCATTTATCCGAGGTCCTCAGTTGGCAAAGACAGCGAAGCATTCGCCAGTAATCCAGAGGAAGGCTGGAACACAACTGAAATAATGGGGGTCATCATAAGGGCTATTTCTGAAGTGAGCAGAGAATTAAAGCAAAGTCCGCACGAAAGTCCTAGTTTTGAAGTACCATACTCCACAATTAATATGGCAAAGACTAAGAAAGGAAACCTTGAATGGTCTACCAGACTTCATACTAATGATAATGCGGACGATATATTAGAACGAATAAACGCCAGAATAAAAGAGCTACTGACAGCAGAATTCCCGGATTTTGAAATGAAAGAGTTTATACATACAGAAAGTCTCGGTAGTTATCCCGGATATTCGCTTGACCAAAACAGTGAAATATTTGCCGCAACATTCAGAGCAACTGCAAAAGTAAAAGGAAAGGTGCCATGTTTCGGTGCCAATTTTGGAACGGAAGCCGGTATTTATTCCAAAAGATTGGGAGTACCGGTAGTAATATCCAGTCCCGCTTCAATAGACCATGCGCACAAACCAAATGAGTTTGTGTCTGTGCCGGAACTTGAAGAATATATGAATGTCTTACGCGAAATGTTTCTCCCTGCACCGCAGGCCCCTGATAGACAAAGAAAATTCTGGAGCAGCGTAGCTGTAAGGAAGAATGCTTTATAGTGGCGGAGGCTAATAGATACAATTAGAACTGATTATAGACGAAATATGGTGAATTTCAACAGGATTCGACCGTTGTCACTGGGATAATCACGGGGGACTACTTAAATTTGGTGTAGTATCTATTGTTAACAGTATTGCTGCTGCTATCACCATTTTGGGCAGAGGCTGTTTTAGCGTTTCCTTTGTTTTTGAGCTTGCTAAAGAGCATAGCTGCAACACTTCCTCCGATGACAGCACCAACAGTAGCACCAATAATAACACTATATTCATCACCACCAATAGCACCACCACAAGCAAGACCCAGAAAAGCACCAATAACACCACCAAAAATAAAACTAGTGCCTGCACCACCAACAAAAACACCAATTGGCCAAACATTAAAGGCAAAATAAGTAACAATAATAGCCTCAGTAACATCACCTAATCTTCTGGTGACACTAGGCGTTGTATTTTTAATATCCTTTCCCATAACAGCCTCCTATAAATTACCAACTTAAAAACTACTCAAATAGAAAGCAGTTGTTTTAGCGTTTTTCTATTGGCTCTGTTGAACACATAGCTTGTTGTAAGTTTCAGTAAAGGTTCCATCCTGTTGTGCCGCTGCGTGCATAAGAGAGCATCCCTTTTGGATGTCGCGAGTTACGCATATTTGATTATAATATATTTGTCCAAGCTCAAATTGTGAGGCAGCAAGTCCTTGTTCAGAGGTTTTTTCAAGCCATTCTATTGCTCGTGTAAAGCATATTCTGCCGTGGTGGTAGTCAATTAGGTAGTGAAGGACACTTCCCATACATTCCGCTGCCTTGTTATAGTCTTGAGGTACGCCTTTTCCTTCTGCATGCATAATACAAAGATTATATTTTGCTGCAGCGTGTCCTTTTTCGCTAGCTTTTGTGTGCCACTCAGCAGCTTTGGAATAATCTTGAGGCACACCTTTTCCTTCTGCATACATGCGACCAAGTTCAAACTGTGCGCTAGAATGTCCTTGTTCAGCGGCTTTTTTAAACCACTCTACCGCCTTGTTATAATCTTGAGGCACACCTGCTCCTATAAGATAATACTTGAAGCTATTCCCTTCAAGGTACATTCTGCCAAGATCATATTGTGCGCCAATTTTGCCAAAGTCATATTGTACACCAGCAACCCCTCGTTCAGCGACGCTCACTTTATAGTCAAGCTCCTTTTGTGCTAATAATATACGGTAACCCCAAGCAGAGGCAAGCGAGACTAAAAGTATAGCGATAAATATAATAAACCATTTTTTCTTTAAGGTTGATATTTTCATTCAAAAGCTACCTTATAATCCTGAATGGCGGGGGCTAATAGATGCAATTCGAACAGATTATAGACAGAATATGTTGAGTCTCAACAGGATTCAACCGATGTTACTGGGATAGCAGAAAAGCTGGAAATACCTCAGGAAAACGCTGGCATTTGTTATTAAAGTGAGATATCTTTTTACAAGACCAAAAGATTGAAAAGTATAAAATGGCGAAAAAAACGCAAAACATAGACCAGCAGGCTTTGACAAAAAAGTCCGAAGTTGCGATTCGTTCTTCAGCGGCGGAATACTTGACCTTTGCTGCCGCAACCGGCGATAATCCTCAATCAGTTGAAATGCGGTATCAGGACGAGAATATATGGCTGACACAGAAAATGATGGCAGTTTTGTATGATGTTGAAATTCCAACTGTAAATTATCATTTGAAAAAGATTTTTGAAGACAATGAATTAGATAAAACAGCAACTATTATAAATTTTCTAATAGTTCAAACCGAAGGAAATCGTCAAGTAGAACGAGAAATCGAACACTATAGCCTTCAAGCTATTATAGCTGTTGGTTTCAAAGTCAATTCAGCTCGTGCAGTCCAATTTCGCAAATGGGTGAATAAAATTGCTAAGGATTACACTATTCAAGGCTGGGTTATGGACAAGGAAAGACTGATAAACGGCGGAACTGTGCTGACAGATGCGTATTTTGAGTATTTATTACAGGAAATCCGCGAAATTCGTTTATCGGAACGCAAATTCTATCAAAAGATAACTGATATTTATGCTACAGCACTCGACTATGATCCTACCGCACAGACAACACAGGATTTCTTTGCAAAAGTACAAAATAAACTGCATTTTGCTGCACACGGACATACTGCGGCAGAAGTGATCTATGATCGTGCAGATGCTGACAAAGCATTTATGGGATTGACAACATGGACTAAAGCTCCGCACGGCAAGATTCAAAAACAAGATGTATCAATTGCAAAAAATTATTTGACATCAGAAGAACTGGAAGCACTTGGACGTATAGTAAATGCATATCTTGATTTAGCGGAAGGACGAGCAAGACGCAAAATGCCGATGACAATGCAGGATTGGGCAGAACAGTTGGAACTTGTATTGAAGGCAAATGGTTCTGAGATACTACAAAATGCAGGAAAAATATCAGCAGAGATTGCAAAAAATCATGCAGAATCTGAGTTTGAAAAATATCGTATAATACAAGACAGGCTGTTTGAATCAGATTTTGACAAGTATATGCTGAAATTAACAAAGCAGCTGGAATTAAAGACAGAAACACCGGAAGGTGAAAATAAATGAACAAAGGGATAGCGGTGAGGATTATCGTAGCATGTACAGGTGACTGTGCAAATGCAGTTCAGGTAGGCTGCAAAAGAGCTATGCGGTCAGACAAAAATTGTTGAACAAAAAGACGTAAAAAATTCTAAAAGCTCTGCGCAAGTTGAGAGTTACGTCGGACAAAAGAGTGTCCTACAAAAATTTGTTATCGGCATAACAAGTTGTATTTGTGAATATACATATTTTATATGTCATACAATTTAAATACGTTCTAACGTGTTCAATAGCACAATTCACTTCTGAAAAACTAAATAAATCATATAGTTACGCAAAAACAAATTCTTAATATTCATATGCTACAATGAATATATAAAGTAAAAGTTATTGCAGCAAGAAAATGCCATGATTTTGGTGGTTTTTACAACCATGGGAGGCGTATATGCCGATTGATGTATGTCAAAAATTTTGGGAGGATGCGGTTGATCGCTTTATAGACGCTGCACAAAACATTAAACTGATAAAGAGTGAAAGTGAAACATGTTGGGTAAGAAATACCCTTCTCAATACACCGCTGCTATTTCGTCACGATCTACACAAGAGCCGAGGTTATGTCACCCATAAATCTGGCTCAGATACAGCTACTACTATGACCTTAAGCATTGACCTCAAGAATACAATGTTTCGTATTCCTGATTGCGACGACCCGAACTACAGGACCCCGGACAACATTAATACTATGAAATTACTTTTTCACGAGTTTACACACGTACTACAACCCAAACCCACAATCGATAGAGGACATAGTGATATAGAGGCTGCTGCAGCTATTGTGGCAGAGTACGCTTTTCACAGCTATCTTGAAAAACATCTTAATAGCAATGAGTATGCCCTTAAAGCTTTTGAAGACCGATATGTTTATTCAGATTTTGAGTTCAATTACTCGTCACCACTATGTGTAAAACTATCAGTCAAAAAACTACCTCCCGCGGCATCTTACTTGCTTGAAATGGGTATATATACAAAACTTATGGATATATTAGATATTAATCATATAGATTTTGCACGCTCCACCTTAACGTATGGCATACCAGAAAAAGAAGAAATAAGCAAAAAACTTGCAAGCCTTACAGATGATCCTCAAATGTATGATAAGTTCATAAGTATTGCTGACAAAGCTTGGCAATACGGCACAAGAAGAGCTTCAGGTTATGGAATTGGAGATTATGGGTTTGATGAAGATCCTGAAGGAAATAGGGCTATTTTTAAATCTGCACTCAAATCAATAACTAGCGTCTGCGAAGGCGGTCCTCTGTTGCCTATAGATGGTCTTATGACAGAAGAAAAGATTGCCGCTGCTAGAAAACAGATGACCGATTGGATTTTAGTAGATGATGATGAGCCTCTGTTGCCTATAGCTGGTGAAGATGATTATAAGAAAGCTGAGAAGAACCCTGAGGCAGAGAAAACACCAGATACTGTTGAAGAGATTGTGACAGAATATGGGGTAACTAGAACTCTTGACAACTCAGGAAAAAAGAATATAGCTGCTGCTTTGCAAGAAGCTATGGCTAAAGAAAATTTTGAACAACTTCCTGGGGTTTATGATTCTCTTCGCGCTAATAGTTTCAATACTCCTAGAGGTCGCAATGAACCTGTAGCTAAAACTGATAAGACAAAAGCTAACAACAAGCATGGGGGCTATCATAACCCCATGTCAGGCTAAAGCCAAGATGCTTTCAGTAATCTGGTTGAAGCGTTATTCTACTGAGAGATATTTTTTCCCTGAAATGGCGAAAATGCCTGCGAACAAAGCTCCCGGAGAGTACCAAGAACAACAGCCCTCACAGTATCGTCGCTGGCAGTAGCAACATAAGCAGCAGCATAAGCGACATGATGGGACCGATCATATTAAACAAACATTTATTTGTGACAACAACCCGTTTGATGCAGAGGATTTTGTGATTCCAGATCATGTGATTGTCGGAGGGCTGACTAACAAACAAATAGACAGAGCTGAAAGAAACAGAGAAGCATTGCCTATAAGGACAAAACCGACAATATACAAAAAGTCTATCAAAAATACTTGATATATACAAAAAACATTAACCATGCCAGCACTTTTTAACCATAAAGCGCACAGTTTTTAGCATATTCTATAGTAACATATGTAAAATATCATATTCTATGTACACAATGGAAAGAATTTGCATTCAACATGAATATTTTTCTTGACAAATAGAAATTCCGTGCTATAGGTAAAGTATAGTCAGTGCTGTTTGATCCACACATTAAGGGGAAGCACGATGAACAAATTTCAAGAAAATATGAAGATTTAAAAACCATCTGCTCGAAGCTACGAGCATTTGGCAGTAGCTTGGTACTGTGCTGCTATAGAAGTTACAGAGACTGATAACTTTATCAAAAAATAAGAAGCTAATAAAATAAGAAACTAACAGGCTTTCTAGGTATTAACCGGAAAGCCTTTTTTATTTCCAAAAACAAAATTGGAGAATCAACATGTCAAAATACGATGTGCTAACGTCTATTCATAAGCAGTTTAGGCAAGCTGCAAAATAAGTATGCGATAAAAATAATCAGGTAAATGACTCACGACACGTACAACAAAACTACATACAAACTGTCGGACAAAAAGATACAAAAAATGTAAAACAAAATTTAAAAAGCTGCGCGCAAGTTGAGACTTGCGTCGGACAAAGGAATGTCCGACACAAATCTAGCGAGCTAAAGCTCAGGGGGAAAGAGATACAAATTAAAAAGGAAAAAATAAATAACCAGAACCTAAAAAAAACAAAATTATCAACCACCCCGCCGACACCTTGTCTTGCGGGGTTTTTATGGGAGGCAATATGCTCATTCCTGTTGATTACAAGAAGTTCCAAGCCAAGATTAACGCCTATTGCCCTGAAACGACCTACACGGAAGAAGACGCAGCAGAGGCTTTCCATAATCTGGTTGGTCTTGTTCGCTTGTTCAGAGAGGTCGAGCGTGAGATATGTTCTAAAAAAAATATTGAGACGCTATCCTAATGATTTTGGATAGTAATCGCCCGTTTTTAGAACTTTATCAACTAGGGGTGTCTTGACGCTTTGTAATACCTGTGTTTGATTATGCTTTAACTGCTTTATGATTGAAAAGGAGCAAAACATGCACCCAGCAATTATTCTTGCCCGTGTCTCAACACCGGAACAAGAAGCCGGACATTCCCTTGAGGCTCAGCTTGCTAACCTGCAAGCCTATGCCGAGCGCAAAGGACTGGATATTGTCCAAGTCTATAGAATCATAGAAAGTTCAACAAAAGGCTATCGTCCAGAGTTTGAACGCATGATTGAGTTTTTGAAGAGACAGAAGTCCCGCCATGCTCTTGTTGTTGACTGCGTAGACCGCCTGCAACGCAGTTTTACTCATACTCCTGTACTGTCCAGCCTTATGGAAAAGAATATCCTAGAAATCCACTTTGTAAGAGAAGGCAACATAATAGATAAAGAAGCCAACAGCATGCAAAAGATGATGTGGAACATGGGTACGGTAATGGCTCAGTCCTATACTGACCAGCTCTCGGATAACATACGCCGTAGTATCAAGCATAAGCTTGCTAAGGGCGAATGGATCGGCATGGCTCCATTAGGATACCTGAACGCAGCTGATCCGTCTACAGGACGCAGTATGATAGTTATAGACCCTAAGAGAGCACCATTGATACAAAAACTCTTTAATGATTATGCTAGCGGAATATATTCAATGGCGGAACTGGCACGTAAATCAGGGAATGAAGGACTTCTTAGCAGAAAAGGCAAGTCATTGTACACCCAGACTGTGGCAAAAATCCTAAGCAATCCGTTCTACAGCGGGATGATGAGGATAAAGGGCAAGCTCTATCCGCATAACTATCCCAAGCTGGTAGAGCCCAGTGTGTTTAAGGCATGCGAGGGGCGCAAACGCTATGCCAATATGCCCCAGCAAGCCATTAGGATTACTCGCCACCCGTTTCTTTTACGAGGACTTGTTACCTGTGCCGCCTCAGGACGCAAAGCCACCTGTGCGCTTCAGAAGAAGCAGTATGTTTATCTTATGGTTCGCAGTCCTGCTAACCAAAGTAAAGTTATCTGGATACCGGAAGAGACAGTACTCAAGCAGATAACAAATGCTCTCCAATCCTTTGCCATGCCGCAAGAGCTGTTGACGGATGTACTTGGCTATATTCAGAAAACAGATGAACAGGACAAGCAGCGAGATAAAACCACAGCCAAAGAGTTACAGACCGAACAAACCCAACTCACGCAAAAGCTCAGCCGTTTAACTGATCTTCTGATTGACGGCAGTATAGGCAAAGAGATATACGAAGCCAAGAGCCAAGAAATCCGGCTTCGTCAGAAAGAGATAGAAAGCCGTCTTATGCAGATGAAGCAGCCTGCCGATTCTGCAAATATAGCCAATGATGACAGGCTAAGCCTTGTCAATGTAATCACAATGCTCTCTCAAAGTGCGGAAACGTTCGTCAGTTCTAAAACTGACCAAAAACGGCAAATGCTGGGTTTTGTGTTTTCGAACTTGCAAATGGAAGGGGCAACTCTCAGATATTCCTTGCGAAAACCCTTCGAGGTCATACAGCAACTACCCCATAATCCCAAATGGCGGAGAGGAAGGGATTCGAACCCTCGATACGGCTCATCACCGTATATCCGCTTTCCAGGCGAACGCCTTCAACCGCTCGGCCACCTCTCCGTGTGCATCTATATGACCGTATCTAAGTTTTTTGTCAAGAGCTACTTGGAAAATCCAGTATAATTACTATATCTGTAAGAGGTTGCTTCTTTTACACAGTTTCAAAGGGTTAGCTTATGGCGCAGCAGATGAATTTTCAGGCGGAGGTTGCTAGGCTTCTAGACCTCATGGTGCATTCTATTTACTCTGATAAAGAGGTTTTTCTCAGAGAACTCATTTCCAATGCTGCTGATGCCTGTGATAAACTAAGGTACCTCTCCGTGACTCAGCCGGAGCTGCTCGATGGTGATGATGCTTTCAGCATAAAAGTAAACATAGATCCCGCTGGCAGGACTATAACGGTCTCTGACAACGGCGTAGGCATGACCAGGGACGAGATCGTAGAGAACTTAGGAACAATCGCCAGATCCGGTACTTCTGAATTTCTTCAGGCTGTTAATGACGATTCTAAGAATCTCGTGTCTCAGATAGGTCAGTTCGGCGTTGGGTTTTACTCTGCGTTCATGGTTGCTCAGGCTGTAGAGGTGCATTCCAAAAAGGCAGGAGCAGCAGAGAGCTGGTCTTGGCAGTCGGACGGCAAAGGAGCGTTTTCTATTGAAGAGGGCGATAAGTCCTCAAGAGGCACTGACATTGTAGTGTATCTCAAACAAGGCTTTGATCAGTTTTTAGATGCAGCCACTTTGAAGTCTGTTATTCTGAAGTACTCTGATCACATAGCTTTGCCTATATTTGTGGACGGTGAGGACAAGCCTTCCAATGCTGCAAGCGCACTTTGGCTCAAGCCTAAAAATCAGATTTCAGAACAGCAGCTGAAAGAGTTCTATCATTATGTTGCTCATGCGTTTGATGATCCTGCGTTTTCCATGCATTGGAAAGCAGAGGGGCGGATAGAGTACTCCGGTTTATTGTTTATACCGAGCATGAGACCTTATGACTTGTTTGATCCCAAGAGGGAGCACGGAGTAAAACTGTATGTGAAAAGAGTATTCATAACGGACAAGGCGGACGGGTTAGTGCCTCATTGGCTGAGGTTCTTACGGGGGGTAGTTGATTCGGAGGATTTACCGCTGAACATAAGTAGAGAGATGTTACAGCATAATCCTATGCTGTCGAAGATACGGCAGGGGATAACGAATAAAGTGTTGAGTGAGCTTGGCAAGTTTGCGAAAGAGCGCAGACCGGACTATGAGAAGATGTGGGATAATTTCGGAGCTGTGATAAAAGAGGGCATATACGAGGACATTGACAACAGGAATGATATAGCGGAATTGGTATTGGCAAAGTCTACTTACAGTGACGAGTATACTACGCTGAAAGAATATGTGTCTCGAATGAAAGAAGGGCAGGACGCTATATTTTACGTATGCGGCGAGGACGCGGAGAAACTGAAGAAAAGCCCGCATTTGGAGGGATTTATTGCAAGAGGCATAGAGGTGCTTTTGCTTACGGATACGGTAGATGATTTCTGGACAGGGGCACTAGGCAAGTTTGAAGAAAAGACTATAAAATCCGTTACTGTTGCTGCGGAGGATTTGTCTAAGATACCTGAAAAAGAGAAAAAGAAAGAAGATGAGAAGGCTAAAGATTTTTCTGAGATGAAAGAATTGATAGCGGCTATGAGGAGGGAGCTGGAGTCCGTAGTGAAGGCGGTGAATGTTTCCGATAGGCTGACTTCGAGTCCGGTGTGTCTGACTGCGGAAGAGGGCGACATAGACATGCACTTAGAGCGTTTTCTCAAAAAGCACAATCAGATTAAAGTGCCCAGCAAAAGAGTGCTTGAAATAAATGCGTCTCATCCTTTGATAGAAAAGCTGGCAAAGAAAGTTAAAGAAGAAAAGGAGTTGTCGGATTCTCTTAAAGATATGATATGGCTTTTGTTTGATCAGGCTAAACTTATGGACGGAGATACTCCTTCGGATGCCGCCAGCTTTAGCAGAAGGCTTGACAGTGTGTTACAGAAAGTTTTATTAATTAGGAATTAGGAGTGAGGAATTAGGAATTGAGCATCAAACAATTAGCTTCGGTGAGTACAGCAGCCTTGTACCACTACCCCGTCAGCAGCTCTGCTGCTGCCACCCCTTCGCCTGCGAAGGGGAATATTTTGTCAATTCCTAATTTAGTCACCCCTCCAGTATTGCAGATTGAGATTGAGGCTCTGCCGGAAGCGAGTACTCAAAAAATGTTGCTGTTGGATTCTGCAATGAGCAGAAGAGGCTTTTTTCAAGTGCAGATGCCTGACGGGACCATTGGCTATACAAAGTCAAAAGCACTGATGATAAATGCCGGCGGTTTGATAGCAACGGAGGAGGGGCGTCCTATAATTCCAAATATTACTATTCCTGCAGGAGCAGCTGAGGTTGCGGTAAGCAAAAGCGGACTTGTATCTGCAACAATAGACGGCCAGCAGGGACAGCAGGTTTTAGGACAAATACAATTAGCATTCTTTATAAACCCTTTGGGCTTGCTGGCAATAGGAAGCGGTTTGTTTAGAAATACTCCAATATCCGGAAAGCCGATTATCGCTGTCATTCCCGCGAAGGCGGGAACGGGAGCGTCCGGATTTATACAAAACATAATAGATAAAGCTAATATTAAGACTGTTACGGATATTTCTATCCTTATAACAATGCTGATAATAATTTTTGCCGTGATTTTGATGCTGTAAAAGTTCATATTTTATTAGCTTTTTGTGATTACGCTGGAATGCGGTATTCTCATAAGAAGAGTTGGCTTCGATGTTATTGCGAAAAAATAATAAAAGTACAGCGTGCTTTGCAGCTCTTTTGCTGTGTGTTTTGTTTGCGCATAATGCGGCGGCAGCAGAAAATGTTACTGAGGAAAACAAGGCTCTCAATATTCGCTATTCATGCTTTCCCAGAAAAGACGTAAGAGCCGTTGATTACAGAGTCTACCTTTTGGAACAGCAGGCTAAGAAGGCTGCGGAATCTCCAAAACAGCAAGAAGTATTTAAAGACGCTCAAATTAAGCAGGAATTCAACAGCTATAAGCAGAGGCAGCTGGAGGCCATTAAAAGCGACAATGAGACGCTTTCGAATCTTCATAAAGCTATTCAAACACTTAGCATAGAGGAAGAGCTTGAACATATGGCTCCTCGCCAAAATTTAGAGAAACCGGAGGGAAGGTAATAGTTTACCTTTATTTTATAATATGTTAGTATCTTTGCTTTAAATTTGCTTTACAGATGTCGTTTCGGAGGCTTTATGCGGAATAAAATTTTTATCTTAGGTTTGGTTTTTGCTGTTTCAGTGTCTTTTCCGGCTGAGGCATCAACTCCGGACAATACTGTCAATAAGCTAAAGCCACAGGATACTGTTGCTCAGCCTATTCAGCGAGCCCCTGATCAGACCGGGTCAGAGCAGCAAACCCGCAGTTTTTGGGATGCTACTAACACTAATCTGTTTCATGGACTGGGCGTTAGCGGAAGTCCTATGTTTGTGTCAGGGCAAGGGATACCTTATTTTGCTACATATTCAAAAACAAAAGAAGACGGGCTTTTCGACAACAATCAGCATGTGCCGGGCGGGTTTTTACAGGGTATGGAAAAAGCTATAACGTACGATAAGCTACCAATAACTCCCAAACTATTGGAGGAATCTGTTCTAGATCGGGCTCAGAAAAATGCGTTGGCTAAGTTTGTTATAGCGCCGGATGCTGACACATCTGCGGCATTGACGGATAATTTTCTTACTGCATGGAGAACAAGATGCGAACAGGGATTTTTGCCTATGGACGAACATGATCCGGAAGGTAAAATAAACGCATCGCTTGAATCAGATGTGTGCGATGCGGGAGGTACGTATGCGCGCTGGGATAGATCTTTGGAGTCTTTGTTGGGACCGCTGCAATATCTTGCGCCTAAAGATATGAATATACCTGGGAAGAAAGATAACGTACAGAGGGGTGACAAGCCTTTTTCTCGTTTTCCCAAGCTGGAGAAACCGGAGGAGGACTATGCTCCTATATATGCGGCAGCGTATTTTTGCATGAATTTGGGTATGTATTCATTTGCAGCGTTGGAAGGCATACCTGCTTTGGATTACAGGCAAGACATTATAAGAGAGGTGATTATGCAGGAAACCATAGACAGCAAAGGTGTTGCAAATTGCTGGAGGTTTTTTGAAGAAAGAGTGCAATATCCCCCCGGATTCAATCCGCCTGCATACCATGCTCTGCAGAGAAAAAGATGCGAGTATGATTTTCAGCATTTGCATATTATAACTAGGGAACAGTATGAGGATTGTGCAGAAAACGGACGTAGTGATTTGCAGGCAAGATTTGATATGGCAAATAGGATATACTCTGAAGAGTATCAGCAGAAATTCATCAAGTATCTTGGAGCCACTCAAAGAGCCATAATCATAGGGCTTGCTATGGCGGATGCTGAGAAGTTCCAGCAGACTCTTCTTTTACAGCGTCAGATTATGGCTACAGTCATGGGAACGACAAGAATCTACCCGGCATCATTTGGTGGTCAGTCGTATGAAGTGGAGTCCAAATGACATATAAATGTAAAATCAATTAGGAACTAGGAATTATAAAACCTCTAACTCCTATCTACCTTCTCGGGAATAGTCTCGCCTCTTTGAGAGTAGGATCGTTCGGTATCTGCTGCTGGGCGTGCAGATCAAAGGCTTCCGTAATCATATCTTCCAATAATTCAGTCAGCGTTACAGGGTTTTCCTTTGCTCCTTCCCACAGGAAATATGCAAACAGCGTTGGAAACGGATTAGCTTCATTGAACCAAATCTCTCCGGTCTTGCTGTTGCACATGAAGTCCAGTCTGGGAATACCGGCACCGTCTACTATATCAAAAACAGTGGTAGCCCACTTTCTTATGTTAGCGTCCATTTCTTTGGTTATATCGGGGTGAAGATCGTGAATGCTGGCAATGCCTTCGGCAGTAGGCATACTGCATTTGGCTCCCATTTTGCTTCCTTTGCCTTTGTCGCCGGTCTTGTATTTGGCTTCGAAACTGAAGAACTCTTCAGAGAATTTCGGTTTCTCTATAGCAGAAGTTACGGTCTTGCCTTTTCTTTTGCGCACGGAAACATTGTATTCCACCAGATTCTCAACGAATGTTTCCAAGAGAGCGGTATGGTCCAGTACAAAAGTGCTTGATGCCAGAGTGTCAGAAAGGTCGTTGTAGGAGTTGACTTTGGCAACTCCTATGCTGCTTCCCAAATTCGCAGGCTTTACACAGCAAGGGAACTTAACGCCCGGCAGCATTTGCTGGAGTTCCGCCGGAGTAATAAGAACGCCTTCTTTCGGACGTTTGATTTCGTAGTGAGGGATAATAGGAACATCGGTGCCTGCAAGCATTTTTTTAGTAGCTCCTTTATCCATGACAACTGCCGAAGCAAGCACGCGCATTCCGGTATACGGTATGTTGGCAACTTCGCACATGCCTTGAATTCTGCCGTCCTCTCCGATAAGTCCTAAGAAGCCGAGAAAGGCGACATCAAAAGGAATGCGCTTTTGTCTCTCCCAGAAATATTTAGGCATAGTTATCAGCTCAGGAGTTTTTCTCAGAGACGTGTTCAAAGTCACTCGAGTAAAAGTGCTTTGCGTCTCAAGACTGGGAATGTAAATATTGGAATCTAAGAGAGCTTCCGGAGTCTTGCCGATAAACCACTGACCGTCAGGAGACACGTACAAAGGAATTACATCGAATTTTTCTTTGTCCAGAGCATTGATGCCGTTCAGGGAAGTCAGTATGCTTATATCATGTTCAGGAGATCTTCCTCCGAACATAAAAAGGACTCTGGTTTTTTTATTGGATTCTGTTGTGCTGGCAGACATTTAAATATACCTCTTAATATTTTTAGGATATTGCGAATCATGCGAAATACAGGTTATATAATCTAGCAACGCCTTCAAAAATTCAAGGGAAAAGGCTATGGCGATAGACTACAAAATAGACTATGATATTATCGGCGATATAGACAATGCCGAAGCTGTCTTTGTTTGGGGGCATGGCTGGGGTTTTAATAAGAGGATTTTTCTGTTGTTTGCTCAGGCTATGGCGGCTAGGGGTGCGAGCATTATAATTAACTTTCCGGGCTGGGGCGGAACGCCGGAGCCCCCGGAAAACTGGACTACTGCAGAATACGCAGAGTTAACAGCCGAACTTATAGAGAAATATAAGAAAAACAGAAAGGTTTTCTACATAGGTCATTCTTTCGGAGGGCGCATAGGGCTGCAGCTGGGAGGGCATTACGGGCATTTAATAGACGCTATGGTACTTTTGGCTTCTGCCGGGATTCCTAAACCTTGTTCTTTGTTAGTAAAGTGGTTCAGGAAGACAAAAGTCTTTTTTTATAAATTTTTGAAGCCAGTGCCGGTTATGCTGGGCATAGACCTAGACAAACTAAAAAACAGGTTCGGGAGCGTAGACTACAGAGCTTCCTCGCCGGCAATGAGGAAAATACTCAATAATGTAGTAGGAGAAAATCTTTCCAAAGAAGCGGAAAATACAAAATGCCCGGTCCTTATCATATACGGAGACAAGGATACGGAAACGCCTGTAGAAATAGGCAAAATTCTCAATAAACTAATCAAAGGGTCGTCTTTAGTCATACTAAAAGGGCAGGACCATCATTCTATTTTAATGGACTATAAGTACCCTGTGATAAGGAAAATAGCTGATTTTGTAGGCGATAAATAAAGTTGCTTTTTAAGCAAGGATTATTTAGTATGCCCTCCGTAAAAAGTGCCGATTTAGCTCAGCGGTAGAGCAACCGCCTTGTAAGCGGTAGGTCGTCAGTTCAATTCTGACAATCGGCACCATTTTTTGGTTTTGTGATGTTCGCAGGCGTTCGCCGCTATTCACAAAACCCTTGTAAAATAAGCCTTATATTTGTTATTATCGTCCGCAGGGGTTCGCCCCTGTCCGCCTGCACCCGCAAATTCTGGGGGCAGAACAGGGGGAACAGGATTAAAAACTGGGGGCAGAAATGAAGCTAACGGACAAATCTTGCAAAGCTGCAAAACCAAAGCAAAAAATCTACAAGCTGGCTGATGGAGGCGGCTTATACTTGCTTGTAAATCTTCACATTAAAAAATCCCCCTAAGGTTTTGAGACAAGAGGGGGATATGAGACAGTTACTAGGCTACATATGAAGTACGCCTTTGCAAAGTTCTCTGTGATCGTTTTCTCTGCCTTTACAATTTGCCCCGTATATCTTACCCAGCTCTTTACAGAAATCTACGCAATAGTCCTTATCTTTATTGAAGCCTAGGTCATAAGTTGACGGACCGCAAGCAGCAAGAGCATAGTCGTTTGTTATCTTATCAAGAACGTCCTTATCGCCTGATGAGAGTCCTTCGTCTCCGGTGCGGATAACGTGGTTGCCCTGCCACCTTACACGAGCTGCCTGTGTTCTTATCGGATCAAAGTAACATGGACCTTCAACAGCCAGATCTATATCGCAGCCAAGCTCAGCGGGCGGTGTTGAATCACATTTGCAGTTAACACCACGGACTTCCGCTTGTACGAAACCGGAGTTGTCAGCACAGAAAAACTCGTCTGCAACAGCAGCGCAATGGTCAGTTTGAGAACCGCTTCCGTAATTGCCTTGTACCTGACCCGCTATGCAGCTATAGAACTTGTCCCACGGATATTTCCGATCCCATTCTAAGGTATCGCTGTTTGCTGTATTTGCTGCGGGAATATCGGCAGCAAAAGAGACGGAGTACCCGTTTCTAAGCGAGGACTCAGCTCTTTCTGCATCGTACAACCCATTTTGGCGCAAAATACCAATAACATTTCCTTGTGCTTGAGGCGGTAAGGCATTAAATCTATCTGCAAGTATTTTGTAACCGCGGCTGTCTTGAGCAAGCACTCCCAGCTCTTGAAGAGCAGCCAATCCGTCTGCTTGGGTTGGCAGCGAAGTGCTAGGCAGCGGATACGCTGCGGGCGCAGGAGTTGTATTGATAGGAGTCGGTTTAAACACATTGCCGCCGGTTGGTTTAAACACATTGCCGGTGCTTTGCTGATTAACAACAGGCTGCTTGATATCCAGTAGTGTGGTTTGGACATTTGGGACATCGTCTGTATGGGCAAACCCTTCGGGTACGCTTGTGTCCTGCTTGGGAGCCGTGTTAAACACGTTGCCTTGGTAATTGCCTTGCTGAGTATCAGTAGACTGCTGATCTCCAGTGCTGTGGACAATGGGTCCGTCATCGCCAAGACCATAATTATTGCTCGTAATGGATTGCAATGTACTCTCAGGAGACACATCAAATTCCGCATTATCAGGCTGAGCCACAAAATTAGGCGTGTATATGCCGGCAGATACGGAGGTTCCTAAATTCAAGACAGAGAAAAACAGAGCGGAAAACAAAAAAAGAACGATAAATTTTTTACTGGTAAACATAATAAACCTGCCCTAATAAAAATAAAAATGAATAAATTAAATACCGTCTTTGCTTATAATGCATGAAAATACTTTCAGCAAATAAAAATTTAGGCGCAGATAACTAATTGTTTTATTGGCTATTTTTTAATTTTAACCTTAAGAATACGGCTTTGCTCTGTTTCCAGCACTTCTATAACTGTGCCGTTGGCGCAGGTGATGGACTCTTTTGCTATTGGAATATGTCCTGCCAAGTGGGCTGCATACCCTCCTATAGTGTCTATTTCTTCATTATCCTCAACAGACAATTTAATGCCTGTATCCGCCTCAAACTTCTCAATCGGCATACCGGCATCTACTATCAAAGAGCCGTCAGATAGCGTTATAATTTTCATATTATCCGGCTCATCGTGTTCGTCCTCGATTTCACCTACTATTTCTTCAACCAAATCTTCTATTGTTATAAGTCCGTCTATGCCTCCGAACTCGTCTACCACCATTGCCATGTGCTGTCTTGTCTGTCTCATTTGAAGCAGTAGCCTGACAACAGGCATGGACGGCGCTACAAACGGGACTGTTCTTATAATGTCTTTTATCGCAAACGGTTTGCGCTCTATCAGATACGGTATTATATCCTTCACGTGTATTATGCCAATAACCTCGTCAAGCCTTTCCTTGTATACCGGAAGCCGGCTGTATTGGCTCTGTGAGATTTTCTCAATGGTTTCTGAAAGAGAAGAATCAAATTCCAAAGCTACAATCGAAGCTCTTTGCACCATGCAGTCTTCTATGCGCCTGTCGTGCAGGTTTACCACATTGGATAAAAGAGTTTTCTCATCGGACGACACGCCGGACTCGTGCGAGGGTTCTTCGATAATTTCCTCTACTATTTTGCGCAAATCCTGAGCGTCCATTTTGGGGCGGATTACAGAAGAAACCTTATGCCCGAGTTTCTTCCAGAACGTTCGGGGGACTTCGCTTTCAGCGGGAGATGTTTCAGGATTTTGAGATTCATCAAATGTCATGATTATCTATCATAGAGTCCATTATAAGGATTTGCAAGTCCCATAGCGGACATAATGCGAATCTCCAGAGATTCCATAGCGTTAGCGTCATTATCAGAGATATGATCAAAACCCAGAAGATGCAGGAACCCGTGAATTACCAAGTGAGTCAGGTGATTTTCCAGAGTTTTGTTTTGCAGGCGGGCTTCTTTTTTGACGCACTGATAGGCAATAGCAATATCGCCCAGAGAACCTGTTACGTTTTCAAATAACTCTGATTTTTCGAACTGAGGAAAAGAGAGGACGTTAGTAGACTTGTCCATGCCTCTGAAACTGCGGTTCAGCTTTTTAATATTGTGATTAGTCGTAAGAAGCACTGTGACTTCCGTATTGCGGATTTTTGAAGCCAAGCGTATGGGCAGGTTTTCTATTGCAGCTTTGACAGCTTTTCTAACCAGAGGCTTTACATTAGGAACACTTTCCCAGCCTTTTGAATCTATTATGATGTCAATTCCGCACTCCACACTCCGCACTCCGCACTGCTAGTAAAGGTTTACTTTTAGTACATTATATTGTATAGAGTCAACATGTCTGATCCATACAATATATTGGGTGTTTCCAAAACCGCCAGTCCTGCCGATATTAAATCTGCATACAGGAAGCTGGCAAAAAAACTGCATCCGGATGTTAATCCCGGGCGCAAGGATATTGAACAGCGGTTTAAAGAAGTTACTGCCGCATACGACTTGCTGTCTGATGCTAAGAAAAGAGCTAAGTACGACAGAGGCGAGATTAACGCTCAGGGACAGCCTCAGGCAGGCGGCGGGTTTGGGAGCAGAGGATTCCGTGATGCCCAGCCCAAGGGAGGCGGCGGGTATTATAACTATACCGGCGGAGCGTCTCCGTTTGGGAACAGAACTTATAAAACTTCTTCGGGCGGAGGTGAAGATCCTTTCTCTTCATTCGGAGATATTTTTTCCGAATTCATGAATCCGTCTTCCGGAAGGAAGAGAAGCTTCTCTTGGAAAACAAGAGATGACAGTCAGGAGTATGGCGGAGAATTAGCCTCGGACACTTTGACGAAAATAAAAATCCCGTTCAGAGAAGCGTGTCTGGGCTGTAAGAAAAGAGTGACTCTGCCTGACAATAAGACTGTGGAAGTGACAATTCCGGCAGGCATAGAGGATAACTATAAATTAAGACTAAAGGGGCAGGGGAAAGCCGGAAGTTTCGGTGAAAAAGGAAATGCTATCATAGAGGTGCAGATAGAGCCGGACAGATTTTTGACCAGAAAGGGAAAAGATATTTATCTTGATGCGCCTATATCGCTTTTAGAAGCTGTAAAAGGAGCAAGCATAAATGTACCGTCTTTAGGCGGCACGCTGTCTATCAAGGTGCCTAAGGGATCTAATACCGGAACAGTGTTAAGACTGAAAGGCAAGGGAGTTACCGGCGGCGACATGTTTGTAAAGCTGGAGGTAAAACTGCCGGAAAATGTTTCCGATGACTTAGCGAATTTCATAGAAAAATGGTCGAAAACGAATGAATATAAACCTAGAAAAACATTGCATTGGGAGTGATTATTTGTGTATACTGGAACAACTCCTAACTCCTCATTAATTTTAGAAAGGCATAGAAATGGCAACTGAACAAAGAGTGGCTGCTTTGCAGGCAAAGCACGCAGAGGTAGATAAGCAAATATTGGATATTGAGAATGGAGCAAGCACGGATCCTGCGGAAGTGAGCCGTTTGAAAGCATTGAAGCTGAGTATAAAGGACGAGATAGAGAAACTGCGGAGCGGAGAGCAATGTTCCGGAAAATGCAAGTGCGGTTGTGAATAGAACTATAAAGGAGACTGAATAATGAATGATCCGTTTTTTCGCGATAGTGCAGCGACTATAAGAGGCGCCAACATAGATATGGGGCTGCGTACGCATATGCAGAAAGTTTTCGGGTATATGTGCGGTGGGCTGGCGTTGTCCGGAGGATTGGCGATGTTCATCGCACATAACGTTGCGATAGTACAGATGTTAGCCTCTTCATGGATAAGTTTTGTGTTTATGCTGGCTCCGCTCGGGATACTGTTTTATCTGAATGCCGCTATGAGGAGGCTGTCCGTAGGTGCGTTAAGAGCTTGGTTCACAGTATTCTGTGCTCTTATGGGAGTATCATTGGGACTGGTATTTTTTCAGTACACTGATGCCAGCATTGCCCGTGCGTTTTTTGTGAACTCTGCGATGTTCGGCTCTATGGCGTTATGGGGATACACGACAAAGAAAGACCTTTCAGGCATGGGGGCTTTTTTGATTATGGGAGTTTTCGGTGTAATAATCGCTTCCATAGTAAATCTTTTCATGGCATCTCCTATGCTAAGCTGGGCTACGTCCGTTATAGGCGTTGTAGTGTTTACAGGACTCACTGCGTGGGACATGCAGCGTATAAAACAAACGTACGATGAAGCTCACGGCGAAGAGGCAAACCACAAAATGGCAGTATTTAACGCATTGTCGTTATATCTGAACTTCATCAATGCCCTGTTGTTCCTTTTACGCTTCATGGGCGAGAGAAGGTAGGAAAAGGAATCACTACTTCTTCCAAAACCAGTCCGTGCCGTTTTCGCGGTCTTTGATGAGTATGCCGCTGTCGGATAATTTGGCTCTGAGTTCGTCCGCCAGCTTCCAGTTCTTCTCTTTTCTCGCTGCTTCTCTTGCCTTTATCAGCTCCGCAAGCTCCGGCGGCAGAGACTGCTCTTTCTCTGACTTCACTATTCCAAGCACATCATTCACTTCATCAAAAAATGCAAGTTTTGCCGCTGTGCTCATTTTCTCGTCTCTTAACCCGGTCCACATCACAGACAATCCCATAGGCGCATTCAAATCATCTGCCAGCGCATTCCAAAACTCTTCACTATACTTTTTCAGCAGCGAAGAATCCTCAGTTGTCAATGGGCTTGCCGGTTCCGTCTTCCAATCCGCCAATTTATGATTCAACGTCTCATACGCATTTTTTGCGCCGGTAAGAGACTCGTAGCTGAACTTCAACTGTCCTCTGTAATGCGCATTCAAGCACAGATACCGAAAGTGCATAGGCTCAAAACCATTCTCTTTCAGCGTCTCTATAGTCAAAGTTCCTCCTTTAGATTTAGACATCTTGCCTTTATCCAAAATCAGAAATTCTCCGTGCAGCCAGTAATTAACCCATTTGTGCCCGAAACAGCCTTCGCTCTGGGCTATTTCATTAGTATGATGCACGGGTATGTGATCTATTCCTCCGCAATGAATGTCAAAGTGTTCGCCCAAATACCTAGCCGCCATTGCCGAACATTCTATGTGCCAGCCCGGAAAGCCTACTCCCCAAGGAGACTCCCACTTCATAATCTGATTAGGATACTTAGACTGCGAAAACCACAGCACAAAATCCTGAGAGTTTTTCTTTCTGGTATCCTGCTCGACTCGTGCGTGTTCCTGCATACTTTCCAAATCCAGCATTCCGAAATCCGCATAGGCCGGAAACTTAGACGTGTCGTAATACACGTTTCCGTCAATGGTGTACGCCAACCCCTTGTCCTCTAACTTTTTTACAAAAGAAATCATGTCTTCTATGTGTTCGGTTGCTCTGCACACTATGCTTGGAGGCAGAATATTCAATTCCGCACAGTCCTTAAAAAAAGCTTTTTCAAAAAATTTTGCTACCTCCCACGGAGATTTCTGTTCTTTTCTCGCTGCTACTTCCATCTTGTCCTCGCCCTCGTCAGCGTCAGACTCAAGATGACCAACGTCAGTGACATTCATAACATGGTTAACAGCATACCCGGCCTTCAAGAGGACTCGCTTCAATAAATCCTCGAAGATGTATGTGCGCAGATTGCCTATATGAGCGAAGCTGTAAACCGTAGGACCGCAAGCGTACATAGACACTGCGCCTTCGTGTATGGGACGAAAAGTCTCCACAGTTCTCGACAAGGTATTAAACAGTTTTACTTCTTTTTGCATTTTATTAGTGTCCGTGATGAATTTTTTAAACAACCGCAATACTACTACAATACATATAAACAAGTCTAATTCTTAATTTAAAAAGTAAGGTTAATGCGATTATTGTGCTTTGTAGTTTCAGTGATGCAGCTTATAATATTAGTAAGCAGACAAGCTCTATGGAGGTAAAAATGGAACAAACAATATCATTGCAGCAAATAGAAAGACTTTTGACTGCCGTTCCGGTAAGGCGTAACACGAAAAGAGACACTTAATGTTTTACATAGGCATTGATATAGGCGGAACAAAGTGCAGGGTTTCTCTAGCAAAAGAAACTACTGGCGGTTTGGAATTTATCGCTTTTGGAGAAAGGCACGTTACTGCCGACTATAGTCCTGACGAAATGCTGGAAACGCTGCTTGCTGATGTGAACGAGCTTACTAAGAAGGCTGGAGAAAAGCCTGCTGCCATAGGCATAAGCTGCGGCAGTCCAATGGATCAAAAACAAGGACTTATATTATCCCCTCCGCATTTGCCGGGCTGGGATAATATTCCTATAGTGGCTTTTTTCCAAGATGCTTTGGGCATTCCGACTTTTCTCGAGAATGATGCGAATGCCGGAGCTCTTGCAGAATGGAAATACGGTGCCGGAAAAGGTGCAAACCATGTGATTTTTATTACTGCCGGAACCGGTTTTGGTGCTGGGCTCATTCTTAACGGCAAACTTTATACAGGCGCAACCGGCATGGCAGGCGAAATCGGTCATGTGCGTTGGGCTTTTTCCGGGAATAAATACCCGGGCTACGGAAAAGAAAGCTCTATCGAGGGCGGCTGCTCCGGCACAGGCATTGCTGAGATTGCCAAAGGTATGATTAGAGATGAATTAGAAAAAGGAAGATGTTTGCCGGCTTGGGCGGATATTGAAAAGCTGACTGCCGAGTCTGTTGGAGCTGCTGCTGAGAGAGGAGATCCTCTGGCTCTCAAGATATACGCACAAGTTGGAAAGAACTGGGGGCATAGCGTATCAATGCTGATAGATGTTTTTAGCCCTGAGTTAATCGTCATGGGCAGTATTTTTGTGAGGCGCAGAAACGAACTATTGCCGCATATGGAAAGAGTGATACGAGAAGAAACTCTTGCAATTACCCGAAATGTGTGTCGAGTAGTCCCGGCAGTACTAGGCGAAGAAATCGGCAACTACGCAGCAATCACAGTGGGAATATACGGGCTGGAGCAGAGCGGAGCAAATTAAACCAAACAGAAGGGAACAAAACTATGAATTGTACTAAAGGTCATCTTATGAGAGCTAACCAAAACGCACAAAGGGACAGACTCAAGGAAGACGCAAAGGGTTATGACGGCCGCTTAATAGTAGAGGGCGTTGTATGTAGTTTTAAAAAATCAGAACGCGATATAGTAGGCGTATGCACAGGCTTTGAAGTAACAACAAAAGACGGAACTAAGAGCATCACTCTTAAGATAGACGAGATAGAAGGTGCTTACAAACCATCTAATGACGGCTTGAAAATGGTGGCACTGCACCCCTGATTAGGCATAAGTTCTGAAACGGACAGCATCGTCAATGAACGTTTTGGGCGGAAGAGATGCTTCGTTAGAACCGAACGGCATGTGCGCTCTAAGCCGCCAATGCGCGGGTATATCCCACTTTTTCGCAACATTTTCATCTATGAGCGGATTGTAGTGCTGCAAACTCGCTCCGATATTCGCCTCTGCCAGCGCACTCCAGACAGCAAACTGCGCCATGCCGTTGGACTGTTCCGACCATACCGGAAACTTGTCTTTATACAGCGGGAACTTTTCCTGCATGCCTTTCACAATATCCATGTCTTCATAAAAAAGAATAGTGCCGATACCTGCGGCAAAGCTGTTTATTTTATCTTCCGTAGGTTTGAACTTCTCAACAGGCACAGTTTTACGCAAAGCCTCTTTAGTAATATCCCACAGTTTTTGGCTTTGCGCGCCGAAGAGAATTACCACCCGAGAGCTTTGCGAGTTAAACGGAGACGGTGCCAAACGCACTGCTTCCTTTATGATGTTCTCTGTCTCGGCTTTCGAGACAGGCAGCGTTTTGCCAAGATGATATTGCGATCTGCGTTTGCGTATGTATTCAATGAATGAGGTGTTCATGATGCGTCCTTTTAGAAATTAGGAATGAGGAATTATTTAGCACCTAAGCGCGAACATTTTCAATGAATGAGTTGCCCGTTATGCAGCGGGAAAGCGAGTGCACAAGTCATTATATTTAAGGTGCCGACACCAAAATTTAATATTGAGCTAAATGCTTTTTAGCCAATTACATATTCGGTCTTTTAAAACATTTCGCAATCAAAAAGACTTTAGCACGCTTAGATGAAACGCCTCGCCGCGGCGGTCTTATTTGGCATGCTCAGGGTTCAGGCAAATCTCTGACTATGGTTATGCTGGTCAAAGAGCTGACAGAAAAATATACAAACCCTCGCATCATTATCGTTACTGACAGACGCGACTTGGACAGACAAATCAGCGGTACTTTCACCGCCTGCAACATCAAAAAGAACGTACACCGTGTTAAATCGGCTACGGAGCTTCTGGAAAAAATCAAAGAGAAAAGCATTGATGTTCTAACAACACTAGTTCAGAAGTTCGACCGCAATCCTGATAAATCCTTCAAAGATGAAGACGATAATATCTTTATCCTAATCGACGAGGCACATCGCACTCAAGGCGGTGAAGCAAATGCGTGGATGAATACTATTCTGCCGAACGCCTGCCAAATTGCTTTTACCGGCACTCCTTTGATGAAGAATGATAAATCTGCGTCAAAGTTCGGCGGATTCATTGACAAGTATACTATTTCAGAAGCAGAGGCAGACGGAGCTATTTTGCCACTTATCTATCAGGCTAGGTTTGTGGATATGCACACCAATAACTATATGTTGGATGAGTACTATAAACAAATCACCGAACCTATGACCGAAGAGCAGCGTAAGGATTTTGAAAAGAAAGCTGTTACTGCACAGATGATAGAACAGAACTCATCACGTATTGAAGTGATTGCTTTAGATATTGTCCGGCATTACCAGAAATGGTTTCAAGGAAGCGGCTTAAAAGGGCAAATCGTTATGCCTTCTAAATACGCTGCTGTGATGTGTAAAAAAGCTATTGATTTGCTTGGTGGAGTTCAGGCTGAAGTCATTATCTCGGAAACTAGTTTTGAGGACGGCGGCGATAACTTACCAGAGCAAAAGCAAGTAGTGGCTAAATTCTTTGAAGAAGAAAAACGCCGTTTTGGTTCAGTAGAAACCAAAGAAAAAAACATCATTAAGCAATTCAAAGAATCTTCAGAAGGCACAGAACTTCTAATCGTGGTTGATAAATTGCTAACAGGATTTGATGCGCCTCGCAATACTGTGCTTTACCTAGCAAAACAGTTGAAAGACCACAACCTTTTGCAAGCTATCGCTCGTGTAAACCGTTTGTTCGGCGGAAACGATGACAAGCAGGAGAAAGTCAACGGCATTATAATCGACTATTCCAAAAATGCTCAGAATCTAAAATCCGCTATGGAGCTGTTTTCAAATTATGACGCTGCGGATGTTGAGGGCGCACTTGTATCAACGCAGGAAAAAATCGCAGAGCTGGATACGCTGTATCAGAATTTACTTGATACATTCAAAGGAAAATCGCGAGATGATTGTTTGACTTTCTTAAAATCAGACGAACTTGCACGCGGAAAATTCTATGAAGACGTAAACAGGTTCATCAAGGTTTATTCTACTTGTTTGTCTCTTTATGATTTTCATCAGAATTTCTCTGCGGAAAAGCTGGAGCAATACAGTATTGATTTAAAGCGTTTCGTGGAGTTGAAAAAGACAGCTCAACTCGCTATGGCTGAGAGAGTTGACTTTTCAAAATACCGTGACCAATTGCACAAAATCCTTGAGAAATATGTTACTGCTAATGATATTGAAGAGTTATCAAAGGAAATCAATCTTTCCGATGTTCGTGAATTCAATAAGTTTTTAGATGACCAAAAGGACGGCATGTCTGCTCACTCAAAAGCCGAAGCAATAGCAGCGCAAACAAAAAGAGTCATACATGAAAGATATGAAAAACAAGACCCAGCTTTCTATGCTAAATTTTCTGAAAGAATAAACACTCTTTTAACAGAACTCAAAAATGCAAAGAAAGAAGATATTGAAAGTCTTTTAGGTATGATGAGAGGACTCCAGAAACAAGTCGATGAGTATGAAGACTCAGATATTCCGGATATTATTAAGAAAGAAAATGAGTGTCATTCCTTTTATAGAAACTTGAAAGATTTTATAAAAACCAATGATGATAAAATTGCGGCTATTGTGAAAGATATAGTGAATATCATAAGCAGGGAAAAATGTGTTGACTGGGATAAAAACATAACTATCCGCCGAACTGTTATGAATAATATTGACGACTATTTATATGACGTTGTTAAAGGTGAGATGGGCGTTGATTTGTCTCAAGAGCAGATAGCAGAAGTAACTCAGGAATCTTGGAATATTGCTGTTAATAACAAAGATATGTTATGATAAATTTTCCATATAGAATAGAACAAGAAAAACGCAAAACTTTTGCAGCTCACGTTTATCCAGACGGGAAAGTTATTATCAAAGCACCAGTGGAAGCGGTTAGTGCTGAAATAAAAGGGTTTGTTAAACGAAAAACCTCATGGATTATAAAACAGATAAACTATTTCAGCCAATTTAATAAACGGAAAGAATCTGATTTATCCAGCGGGACAGAGTTTTTCTATTTAGGCAAACAATATCAATTCGTGTTAGAGATTTCTCGGCTAAGAGAATATGTCGAAATTAAAAAATCAAAAATAACTTTGTATACTCCTTTTCCGCATAACTATGATAGAGTCAAAAGAATATTTCGCTTCTGGATTACACAACAAACAGAGAAAGAAATGATGTGTTCGCTGGAGCGATGTTTAAAAAAGTTTCCGGATATGACTATGCCGAATTTGAAAATTAGGAATCTGCAAAAACGTTGGGGAAGTTATATCAAAAGGTCGCATACCATTGTTTTGAACGATGCGTTAATTTATGCTCCTAAGAAATGTATCGACTATGTAGTGTGCCATGAACTGTGCCACTATTATCATAAAGATCACTCCGCAGCTTTTTATTCCCTTTTAGGTTCTAAAATCCCGAACTGGGTAAAAATAAAAGATGAACTAGAGCAAAGTATTTATTTGAAATAAGTGTAGTTTGAGAAAACAATTCATATCAATATGTGTTTTTACAATTTACTTAGTATCGACAAGAAAAAACATTAACCATAAAATGTACTATTTTATCAGATTTTGTAATAACAGATGTAAATCATCGCATTCTATGTACTTTATGGAAAGAATTTGCATTTTAAATGAATATTTTACTTGACAAATAGAAATTCCGTGTTATAGGTAAAGTATAGTCAGTGCTGTCAATCCACTTAATGACGGAGAAGCACTATGAACAAATTTCAAGAAAATCGAAGATTTTTAAACCAGCCGCAAAGAACTTGGTAGGCTCGTTATCGCTTGGTATTCGGCGGCGATAGATGTAACAGAGACTCCGAACTTTATTACAAAATTAGAAGATTAAGAACTAAGACAAAATAAGTAACTAAAAGGCTTTCTAGGTATTAACCGGAAAGCCTTTTTTATTTCTAAAATTTAAAACGGAGATACGAATGTCAAAATACGATGTGTTTTCGTCTATTCACAAACAGTTTAAGCAAGCTGCAAAGGATGTGTGTAACAAAAATAGTCAGACCAAAATTGTTGAACAAAACGATCCAAAAAATTTTAAAAGCTCTGCGCAAGTTGAGACTTGCGTCGGACAAAACATTGTCTGACACAAATCTAGCGAGCTAAAGCTCAATAAGACAAGACACATTCACTTTGGCATAACCATTAACTTAAAGGAAGACTCAGAACACAAATCAAAAATTACAATTAATAATCCAATCAACCGCCCCGCCGACACCTGTCTTGCGGGGTTTTTTATAGGAGAAAAAATCATGTCCAAAAACAATGACACCTATAAACTATGGCAGCACGCAAACGGAACCTACTATGTTTCATGGACAGTGCAGACAGCTTTCCGTTCACAGACTAAGCGGGTTTCAGCAGGGACAACAGATAGGCACACAGCAGAACAGTTCAGGGCGCAATATATCGCAGGATTAAACAATCCAGTTCCAAAGAAAGAACCAACTATTAGCTATTTGTTAGATCGCTACAATAAGGAGCGCGGAGCTTATATGCGTGCACCTGAGGCTCTCAAAAACGGGTTGCTTATGCTGCTTCCGTTTTTCGGAAATCTTTTGCCGTCGCATATAACAAACCAGCTTTTTAGGCAGTTTGCAGAAGAGCATAAAAATCTTTCACCGAGTACTATTATACGGCGGTTAGGGATTTTGAAAGCAGCCCTGCGTTATGCTGAAGGCAACCGCTGGATTGCACCTCTTCCGCCTCTGCGTATGCCTGTTAGCAATTCTCAGCCACGCGATATATGGCTTACAAGAGCGCAAGTCGCCAAACTGCTAGACAATGCAAAGTCCGACCATATCCGCCTGTTTATTAAAATGGCTGTATTTACTGGAGCACGTTCAGGCGCAATCCTTGAACTGACATGGTCACAGGTTGATTTTGAAAACTGCATCATCAATTATGGTAAAGGCTGGGGCAACAAAAGGCGAGCTGTTGTGCCAATTAACGATGAACTCATGATTGCTTTACAAGAAGCGAAAGAAGTTGCCCAGACTGATTATGTGATTGAGTTTAATGGTAAGGGAGTGGTATCGATTAAAGCTGCTTTCCGGCGGTTGTGCAAAGAATGCAACATAAAGGCAAGCCCCCATGTCCTGCGTCATACAGCAGCTACATGGCTGGTTATGGAAGGCGTGCCGCTTAGAGAAGTTGCCCGCCTGCTTGGTAACAGCGAAGCTATGGTTGAGAAAGTCTACGGCAAGCATTCGCCCGACTATTTGAGGAGAGCGGTCAGTGCTTTGAACTTGAATAAACCTAAAATCTTACACCTGTAAGATAAACGGCAAACGTGGAGCCGAGAAGGATTGAACTTCCGACCCCGTCCTTACCAAGAGATTAGGAATCAGCACAATCAATCGGTTGCGTTTCGTTTTTCTCTTCAAAAAGTCCAAAAAACATATCTAATCGTATAACAGTTGTTTCAGTGTAACACAACCTCTTTTATTAACTATATATCTTCCTATATCCTATCTTCAAAATTTAAACTTCACATTAAAAAAACAGTTGACTTATTACGGCAAAAATGTAATTAAACAACCAATATTACATATCCTAAGGCGTAACATTATAGAGATACTATAAGTTCTCCTTTTTGTCTGGTTGTGCTTAACCGCGCTTTAAGGAGTAATATTATTTTATGCTAATACAAATAGCTTCAGATTTCCATGCTGATAAAAATGAGTTCTTTCTGCCGTATCTTGATTTCGGCAGTAAAAATACGCTGACGATAATAGCCGGCGATGTAGCTAATTGTCGTGAAGACACAGAGAAATTCTTGCACTCACATTTTAATAATGTCATTTTTGTAGGAGGCAATCATATCCTCTACAATGACGAAGGGAAAACAATACAAGAAATACATGACGAATACCGAGCCGCATTTCCAATAGATTCTAAAATATCATACCTCGAAAATGATGTTAAAATTATAGGCGATTATGCGTTTGTCGGTTGTACGCTCTGGGGAGATTATACACGTCTTCCCAAAGGGATAACAGATAAAGAAAAGCAGAAAATAGAGAAAAGACTGAAAAAACGCAAGGAGTTTACTAAAGGATATTTTGATGATAACGGCAATAAAGTCAAATTAACTCCTGATCATTTAACAGACATGTTTTATGAATCCCTGGCATTTATAAAAACGGTTCATGACAAGTTGTCCGCTGACGGCAAGAAAATTGTTTTGGTGACTCATCATGCACCGTCTCCTCAGGCACTATCTAAAAAGCATATTAAAAAGGGAAAAAGAACTTTGTATGCGTCTGAGTTAGAGGAATATATAAAAGACGAATTGCCGAACCTATCATTGATAATACATGGACATATTCATAAATACAGAGAATATCATATAGGCGGCATTCCGGTTGTGTGTAATCCGTTAGGGGATTTATCTTGGGAGATTAACAGCAAAGTTTTGTGTGATCCAGCAGGGAATCTGGTAGCGAATGTTGCTTATCATATTAAGAGCAAATGCGATTTGAAGTTTACTATGGATCTTGATGCTCTCGAAGAGCTGCTTTGTCCCATTACGCTGAGAAGAGTTAATAAATACAGTAAACTAGTATTGGCAGCATAGAAAGGAAACTTAAAATGACGATGGCATATGACGATTTTGAAGACGAATGCGAACCTGAATATTTTGTAATACTAACATCAAATGATGACAAAGAGAGCGTAATGAACTGGTCGTGGGAAGCACCTCCTACACAAAGGCAGATATTACATGCTGTGCTTACGAACGGAATACTGCCGTCCGGCATTAAATCTTTCAGAGTAACTTCTGTATCGGAAGAGCTAGGATTGTTTGCTGAAAAAGATTGGACGCCGTTGGATGCAAGAAGCAGGATACTGCAAAAACCGTCATTTCCAACAGCATATCAGAATACAAAAAAAGAAACTCTAAACAAATACGGAAAGGAATATTGATATGGATAATATAAAAGATAGACTAGTCCTTCTAAACAATATGAAGGAAATAAAGAGAGGACAAAAGAAAAAGGATAAATATAGAAACAATGTGATGGAACACTCTTTCCTTGCGATTTATTTTTTAGATCTTATGTTCAAATCTGTTCCGGAAAATAAAGAAAATCTAAGATTATATAAACAGTGCGTTCAGCATGCTATGCTGCACGATGCAGGTGAGGTATATTCACACTATGTTCCAATGGAAAAAAGAAAGAAGTATACCGATCTTAAAAAAGAACTTGATGCAGCAGGGCAGATTGAAGTCAAAGAAATATTCTATGACCTTAAAGAGCCGGATAAGGAAGCAGAGTCTATCATGGAGCTTGCAAACATTTTATGTTATGCAGAGGAATACTTTAGAAATAAAGACATATCGGAATCAGATAATATCCTGGCTGCAAGACTTGAAGATATGAAAGCTGTAAAACATCAGATTGCCGAAAAAGAATTATACAAAGAAGCTGTTGACATTCTAAGAAGAATACACGCCGGATATAACAACAGGGCTTTTGCAAAAAATATGCTGGAAAGGATAGACACTCTGTACGGAATGAAAGATATAAAAAGGTGGGGCAAAACAAATCAGGCTAAAAGCAGAAACAATCTTATGGAGCATTCTTTCTTTATGTTCTATTTCTTGGATATTATGTTTCAGTCTGTGCCTGAAGATAAAGAAAACCTTAAGCTGTATAAACAATGTATACAATATGCCACGCTTCATGACATAGGAGAAGTATTCATGGGCGATATAGCGCACGATATGAAAAAGAAGTATCCGTCTGTAAAGCAGAAAAGCGATGAGGCAGAAGACGCAGAGGTTAAAGAGGTGTTTTATGACATCAAGAAACCCTCAAAAATAGTAAAGGCTATTGTAAAACTTACAGATATTTTATCTGCTGCAGAGGAGGCTCTTAGAGAAATTTATTTAGAAAACAAGAATCCGAAATTTGACAGTGCAATTCTTATAAGTCACGAAGATTTAAAAGAGCAGGAAGACAAGCTGAAGGATCATAAGCAGTTATTCAATGCTGCTGTTATGATTAGAAGAAATATGCTGACAGGCTATGACTATATGACTCCTGAAAGGGGCAGGGATGTGAAGAGAGATTATTCCACACAAACAAAGTTGACAAATTTTGGGATTAGTTTTGGGTAGATGCAAGCACTTGTGCCGCAAGGTTTTGAATTGCGCACAAGATAATAATTAAGGAAGTAAAAATGAACAATGCTGAACTGATTGAGTTAGCGAAAAAAGCCAGAGAATTTTCATATGCTAGTTTTTCTTCTGAAACACTTGTATGATATTCTTTTCACTCAAACTTCATATTCTCACCTATCAGAGTTATTCTATCACAAAATTTTTTTTTTAAATAATGTGAACAAACCTACTTCATCTAACGGCTTAGATTCCATTCCATCAGGGCAAAGCTCATCAATCATCTTTTCAATCCTGCTCATTGCTTACCCTTTTTATTCGACTTTGTCTTTGTTTCAATCCGCTTTTGAGTGTCTTTCAATGTTTCTAAGTAGGCACGCTCTACTGGTGATAGTTCATCAGCAGCCAGCATTTTATATTTGTCATATTCCGCTTCGGCTTTTTCAATTGCCTGCTCGTGCGTTATACGTCCTGCACCTATCAAAACACCCTTGCCGTAATTAGAGGAAAACTTATCAAGTTCAGCCACCCAATCTTTCATATACATCGGCTCTTTACGCCGTGCTTTCATTTCTGCAAGATCAAAAAACGCAGAAACCATACTGTTAAGGTCTAAAAGCTCGTCTTCGTTCAAATAGTTTTTTGCTATTACTATTTCGTCTTTTCTTGGACGAAAGCCCTCAAAAGCCGTTAATCCCATAAATGGTCTTGTGTGATCAGCTCTGTCTGAAATCAGTTCAGAGGCAGTTTGTCCGCTTACAGCATAATGCAGCTTGTTCTGAACTATCTTAAAAAACTTTATTGTTTCAGGCTGTTTAGGGTCGTAATCCATGCTTGTTGCGTATAGATCCAGTACCTGCCTATACAAAACCTTTTCGGATGAACGAATATCTTTTATTCTGTTTAAGAGTTCTTTCCAATAATCGCCGCCGCCTGCTTTTTTGAGCAGGCTGTCATTCAAGGCAAAGCCTTTCCGTATATACTCTTTTAATACTTCTGCTGCCCACTTGCGAAATTGAAGCCCTCTGTGCGATTTTACGCGATAACCGACTGCTATAATAACATCAAGGTTATA
>WRDR01000013.1 GCA_009779745.1 Alphaproteobacteria bacterium
GGATAAGTTGAGACATCTGTATTATAATGTTGAGCTAAAACGATATTATGATCGCATGCCTGAGATGCCGCTGAGACCAATAAACGAATCACTATTCTCAAAACTTCCAAACCCCTATATTTAATCTAATAATCAGCTTCAGTGAGTACAGCAGGCTTGCACCACTGCCCCGTCAGTCGCTAAAGCGACTGCCACCTCCCCGACTTCGCGGGAACAGGCTCTTCGCCAGCGAAGGGGAATACGTCGACAATTCCACACTTTTACAAAATCGTCTGCCCGGACTTTTTCCAGTCTTCTACGAATTGAGCCAGTCCGCTGTCTGTCAGCGGGTGCTTGAAGAGCTGCCTTATCACGGAAGGAGGTATAGTCGCAACATGCGCTCCAAGAAGACCGGCCTGTACAACGTGTTCGGGACTGCGCACTGAAGCGACCAATACTTCGGTTTTAAAATCCGGATAATTGGAGTAAACTTGGCATATATCGGAAATCAACTGCATACCGCCGGAGCCGATGTCGTCCAGTCTTCCTACGAAAGGAGAAACAAAAGCCGCTCCAGCTTTTGCAGCCAGAATAGCCTGAGCAGCAGAGAAGCAAAGAGTAACGTTCACCATTACGCCGTCATAAGAGAGGTTCTTACAAACCCGCAAACCAGCAGGAGTCATAGGAACCTTGACTGCGATATTATCCGCTATTTTAGAAAGGAACTTACCCTCTTCCATCATAGTTTCATAATCTGTAGCCGCCACCTCTGCGCTTACGGGGCCTGAGACGATAGAAGAGATCTCCCGTATAAGCTCTACGAAGTTAGAATGCCCTGATTTGGCAACCAAAGACGGGTTAGTTGTTACGCCGTCCAATAGTCCGGTCTCGGTGAGAGCTTCAATTTCTTTAATATCTGCGGTATCTACAAAAAACTTCACAATAATCTCCATTGGTAGTAAACAAGTAGATAGAGAATACACGTTTTATATTTTTTTACAATACTGTTTTATAAGATACCATATATGACCTTGAAAAACCAACAGATTAGCGTGCTGCTCCCTGTGCCTTTTGACAAAACGTTTGATTACGAGGTCAGCGGACAGATTCCTGATATAGGGACTTTTGTAGAAGTACCCTTTGGTTCGAGAAGTGTCATAGGCGTTGTTTGGGGCGAAGGCAGCAACACCATAGAAAAAAGCAAGATAAAACAAATAAACCGCATTCTGCCAATCCAACCCATACCTAAAATCAGTATAGAGTTCATTGAACGAATGGCGGAATATACGATAACCCGCAAGGGGCTTGCGCTGAAACTCTTGTTCGGTAATGCGAAAATCATAGAGCCTAAGAAAAAAGACGCACCCGAAATTAACCATTATAATCCAAACTTTTCTGTTCCAAATCTGAACGAGGAACAAAGGAATGCAGCGGATTTACTGATAGCAAACGCTGATAAAGGTTTTTCTGTAACATTATTGGACGGCGTTACAGGCTCCGGCAAAACAGAAGTATTTTGCGAGGCTATAGCGGAGTGTCTAAGATTAAAAAAACAGGCTTTGCTGTTAGTGCCGGAAATCGCAATGACTGCTGCACTGATTAACAGGCTGACCAACAGGTTCAGCGCACCGCCCGTAGTATGGCACTCCGGACTCACGGAAAAGCAGAAGCGGCTGAACTGGAGAGCCATATTGAGCGGCGAGGCTTTGTTTGTAATAGGAGCGCGCTCTGCTCTGTTTCTGCCCTATCCTAATCTCGGGCTTATCATAGCAGACGAAGAACACGAGCAATCCTACAAACAAGAAGAAATGATTTTATATCACGGCAGAGACATGGCTGTGCTTCGGGCTAATATAGGAAAAATTCCTATTGTTTTGTCCAGTGCAACTCCTTCATTAGAAACTGTTCTTAACGTTAGAACAAACAAGTATAATACTGTTCAAATACAACAGAGGTTCGGCACTGCACTTATGCCGGAAGTTGGGCTGATTGATTTGCGGAAACATACTATGCCTGCAAGCGAATTTATTTCTCCGCCGCTTTTAGACGCTCTCAAGAAAAATTTATCAGAGCAAAAACAATCCATGCTGTTTTTGAATCGCAGAGGCTATGCGCCTCTTACACTGTGCCGCGGCTGCGGTGCACGGCTTAGCTGTCCTCACTGTTCAGCGTGGCTTATAGCGCATAAATCCTCAAATAAACTGCGCTGTCATCACTGCGATTATAATATAGTTCTGCCAAAAATCTGTCCTGAGTGTAAAGCAGAGGATAAACTTGCTGCCTGCGGTCCGGGCGTAGAGCGTATTGCCGAAGAACTGTATGCTAAACTCCCAAGCGCAAGAACCGCTATTATGGCAAGCGATGTTATTAACACTCCCGCGGCAGCGCAGGAACTGGTAGACAAAGTGCTCAACAAAGAAATAGACGTTCTTATAGGAACTCAAATAATGGCAAAAGGATACCATTTCCCGTCATTGACTCTTGTCGGAGTCATAGACAGCGATATAGGACTATCAGGCGGCGACCCCCGCGCATCCGAACGCACCTTTGCTCTGCTCCAGCAAATATCAGGAAGAAGCGGAAGAGCTATGGATAAGGGCACGGTGATGTTACAGACAGTTGCTCCTGAAAACCCTGTTATAAACGCTATAGCCAAAAATCTTAAAAACGATTTTATAGATTTAGAATTGCAAGAGCGGCAGTCCTATAACCTCCCTCCGTTCTGGAGGCTTATCAGTATAACTCTCTCCTGCAAACAAGAGGATTTTGTCATTCAAGAAATTAATCAGCTTGCATTAAAACTAAACCGCTTCTCAAAGAATACGGGAGTACGCATATTGGGTCCCGCCCCTGCCCCGTTCTCTAAGCTGCGCGGAAATTACAGACACAGACTGTTATTACAGGCTCCTAAGGCTTTTGCTTTATCCTCTTTTGTAAAGCATTTTTTGAATTCTGTTCAAGTTTCGCCAAGGATTAAATTAATCGTTGATGTTGATCCTTATAATTTTTTATAATGTGTTTTTTTGAGGGAGCTGTCATGAAAATCGCTGCATGGAACGTAAACAGTATAAGAGCCAGACTCCAGCATGTTACAAGCTGGCTCGATGCCGTCAAACCGGATATTCTTTTACTGCAAGAGATTAAATGCGAGACTAACGACTTCCCTGTTTTCGAGTTCTCTGCTCTGGGCTATAAATCTCATGTTTTCGGACAAAAATCATACAACGGTGTGGCAATTCTGAGCCTGCATGATATTTCTTCGCCTGTGGACGGACTGCCTTCTTTCTCTGATGATGCAAACGCAAGGTACATAGAGGCAGTCATAAACAACGTTACTATCGCTTCCGTGTACGCTCCTAATGGGAATCCAATAGGAAGTGATAAGTTTACTTATAAATTAAAGTGGCTGGACGCTTTCTACAAACATGCGCAGATGCTGCGCAAAAAAGAAACGCCAGTAATTTTCGGAGGCGACTTTAACGTAGTGCCAACTGAACTTGACGTGTTTGATACCGGCTATCTGAAAGATGACGCTCTCTACCATACAGATACCAGAAAACAATACCACAGGCTTATCAATAACGGTTACACCGATATTTTCAGAGCTTTGCATACGGACGAAAAAGCCTATACTTTTTGGGATTATACAGGCGGTGCTTGGGCGCAAAACAGAGGCATAAGGCTGGACTACTTTTTCTTGTCGCCCCCGGCAGTAGATATTGTCAAGTCTTGTACTGTTGATTCATCTCCGCGTTCTAAGGACAAAGCCTCGGACCACGTGCCGATTATACTGGAGATAAAATAATTCACTCATTAACCATACTATTTGCTATGTTTTTTCTTCAATTCAGATAGATTAGGCGGATTGGTTGCATAAATTAATTTTTTAACGAAAGATATTGCCATGGAAGACGGAACTTCTTACGAAACTATATGCGATGCTTGGTTTCATAGTAAAAAAATACTAGCCAACGCTCAAGCAAAGCTTGATGAAATTGAACGTAAAGCTAAAGAAGAATTCGAAGAGGCTAATGCTCTCGATTTAGAACAAAGAGTTGATTTAGCAGCCGAAGGAAAATACGTTGAAGGAAATGTTATTCTTAAATCTGCAACTGTAAAAGAATTACTTGAAGCTAAACAAACAATTTTGCACGCTAAGGAAACTTTCAAAAAGTATGATATTATTTTCAAGCACGGACAAAAATACTGGGATATAGGAGACAAATACGATGCGAAAAGCAAAGAATTTCAGGAACGCGGAGACGCTTACCGCCTAGCTGGAGACAGACCTTGGGATAGTGAAAGACTGCGCAACATAGGTCGAACATATAACATATGCAATGATACCCCCGAATCTCGCAAAGCGTATTCTAATGATTTCCGCAGAGAGGCGTTGTCACTTTACAGAATGAGAGATGAGCTTCATCAAAATAGAGACGAAGCCTATAAAACAGCAAATAAAATCTGTAAAGATGCATGGGAGAACTCTATCCCAGACTCTCCATCAGGGACTTTGGGCGCATTTCGGAATTTGTTTAAGAAGGATAGGTCATAAAAGTTTTCTTTTAAAAAACCACTACCCCGTCACGCCTTACGGCGTGCCATCTGCCTACGCCAAGGCTTCGGCAAGACTTACGCCCCTTACCTTAAAAAGGGAAAGGGAATTATCAATAACTCCTCAGCAATCCCACAATCTTTCCCTGAATCCGCACTCTGTCAGAAGGCAGGCGGCGGATTTCGTGGCTTTTATTGGCGGGCTTTAATGCTATAAAAGCACCCTCTTTGTGGAAAAATTTCAGGGTAACTTCATTTTCATCAACAAGAGCTACTACGATTTCGCCCTCTTCGGCATTATCGCAGTGCTGTATAACAACTCTGTCTCCGGATAATATGCCGGCATCTATCATAGAATCCCCTGAAACCTCCAGCGCATAGCATTTTTTGCGAGGATTTATCATATGCAGCGGAACGTCTATAGTATCGGGATTTCTTATAGCTTCTATGGGAGTGCCGGCAGCAATACGCCCGTAAAAAGGCAATGAAGTAAAATCAGGCTTGCTTTTATTAAACTTTATTACCTTTTTCTCAGGCTGCTCTACTCCCTCCGGCAATTTTAAGATTTCCAAAGCCCTAGCCTTATAAGGGAGCCGTTTTATAAAGCCCCGTTCTTCCAGACTCTTAATCAGTCCGTGTATTCCCGATTTAGATTTAAGCCCGATAGCACTTTTCATCTCGTCAAATGAGGGCGGAATCCCTTCACTTTCCAAGCGAGACTTAATAAGCACAAGCAAATCCTTCTGTTTTTTAGTAAGCATGACAGCCTCCTTATAAGAACATAACATGTACGTTCTAGTTTAGTTCTATGTTTTTGTCAAGAGAAATTGGCACATATTCCCCCTTACCTTAAAAAAGGAAGAGGGCTAGTTCGTGTCTAAGCAAAGGTTTCATATCCCAGCAATTTGTTGACGGTCTCCATAACACCCGGAGTGTGCGGCTCTCCATAACAAGCGTTATAAGCCTTTTCCAAGTTTTTGTCTCTGTGCTTATAAGATGCCTCTGCTGACTTACATAAAGCAATAGCTTTATTATAACAGGCTTCGACATATTGTTTGTATGGTACGGTAAAGAATTGTATATTATATTTCTGGACAATACTGGGTTTGTGGTACCCTTTGTATTCTTTGGGAGCTAAATATAATGCTTCAGCATCTCTATGCTTAGATTCTGCTTTATCATTGAGCAGCCAAACTGATTTTAAATACTCTTCTCCGGGCTTCCAGAATTCATTAGCAATATCCCATTCTGTTTTAAAAGCGTCGAATTTATCTTGAGCTTCTTTCTTCATCCTCTCGCTTCTTAAAACATCTAATGTCGGATCTTCAGAACTTTTGCCAATAAGTAATTCTACTTGTGCTTTTTTAAAAGCAATGCTTTCGTCCTTCTTAGCCTCTTCTGCCTTATAGAATTCATATCTGAGCTCACTTTGAGCGTCCTTCAAAAGTTTTTCATGCTTAAGCCAATCTTCATAAAATTCTCTGTATTTTTCAGGCACAGGTCTTATCATAATAATATTCCTTTTGTAGAAATTTATGTATGCGGTAAATATAGAAGTTTGTAATTAAAACAAAAGTGTTTTCTATGGTTAATGGTAATGCTTTAATTTCACATTACTTATGCCTAAACGTAATCCGCCCCTTAGACAAGTCATACGGAGTCATCTCTACGTTGACCTTGTCTCCAGCTAGTACCCGTATTCTGTTCTTGCGCATCTTTCCGGACGTATGCGCCAGAATCTCATGACCGTTTTCTAATTTCACTCTAAACATCGCATTAGGCAAAATTTCCGAAACTACGCCTTCAAGCTCTATGAGGTCCTCTTTTGCCATTAGTATTGTCCTATATAATAAAAAACGTCATTCTACATTCTAAATTCTACATTTACAACAGAGAATCATCAAAGAATCGCTACGAATCCCTGATTCTCTGAATATCCGCCCCGATTCGGGACAATTTCTCAACCAGATTCTCATATCCTCTGTCCAGATGATAGACTCTGTCAATCACAGTCTCGCCTTTTGCCGCAAGCCCTGCCATGACCAAAGAACTGGACGCTCTTAAATCCGTTGCCATAACAGGCGCGCCTGTCAGACACACAGTCCCCCTCACCAACGCATTAGAACCCTGCACCGTTATGTTCGCTCCCATGCGATTCAGCTCCGGAACGTGCATGAACCTGTTCTCAAAAATAGTCTCCGCAATCATAGAGGCTCCTTCCGAGACGCTCATCAACGCCATAAACTGCGCCTGCAAATCCGTAGGAAAGCCCGGATACGGCTTTGTAGTTATATCAACTCCCTTTAAAGGAGACTGAACCTGAACCTTTAAAGCCTTTTGCCCATCGCTTAGGTCTTCCTCAATAAGCTGCATTCCTACTTGAGCCAATGTCAAGGCTACACTGTTGAGGTGCTCCAGCTTAGCTCCTATCAACCTTACAGACCCCCCGGTTATTGCAGATACCATCGCAAAAGTTCCCGCCTCTATCCTGTCCGCAATCACAGTATGTTTTGCTTTGTGCAGCTTGCTTTTGCCTTTCACCTTTATCTTGTCTGTTCCTATTCCTTCTATGTCCGCTCCCATTGATACCAGACATTTTGCCAAATCTATAACTTCCGGCTCTCTGGCTGCATTAATTATAACACTTTCACCTTTAGCAAGCACTGCCGCCATAAGAGCGTTCTCTGTCCCCATGACTGTAACAAACTTGAATACTATCTCGGCTCCTTTAAGCCCCTTAGGAGGAGCCTTTGCCACTATGTAGCCGTTGTCAAGCTCTATGGTTGCCCCTAGCGCTTTCATTGCTTCTATATGCAAATCTATTGGTCTTGAGCCAATAGCGCAGCCGCCCGGAGAAGACACTTTCGCCTCGCCGCACCTAGCTAATAACGGTCCCAACACCCCGATACCTGCCCGCATCTGTTTTACTAAATCATATATGGCAGTCGTATTGGTGATATTAGAGGCTTTAAGCCTTATTGTTGAACGCCCTTCTCTGAACACATGAACACCCAAATGCGTCAAGAGCTTTATCATAGTATTAATGTCCGAAAGATCCGGCACATTACAGAGCACTAATTCCTCATCTGTTAACAGACTGGCGGCAAGCAGCGGCAGAGCAGCATTTTTTGCTCCGCTCACTTGTATATCTCCGTTAAGAGCCTTGCCGCCTTGTATGCGAATTTTATGCATATTTTACTCTTTCTGTTCCATTCTGGGCAGAGTAACGCCTCTTTGACGCATGTACTTGCCTTGTCTGTCGCCGTAGGATATTTCGCAAAGAGAATCCGCTTTCAAAAATATAAACTGGCACACGCCTTCGTTAGCGTACACTTTCGCAGGCAGCGGAGTAGTATTGGAAATCTCTAGTGTAACGTGTCCTTCCCAGTCCGGCTCCAGCGGAGTCACATTCACGATAAGCCCGCAGCGCGCATAAGTAGACTTTCCGAGACATATAACCAATACATCGCGAGGTATTTTGAAATATTCTACAGTATGAGACAGGACAAACGAGTTTGGCGGAATTATGCACTCATTAGTTTTTCTTGTAACAAAACCGGTTTCATTGAACTGCTTAGGGTCTACCAACGCATTGTCTATGTTCGTGAAAATCTTAAAATCGTCCGCAATTCTGGCGTCATATCCGTAAGAGGATAACCCGTAAGATATGACTCCTTTTCCGTTCAGCTTCTCTACGAAAGGAGAAATCATATCATTTTCCAGTGCTTGTTTACGTATCCAATGATCCGGCATTACTGACATTACTTTATCTTCCTCTTTGCTGGGTTTTGCGCTTATGCAGATTGTCCCGCAGCAGCTGCGCATACTTTGTTGTCTTGTCCTCTTTGTGGGGCGATGTATCCCTGTTCTTTTTCATACTTTACACCTTGCGGTTTTTTGATTAGAGTGCGTGATTGTACAACTATCTTTGTAAAATCATAGCATTTTTTGTCTTTTCCACAAAAAAATTATTTAGAGGTAGAGATGCGCACGCTTATTGTTATTCCAGCCCGTTATGGTTCTACTCGATTGCCGGGCAAGCCTCTTGCTGTTATTGCCGGACAAACTATGCTGCAGCGTGTGGTTAATATCGCCCAAAAAGTACAAAAAGACGTATCCAATCATGTCTCTGTTGTAGTTGCAACAGATGACGAAAGGATTATGGCTCATGCAAAGGAACTGGAAGTAGAGGCTGTTATGACTCCGGCTGATTGCGCTACCGGCACGGACAGGGTTAATGCCGCCATAGACGAGTTAAAAGAAACTCCGGACTTTGTAGTAAATCTGCAAGGAGATGCTCCGCTCACGCCTCCCTCTTTTGTGAGTGCCTTGATAGAGGCGTATCACAAAGACAGTTCCGTTCCTTTAGTAACTCCTGTAGTTCAGCTTTCTTGGGAAGCTCTTGAGACACTAAGAGAAAACAAGAAGACTACTCCTTTCAGCGGCACTTGCGCTGTTTTTGACCGGAATACAGGACTGGCTTTTTGGTTTTCCAAGAATATTATTCCGGTTATGCGTAAAAAGCCGGATACTGCTCTATCCCCTGTCTGGAGACACATAGGAATGTACGGTTACAGCATTGACCTGCTGCGTAAGTTTTCTTCTCTGCCGGAGGGTGTTTACGAGAAATTAGAAGGACTGGAGCAGCTTAGAGTCATAGAGAACGGATTTAAAGTGCGCTGCGTGCCTGTAAGCTATGAGGGGCGTACCGGTATGTCCGGAGTGGACAGCCCGGAGGATATTAAGCGCGCTGAGGCTATTATAACCAAAGACGGGGAAATGTTTTAGACATGAAAACCACACTTCTAATTGCAAGACACGGCAATACGTTTGCTCCCGGAGCTGTTATAACCAGAGTTGGAGCAAAAACTGATTTGCCTTTGGTACAAAGCGGCATTGAGCAAGGTTTGCGGTTAGGCTCGTATATGAAGTCCTATAATCTTGTGCCGGATATCGTATACACTTCCAATTTGATGAGAACAAAGCAGACAGCCTCTTACGCCTTGGAGAGTATGGGCGTTTTCAGACCTGTTCATGAAAACTCTTTGTTTAATGAAGTTGATTACGGGATTGACGAGAATAAACCTGAAGAGGCTGTGATTGCCAGAATCGGAAAAGCAGCTTTGAAGGCGTGGGACGAAGAGGCAAAAGTTCCGTATGGCTGGAATATCAATGTCCGGGAAATTATAAACGGCTGGCTGAAATTCGGCGAGACGGTGCGCGCTGAGCACGAGGGAAAAACTGTTTTAGTCGTAACCAGCAACGGGATAGCAAGGTTTGCCCCGTATCTGACCGGAAACTTTGAGGGCTCCAAAAAACAGCATAATATAAAGCTCTCTACCGGTGCTTTGTGTCATTTGGTTAACGGCTCCGCTTCTAAAGAGTGGGCGATTTTAGGCTGGAATATTAAGCCGTTATCTGATTAAGATAGTTATCTTTATTTTTTCATTGCTTTCATGATGGATTTTTCCTATATCTTCTATTATGAAAACAAATTTACAGACTAAAAGAGCTAACAGAAAACAGCTGCCTTCACAGTGGCTGCATAATCTGTGCGCGCTTATGGAAGATCAGGGATTAAACCCTCGAAGGTTGTCGCTGCTTGCAGGGCTTAACTCTACTGCTGTCCGCGACATGCTGGACGGAAGAGCTAAATTCCCCAGATACAGCACTATAAAAGCATTGGCCGATGCGCTTGGAACTACGCCGGCTTTGCTGATGGCGGACCCGGAAACTGCCGACAGTATAAACGCCTCCCCTGCTCCGTTCGGGGAAGATGTTGAGCTTTTAACAGAGATTATCGCCAGACTCCAAGAGATTCTATTGGAAATGGATAAGGGTGTTTCCCCCAGAGAATTTGCAGCTATGGCAGCGACTATTTATAAAAACCTTCAGGAAGATGCCGATAAGGCAGCCTCTTCGAAAAAAACTTATTTAAAAGAGATAAAAACACAGATTTATAATTTATGCGATTACAATTTTTTAAGAAAAAAATAGTTTCTTTTTAAAAATTTTTTATTAGGCTTGCTATGTTGGAAAATAATGAAGAAAAAATCGTATTACTGGCTACGGAGTTATTGAAAAATAATGCGCATAGGAGGCAATCCGTATTTCCGAAAAAGAGAGTTGGGAACCTGTCATTAAATATGGTTACTATATTCATGACGGCGTTTGTAACAACTGCAGTCTGCTACTATGTTGATGCTTACGGACACCATTCCGACAGACCTCTTAACAGATACGAAAAAATAGAAATGCAAGCTCTCATTTTTTACGCTTCTAAAATAAAAAACTTAAATGAATCAATGATTCAGTATGAAGTAGAACTGCTTGTAGGAGCCTCTATTGACAAAATGAACGTAAAAGACTTTCCCGCCGCAAGGTCTTTTTTACAGGACATTATTAAACCGAATTAAGGGAATTGAAAATATGGAATGTATAATTTTGCTATGTACTTATACAATTTTATGTTTATAATTTTCCATTTTCAATTTTCTATTTTCAATTTCTAGCAACATGTCCTTCGAATACATCATCTCTTTCATATCAGGGCTGCTTTTAGGCATAGCCATAGCTGTGTTCTTTTATCGCATCCGATTAAAAGAACTAAGTCAAATGGAGGATAAATTTAAATCTCTGGCTTCCGATGTACTGGAAAAAAGCCAACAGAGTTTTCTTTCGCTGGCAGAGACAAAATTAAAACAAACGGAAATATCCAATGCGGCAGCGTTAGACAAAAAGGTTACTGCTATTGATGAACTGGTGAAGCCGGTCAAAGAGACGCTTACTAAAATGGATAAACAGCTGCAAGAGCTGGAGGTTAAAAGACACGGAGCCTATAAAGAGCTTATGCAGGCGGTTTCTATATCTAACGAGACCCAGCAGCAATTACGCTCCGAAACCAGCCAATTGCTGCAAGCTCTAAGGTCTCCCTCTTCCAGAGGTCAGTGGGGCGAGTTACAGCTCAAAAGAATTCTGGAAATGACCGGCATGAGCGAGTATGCCCAAGATTTTTCTTCTCAGCATTCCTTGCAAACAGATGCTTCCAGTTTACGCCCCGATTATATTGTAAGGCTTCCGTCAGAACGCTATATAATCATCGACAGCAAAGTGCCTCTTGCCTCTTATCTTTCAGGCGTGCAGAGCAGCTCTGAGCATGAAAAACAAGAGGCTCTGATTAAACATGCAAAAGCTGTAAAGGAACATATCAAGACACTAAGTTCTAAATCTTATTCGGAAGCTGTAGAGGGCTCTGCCGATTTCGTAGTCCTGTTCATTCCCGGAGACCACTTTCTGGCCGCTGCCCTTGATACTGACCCAGAGCTTATGGAATTCAGTACTCAGAGAAAAATCATTCTCGCAACTCCTATGACGCTCATTGCATTGCTAAGAACTGTCGCCTTGTGCTGGAGGCAGGAAAACCTCAAAGAAAACGCGGAAAAACTGGGAATTCTGGGCGGCGAGCTGTATAATTCTCTAACCGTTATGACTTCTCATATGGACAGCATGGGTTCGGCTATATCCTCCAGCGTGGAGCATTATAATAAAATGATTGGAAGTTATGAGCGTAATGTTGTAAATAAAGCCAGAAAACTACAGGAATTCGGAGCGGCTAATATTACTAAAAACATATCTGATACCGTGATGATTGATAAATCGGTAAGAGAAATTATAACTAAGGATTGAATATGAAAAATAAATTAATCTTGCAGACTATACCTTCGGAAATTCTGCGTCAAAAAGCTCTGCCGATTGAAAAGGTTACCCCAGAGATTGTTGATATTATATACGATATGGTTGAGTTGATGCGTGAAAACAAAGGCATCGGATTGGCTGCCAACCAAGTAGGTCTTTTGCACCGGATAATAATAGTGGATTTAAGCGAAGGGCTTATTAATAACGTGCTGTCTTCAACTGAGAAGCTTACCGGACGGACTGAGTTACTCATGATAAACCCTGAGGTAATTTGGAAAAATGAAGAAGAGACTTTTACGTATAATGAAGGCTGTCTGTCTGTAACAAAACAGTACGCTGACGTGACGCGCCCTAAAAGCGTTGCTGTGAGATATATAAATCACCTTAGCGAGACACATGAGATTAAGGCCGAATGTCTGTTGAGCCAATGCCTTCAGCATGAAATAGACCATTTGAACGGAATATTATTTATTGATTATCTTTCTAAGTTAAAAGCAGGCTTGCTGCTTAAAAAGCTGGAAAAAGAGAGAAAGCTGAGCTTATGATTGACAAACTGCGTATAGTTTTTATGGGTACTCCGGACTTTGCAGCAGCTCCTTTGACAGCAATCAACAATCTTTGCAAAGAAGAAGGACATGAGATTATTGCCGTGTACTGCCAGCCTCCGAAGCCCGCAGGCAGAGGCTATCAGCTGCAAAAACAGAAAGTTCAGATAATAGCAGAAGAGCTGGGGCTGAAATGCTATACGCCTGTTTCTCTCAAAAATCCCGAAGAGCAGTCTCAGTTTTCTAATCTTCAAGCAGATGTTGCTGTTGTAGCTGCATACGGTCTGATTTTGCCGAAGGCTGTTTTGGAGGCTCCTAAATACGGCTGCATAAATATTCACGGCTCTATACTCCCGAAATGGCGGGGAGCCGCTCCTATTCAACGCTCTATTTTGGAAGGCGATACTGAAACCGGCATTACTATTATGCAAATGGACGAGGGACTGGATACCGGCGGGATTATAGCAAGCGGCAAGACTCCGATAACAGATACTACGACTGCTAATGAGTTATTTAAGACGCTTTCAGATATGGGAGCTGAACTTATTACAGAGACGCTCAGAAAATTGTCTAGGGATAAAAAATTAGAAATTACTCCTCAACAGGATATTGGCGCAAGCTATGCAAAGAAGCTATCCAAAGAAGACGGACGAGTTTCATGGTCTAGTACTGCCGAACATATTTCAAGACAAGTGAGAGCTCTGCCTAATTGTTTTTTTTCGCTTAATACTGAAATTATTAAAATTCTCAAAGCTTCTGTTGTATCTCCCGAGTCATCAAAGCCGGAAGGCATTTTATTGTCTGAAGATTTTGTTGTATCGTGCGGTGAGCACTCTATGATAAAATTAGATACGCTGCAAAGAGCCGGCAAAAAGCCTATGGATGGTACCTCATTGCTGCGCGGGCTTAGGCTTACTATAGGAAGTAAAATAGAATAGCATACCAATGACCAGATGGAAAATAACCATAGAATATGACGGCACTGATTTTTGCGGCTGGCAGCGGCAGAATGCCGCAAAACCTTCTGTACAGCAAGTCATAGAGGACGCTGTTACAAGTTTTTCCGCTGAAAACGTAACACTATTTGCCGCAGGACGAACTGACAGAGGAGTCCATGCCAAAGGACAAGCCGCTCATTTTGATATTGATAAAGATATAGATGAACATACTGTAGAGGAAGCTATTAATTTTTACGTGAGACCTTTCAGAGTCTCTATACTTAGCGCGGAAAAAGTTACGGAAGATTTTCACGCAAGATTTTCTGCTGTGAAGAGGTGTTACGAGTATCTCATTATAAATAGAAAAGCTCCGTTGACGTATCAAAAGAATTATGCTCTGCATGTGCCGTACAATCTTGATGAAAAAATCATGCAGGAAGCGGCAGACATGCTTTTAGGCAATCACGATTTTTCTACTTTCAGAGCAAGCGGCTGTCAGGCGAAATCTCCTGTAAAAACGCTGGATAGGCTTGATGTAACAAGAGTTGATGATAAAATTTATATATACACGGAAGCCCGCTCTTTTTTATATCATCAGGTTCGAAATATGGTAGGAACCTTGTGTATGGCAGGGTCTGAAAAATGGACCCTGTCTCAGTTCGCAGACGCTTTTCATGCGGCGGACAGAACCAAAGGAGGAGCGACAGTAGGAGCAGAAGGTCTGTATTTCATAGGAGCTAGGTACTAATGCCTATGTTCAAATACAGAGCCGTAGATAAAGACGGCAAAATATGGAATGATGTTATTTCTATCGGTGACTCTAACGAGCTCCGCTATCACATTTCCAGTTTGGGATTGCAGCTTATTGAGGCTTCTGAAATATCAAAAAAAGCCCAGTACGGCAGAGAGTTTTTTGTCAGGAAAATCTCTTTGAAGAGCATACTGTATTTTTGTTCCATGATGAGGCAGCTTCTTGCGTCCGGAATTGATTTCGTAAATGCACTGAAGCTGGTTCAGGTAAACGACAAAAGATTTTCCAATATTCTTGTACAGGTGTCTGCTTACATCAACAGCGGAAGAGGCATTTCCGAATCTTTCAGCACTTTTGACCATGTTCTGCCCAGTGTTTTTCTGTCTATGCTGAAAATAGGCGAGCGCAGCAGCAATATTACTAAGGCTTTTGAGCAGTTGGAAGTATTGCTAAGAGCACAGATAAATGCAAGAGACAAAATACTCAAAGCTTCTGTTTATCCAAGTTTTATGTTAATAGTATTGCTGGTTGTAATGAGCTATATGACCGTGTATCTTTTGCCGGTAATAACTGATTTCATATATGACATAGTCCCTTCCTCTTCCGAAGAAAATCTGCCTGTTATGACGCATGTTTTACTGCATGTATCCAAGTTCCTGTCCGCATACGGAGGATTGATTTTGCTTTTGATTACAGCTTTGATTTTCTGCACTGCTGTTCTTAGCAAAACCTCTTTACAATTCAGAATTCTGAGAGACAAATACATATTAAAAATACCACTTATAGGCAAGGTTCTGTTAAAAACAGAAATTGCTAAACTTGCCAAGTCTATGCAGATACTGCTGGAATATAAGACGGATATTCTGGTAATCTTAGAAGAGCTTAAAAATACAGCCGGCAATAATTTCATTAAAGACAAACTAAACAGCGCAGAAGCAATGATAGAAAACGGGCATAATATTTCCGATGCTCTGTCCGAAATTTTTCCCAACGATGCTGTTGCTCTTTTAGTAATCGGTGAGAAATCCGGCTTTATCATCAAAAGCCTCGACACCATTTCCGAAAGGTATAATACTCAGGTTGAATTTATGCTGGACAATTTGACCAGCGTTATTAAGCCTTGTTTTATTATAATGTCCGCTTTATTCCTTCTTTTGATAGTTTTTGCATTTATCGCTCCTATATACTCGATGTCCAACCTCATGAATCTGTAGGTATTTTATGTATCGTCTTACCAAATATGCCTTTGTGTCAAACCTTCTTGATAATGCAAAAAGAGTGCTGCTGACACATTTCCCCGTGCCGTATATAGCTATTGTGCTTAGTGATAACGGTGCTTTTGTGCTGCACAATATAATAAATGAAGATATTCTTTATATTCCTGCTGCAAAGCCGGACTTTGATAAACTCATACTTGCTTTTGTTAAAAAACATAAACATGCAAAAGTCTCTATTTTAGTTGATACGCAGACGCAGAATTATGTGTTTGAAAAGGTTTATGCCCGTAATCCTATTGATAGAATTAAAATTGCCGGAAATCACATAACAAGGCTTTTTGATGCCGGGGTTCCTGCCGGTTGGATAGATACTGATAAACAGTCTATTCTTATTGCCAGTCTTCCAAGCTCTGATCCAGCCATAGAGCTCTTGAAACTTCTAAAACCATTTTCACCCGGCATTTATTTACTGCCCTTAGAAGGCGTGAAATTGATGGCTGCGCTGTTTAGTAAAATCAAATCTTCACCTACGCCTGATTTTTTCATAATGATCTCTGAACAAAAACACGGCAGTGTCAGGCTCATTGCCACACATAAGGGAAATTTTCTTTCTACCCGTTTAAGCAAGTCTCATAACGATATAGAAAAAGAGCTTAGATCAAGTCTTACTCAGCTTAATAAATTCGGGCTGAAATCAAGTCAGGACTTGACGCTTTTGCTTCTTTCAACTCAAAACAATATAGATCTGTCTTTCACTAATAAACTGCATTTAAACGCTGTGCATACGGTCTCGCCGCATATGGCTGCGAAGATGCTTAAACTTCCTTTTTCAATTCCGGACGACAGCAGATTTTCAGATACTTTGTTCGGTTTTTTCTTTTTATCTTCCGGAGTGCACGCTTTACCATTAAAGACTCCAGAGATATGCCATGACTGTTTGCAGCGTAATAAAAGATTTGTCCTCTCATGCCTTAGTCTGCTGGCTATTGTATTTTCTATTGCTATTATTGCCGCTAAATTATCTCCTGTTGCAGCATCTGTTTATAGTTCCCATGCTGCCAACGCCTCTCTAAAATACGACACAGATATTATTCTCAATAACCGCTTAGATGATTTGTCTTTGGATAGAAAGCACCTCTATACTCAAAAAGCCATAGACAGAAAAGCTATTTTCGAGATTCCGGTCTCTTCTCCTTTTCCAGTAATCAATAATATCCATTCTGCTTTAGACAATATCAAAGTTACCTCTTTTACTTGGGAAACTTCTCAGTCCTTTCATTTTCCGACAAAGTTCAAAGAAACGCTTACCCTTCTTGCCGATAATGCTGATGCGGGTTCTCTCAAGAAATTTGCAGCTTCTCTTTCGGACTCTTTGAAAGGATTTTCTTTAAAAACCAATACGCTTTCTCCTATAATTTTTGAAAAAGTTGAATGAGCTTTTCATGACAATATCTTTTATTTCAGATTTTTTAGCCCGGCACTGGAAAGTATTCTGCGGAGTTTTCTTACTCTTATTTTTATTTCAGGATTTATTATTCGATACTATTGTAAAGCCTTATATATCCTCTCCTCCCGGTGCTCAGATAAAATTAACCGATTTCCTGAATAAAAAGATTCCGGCGAAAAATAAAAATGCAGCTCTTTCCAATTCGGAAATTATAGATATTCTATCTCCTGTAAAACGCTCCGATGTACACTCTTCTATTGAAACTGCCGCTTTAAGATATGGTCTTCAAAATTTATCCTACTCCATAAGCAAAGAGACTCCTGTATCTATAACGCTCTCGGACAATACGCATCACTTAGCCATAAGCAGCTGGACTGTTTCGGCACATGCGCCTACGGATATCTCCACGTACCAATTCATCAACTCTCTCAACAGCATTATGAAAGGAAAAGTTCTGGTGCGTTATTTAAATATCACCAGAACCGCTTCAAATATCAGCGATATTAATGTTCATTTTGAAGCTAAAGGCGAATGGCTGTCCAGTGGGTCTAATCATGAATAGAATATTGACTATAAGTATATTTCTTCTTGCCTGCACGCCTTTGTCAGTGTTCGCTCAAGAAAGGAATATAAATTCTATTTTCTTTTCTGATGCGGAAATCATAGAAGCTGAAAAATTATCAAACATACCCGACAGCTATAACAGCGATACTATAACTTTGAAGGCAATACTTTTCATTTCTCCGGACGATTGGAGTGTTTGGATTGGTCCTCACAAATTCACTCCTGAATTTAGTACTGATTGGTTTAAAATACTGGAAGTGACGCCGGACAGCGTTGCTATTTCCGTTAATAATAAAATTATTACTCTTAGTCCCAAGCAGTCTTACAAGATTTCTTCAGATGAATTTAACGGTATACCTCTTGTTCCACCGCCTGCCGCATCTGATTTTGTATCTCCAGCAAATCACTAAGTTTCTCGTTAACCTCTTCTATATCATACGGCACACTGTCATAACTGAAATTCGCAGCTTTGCTATACCATTCTATTGCTGCATCTATATCAGCAGTCATTTCGTACATCACAGCCAGTTTCAAAATATCTTCACCTTTCGCAGCGACTTTTTCTAATCTGGCTATGTCTTTTTCAATATTTGAGTAATTGATTGAACTCTTCACGGTATCTAAAGAGAGCTCCTCCGGCTCCTCGTGAACAATTACAGTCCAGCTCTTACTTGGCTTTACTGGAATAATCAGTTTTTCATTCGGAAAACCCTCTACCATCAGGTCGGCAATAACATTCTCTACAGCAACAGTTTTCACAGCTCCCTGTTCTTGCGGCAAAAACATAAAATAGCACAACGAAAATCCCGTTGCCAAAAGCAGCACAGCACCAATAAGCACCGTATATCTTCTGAGCCTCAGCTTTTTCGTGAAAAAGCTTCTTTCAAATTTTCTCATAGAGGACGCATTCAGGGTAAGAGAAAATTTTTCTACCTCCGGCTCCGCCTCATCAGCTTTCTTTTCTTCCATTAAATAATCCTAAAAAAATGGTACTGTACGCAATATAGAACGTACAGTACCATTATTAGGGCGTTAAATCAATTCTTTAACGGTTTTCCTGTGGATAACATATTAGCTATTCTTGCCTCTGTCTTATCCTTGTCTTTCAGCTTCAGAACTTCAGAGCATTCCAGCTCTCGTATGTCAGACTCGGAACCGCCACTGCACAGAACATTCTGCAGAGCTTCAAGCACTGCTGTGTCATGACCCTGACTTTTTTCAATAATACTCTGAACAGCACCTTTAGCATCAGCAGGTATGGATATTACGCACTCTTTACGAGGCTCATAACCGTTAACCATACTAAGCACTCTTTGCTTGGCATCGAACAGTAATCTATCCTTGTTCATGGTAAATTTATCTGTTTCCCTAAGGAACAGCAAGTCCCTAGCCTGAAACGCAGACGGAGACTTTTTCATTCCTGCTATAGTCTCGAACGTGTGCAGGATTGCCGCTTTGGCATCGCCTGTCTTTTCATAAGCACGGCAAAGCAAAGCAGTGCAGCCGCCCCAGCACGGTATCAAGCCCACTCCCAGTTCAACAAGCCCCATTACGGTTTCAGTGTGAGCCTGAATTGCGCCGGAGTGCAAAGCAAATTCCGCTCCCCCTCCCAGCGTCAAAGAAGTAACAGCGGCAACTGACGGGAATTTGGCATACCGTAAATCAGTATATGCCTTCTGTCCTTTGAGTATGAACGCTTTGAGCTTTTCAGTATCATTAGACTTAAACAGCTCCAGAAACACGTTCAGATTAGCTCCTGCCGAAAATACTGTTCCCTCGCTGTAGATAACGAGTCCGGCGTATTTGCCGGCATTGTTATGAATCAAACTCACTGTTTCTTCCAGCAGAGAAAACACCTGTGCGTCCAGAGTATTCATCTTAGTATGCAGCTCAAAGCACAGAACTTTATCGCCAATATCCCAAACGCTGGCGGACTCATTGGATATAACGGGTTTTGAAACACGCTTAATATCGGATAAAAACAGCGTGCCCTTCGGGTGAACTACAGCATTATATCTGCCCTGATTGTCCAGATATTCCAAATGTCCGTTTTCTATCCGATAGAAACTCCCCTTCTCTGCCGCCAGCTTTAGAATTTTAGGAACAGCTCTGCCCTCTTTCTCTAATTTTTCAGCAAACCATTTGGCTCCAATTTTGTCGATGAGTTCAAAGGGTCCGTACTTCCAGTTGAAGCCCAGCTTCATAGCCTTATCTATGAGATATATATTGTCCGCTATCTGGTTTTCTATGGAGGCGGCGTAAGAAAGCATAGTAGACAGCACTTTCCACGCATATTGCCCTATTTTGTCTTGGCTCTCGCATAGTTTCTGTAAATTGCCCTTAGCTTCTTCCAGCGTCTGCAATTTCACTTTAGCTGTTGGAGCGTACTCGCCGGACTTAAGATTGATGCTCTCCATGACTTTTCCGGCATCAGTCTTTATCATGCGGTAAAACCCGCCCTTGCCTTTTCTTCCTATATAACCGTCTTTTATCATCTTTTCGATCAACGGATAGTCCATTTTTATAGTGCGGTACACATCATCTTGCGGGAGCGTAGTAAAGAAGCTCTGGGCAATCAGCGGTATCAGATCAAGCCCTATAATATCCATCAGTCCGAAGACTCCGCTTTTAGGCATACCCACCGGAGTACTTAGCACGGCGTCAGCTTCTTCCACAGACAACCCCATAGCAAAAGCATTATCAACACCGCATTGTAAAAAGAATATGCCGAGTCTGTTGGCTATGAATCCGGGCGAGTCCTTACAGCAGACAACGCCGTTGCCTAATGCTACATCGCAGAACTCGGCAACCTTATTCAAAGACTCCGGATCTGTCTTTTCAGTGCTGACAAGCTCTAAGAGCTTCATATACCGCAGAGGATTGAAGAAGTGAGTAATCACCAAATCTTTCTCAAACTCTGCTGACTGACCTTTTGCCAGATTTTTCAAAGGAATAGTAGAAGTATTGGAAGAAATAATAGAACCTTTCTTACGAATGGCATCTATTTTTTTGTATAAATCTTCTTTAATCTTAGGGTTTTCAATAACAGCCTCAATAATCCAATCCGCATCAGCTATTTTGTCAAGGTCGTCTTCCAAGTTGCCGATAGTAACAAGCTCTGCGTTTTTCTTCTGCATGAAAGGAGAGGACTCATCGCCTTGCTGTAATAACTTTTCTATGGCAGTCCTAGCCAGATAATTTCTATCTTCTTTATCTGAGAGAACAATGTCCAGAAGTACTACCGGAATTCCGGCGTTAGTTATATAAGCGGCAATCTGCCCGCCCATGACTCCGGAACCTATGACAGCGACTTTGTTAATTTTGAATTTCATAATGTTCTTCCTTAAAAATAAAGTTGAGGCTAAGAATCAGGTATTAAACAGTATAAAGGTAAAGATATTATTAGTAATTATCAAATTTATGTGTATAATCAAGGATTATTAACAGCAGGAATCAATACCATGAAAAAATTCAAAGTAGCAGTAATGGGCGCAACCGGCGTAGTCGGAAAAGAAATGCTGAACGTGCTTGCAGAGCGTAAATTTCCGGTATCCGAAGTTGTAGCATTGGCATCGCAAAAATCTGCCGGCAAAGAAATCAGTTTCGGAGAAAAAGATATCCTCACAGTTAAGGCTCTTGATGATTACGATTTTACCGGCACGGATATTTGTTTAGCTTCTGCCGGAGGTTCTGTTTCCGAAAAGTTTGCTCCTAAGGCTGCAAAACAAGGCTGCGTAGTTATCGACAATACTTCTTTCTTCAGAATGGATCCGGAAATACCTCTTGTAGTTCCGGAAGTGAATCCGGACGCTATCGCTATGTATACTAAGCGCAATATCATAGCTAATCCGAATTGCTCTACAATACAAATGCTGCTGGCACTGAAGCCTCTGCATGATATTGCCGTTGTCAAGCGCGTAGTAGTATCCACATATCAATCAGTATCCGGCGCCGGCAAAGATGCTATGGACGAACTGTTTGCTCAGACCCGCTCTATATTCGTGAACGATCCTATTACCAAGGAAGTTTTCAAAAAGCAGATAGCCTTCAATGTCATTCCTCAGATAGACGTTTTTCTAAAAGACGGCTCTACCAAAGAAGAGTGGAAAATGGTTGTGGAAACGCAGAAAATACTTGATCCGAATATAAAAGTATCTGCAACCTGCGTAAGAGTGCCTGTATTTATCTGCCACTCTGAGGCTGTATCAGTAGAGTTTGAAAAGCCTATTTCCGCAGCAGAGGCGCGAAAGGCCCTTATGTCCGCCAAAGGAGTCTCTGTCGTAGACAGACCGGAAGAAGGAGCTTTCATAACTGCCGTAGAATGCACCGGAGATGACGCAGTGTTCGTAAGCAGAATACGCCAAGATTCTTCTGTAGAAAACGGTCTTAATATGTGGATAGTAAGCGACAATCTGCGCAAAGGAGCAGCTTTGAACGCAGTTCAGATTGCGGAAATTCTTGCTAAAAAGTATCTTAAATAATATTTACGAATCGATAAATGTGTGATATCCATCGAACAGAATATTTCTCTTTTGTAAGGTGATGCGCCATGAGCGAAAAATTTCAACATATTACAGCTATGACTTTAAGCGTTGCGGCTTTTTTCCTGCTGCTTGTTAATTTTTCTTTAGGATCGGTTAATCGTGCCAAGAGCAATGAGATTCTGGACTCTCAGGCAAAACTGGAAACGGCGCGGCTGTCAAACAGCCTCTATGAAAGAGTTGTCACTCTTGTAGCAGGCATATCTCTGCGTTCTAATGATAAGGTTCTTCTCGGTACTCTTGTAAACTCGGGAATCGATGTCAGCGGTCTTAACAAGGCTTCCAAAAACAATTCCGGCAATTAAGGAGCTTTTCCAATGTTTTATGATAAGCAGCAAAAATATGTTTCTAATCTACCCGTTATAATACTGGCTTCTGCTGTGTCGCTGTTTTTTATGTATCAGATCTGCGTTCAGTTGTCCGATGCGCGGAGGCTTGATGCGGCTATCGCAGAACACGCAAGGGTTATTCAAAATGCCGAAAAATATAGGGAAGTTACGTCTTCCATACTTAAGGACGTTTTGGCTTTATCAGAATCCGGCAATAAAAATGCCAAGCTGGTTATTCTTTCCCTGAAACAAGAAGGCTTGAATTTTCATACAAGTGCTCCTAAAGCTGATGCAAAGAAGAGCGATGTTGCTCCAACACCTGAAGCTACGGAAAACTAATTTAGAACGTTAAGCGTTATTTCCGCAAATCAGCGACCTTGCCGCTGTTAATTCCTTTCATCAAGTACTCTCCGGCCATAGTTTGCCACCCACGACCAAGTCCTTTAAGTTTTTTTACCGAACTTTCACGCAGCCTAAGCGATACAAGGACTTTCTTGTCCGCAACTTTAGGGCGTCCGACTAGGCTTTTATGATGTACAATAGCGGCAGCATGACCTTTACCTACATATTTTACACGACCTGTCTCTAAATCTTCTTTAGTCCACACATCATCGTTATACGGTATAGTTTTCAAATGAGCCCTTAATTCTTTTTCTGTATATTTTCTAGTCATAATACTCCTCTCTTTCTTTCTTGTGAACTCTGCAGATTGAGATTATTCTGTGAATCTTGTCTCTCATTGTATAGGTTATACATACGCAACCATTAAAATAAAGACCATAAATGCGCCGCCGTACTTCACCATATTCGAGGCGGTCGTCTATATACTCCTCGGCGTTCGGGTCAGCAAAGACTACAAGTGCCATTCCGAAATCAAGCGCGCTCACGCATGGCTTTCAAACGCTTCGGCTCATGCCATTCAAATTTAAGTTTTTCGTTCATAGGGTTATTGTAGCTACAAAAACTCGATATGTCAAGAAGAAATTTTAAAAAATATGCCTCTTCCTTTTTTCTATTAATCCGCTATACTCAAAGCCTCTTGTTCTCTTTTCCTCAATTTTTCAGAGTGTTCAAAATGCTGAAAATGTCCTTTGATATATATCCTCTTGTAAGACCTTTCATTTTTGCTCTCGATCCGGAAGATGCTCATTCTCTGGCTATGTGGTGCTTGAAGAAAGAACTCACGCCTATAACCGACTGCCCTGTAAACCCGGTGCTGAATGTCGATTTCTGCGGAAGAAAATTCCCTCACCCTATCGGTCTTGCAGCAGGATTCGACAAAGACGGAGACGTTATAAAACAGCTTTTTCAAATGGGCTTTTCTACTGTAGAAGTCGGCGGAGTCACTCCGTTTCCTCAGCAGGGCAACCCAAGACCCAGAATGTTCCGTTTGTCTTCCCAAAAGGCTGTCATCAACAGGTTTGGTTTAAACAACATAGGATATGATGCTTTCAAACGCAAATTACAGGCTTGGCAAGATACAACCTCGGTAATGACCGTGAAGCCCTTTTTAGGCATAAACATTGCAGAAGGCGATCAGTATCACGGCGAAGAAGATGCTCATGTTTTGGGATTAAAGAAATTAGCTCCTTACGTGAGTTATATTGCTATCAATGTGTCCTGCCCTAATGTAAATAATGCGTGCAGCTTAGAGAAGACAGACAATCTGGCTTCTTTACTGGAAAAAGTAATGGACGCTAAAAAAGATTTAAATAAAAAACCTTTTATTTTCTTAAAAATCTCTCCGGATAATTCTGGCGAACAGCTCGAAAGCATTGCCAAAGTCATAAAAGGCAGCGGACTGGACGCTATTATTGTAAGCAACACTACGGTTACCCGACCGGGAGTCGGAAGCCATCATAACGCAAGAGAAACCGGAGGGCTATCCGGAAAACCATTGTTTAGGCTGTCTACGGACATCTTAGGAAAAATGTATCAGCTCACTGATAAGTCTATTCCGCTTATCGGCTGCGGCGGCGTATCCTCCGGAGCCGATGCTTACGAGAAAATCCGCAACGGAGCAACTATGATACAGCTCTACACGGCTATGGTGTATGAAGGACCGTTTGTTGTAGCTAAGATACTAAAAGAGCTGATTGAACTGCTTGCCCGAGACAAATTTGCTAATGTAAACGCCGCTGTTGGAGCTAACTTCAAAAAGTAATCAGGAAGAATTAGTAATGGCAGCTTTATTTGATAGATATGACGCTAGGGATATAGAAGTTTTAGAAGGGCTGGAGCCTGTAAGACGCAGACCCGGCATGTACATCGGAGGAACAGACGAAACAGCACTGCATCACCTTGCGGCAGAAGTCTTAGACAACTCTATGGATGAGGCAGTTGCCGGATATGCGTCTTTCATAGAGATAGAGCTGAAACCAAATAATGTTGTCACAATAAAAGACAACGGCAGAGGCATTCCCGTAGACAAACACCCTAAATACCCTGACAAATCAGCACTCGAAGTTATATTGACGACACTGCACTCCGGAGGAAAGTTTTCTGATAAAGTGTACGAGACCTCCGGCGGACTGCACGGAGTCGGTATTTCCGTAGTCAATGCGTTGTCAGAAGAATTGACAGTGGAAGTCGCCAGAGACAAACAATTGTACGTACAGACGTTCAGCAGAGGACTTCCAATTACAAAATTGAAAAAGGCCGGAGCAGTAAACAGGCGGGGAACATCTGTAACATTCAAGCCGGATACAGAAATTTTCGGAAGCAAGATACAGTTTAAGCCGTCTCTGCTTTTTAGAATGGCGAGATCTAAGGCGTGTTTATTCAGAGGGATAGAGATACGCTGGAGCTGTGCTAAAGAGCTGCTGAAAGAAGGAGATACAACACCTACGGAAGCAGTGCTGCATTTTCCGGGAGGACTGGAAGAGTATTTACAGACAATGATAAAAGACATGCCTGCGCTGACGGATACTCCTTTTGCAGGAATAGCGAATTTTCCGGACGGCAAGGGAAAGGTCGAATGGGCGGTTGCATGGCTTAACAGCGGAGAAGGAAGCTGCAGTTCATATTGTAATACTGTTCCTACGCCTCAGGGAGGAACGCACGAAAGCGGAATGCGCTCCGCGCTTTTGCGCGGGCTTCGCACATACGGAGAGATGATAGGCAACAAGAGGATTAACTCTCTTTCCGGGGACGAGGCGTTTGAGTCTGCGGTAGTGCTGTTATCGGTGTTTATAAAGAATCCTCAGTTTCAGGGACAGACAAAAGACAGATTATCCACGGTCGAAGTTATAAGGCTTGTAGAACAAACAGTGAAAGATAACTTTGAACACTGGCTGGTTTCTAATTCGGCAGCCAGCAAGAATTTACTGGACGTTTTGATTTTCAGGGCAGAAGAACGAATGAGAGCAGCCCAAGCAAGAGAGCTTGCCAGAAAGACTGCGACTAAGAAACTAAGATTGCCGGGAAAGCTGGCGGACTGCTCTAAGACGAAAACGTCCGATACGGAGATTTTTCTTGTAGAGGGAGATTCCGCAGGAGGCTCTGCAAAACAGGCTAGGAACAGAGAGACGCAAGCTATCCTGCCGCTAAGAGGAAAGATTCTTAACGTTGCCAGTGCTTCTACCGACAGGCTGAGGGCAAACACGGAGATTCAGGATTTAGCGCAAGCACTAGGCTGCGGACTGGGTGCTGATTTTGATCTGAACAAACTGCGTTATGACAGAGTCATAATAATGACGGATGCGGACGTTGACGGAGCGCATATAGCTTCACTGTTGATGACCTTCTTTTACAGAGAAATGCCTGAACTTATAAAGGCAGGGTATGTATATTTGGCGCAGCCGCCGCTGTTCAGGCTGTCTCATGGGAATAATGTTTTGTACGCTCGGGACGAAGATCACAGAGATGAACTTTTGCAGTCTGCTTTTAAGGGAAAGTCTAAAGTAGAAGTAAGCCGGTTTAAAGGACTGGGCGAAATGATGCCTGCGCAGCTTAAAGAAACTACTATGAATCCTAAGACGCGCTCTCTGCTCCGAGTCGTCATCAGCACTTCGTCCGAGACCAGCCACGAAGAAATAAAAGAGACGGAAACGCTGGTAGAACAGCTGATGGGCAAAAAGGCAGAACTGCGCTTTCAATTTATACAGGAAAATGCTAGATTTGCGCGAGAAGTAGATGTTTAGAAATGGAAAATTGAAAATGAAAAATGGAAAATTGAAAAGAGTGTTCCTGTTATTAGCCTTCTTGTTTGTAAATGTTTCAGAGGCTAATGCGCAGACCATAAGCAATTTTGCAGAGCCTATTATGAAAATTAGCGTAAGAAAAGGCAATACGTTTTCTGTACGCCTAGATGCAAACGCTACCACAGGGTATACGTGGAGACTGGCAAAGCCTCTTGATGCTAAACTTCTTCATCTGTTAGCGTCTGACTATGAGGCTAATCCGGGCGGACTTATGGGAGCCGGCGGATTTGAAATCTGGACTTTTGATGCCGTGAATGCAGGAGTTACCGATATATCATTCGAGTACATAAGACCTTGGGAAGAAAACTCCGTCCCCGCAAAACAGAAGCTGATAAAAGTGAATATTTCGGGGTATTGAAAAAGTTAGGTAAAATTATGGGTAATGAAATAAAGATTTTTGAACAAAAACAAGTCCGCTCCGTGTGGGATGAGAAAGCTGAAAAATGGCTTTTTTCTGTTGTAGATGTAATTGCTATTTTAACGGATAGTTCAAATCCAAGAAATTATTGGAAAGTGCTGAAAAGCAGGCTAAGCAAGGAAGGCAGTCAGTTGGTTACAAATTGTAACCAACTGAAAATGAAATCAGCAGACAATAAATTCTATAATACAGATGTGTTTGATACAGAAGGGATTTTACGGCTTGTGCAGTCTGTTCCCTCCCCTAAAGCTGAACCATTTAAAGTATGGCTTTCTAAGATTGGATATGAACGTATGCAGGAGATGGCTGACCCGTCAACTGCGATTGACCGTGCAAGAGAAATTTATAAGAAACTCGGACGCTCTGAAAAATGGATTCAGCAGCGTATGAGCGGACAAGAAACTCGAAATAAACTCACTGATTACTGGTCTGACCATGGGGTTGAGGAGAATAAGGAGTTTGCCATACTGACAAACATAATCCACCAAGAATGGGCAGGAATTTCTGTTCAAGAACACAAACAGATAAAAAACTTGAAATCACAGAACCTGCGCGACCACATGAGTGAAGCAGAGTTAATTTTCACAGCGCTCGCTGAACTTTCAACTCGCCAGATTGCAGAAACAGAAAAAGCAACAGGAATTTCTGCTAATACAAAAGCAGCTAAGCAGGGTGGCAATATTGCTAAACAAGCCCGCAAACAACTTGAGAATAAAACAGGGCAGAATGTTGTAACCAGTGAGAACTTCTTGCCACCCGGCAAACAACTGACACAGATTAAAAATAAAAATTAAATTTCATTTTCCAGACAATTTTTGGATTTGCCGGTAACACATATTTCCCGCGTGAATGGGCTGGGACAAGACAATTGTTCCTCGACAGCTGCCCTAAAATCAATATAAGATATGCTTCCGAGATCACGATGAAAATTATTCTTATCATATTCTTGTAGTAAATCTTCCAGTATCCGTGCCTTTTGCGGGTCTATTTTTTTGATTAAGTCTAAAGCAAACTTGCCTTGACCCCCAAACGGGCAATCTGCAACAATGTTTATCAAATATTCAAACTTTTTGTTTGGTTCTGCAAGATTCTTTCTCAAGATGCTTATTGGCTTCATCAAGTGCTTGTTTGCGGCGGTGCCATTCATTGTACATATATTCGTAATTATCCTTAACATTCTACTTTTAAAAATTGATTTTTAAATATATCGTTGTCCTTCTTCGTTATCAAAAATGGGGCGACCGACGAGACTCGAACTCGCGACAACTCGGACCACAACCGAGGGCTCTACCAACTGAGCTACGGCCGCCATAGAGCCTATAATCACGTATATTCATATGGCCAGACGGATTCAATAACACGCACAACCACATACTGCGCTGAATTAGCAGAAATTATCAGACTTGTCAACAAGTTATAACTGTACTAGTTTTCTCTCGTAAATGCTCGTATTTGAGTCTTTTAAAGTCATTTAAAACGTTCAATCTTTTAACATAAGGTGATAAATGCCGGCTTCAAAAAATAAATATGATTCCAAAAATCTCAGAGAAATTATGGAAGAAAATAACACGGACTACGTGGATCTCAGATTTACCGATCCCAGAGGCAAATTGCAGCACGTTACTCAGCATATAGATACTATTGATAATATAGGTATTGAAGACAGGGTCATGTTCGATGCTTCTTCTATATCCGGCTGGAAACATGTAAACGAATCCGACATGATTTTAATGCCTGATGTGTCTACGTGTACTCTGGATCCTTTTTATGCAAAACCTACTTTAGTCGTTCTCTGTGATGTGTATGATGCTGTTACAGAAAAACCTTATTCGCGCTGTCCCCGTTCTATAGCAAAGAAGGCAGAGGCATATCTCAAAAGTTCCGGCATAGGCGATGATGCTTTTTTTGCTTCCGAGGTAGAATTTTTTATCTTCGATAAAGTTAGGTTTTCTACAACCTCTACAAATTCGTTTTTCTTTTTGGATTCCAAAGAAAGCCCTTCTAGCAGCGGTATAGACTATGTTGAAGGCAACATGGGACACCGTCCCAGAACAAAGGGCGGTTATTTCCCTGTAAATCCTATCGACAGTGCTCAGGACCTGCGTACTGAAATGCTTACTGTCGCAAAACAGCTGGGTATATGTGTAGAAAAACATCATCATGAGGCTGCGGTTGCTCAGCACGAACTTGGAATTAAATATGATACCATGCTTCGTTCGGCAGATAATACTCAGCAGCTGAAGTATATAATTCATAACCTGTGCGATGCGTACGGAAAGACCGCTACGTTCATGCCAAAGCCTTTGTTTGATGATAACGGTTCCGGAATGCACGTGCATCAGTCTATTTGGAAAGCCGGAAAACCTTTGTTTGCAGGAGACGTCTATTCGGGACTGTCTGAAACCGCTTTGCATTATATAGGAGGAATCATGAAGCACACTCCTGCTCTTAATGCAATAACTAACCCGTCTATCAATAGTTACAAGAGACTGGTACCCGGCTACGAGGCTCCTGTGCTTTTGGCATATTCTGCAAGAAACAGGTCGGCAGCTTTAAGAATACCTTATGCGAAGAGTCCCAGAGCTAAGCGTGTCGAGGTTCGTTTCCCGGATCCGCTGGCTAATCCGTATTTAGCATTTGCTGCTATGATGATGGCAGGACTTGACGGAATAGAGAACAAGATAGACCCGGGCGAGCCGTCTCATAGCAATTTGTACGAGCTATCCGCGGAAGAGCAGCGTAAAATACCGACAGTTTGTTCTTCTCTGAACGAGGCAATCAGAGCTTTGATTGCAGATTCAGAGTTCCTGTTAAAAGGAGATGTGTTTACTAAGGATTTCCTAGACAGTTATATAGAACTGCTCAGGGCTGATTGGGACAGATATAAAAAGATTCCTCATCCGGTAGAATTTGATATGTACTATTCCGGCTAGTGCAAAAACTTTATAAGTTGTTAATCGTTTGCATTTTTTACTAGGCAAATTCTGCCCAGTTATGATTAAAATACCTATGTATGATTCGATTCATTTATGATTCGGATTTTAATTATCACTGTGTGCGCCGGAGACAATAATCTTGAACGCTTTTATCCAAACACTGCGTAATTTGGGAACTGTACGCCTGATAACTATAGGCGTAGTCGGTATCAGTCTGCTTCTGATACTGGGATTTGCAACAACCCGCATGTCCAGATCTCCGCTTGCTATTTTGTACACTGAACTGGACAGTACTGATGCCTCTGCTATTGCGCAGAAGCTGGACGGTCTTAAAATACCGTATACATTGGACAACACCGGCAGCACCATACGGGTTGATTCAAGTCAGGTCGGCAAAGTCAGAATGATTATGGCAGCCCAAGGACTGCCTAAAGGAGGCTCCGTAGGGTACGAGCTTTTTGATCAGAAAGAAGGGTTTGGCACTACCAGCTTTGTCCAAAATATAAATCATTTGCGGGCACTGGAAGGAGAACTGGCAAGAACTATAAATGCGATGAATCCCATAAGCTCTTCAAGAGTGCATCTTGTTCTGCCTCAGAGAGATTTGTTCAGCCAGTCAAGACAAATGGCATCTGCCAGCGTCTTTTTAAAGACGCACAACGGAGCCTCACTAAGCAGAGAACAGATAGTTTCAATTCAGAACCTCATAGCCGCTGCCGTTCCTCAGCTTCAAGCCGGACAAGTATCTATTGTAGACAGCAGCGGGAATCTGCTGGCGCGTCCTAACAGTAATATTGCGGGAGGAGGAGCTCTTCCGGGAATGTCTTTGGCTGCGAATGAGCAGGAAGAACTGCGTCTCCAATTCGAACAGGCTCAAACACGGAAGATAGAGGATATTCTCAATCAGACTTTAGGATACGGCAAAGTAAGAGCGCAAGTATCTGCCGAACTGGATTTTGACAGGATATCCACCAGCTCTGAAATATTTGATCCGGACAGTCAGGTTATACGCTCTTCGCAGAACATTAATGAGAATTCTTCGAATTCGGAAGGCAATAATTCCGATACTGTGTCTGTAGCTAATAATATACCGAACATAGTTCCGGCTATGTACGGAAGCGGCTCTGCGTCTAATAAAAGCAGCCGCTCCGAAGAAACCGTCAATTACGAGATAAACAAGACTATAAGGAATCAAGTCCGGGAAGGCGGTCAGGTGAGAAGACTATCTGCCGCTGTCGTAGTAGACGGCACATACACAACAGTAGACGGGACTGTTACGTATGTGCCGCGGACTGAAGAAGAGATGGCTAAGATTAGGGAGGTGGTAAAAAACGCCCTGAACTTCGATGAAACCAGAGGAGATACTCTGGAAGTCGTGAATATGCAGTTTGCTAAAGAGGATCTCGTTGACAATGCCGGCGGCTTTATAAGCGGAATACCTAACGGAGACCTTCTGCGCATTTCTGAAACTATCATTTTAAGTTTAGTTGCTATTTTCGCAATTCTGTTGATTGTGAGACCTATACTGCGGAAACTTTTGGAAGCTCCAAGCGGAAATTACCCCAGCGACAGCAATCTTATTCCCGGTATTCCCGGTATACCTGCATTAGCTAATAATGCGCCTTCATCAGGAGAGGCATTACCCGCTGCTGAAGGAGAGGTTGATGAAGAAGAAAACCCTGTTGAAAAAATGATAGACATATCCAAGGTAGAAGGCAGAGTAAAAGAGTCCTCTGTCAGGAAAGTCGGAGAGATTGTCAATAAGCACCCTGATGCTGCTGTTGAGATACTGCGAAATTGGATGTATCAGGAGAATAGATAATGGCCAGTCAACGTCTTCGTGATGATATTACTTCTCTTTCCGGATTGGAAAAGGCTGCTATTTTCGTGCTGATTATGGGCGAAGAACACGCTTCTCATCTTTTTTCTCAGATGAATGATGATGAGATAAGGGATTTGTCTCAGATTATGGCAAATTTAGGAACCGTAAGTGCTAATCTGGTCGAGAAGCTGCTTATTGATTTTACAGAACAAATATCCTCTACCGGAGGAACCATAGGAACTCTGGAGACTACCGAGCGGCTGCTGCTCAAGGTGCTGGATAAGAACAAGGTCAACTCTATAATGGAGGACATCAGAGGTCCTGCCGGACGTACTATGTGGGACAAGCTGGCTAACGTGAATGAGGAAGTCTTAGCCGCATATTTGAAGAATGAATATCCTCAGACCGTAGCCGTAGTAATGTCTAAGATAAAGCCGGACCATGCGGCCAGAGTTCTGTCGGAGCTGCCGGAAAGTTTTGTTTTAGAAGTTATTACCAGAATGCTGCGAATGGAGGCTGTTCAAAAAGATGTGATTGACGATATAGAGCGCACTCTTAAAAATGAATTCATGAACAATCTGGCGCGCACTAACAACAGAGATCCTCATGAAATGATAGCTGAAATTTTCAACAGCTTCGATAGAAGTACCGAAGTTAAGTTCATGAGCTCTCTGGAAGAGAGAAGCCGGGATTCTGCTGAAAAAATTAAAGCTCTTATGTTTACGTTTGAAGATCTCGGCAAGCTGGACAACACTGCTATACAGGTTATTCTGCGCAATGCCGATAAATCTAAGTTGTCTATTGCGCTTAAGGGAGCTTCGGATACTATTAAAGAGCTTTTCTTTGCCAATATGGCGGAGCGTTCAAGAAGGCTGTTGAAAGAGGATATTGCCGCGCTTGGACCTATAAGGTTGAAAGAAGTTGAAGAAGCGCAGACTTCTCTTGTATCAACAGCGAAAGAGTTGGCTGCCAGAGGCGAAATAGTGATTGTCAGCAACAATGAAGAAGACGAACTTGTATATTAATGTGAAATGTGGAATTAAATGAAAACCGGAACTGAGATAAAACAAGCTGACGTAAAAAAGACCTCTTTCAAGAACTTTATGTTAGAGAGGTCTTTCAGCGATGCGCGCGTGATTCATAGAATCTCGGAGAAGCCGGTGCTTTTGAAGCCTGAACAGCTCGCCAATGTAAAGAAGGAGGCTTACGACAAAGGCTTTGAAGACGGAAGAATTTCTGTGGACACGGAACATCATGATAAGCAGATTTCTATGCAAAAAGAACAGGCGTCCATACAAAAAGAACAGGTGTCCATACAAAAAGAGCAAGCATCTATACAACAAGCCCAGAATGAGCTTTTATCCGAAATGATAAACAAGGCGAAAGATATTACGGGACGTTTGCAGGATACTCTGAAAGAGCAAGAGGACGAGATTAGAAGAGTCGCTTTGGCTATATCAAAGAAAATTCTGCCGGCCTTTGTATCTAGGTTCGGAGCAGATGACATAACGGCTATTGTCAGCCATACTTTACAGGAAATGAAAAGAGAACCGCGGGTTGTCGTAAAATTGAATGCGGCGGATTTTGAGGTTTTGAACGATAAGCTGCAAGCAATGGCAGAGGAGCAGGCTTTTCATGGCAAGCTGATAGTTATAACAGACAATAAGATACAGCAAGGAGATTGTCTTGTTGAATGGACTGAAGGAGGAGTTGAAAAAAATATACAAAATACTTTGAATGAAATAGATAAAATAGTAACCCCCGCTACATAACTTAGGAGATAAAAAATGGCGCCCAGTGATGATGAAAACAAAGAAGATGCATTGACTCTTACAGAGCTTGAAACAGCTCCTACCGCAGAGCAGAAAGACGCTGCGCAGGCAACGACTAATGATTTGGATGCCGTGTACAGCATACCTGTAGAGGTTACTGCCGTGCTTGGCAAAGCAGAGATGCAGGTGAGCCACTTGCTGAAGCTGGGCAGAGGCGCAGTGATAGAGCTGGACAGAAAAGTCGGTGAAGCAATAGATATTTATGTCAACAACAGATTAGTCGCCAGAGGTGAAGTAGTAATCGTAGAAGACAAGCTGGGAATTACAATGACTGAGATAATTAAATCAGACAAGGCTGCGTAACTGTTATTGAGGTATTAAAATGCGGCTTTTAATAATAGGAAATTTATCAGGTCCGCTGGGAACCGCGGGGCGCATAGCTGCTAAGAAAGGAGCAAAGGTAGCGCACGTGGATACTACGGATATGGCTCTTGAGGCTCTGAGGAGCGGTCAGAGCGCCGACCTCATCATGTGCGAAGTAATCTACGATATAGCGGCGTTTATCAACAGTCTCTTAACAGAAAGAATTACCGTACCTGTTGTAGCGTGCGGAATCGGAGTTACATCGGAACAGGCGGTTGCCGCTATTAAAGCCGGAGCGAAAGAGTTCATTCCGCTGCCTCCTGATGCAGATATGATAGCGGCAGTATTGGAAGCGGCGTGCGAAGAAGACAGTACGTTTATAGCGAATTCCGCTGCTATGCAGCCTATTTTGCATTTGATTGCTAAGGTCAGCCCCAGCAATGCGACTGTTCTTATAACAGGAGAAAGCGGAACCGGAAAAGAAGTGATTGCCAGACAGATTCATAAGAAGAGCAAAAGAGCTGTGAACAATTTTGTATCAGTGAACTGTGCGGCAATACCTGAAAATTTGATAGAGTCCGAATTGTTCGGGCATGAGAAAGGAGCTTTTACCGGAGCAGTCGCAAAAAGAATTGGAAAATTCGAAGAGGCGAACAACGGAACGCTGCTGCTGGACGAGATAAGCGAGATGGACTTGAAACTGCAGGCAAAGCTGCTGCGCGCAATTCAGGAAAGAGAGATTGATAGAATCGGAGGTTCTTCTCCTGTAAAAGTAGATGTGCGGCTGATCGCAACCTCCAACAGGAATTTGGAAAGCGAAGTCAAAGCCGGCAAGTTCAGAGAAGATTTGTACTTTAGGCTTAACGTTATAAAATTGAGGCTGCCTCCTCTCAGAGAAAGAAGAGAAGATATTATTCCTATATCTGAGCATATGATACAGAAGTATGCTAAGGCTAACGGTTTTGAGGACAAGGTTCTGTCAAACGGAGCCAAGATTCTTTTGGAGTCCTATGAGTGGAAAGGAAATGTTCGGGAGCTGGAAAACGCTATGTACGCAGCAGTGCTGATGTCCGAGGGGAATGTGATAGAGGAAAGCAATATTATTATATCCGAGGCTGAAAATTCGAACAGCCGTCAGGAAGCTTCTCTGGTGGGAAGAACCGTAGCGGACGTAGAAAAAGATTTGATAATCAATACGCTTTCTCATTGCTTTGGAAACAGAACTCATGCGGCGAACATATTGGGAATTTCTATAAGGACGCTAAGAAACAAGTTAAGACAGTACAGTAGTGACGGTATCCCTATTCCGGCAAGCTCATTAGATTAAGGTAATTTAAAATATGGCGCAAACTCTGGAACAATCAGCGGCTATTCCCCCAGCTGCATTATTCTTGAAAATATTCAGCGGAATATTTTCGCGCGGAGAGCTTTGGCTTGGCATTGGACTGCTTACAATTCTGACTGTGCTGGTCGTTCCGGTTCCTCCCTTTTTAATAGATATTGGATTGTCTATATCTCTGACATTATCCGTTCTGATTTTAATGACGGTTCTGTTCGTAGGAAGATCCATAGAGTTCAGCTCTTTTCCGACTATTCTGCTGATAGCGACTCTTATAAGACTGTCTTTAAACTTGGGAACTACCAGGCTTATCCTGACGAAAGGCAACGAAGGAACTCATGCGGCAGGAAATGTTGTTGAAGCATTTGCAGGACTCGTTATGAGCGGCGACTTCATCATCGGTGTGATAGTTTTCGCTATTCTGACTTTAGTCAATTTCGTAGTCATCACTAAAGGTGCCGGACGTATTGCCGAAGTTGCGGCAAGGTTTACTCTTGACGCTATGCCCGGCAAACAAATGGCTATTGATGCGGATTTATCTTCCGGCTTAATCAACGAGGATCAGGCGCGCCAAAGAAGAAAAGAGCTGGAAAGTGAAAGCAACTTTTTCGGCTCTATGGACGGTTCCGCAAAGTTCGTGCGCGGCGATGCCATAGCAGGGTTAGTAATAACACTAATCAACATTGTAGGCGGTATTATAATCGGAACACTCCGTCATGATATGCAGGTACTGGAGGCTGCCGATACTTATGTCAGGCTTACGGTCGGAGACGGTCTCGCTACTCAGGTGCCTGCTCTTCTGGTTTCCGTTGCCGCAGGTATTTTAGTCACAAAATCTAACTCTGACGGTTCTACAGATAAGGCTATGTTCCATCAGTTGAGCAACTATCCTATGGCTCTGGGACTTAGCTCCGCAATGCTGTTTTTACTGGCGTTACTGCCCGGTATGCCGTTTCTGCCGTTCTCTGTACTCAGCGGTATTTCCGGTTTCGGCTGCTGGTACATAGCAAACTCTATGAAAGTAAAAGCTCTGACAGAGGCCGGAGCACAGCAGGAGCAGCTTAAAGCAGCAGCAGTACAAGATGATCCTATATCTAAGGTGCTGTCTATTGATATGGTGCGGCTGGAACTCGGGTATGCTTTGCTCTCTATGGTCAACACAGAGGCGGGACAACGGCTGACAGACCAAATAAAAGGTCTCCGGAAACAGCTTGCTGCAGAGCTGGGCTTTGTAATGCCTGCGGTAAGAATTCAGGATAATTTACAGCTTCCTCCTAATGCCTATACTATAAGAATAAAAGAGATAGAGGCAGGACGCGGAGACCTCAGACCCGGAATGCTTCTTGTTATGGATCCTAAGGGGCAGCCCATATCTATTCCGGGAGAGAATACTCACGAGCCTTCGTTCGGACTGCCTGCCACTTGGATTGATCAGGCATACAGAGAAGACGCTTTGTTTAAAGGATATACTGTAGTAGATCCGCCTACGGTTGTTACTACGCATCTTACCGAGATAGTAAAAGACTACATGGCTGATTTGCTTTCCTATTCCGAGACGCAAAAACTCCTAGATGAATTGGGACCGGACCATCAGAAACTAGTATCCGATGTCATTCCCAATCAGATAACAATCAGCGGACTGCAGCGAGTGCTTCAAACGCTGCTGTCGGAAAAAATTTCTATCAGAGATCTGCCTACTATCCTTGAAGGCATTTCAGAAGCGACTGCGATTACACGCAATCTGCCTCTTATCTCAGAACATGTGCGCTCCCGTCTATCAAGACAGATTTCAGATTCAAATACAAATGAACTGGGCTATATCCCCTTGCTCACGCTGTCTCCTGAATGGGAACAAGAATTTGCAACCAGCGTAATAGGTGAAGGAGACGGTAAGACGCTTGCTATGGCGCCAAGCAAACTCCAGCAGTTCATCACATCTGTGCGGCAAACTTATGAAAGGCACATTGCACACGGAGAAGTTCCTGTACTTCTTACCAGTCCTATGATACGACAATACGTAAGAAATGTGATTGAACGATTCAGACCGTCTACTGTAGTTTTGTCTCAAAACGAAATTCACCCTAAAGCAAAGATTAAAACTGTGGGTCAAATATGAGATTAAAGTCATTTTATGCCCCTACTCTATCCGAGGCTATAACCGAGGTAAAACATGTCCTCGGCGAAGATGCGATTATTGTAGCTACCCATGAAGATAAAAACACTAACACTGTAAGAGTCACTGCCGCTATTGATGAGAGTGCCGTATCAACGGAAAAAGAAAAGCCTCCCCTGCCCTCTTCGGAGACAGGCTCTGATGTCATAGAGGTTCTGGCAGAGACTCTTATCAGAGAAAACGTACCTTTTGAACTTTCGGAACAGCTCCTTGCAATAGCGACTCAAGCTGTAAGCGATGATGCCCGTGTTTGTTTGAGTAAGGCTGCAGAGAGCATGGGGAATTTTGCGGCATTTGATTTTGATGCGCCCTGCATGATAGTCGGAACCATGGGATCCGGAAAAACTTTGTGTGCAGCTAAAATGGCAACGCAGGCTGTGCTTGTGGAGCGTACGGTAACAGTGATTTCTATGGATACGGAGCGGGCTGGAGGCAATGCGCAGCTGGAGACTTTTACAGATATATTGGAAACTGAATTTATAAAGATACATGACGCTCAGGCATTGAAGGATTTGCTAATTATGAACTATTCCAATATGCCTTATGACTCAGTTTTTTATATAGACACGCCCAGCATAAATATCTTCGATGTTTCAGAAAAAAAATATATAAAGAGTCTAATAGAGACAATCAAAAATTCAGAACAAACTGTGAATGTGTTTTTGACGATACCGGCTTTTATGGACGTATCGTTAGCCAGAGAGATTATTTACGAGTTTCAGGATATAGGAGCTATGGGCGTAATTATAACAGGAGTTGATTTACTGTGCCACAGAGGAAATCTTTTAAAGCTGGCAGCGATTTCACCGCTTGGGTGCTGCCTGTACAGCGACACAAGAAAAGTAACGGAAAATCTGGAGATTTTGAGTTCGGAAACGGCTGCTGATTTTATATTGAGAAGAGATGAAAAAAACGGAAAGCATAGGTGAGCGGATGTTGCAAAATGAAGTGATAAAAGAAATACCTAATGCTGTAGCTGTTGCAAGCGGCAAAGGAGGCGTTGGCAAAACATGGTTTTCTATCAGCGCATGTCATGCGCTGGCAATGCAGGGAAAGAAAGTGCTGCTTCTTGACGGAGACTTGGGACTGGCGAATGTAGATGTACAACTGGGAATCACGCCGGACAAAGATTTAGGATATGTGATACGTGAATCAAAAAGCCTGAAAGATATAATTTATAAATATGAATTGCCTTCTGATAAAAAAGCATCGTTTGATATAATAACAGGAGGTTCCGGAAGCGGGAATTTGAATTCGCTTTCATCTGCTGCGTTGAAAAGGATACTGTCGGAATTATCAGTGTTAGCTAAAGAATACGATTCAGTAATCATAGATTTAGGAGCCGGCATTGAAAAAATAGTGAGGCAATTGGCAGGAGCAGCAAAAAAGAAATATGTTATTATAAATGATGAGCCTACATCATTGACAGATGCGTATGCGTTTATAAAAGTTTCTCTGCTTACAGATAAAAACTTGGATATAAGAATCATAGTGAATATGGCGGAAAATGAATCCGCAGGAGAAAAAACATACGATATAATAAGAAAATCAGTTGAATCCTTTTTAAAATATAAGCTGAAATTAGAAGGAATAATAAGAAAAGATGCGCATGTGAAAGCTTCTATAAAGAAGCAGACAAATATTTTCGTAAGCTATCCGTCAAGCGAGGCTTGTGCGGATATAGAAAAAATAACTAAGAAAATACACTAACATATTGTATTATCATGCGTTTTTCAGCTAAAACCGATTCTTTGCCGCAGCAAAATTACAAAAAAACCTTTTGTCAAGAAAATTTTATTTTATTTTTTTGAATTTTCTTATAGACATGATAGTATGTATTCTGTATTAGTAAACATGTCAGATGTTTTATACAACAACTGAAGTGAGTTCTGTTGACAACTAGCGAATCCTTTGCGATAAGGATACCTATAAGGTTGAACTTATCGGACGGTGATTTGTTCGTTTTTTTTGTCTTTAAGAACAAAAGAGGCTAACACCTCCGAAGATCTTGGAAATTGTGAATATGATGAGAAGGGATGCTAAGACGGCAGTTTGCGGTTGCAGCAGTATCTCACGGTACGCTGGCAGCTGGTGATGTCACAATCCTTTTCTAAGTAAATGAACACTCTTTGTGTCATTCTGCTTTAAAAAGATTTCAGATTGCTTAACAAGCATCCTTGTCGACAAGTTCTTGTATTTTCTTTCAAGAAAATACATGTTTATTAATGGTAACAATAATAAACGTTGCGGATACGATATGAATGTATTGTATCCAAGAGTAATGAGAACCCTAAAAGTCAAGAGATTGCAATAAAGCAATACTAAGAGTAATTTGAACAAGTGAAATAACTTGTAATAATAAGCTAGACAAACTTGAGAGTTTGATCATGGCTCAGAACGAACGCTGGCGGCAGGCCTAACACATGCAAGTCGAACGGGTGCAGCAATGCATCAGTGGCGCACGGGAGAGTAACGCGTGGAAACCTACCTTTTGGTTCGGAATAACATTGGGAAACTGATGCTAATACCGGATAAGCCCTACGGGGGAAAGATTTATCGCCGAAAGAAGGGTCCGCGTTGGATTAGCTAGTTGGTGAGGTAAAAGCTCACCAAGGCAACGATCTATAGCTGGTCTAAGAGGATGATCAGCCTCACTGGGACTGAGACACGGCCCAGACTCCTACGGGAGGCAGCAGTGGGGAATATTGGACAATGGGGGCAACCCTGATCCAGCCATGCCGCGTGAATGATGAAGGCCTTCGGGTTGTAAAATTCTTTTGGTAGGGACGATGATGACGGTACCTACAGAATAAGCTCCGGCTAACTTCGTGCCAGCAGCCGCGGTAATACGAAGGGGGCTAGCGTTGTTCGGAATTACTGGGCGTAAAGGGCGCGTAGGCGGTTTAATAAGTTGGGTGTGAAAGCCCGGGGCTCAACCCCGGAACTGCACTCAAGACTGTTTTACTTGAATTCGGTAGAGGTTAGTGGAATTCCCAGTGTAGAGGTGAAATTCGTAGATATTGGGAAGAATATCCGTGGCGAAGGCGGCTAACTGGACCGAGATTGACGCTGAGGCGCGAAAGCGTGGGGAGCAAACAGGATTAGATACCCTGGTAGTCCACGCCGTAAAC
>WRDR01000014.1 GCA_009779745.1 Alphaproteobacteria bacterium
AGCTGATGTAATAACAGCAACCGCCACCACTGCCCCGTCATTTTTATCGCTTGCCAGCGATAAAAATGCCACCCCTTCGCCTGCGAAGGGGAATACGCTGTCACAGCAATCTTCTGCAATAACACCGTTCCCGCCTTTGCGGGAATGACAACAGGGGGCTTGGGAATGACAAATTTGTTGTAGTGAATGAAATCCACCCCTTCCCTTAAAAAGGGAAGGGGAATAAAGGTTAGTACTGAAGAAGTACGCACCTTATGGCGCAGGTATCGGAACGTGTTTTTATCACAGAGCAAGACGGCACATTAAGAGGAGCACCCTCAGGCCTTTCTATAGCATCCGCCATTGTTGTAAGTTTGTTCGAAGAGTCAAGACCGGCATTTCTGTCGATTATACCGCCGCTGGCTGACATACCGAAGGCTCTTCTGATGCAGGCATCTCCGGCATCAGCCCACTGGTCAGAAGACCACTCGGAAGCTTCGCAGGGAACAGGAGTGTTGTAGCAATTATGAGTTCCTATAACAAGTTGTGCCTGAGCTGCGGTTGTAAAAAAGAGTGCAAATGCAAAAGAGGCTATAGCAAGACCTTTGCAGACTGTATCAAAGTTGCGCATAATAAATGCTCCTATATAAGAAAAACAGAAGTTATCGAGGTATAGTTAATAATTATGCGCTAAAATCTCTAAATTTGCAAGCACATAAATTAGTAAATACGCTCTAAGCGTTTTTTTGTTGCTTCTGGCCTCTAATGTGGTATGCACTATACCTTTAGTGAGTCTATGCTGACTTAAAAGGATACTGATATTCTAAAACAACTGAAAGGCTATGAAATTATGAGCGATATTGCAGAACAAGTTAAAAAAATCGTAATCGAACACTTAGGCGTAGATGCTGCAAAGGTTACTGATAATGCCAGCTTCATCGATGATCTCGGCGCCGATAGTCTCGATACTGTAGAGCTTGTTATGGCTTTCGAAGAGGAATTTGGTATTGAAATTCCAGACGATGCTGCTGAAAAGATTACTACCGTTAAGGACGCTATTGCTTTCATTAAAGAAAAGCAGGCTTCCTAAGGCTCTCCATGCGTCGCATTGTCGTAACAGGTATGGGAGTCGTCTCTCCCTTAGGTGTAGGTCTTTCCCGCAACTGGGAAAGGCTCATCGCCGGTTCGAGCGGTATCTCGGCTATTCACAGATTCGATGCCTCAGAGATGCCTTGCCGAGTCGCAGGGCAAATCCCTGAGGGACAAGGAGCGGGCGAGTTCAATATAGACTCTTTCATCGAGCCTAAAGAGCAGAAAAAGATGGATAGGTTTATTCATCTGGCTATTGCTGCTTCTGAAGAAGCTATTAAGGACAGCGGCTTTGTTCCCGCGGACGATGAGGACAGAGAGCGCTCCGGCGTTCTTATCGGCTCCGGTGTAGGCGGGCTGAACGAGATTTATGAGACTTCCATAGTGCTTTTTGAAAAGGGACACAGAAGAGTTTCCCCTTTTTTTATCCCTAGGAGTCTTATCAATCTGGCTTCCGGGCATGTTTCTATTATGCACGGCTATAAGGGACCGAATCACTCTGTTGTTACGGCTTGCGCTACAGGATCTCATGCTATCGGTGATGCTGCGAGGCTCATTGCATTCGGCGATGCCGATGTCATGGTGGCTGGCGGCACAGAGGCGACTGTCTGCCGCATAGGCATTGCCGGTTTCTGCGCTATTAAGGCACTGTCTACCGGATTTAACGACACTCCGGAAAGGGCTTCAAGGCCGTATGACAAGGACAGAGACGGCTTTGTCATGGGCGAGGGGGCCGGTATTCTCGTTTTGGAAGAGTACGAACACGCCAAAAAACGAGGAGCTAGGATTTATGCCGAAGTTGCCGGTTACGGGCTTTCAGGAGATGCGTATCACATGACTGCTCCGGCAGAAGACGGTGACGGCGGGTATCGCTCTATGCGTATGGCTCTTAAAAATTCAGGGCTGCCTATGGAAGATATCGGCTACATAAATGCGCACGGCACTTCTACTCCTTTGGGCGATGCTGTCGAGGTTAACGCTGTCAAGAAGCTGTTCGGAGCTGCGAGTTCTAACATTATGATGTCGTCTACCAAGTCTGCTATAGGGCATTTGCTGGGAGCCTCTGGTGCGGTTGAGGCTATATACTCTATTAAGGCTTTGAACGAAGGAATAGTACCTCCTACTTTGAATTTAGATAATCTGTCCGAGGGGCTTGAAGGTATTGATTTTGTTCCTTTTAAAGCTAAAGAAAAGAAGCTGAAATCAGTGCTTTCCAATTCTTTCGGCTTCGGCGGAACTAATGCCAGCGTGATTTTTAAGAGAGTTTGAGAAGGGCCTGTAGCTCAGCTGGGAGAGCGTCTCGTTCGCAATGAGAAGGTCGGCGGTTCGATCCCGCTCAGGTCCACCAAAACACAGTTTTATGAAGTTCGTTACGGTTCGTTATAGTTCATAAAACTCTTGCAATATAAAGCAAAATATGCGATATTATGTTCATTCTCATTCACTGTAATCCGTCTGCAATCAGAAAAATTGGGGGATACGGCGGAGGGATACCTTGAAACACGGGGGATACTTATGGGACTGACTGATGTAGTTTGCAGGGTGAAAGCCTCCAAGACCGAATAGCAACGCAGATATACGAACAATCCGCTAAAGAGGGAGATGTTTGGGCGCAATCTCATATTGGCAAAATGTATGTAGAAGGAAGGGGCTGGACCAAAGATTTTTCCCAGGGGGTTGATTGGCTCAAAGAAGATGCTGAACGAGGGAATATTAAAGCACAAAAACAGCTTGGCGCATTTTATTATAATGAAGGAGGCGTACCCTGTGATTATGTAAAAGCTGCGGAGTGGTACCAAAAAGCCGCTGAACAAGGAGATGCTGAAGCGCAAAGGTTGCTTGCTGTTATATATTATTATGAAAGAAAAGATGCGCCTAAAGATTTGCAAGATCTTTCCAAGGCAAGGGAATGGCTTATAAAAGCAGCTGAACAAGGCGATGCTAGAGCATACAGCCTTCTTGGGCACATATATTATTATGGACAAGGTGTGCCTAAGGATTATTCCAAAGCATTTGAGTGGTACACAAAGACTGTTGAACAAGGACGAGGAGATAATCAAGTACAAAGGCAGCTTGGTATCATGTATTATAAGGGAGAGGGTGTGACCCAAGATACACAAAAGGGCTGCTCTCTGCTACAGAAAGCAACAGCACATGGGGGTACATTCTATATTGATACTTACAACAAGTTGTGCGGACAGCAAAGCCAATAGAACATAACAGTTAGTTCATATTATCGCATCAAGACAAGCGAAATATAAATAATTTTTACTTCACACTCTTGCGTTACTGTGAAAGTCTGATTATGGCTATTATAAGCTAAAAATATCGAAAAATCAAATTCTGAAATCTTTATTATTCATCCATTAGTCTTGCGCGGCTTTGTCTCATATTTTCTGTTCCAAATGCCCGGCAACTAAGCGGAAATAGTCGGGCATACCGTCAAACGGACAGGCAGCACAAATTGCCTGCGATTTCTGAACAGGCAGAGGAATGACTCCGCTGTTTTCCCGCACAGCCGCAGCAACTTTGTCTCTGTTTGTCTGTATGAAGCAATCGCGGCGGGGCAGAGTGAAAGCAGCGTTCATGCGCTCCCAGATTGTTCCCAGAGGCTCGGCCGTCGCATCGCCAAAACTCAGCGGCGTGAAGTCGCAGGGGCAAACCTGTCCAGCATTGTCGATGAACATGTGCTGAGTTCCCGCTCCGCAGCCGATCAGTTCCGGACTCTCGATCTGGTTGAAAGCACAGACTTTGGGCAAACGGTACTTGCGGTTGACTGCAACATGAAACGCGCGCAGTTCGGCCACGTCAGCAGGTGATAATAAAACATCTTCCTGCGAGCCAGCCAGCCGGCCGCAGGGCATAGCCTCGATTAGGCGGTACTCGTCAACACCCATGGACGCTGCAACGTCATACAGGCGCAAGTATACTTTATCCGCTATAAAATGCCGATCCGCGACTGACGACAACATCGTATACATGCCTGCAGCCTTAGCATATTCAATCGCCTGCAAGGTTGTTTTGAATGCGCCTGTCCGACCGCGCAGCCGATCGTGATCAGCCTCTTCCCCGTCCAGGCTACAGCAGAATATATCAAGCCCTGCATCGCGCAGGCGTACAGCCTCGTCCCGGTCAATGTTCAATCCGGTCGTAAACAAGACTGTAGCCGTCCCCAGGCGATGAGCGTGTGCAATGTGAGTCTTCAACTCCTTGCACAGCATGGGTTCGCCGCCGGTAAAGCCGATAATGCTGGTCCCCAGATCCACCAACTGGTCAATGATGCGCCCCAGTTGGTCAGCGGACATGTCGGCCTGCGCATGCCCCTTAAAGCTGCAATGCCAGCACTTCAAATGGCACTTCCTTGTAGCCGCAATATAGGCAGATACAGGACTCAACCGCCGACCGGACAGCAGGCTGGTGAACATCCGCTCGTAAGCCGGTCCGGGAAACGGCGGCAGAAACGAGTTGATGAAAAATTGACCGTTCTTGCGGGTGATCATCTCAGATCCCAGCCAGGTCTTTATCAAGGCCAGCCCATTGCGGTTGATGCGCCCCTTGTCCACGCCTTTTTGAATGGTCATAGGCAGGCGTTGTTTGCCCTGCTTTTTAAGCTCTCGCATGACCCGCAGCGGTACACGAGTAACTGAGGGTGTCATAATCACCCACAACAGCATGAATAAGCGTTTGGCATAGGCTAACATGTTTTTTCCCTGAATATACCTGAAACAAAATGGTGAGCCAGCGGTAAAGAAGAATGGGTAAGCTCATTTTTGAAATACTCCAGAGCCTGGGGATGCCGCTTGAAATCCATAATCTGATCAAACCCGGCCAGAATCCCTGTGCCAAACACCCAGTCGCCAATGTCCAGCGGAGGCGTAATCAGTACTTCTCCGTGCTGGGTATACTCGGCAGCAAAGGCTTTGGGCACGAACGACAAATCGTTGGGAAACCGCGGCCATAAAGCCTTGGTCAACGCTTGCGGATAGGCGTGCATTGTTTTTAAGTAGGCCATAAACACGCGAGGCAGAGTGTCGCGAGTATTAACGATGAACGCAAATATCCCGCCTTCGGCCAACACGCGCCAGGCCTGTTTAGCAATCTTATCCGGTTGGGAATACCCGATCGCCCACGACGAGAACACTACAGCCGCACTGTCATTCGGCCTGGAACACAAGAAATCCAGCATATCGGCTTGCACATAGTCCGCCTTGTGCGCTTGCTTCAACATTCCGGCAGAAATATCGACGCCCGTCACTGCATGTTCAGGGTACAAAGCAGCCAGCCGCTGGGTAGCAAACCCGGTTCCTGCGCCCAGGTCCAGTACATCCCCTACAGGAACGTCCAGGGGCAGCCTGGCCAGCAAGTCCTCGGTTTTGGAGCGTATATGCGGCAGCCATGCGGTTTCATACGTCGTTGCCAGCACGTCATACCCGGCGGCTATATCGGAAGCACTCATAAACTGGCCGGTCAATGCCTTAGGCAGCATCGCCAGGTTCAGACGCATGCAGTTCAGATAGGCCCGCATGCAGCCAAAGCAGCCAACAGAGTTAAAAGAGATATAATTCGGATCATGTTGTTACCTTTGCTTGACGGTTGTTGAAGTAGACGGAGGAGAGCATAATAGCGTTCACTGCACACGCCCAAGTAACGAGCGCAACGGCAGGGGCGGCGACTAAAGGAAAGGCGAGCGGATGTTCATTCTTGAACAAATGCAAATATTCCTGCGGTATGAACATAACCCAGAAGACGCTAAGCTCCTTGACTAAAAATATGATGATGTTGAAAGCCAGCAGCAAAAATATCGCATTCACCCAGGTGCTGGCAATGTTAATAATGTCCCAACCAGTGCGGCTGGCATTGGCAAATGTTGCGGTCTGCATATGCCGCCAATTAATGGCAAGCAGGAAGAAAACCAGCAAAGGTTTTACGGCGAATTTCACACCCATGTAAGCGGCAGGCGGATTACCCCAGTTATAGCCCAACATTATGGATGCCTGCCACATCACGCCCAAAAGCACAATTCCGCTTAACACGATGATCCATTTAGATTTAAACCGCCGCAAGATAAGGGCATCGCTAAAAAGTTTAATTGTATTCATGTATTTTGAACAAAAAAATTTAAGACTCTTGACCAGATAATGTTACACTTTCAACACCTTTTTACACATAATTTTTACTAAATCATTACCTTTGTTATTAAACCTAGACTCACATTTTTTCAAGTATAAAAAAGGCGAACCCCCTTTCAAAGTTGGTTCATCTTGTGAAAGCAGAGCTTCAAGAGATGGAAAAGAAGAGCTAAAATCGGCAAGCGCACAGTTGTACTACGTACAGACCTTGAAACGTGGCTGGGCGGACTTCAGCCTTGTCCACCCAAAACTATTTTGTTGAATCGTTAATGTATGTTTGCTATAAGAGAAATTAGAGACAAATTCGGTACGGAAAGAGGAATGGGATACAGATGGGGATACGAGGTAGCAGTTTGCTATTTGAGTCTCTTTAATATCAATATATTATCCTCTCAATTCAATAGAGCTCAGGCCAACTTCCTCAGGTCTAACACTCAAACTTGGAGAGTCATTTGATAATATTGCGGGATTATGTTTTTGGGTTCGTCCGGGTATTTATACATCTCACGCATTTTTGCGATTTCTGCGTCAACGTTTATTCCGGGTGAAACAGACGGCACAAAACTTCTTGTAAATTCTTCCAATTCCTCGGGTGATTTGTTGCATACTACGGAGAAAAGAAAAACTTTTTTCTTTTCTTTGTTGGTAAGAAGCGTGTTAAACAGGGCTGTTGTTATATGCCATTCTTTAAAGTATTTAGGCGGGACGCATTTATTCAACACTATCAATAACGGCACCTTAGCCGTATCTTCAGGGGTATCGTCAAAAATTCTTTCTATGAATTCTGGGACTAACATATTGCAATCAATTTTTTTCGACATGGTTAATTTCCGGTTATATTTTTCTGTGTTTTCAACACTCTCGTAATATACTCTATAATAATGAAAGTAAAAAGAAAAAACTGCTTGTTTTTATCGTGAGTCTCAAATATAGCATTAATATTATATGCCCTCTTCATCGGCTAAAATCAAAAAAGGAAAACTCAAATGAAAAGTTTAATCAAGGGGCTTGGCCTGCTGGCTGTTATGCTGGTTGCGGGTACTGCTCACGCCGGCACTATCAAGGAATACAGCGCAGACATGGTAGATGCGAAAACCGGTCAGGTAGTCGGCAAGTACTATGTTACGGAGAAGAAAATCCGCGTGGATTCCTCCAATGAAAAAGGCGGCGGCAATGTCATTTCAATAATCCGCATGGATCAGGACAAAATGTATGCTCTGCAAGAGGACAAGACCTATATGGAGATTCCCTTTAAAGGCACAGTAACCGATTTGGAAAGTATCGGAACTCAGATGATGGGCGGTATCGCGCCTCAGCGCAAGGTGGAAAACCTTGGTTCCGAGACGGTGAGCGGCTACAAGGCGGAAAAATCCAAAGTGACTACAACCATGAACATGATGGGACAGACGTTCACGACAACTGCGCATGAATGGAAAGCCAAGGAGTTTGACATGCCGCTTAGGACTCAGACTGACAAGGGCGAGACCATGGAAATGCGCAACATCAAGGTTGGTGCGCCTCCTGCTTCTGTTTTTGAAATACCGGCAGGCTATACAAGGAATGTCGAAATGGAAAACATGATGAAGCAGATGAGGAAAATGCCGGCGGGCGGCGGACACGGCTCAGGCAGACAGGGCATAGTTCCTGCTGCAGGTGCAGATGTTAATGAGAACGGCATCAACGAAGCAATCCAAGAGGGCATGAATAACATGCTCAAAGGAATGATGCAGTAGGGATTTGCTATGTCTGATACTAACGATACTGATTTTATCACTAAACAGGCAAGCGATTTGCTGGATACCGGCAATCATGCTATTATTCTTTATGGTCCTCCCGGAACCGGGAAGACTTTTACTGCGAAGCAAATAGCGCGCAAGCTATTGGAGATGGATCCTAATACTCATTTTGAAAATCACGCAGGCTCGGCAGTAGGCGAGGTGCGAATAGTTCAGTTTCACCCTAACTATACGTATCAGGATTTTATCGGCGGTATTTTTCCTAAGATTAAGAATGAGAAGATTATTTACGAGCAGGAGCGCGGTGTTTTCACTCATATCTGCAAGTCTGCCAAGGATTTATCTCAGAGAAAGTACATTATTATTATTGATGAGATAAACCGCGCTGATTTGTCGTCAGTGTTCGGAGAGCTTTTGTACTGCTTAGAATACCGCGGTGAGTCCTTAGACATTCCTTTGTTCGGACAGTTTTCTATTCCTCCTAATGTTTATATTATCGGGACTATGAATAACACAGACAAGAGCTTGATTGGGTTTGATCTTGCGCTGCGCAGGCGTTTTGCTTTTATCAAAGTCATGCCGGACATGAAGGTTCTTGAGAATGTTCTTAACTTCAAAGCTAATAAGGAAGAGTTCATTCGCCGTGCCGTTGCTTTGAACAAGAGTCTGAAAGATGTTTTGGGTCTGCCTGATGACAAGCTGATAGGTCATGCTTATTTCCTTAAAATCACGGATTTTGCCTCTTCTCTCTCTGCTCAGGCTATGGAAATGCTGTGGACGTACCATTTGGAGCCTTTGCTTGAAGAGTATCTTGGCATGGAGTTTGAAAATTTACGCGCGGAGATTGATAATCTGAAAGATGCTTTTTGCGCTGATTTTAAATAGGGTATTGTTATGATAACTATCAATCTCAAAGATAGTCAAAGTACATATGCCCCTCCTGTATCTATCCAGTCTGATGATGCGAGTTTTGAGCCGGAGCTTATTATGAAGGCGGCTGCCTTATTGAAGAAGGGAGCTGTATCTAAGAAGTATGAAGTTTATTCTTTATCTCCGCATAAGAAATCAAAAGAAAGCTCTCCTTTTTTAGACTGTATGGTTCAGGATAATGTTCTGAAGTTTGTTACGTATAATTTTGTCGGGCGTTTGTTTATTAGAGTTGAGGGCAGGGATATTTGCTTTAATATATATCCTTCAATGGGTCTTTTAGAGTTGTCTCATATTCTCTCTTATTCCAGCGGAGTTTATTTTCCGGAAAACTCAAAGCCGTTGTCAGGATTGTCTTATGAACAGGGCATGTCTTGGCTTTTGCTGCTTTTATGGAAGTGCGCTTTTGAGAGGGCTTTGAGGCAATCCTCTGTGCCCAAGGATTATGTGTTCAAGAGTGAAAACCTCAAGCGTTTCAGGGGCAGGCTGGATCTTATTAAAAATATTCAGCAGAATCTGACGGATTTCAGCAAAGTTTGGTGCATATATAAACCGCTGTCTATGGATATTACTATAAACAGGACAGTGCGCTATATTTACAAAATCCTTTTGAACTCTAAGGAGACTGATAAACGCTTTTACTCAGAGCTTTCTCTGCACGACCAGCGGCTTGCTTCTTTCGGCGTTTCTAATGAACCTGTTTCCGTAGAACAGATAAACCACATAAAGTACACTAAACTCAACGAGGCGTATCGTCCTTTGATGCTTCTAAGCAAGGCTCTTATCAGAGCTTACGGCTCTAAGGATTTCTTTTCTGCTTTTCCGGACGCTTCTTATGTTGCGGACGTTTCTGAAATTCAGAAAATGTATTCGGAGAAGAGGAGGAATATTACTTCTTCTTCACAGAACTAGCACCGGTTGTAACCTTAATCTTTTCTTTGCTTGCTCCGGAAGGTTCCTTAATTTCTGTCTTTTTTGCAGACAATCCGCCGAAACGCTTGTTGAACTTATCCAATTGACCGCCTCTGTCGACCATGCGGTGCGTGCCTGTCCATGCCGGGTGCACTTTCGGGTCAATATCCAAATGCAGCTTGGCACCGGGCTTGCCGTAAGTGCTGTGCGTTAAAAACTCTGTTCCGTCAGTCATTACTACGGTTATTTCGTGGTAATCCGGGTGAATATTTTCTTTCATTGTCGGTTTTCCTAATTCTCTAAAAGCTAATGAGTGGACTACTTTTAAGAAACATTTACCCAAAAATCAACAACATTTTGCCTTTAAGGCGGGATATTAACCTTTTTTCTCGTTTTTACAGGCTATTTATGCAATAATTCCTAATTACTCACTCCTAATTCCTAATTATCTTAAATGTCTTTCTCTTACTGCAAAACAGCCCCTTTGAGCCTTGTTCACTCCGGGTACCACGAAAACGAGTACGGCTTTGTTGTAAAAGACGAGAGCCTGCTTTTTGAACGCTTGTCTCTGGAAATCATGCAGGCGGGCTTGTCTTGGGAGACTGTTCTCAAAAAACGAAAAAGCCTGAACCTAGCCTTTCAAAACTTTGATGCTCATAAAGTTGCCTCTTTTTCCGAGAAAGATGTTGCCAGACTCCTTAACGATGCTTCTATCATCAGAAACAAACGCAAGATACTGGCGATAATTCACAATGCTTCTGTTATTCTTAATATGCGGGAAGAGGTTTCCGGATTTTATAACTGGCTGGTCTCTCATAAAAACAATTCTAAAAATAGACAAGAGGAAATTTTGCTTTGGACTAAATTATTCAAAAAGACTTTTCATTTCACCGGAGCAGAGATTGTTTCCGAGTTCCTCATGAGTACAGGCATTATTTCCGGAGCGCACGAAACTTGGTGTCCTGTTTATCAAAGAGCTTGCGAACATAACCTTAAATGTCAGGTCTGAAGCGCAGCGGTATTTCCGCAGGTTTTTTGGAGAGTTTCGGTGCTTCTTTATTTGTGATGCTTTTTATAGCTTGCCTATAAATCTTATATTCTTTTTTCTCTTTCCAGCGTTGCTTTAGCTCTAAGAGCATAGGCTTGGCATTTTTTACTCTGGGAAACAGAAAGATGTTTTCTTTTTCCAGTCCTCTTGGATTTTGTTTTAATATATTCAGTTTTTCGGTCCCTATTATGCTTTCTATTTCTTTGAGCATGGAAGGGTCTTCGCCTATGAATACTAAAGCCTTATCTTTAAATTCAGAGCGGTTGATTTTTTGCTGCAAATAAAAGTACGCACTCTCTTGTCCGGTACCGTCTCCTCCGCCTATGGATATGATAATATCGCTTGTAAGCAGCCTTTCCAAGCGGTATCCTATGTCGTCATACAGAGAAGGTTCATCACAATCAGGCATAAAGCCGTGTTTTGTTTCGTTTTTGGCCAGACGCCGTGTGCTTGCGTGAATCAAATACATTTGTTTCATACAATGGAACTTTAGATCCAAGTAGCCGTCCCGAACCCAGCCCATTGAGTGCTTATCTCCGCCTCCCGTACACAGAGCAAACTCGTGTTCTCTTAAAAAATTTCCCAGCTCCGTTGCTTTCAGATAATCTTCTTTCTTGTCGCTGGAGGCTGATGCGAAGACTGTTGCCGAACACAGATCTATATCAACTTTAGGTGCGTTATAATTATGTCTTATATCCGGTATGGGCTGATGCAGTCTTTCATAATTTATCAGGCGGAAATTCAGCAATTCCGCTCCTATTTGTTTTGCCTCTTCACGATTTATCCTATTATAGCTAAGGGCATCAAAATAGTTATATCCTATGTGCTTTACCCTGTCTGATATTACCAGTTTTTCGTTTCGCCCAAGCCCCTCGGATTCATAGTTGCGGATAAAACTTCTATTGTATCCGCCTAATGCATATGCAGTGTGTGATTCTATGACAGCATCATAACAGCCGTTTTCGTTATGCACTATTACCGGTACATTTTTATAAGCCGGATCTATAACTTTCGCTACTATAACGCTGCGTAATAATATGTACATGTAGCAACGCTCCGCCTCGTTTTCTATATCAAACGGAGTAAAAATTATAGCGTCCGGATTTGTTGTATTGAATCTGGCGGAGATGGCATCAGTAAGCGTTCTGCCTTTATTCAATTTCTCATACGAGGTTTTATAACCGGACGGAACTATGATTTTTTGTGCGGGAGTATTGTAATACCGTGCTCTCGCACTCTCACAGCAGACAATTAGTACGTTATGGTCAATTGCATTGGGATTTATATATTTATATATCATTTTTTTGTACTTTTTTCTAAAAATAAAGTGTATATAGAGCAAACGGGTGGGTATAAGGCAAGCCCCTTTATATGGTTAAAATACTTTCGGTAATGATTTATGGCAAAAACATCTGGTAATAAGACTGCAATAAGCCCTTCGCGGGCAGAGGATTATGCTTCGTGGTACCAACAGGTAGTCCGTGAGGCCGATATGGCGGAGCTTTCCGGAGTCAGGGGCTGTATGGTCATTAAGCCTAACGGATACGGCATTTGGGAGAAAATGCAGGAGTATCTTGATAAAAAATTCAAAGAGACCGGACACGAGAACTGCTATTTTCCGCTGTTCATTCCTATTTCTTATTTTCAGAAAGAGTCCGACCATGTGGACGGTTTCGCTAAAGAAATGGCGGTTGTTACGCACCATAGACTTAAAGCGGCGGACGGCAAACTTATTCCGGACGGCGAGCTGGAAGAGCCTTTGGTTGTCCGTCCTACTTCCGAGACCGTTATCGGAGCGTCTATGGCAAAGTGGATTAAGTCCTACAGAGATCTGCCGGTGCTTATCAATCAGTGGGCTAATGTGGTGCGCTGGGAAATGCGCCCTAGGCTTCTTTTGCGTACTGCGGAGTTTCTCTGGCAGGAAGGGCATACTGCACACGAGACTATGGAAGACGCTATGGCTGAAGCTAGGAAGATGCACGATGTTTATAAGGATTTTGCCGAAGAGGTTTTGGCTATGCCGGTAGTATCCGGAGAAAAGCCTCCTCATGAAAGGTTCCCGGGAGCTGTGAACACTTTTACTATAGAAGCCATGATGCAGGACGGCAAGGCTTTACAGGCCGGGACTTCTCATTATCTGGGGCAGAACTTTTCCAAGTCTTTTGATATTCAGTTTCAGAACAGAGAGGGTTCGGGAGATTTTGTTCATACTACTTCTTGGGGAGTGTCTACAAGGCTTTTGGGAGCTTTGGTAATGACTCATGCTGATGATAACGGCTTGAGAGTGCCTCCGAGAGTGGCTCCTTGGCATGCGGTTATAGTGCCGGTGTTGCGGGCTGATGCAGATGCGAAGAATGTTATTGACTATTGCGAGGCTCTGGCAAAGGATATTTCTGCTCAGAATTATGCGTCTCAGCCTATAAGAGTCAAAGTTGACAAGAGAGATATTTCCGGAGCTGATAAAAAGTGGAGCTGGATTAAAAAGGGAGCTCCTTTGATTATAGAGATTGGAGCGAGAGATGTTGAGGCTCAGAAAGTTTGCGTTCTAAGGCGGGATAAATTAGATGACGGAAAACAGTTTACAGAGTGCAAAGAATTTGTTTCTTCTGTTTCTTCTGTGCTTCAAGACATTCAACAAAACCTGTTTAATCAGGCGGCTTCGTTTATGGCATCGAATACTGTAGAGATAAAGAACAAACAAGAATTCATTGATTACTTTAAAAAAGAAAAGACTGGTTTTGTGAGAGCTAAATGGTCTATGGATACTGCCTCTTTGTCTGTGCTGGAGGAGCTTTCTGTTACTGTCAGGTGCATTCCTTTTGACCAGAAGGGAGACTCCGGGGTTTGTGTTCTTACCGGAGCACCCGCAACGCTGGACACTATTTTTGCCAAAGCATATTAGGAAATAGGAATTGAAAAAACCACTTGAAGAAAAATAGAATAGGGGGCAGAATACAAAAGTATTTCGATTCGGAGATAAAAATGAAAATTATCCAGCAATATCAACAAGTTACCCCCCCCCCTTCTCGCATTTTTCTAGTATAATCAGCAAGTTATTACGTATTGTTAATGCTGTGTATCAAGAACGGTTGCCGTATGAACGTATTCCCCTTGGGAATACGCTCTCAACCCTTACACTGATTTTTCATTTTGCATTATTATTTCTCCTAACCGTTCCGGTATATGCAAACACTACACCTAATCTCTGCAAAGCCGGTACCGTCATAGACATAGAAAAGAGCGGGGATAGTTGGACATGGACATGCCAAGGCAAATACGGCGGCACGAGCAAAGCATGTTCAGGCAAAGTAATAGACGGTGCGTGCATATGTGAAGAGTGCGACTGCACCCCCGGTTCTTCGCAATGCGGGGCTGCGCGGTAGTGATACTCGACAAGTTTGCCTGACCTGGAGGAGATGGGGGTTCGCCCCCGAAGCCTGTCAAGGCTGGACACATAACCAAGTCTGAAAGGCATACCTGCCTTCGCTAAAGCTACGGCGAGGCGAGAACTTTGCAGGCTGAACAAATAGCCCAGGGCGGGTTTGGGTTAGTAGTATGGAATAAAATCCTTGCGAAAATCCGAACCCGCGATAATACAAAACTAAGAAGGAAAATATGACTGATTATCCAAATTTTGCGGACTTTAACACACAGCCGATCGGTCTGGAGGGGAAAAAGCAGTACATGAAGGACATCATAGGAAAGAAAATCCTTATCACCGCCTTCCGTATTCTTAAAGGTAAATATAAAACCCAGCACTGTCTGCAGATGCAGTTCGAACTTGAAGGCGAAAGGTTTGTGGTGTTCTCCGGCTCGAGTGTTATTTCAACTCAACTTGAGGAACATAAAAACATGCTTCCGTTCTATACCGCCATAAAGCGCATCGACCGCTATCTGACGCTCTCGTAATGGTAAAACGTTATGGAAATTTGTGGGAAAAAGTTACCAGTAAGGAAAACTTTGAACTTGCCTATCAGCGTTCGATAAAAGGCAAACGCAACAAGAACGCCATTCTGAAATTCGCCGAAAATCTTGAAGAAAATCTGGAGGCTGTGAGACAGTCTCTTATCAACAAGACCTTCGCCACCGGCCGCTATACGGTCAAGCGCGTGTTCGAGCCCAAACAGCGCGATATCTATATCCTTCCTTACAATCCCGACCGCATTGTGCAGCACGCTTTGATGAACGTTCTGGCTCCAATTTGGCAAGCTATGTTTATCAAGGATAGTTACGGCAACATTCCGGGACGCGGCCTGCACGCGGGCAGCCGCCGCATTATGGATTTTACAAGAAAGTATCCGTGGTGCCTGAAGTGTGATATTTCCAAATTTTATCCCTCCATCAATCATGACATAATGTTCTGTATTATCAAGCGCAAGATAAAGGACCGCGATGTCCTGTGGCTGCTGCGCGACATTATCGATTCATTTCCGGGCGATACGAACGTCCCGATCGGAAACTATTGTTCGCAATGGCTCGGGAATTTGTATTTGAACGAGCTGGACAGATTTGTGAAAACCGACCTGCGTATTGACGCTTATATCCGCTATTGCGACGACTTTTGCCTGTTCTTCGCGGGAAAGGCGCACGCACGTCTGGCGCGGGACAGGATTGAAAAGTTTCTTACGGACAAGCTGCATCTTTGCTATAGCCGTTCTGATATTTTCCCAGCCGCCCGCGGGGTTAATTTTTTGGGATACAAACATTTCTCGGATTATATACTTATGCGTCAGTCGACACTGCGGCGCATGAAAAGATTGCTGCGGCAGCCGGTCAAAAGCCAAACAATTGCTTCAATACGCGGCTGGCTTAAGCACGCCTGCACAAGGAATCTTAGAAAAAATCTGTTTGGAGGTTATAGAGCGTATTGCAGAATAGTGTGAAATGCAGAATTGACAAAGTATTCCCCTTCCCTTAAAAAGGGAAGGGGAATACTCGCCCAGCTTTCACTTCGCTGCAGTGCAGCTGCAGCAAAGGCGGAAACGGAGCAAAAAAACAAAAAAAGGAATAAAAAAGTGTTTTCTGCATTTGAGCGTTTTGTTGCTTTTCGGTATTTGAGGGCTAAAAGACAGGAAGGCTTTATTTCTGTCATAACTTGGTTTTCTCTTATCGGGATTGCTTTGGGAGTAGCTACTCTTATCGTTGTAATGTCTGTGATGAACGGTTTCAGGGAAGAGCTGTTTTCCAAAGTGCTTGGGCTTAACGGACATCTCAATGTCTATGCTATGAGCGGCTCTATAACGCAGTATGATGATTTGCGTGCTAAAATTGCAGAGGTGCCGGACGTTATATCTGCGACTCCTATCATAGAAGCTCAGGCTTTGATTACTAAAGACGGTTCTGCGTCAGGAGCCTATGTGCGGGGCATGTCTTTGGAAGCTATCAAAGAAAGACCTTCTATTGCGCAAAGGATACAGGCAGGTTCTTTAGATGATTTTTCCGGCTCAACTATTGCGATAGGTTCAAGAATGGCGCAAAGGCTGGGGCTTTCTGTAGGCGATAGTTTGACCTTAATCTCTCCTGTAAGCAAGAGTACTGTGTTCGGCTCTGCGCCTCGTATGAAGGCTTATACAATAGGAGCTATATTCGATGTAGGCATGTTTGAATATGACAACAGTTTTATTTTTATGCCGCTTCCTGCTGCTCAGGCTTTTTTCAGTCTCGGCGATGACGTTACCGCCATAGAAATCTTTGTCAAAGATCCTCAGAATCTCCGCACCGTAAGAAAAGACATCATAGAGGCTGCTTCTCATGTGACTTCGGATACTCTCAGGCTGCTCGACTGGCAGCAGAGCAATTCCAGCTTCTTTACGGCATTGCAGGTAGAGCGTGAAGTCATGTTTCTTATTTTGACTCTCATTATTTTAGTCGCTGCATTCAATATAATTTCCAGCCTTATTATGCTTGTGAAAGACAAGGGCAGGGATATTGCCATACTGCGCACTATGGGAGCGGACAAAGGCATGGTCATGCGTATTTTCTTTTTAAACGGCTCTTTTATCGGCATTACCGGTACTGTTATCGGACTGGTTCTGGGGCTTCTCGTTGCGCATAACATAGAGGCTTTGCGGCAGGTTCTTCAATTTGTTACAGGCACGGATCCGTTCGCTGCCGAGGTGTATTTGCTAACCAGAATGCCTTCTGTCGTAGATACTTTTGACGTAGTGCGCATAGTTTGTTTAGCTTTGTTTTTGTCGCTAGGTGCTACGCTGTATCCTTCATGGAAGGCTGCTAAACTAGACCCAGTAGAGGCTTTGCGCTATGAATAATCTTTTTAAAACAAACGAAACCGGAAGCGTCATGAATGAAGTGTCTTGGGGCGGCTCTAAAACCGCTGAAAGAACGGTTTTAGAGCTTTTCGATATAGTTCACTCGTTTGCTCAAGCTCACGAGCCGCTACATGTGCTTAAAGGCTGTTCTCTGTCTTTGCAGGCTTCGGAAACCGTGGCTCTTCTCGGGCAGTCCGGTTCCGGCAAATCTACTTTGCTCCACATTGCGGGTTTATTGGAAACGCCGTCCGGCGGTAAGATTTTTATCAACGGGCAGGATACCGGGCTTCTTGACGATAAGGGCAGGACTGCTTTACGAAGAAACAAGATAGGCTTTGTTTATCAGTTTCATCATCTGCTGCCTGAATTTTCCGCTCTGGAAAATGTTATGATGCCTCAGATGATAAACGGCGTGAAAAGGAAGATTGCTTTGGAGAAAGCAAAGTCGCTTTTAGACAGCGTTCAGTTGTCTCATCGTTTTAACCATAGACCTTCCGAATTATCCGGAGGCGAACAGCAGAGAGTCGCTATTGCGAGAGCTTTGGCTAATGACCCTGTAATTTTAATTGCCGATGAGCCTACCGGAAACCTAGATCCGAATACTGCGGAGGCTGTTTTTAACATGCTGCAGGAAGTAGTTCAAAAGCAGAAAACCGCTCTTTTAATGGCTACTCATAATTTGGAGCTTACACGACAGATGTCTAAAGTACTTAGAATAAAGGACGGCGTTATTTAATGTAAAATTAATCATTCTAAATTCTATATTTTTTGCTTGGTTATAGAATAGTATAATGCTACAAATTACCCACGAATTTCTCATAAAAATTATTACCAATAATGTCAGGATACTATCGTGAGCGATAATGATATAGATAATACGGAACAAAAATTGCCCTCAGACGTGAGTACTATCACAATAGAAGATGAGATGCAGCAGTCGTATCTCGCTTATGCCATGAGCGTAATTATTTCCAGAGCTTTGCCTGACGTGCGGGACGGTCTCAAGCCCGTTCACAGGCGTATTATTTTCGCTATGAAAGAAAGCGGTTATGACAGCACTAAGCCGTACCGCAAGTCTGCCCGTATCGTAGGAGACGTTATGGGTAAGTATCACCCTCACGGCGACAGTGCTATTTATGACGCTATGGTGCGTATGGCGCAAGAGTTCTCTATGAGGCTCCCGCTTATTGACGGACAAGGCAATTTCGGCTCTATGGACGGAGACGGTGCTGCTGCCATGCGTTATACTGAGGCGAGGCTCGAGAAAGTTTCCGAATTTTTAATCGAAGATATTGATAAAGATACCGTTGATTTTCAGCCTAATTACGATGAGTCTCTGGAAGAGCCTACTGTTCTGCCCGCCAGATTTCCCAATATACTTGTGAACGGCGGAAGCGGTATTGCGGTCGGTATGTCTACCAACATTCCTCCTCATAACCTTGGCGAGGTTATTGACGCTGCGCTGGCTCATATTCAAAATCCTGATATTTCCATAGAAGAGCTGTTGGATATTATTCCCGGACCTGATTTTCCGACCGGTGCTATTATTATGGGAGTCAACGGGTGCAGGTCTGCCATGCACACGGGCAAGGGCAGCGTTGTTATGCGGGCAAGGCATATTATTGAAGAGATACGTAAAGACAGGCAGGCTCTCGTTTTCACAGAAATACCGTATCAGGTCAACAAAGAGCTGCTTGTTAAACGCATTGCCGAGTGCGTAAATGAGAAGATTATAGAAGGAATTTCCGAACTGAGAGATGAATCCGACAGAGACGGAGTACGCGTTGTCGTTGAACTCAAAAGAGACGCTATTCCGGACGTAGTGCTTAATCAGCTTTTTGTTCATACTCCTTTACAGACTAATTTTCCGGTGAATCTTTTGGCTCTTAACAAGGGCAGACCGGAACAGATGAATCTGAAAACCGTTCTGCAGGCGTTTATTGAGTTTCGCGAGAAAGTCATAACCAGAAGAACTGAGTTTGAGCTGCGCCAAGCCAGAGAAAAGGCTCAGATATTATTAGGCTTGGCTATAGCTGTTGCCAACATAGACGAGATGATAGAGCTTATCAAACGTTCAGGAGATCCTGCTATTGCTAAAGCGGCGTTAATGGATAGGGATTGGAATGTCGGAGATGTGGGTGCTCTGATTGCTCTTGTTGATGAGTCTTTTGATGCCAATGCTTCCAGAACCTACAGGCTTAATGAAGTTCAGGCAAAGGCTATTTTGGATTTGAAACTGCACCGTTTGACCGGGCTTGAAAGAGACAAAATAGGCGATGACCTCAAAAATATAGTGGCAAAGATAGAAGAGTATTTGGACATTCTGGGAAACAGGGACAGAGTGTTTGCTATCATGTCTGATGAGCTTACTGCGGTTAAAGTTAAATTTGCTACTCCCAGAAGAACTGCCATAGAGCCTCTGGAGTTCGAGGCTGATATCGAAGATTTGATAGCAAGAGAGGACATGGTTGTTACTGTCAGCAGCGAGGGCTACGTAAAACGCGTTCCCATATCCGACTATAGGGCGCAGCGCCGCGGCGGCAAGGGCAGAACCGGCATGATTACTAAGGAAGAGGATTTTGTCCGTACTATTTTCGTTGCCTCTACTCATGATCCTATACTCTTTTTCTCTTCATTGGGAAGAGTCTATAAATTGAAAGTTTATAAATTGCCGCTGGGCAAACCTACTTCCAAGGGCAAGGCTTTAGTCAATCTTCTGCCTCTTTCTCAGGGCGAGACTATCACTACCGTTCTGAATCTCCCTGAAGACGAGACCTTGTGGGATAAGCTGTTTGCTGTGTTTGCTACTTCCAAGGGTTTTGTCAGAAGGAATCTTTTGTCCGATTTCTGCAACGTAAGAGCCAGCGGCATTATTGCTATGAAGCTGGACGAGGGCGATGAGCTTGTTAATGTAAATACTTGTTCTGATGACGATGATATTCTGCTGGCGACTAAGTTCGGCAAGGCTATACGTTTTTCCGTAGATGACGTGAGAGTTTTTGCAGGCAGAAACTCCGTAGGAGTAAGAGGCATAAAGCTGGCAGCCGATGATGTTGTAATCCATATGTCTGTGCTTAGACACATTGAAGCTAGTCCTGAAGAAAGGGCAGCTTATTTGAAGCAGCGCAGAGCCATGCTCGGCATGGAGGAGCCGGAGACGGAAGATGAAACAAGCGCAGAGGAAAAGGCTGAAAATGGCACTTCTATTGTTCTTTCTAAGGAAAGATACGCAGAGCTCGAGGCTAGGGAAGAGTTCCTATTGATTGTTTCTGAAAGAGGCTTCGGGAAGAGAACGTCTTCTTATGAGTACCGCATTTCAGGCAGAGGCGGGCAGGGCATTTGGAACATGGATATGTCGGAAAGAAACGGCAGCATAGTTGCCGCATTTCCGGTGAAAGACACGGAGGATATAATTCTGGTCTCGGACGGAGGACAGATAATAAGGCTTCCTGTGCGGGATATAAGAGTCGCGGGAAGACGCACTCAGGGAGTGATAATATTCAGGATTGACAAGTCTGAGAAAGTTGTTTCCGTTGCGTCTTTAGAGGAAGCTGCGGAAGATGATACTAACGAGGAAGCATAAAAAATGCCGGCAAAAAAAAATATGAATATAGGGCTGTATCCGGGTACGTTTGATCCTATTACTAACGGGCATTTGGACGTTATTGTGAGGGCTTCCAAGCTCGTGGATAAAGTTGTTATCGGAGTCGCCTGCAACCAGAACAAGTCTCCTTTGTTTTCAGCGGAAGAGAGAGTTCATATGGTAAGCGCAGAGATTGCGCCGCTTTTGAAAATAAGAAACGGAACGCCGAACATTGAAGTAATGGCTTTTGATAATCTTTTGGTTCACTTTGCGCATTCAATAGGAGCTTCTGTTATCATAAGAGGGCTTAGGGCTGTGTCTGATTTCGAATACGAGATTCAGATGTCCAGTTTGAATAAAAAACTTTGTCCGGAACTGGAGACTATATTTCTGCCTGCTACGGACGGGATTCAGTTTATTTCTTCTACTTTTGTGAAAGAGGTGTCTAAACTAGGCGGCGATATCCGGCATTTTGTTAGTGAAGAGATAGCTGTAAAGCTGGAAAAAGTCATGAGAAACTCCTCATCGCGTAAGAAGGTTGAGACTACTATGAGAGAGTATTAGGAATGTGAAATTTGAAATGTGGAATTAGTACGTATTCCTCTTCCCTTAAAAAGGGAAGGGGAATACGCTCATTTCCCGTTGTCCGCCCCAACTCCTAATTTCACGTTTCACATTTCAAAAGAATCTGTTTATAGTGTATTTTTAATATAATACATGGAGTTCATCAATGTTTGTATCACCGTCTGCCATAGCTTCCGTTCATGCCAGAGAAATACTGGACAGCCGCGGAAATCCTACCATAGAAGTAGATGTGCATCTGGAAAGCGGAATCATGGGGCGGGCTGCCGTTCCTTCCGGAGCGTCTACAGGCAAGCACGAAGCTCTCGAACGCAGAGACAACGATTCTCAGAGGTACGGCGGCAAGGGTGTTTTACAGGCTGTTGACGCTGTCAATGATGAAATATCCGCTGCTGTTAAGGGGCTTTCTTCCGAAGATCAGAGTTCCTTAGACGATACTCTCATAGAACTGGACGGGACAGATGATAAATCAAGACTGGGGGCGAACGCTATTCTCGGCGTAAGTCTTGCTGCTGCTAAGGCTGCTGCTCAAGAGGCTCGGGTGCCTCTTTTCAGATACGTAGGAGGCCTCAATGCTTCTTTGCTGCCAGTGCCTATGATGAACATAATAAACGGCGGAGTTCATGCAGATAATCTTTTAGACATTCAGGAATTTATGATTATGCCGGTAGGAGCCGAGACCTGTTCCGATGCTGTGCGCATAGGGTCTGAGATTTTCAACACTTTGAAAGGACTGCTGAAGGGTAAAAATTATTCTACCGGAGTAGGGGACGAAGGCGGTTTTGCTCCTGCCATTCCTTCTGCGGACGAGGCATTGTCCATGATTATGAAGGCTATAGAAATGGCGGGCTATAAAGCCGGAGAAGATGTGCTACTGGCTCTGGACGTTGCAGCCACAGAGTTTTATAACAACGGCAAATACAATCTGCCCGGCGAGAGAAAGGTTTTCAGCGCAGAGCAGCTTGTCAGGTACTATGAGGACTTGGTTTACCGGTATCCTATTTTTTCCATAGAAGACGGCATGTCGGAAGATGATTTTGCAGGCTGGAGCATGATGACTAAGGCTCTGGGCGGCAGAATCCAGATTGTCGGCGATGACTTGTTTGTTACTAATCCGGAGAGAATAAACCTCGGCATAGAAAAGGGAATGGCTAATGCCGTGCTGATAAAGCCTAATCAGATAGGCACTTTGACCGAGACTATGGCGGCTGTTGAGATTTCTCATAGGGCCGGATATAACACTGTGATGTCTCATCGTTCCGGAGAGACTGAAGATTCTACCATTGCGGATTTAGCTGTTGCTCTGGGCTGCAGCCAGATAAAACTAGGATCCTTGTCCAGATCCGAGAGACTCGCCAAGTACAATCAGCTCATCAGGATCGAAGAGTACTTAGGCTTAGCTGCCCGCTACAATGGAGATACCTTGTCTATCAAGGGATAAGAAAATGATTATGAACAAAAATACCAAGTATATTGTGAACGTTGTTTTAAGCGTGCTGGGCGTGTTCATTGTTTTATATTTTCTGTACACTGCCATACAGGGAGAGAGAGGTTTTTTTGAACTCAAAAGGCTGAAGGCGGAAGTGGCTGAAGCAGAAGAGAATTTAGCTCGATTGAGGGAAGAGAAACAGGGCTTGGAACACAAAATAGATCTGATGAAAGGCGAAAACGCCGATGAGGACTTATTAGAGGAAGAGGCAAGGAGGCTTCTAAACTTCTCAAAGCCTAATGAAGTGATTATTTTGACTCCGGACGCAGACAATGAGGAATTAGGAAATTAGGAATTATTATTATAGTTAACGTCTTATTTACAGTTATGTATTTGAATAATGAATAAAATTTTAACTATAATTGTGAGGTTTTTTTCTAAAAAACGCTAATAATTAACGAATAATTCGTCAAAATAGTGCATAATGAACTTATGAGAGATTTTTTTATCATACCGCACGCAAAGGTGTGTGAGGACGAAAACAGCCTGCTTTTAAGAACAGGCGTGCGGAAGCTGTTATCTTTTTTACTTATAATTACTGCTGTTTGTTTGGTGCTTTTTTCTTCGGGCGATGCTTTTGCTCAGAGGTATCCTTCCTCTGAATACACCAGCATATTTGATCCGGTAGAAAATGACATTGCCCAACAGTTCATAGATTTTCTTTTCTGGAAGGGAGACCTTTCGGGCATCAGCGGGGGGCCTTCTCCTTCGTGGCTGACGCAAGGAGCGTTTATCACTGCGCTTGGGTTTTACAGCTATGCTATTCTTGTGATAGCAGGGCTTTTGCTTTTCTATCACCTTATAACTCTGGTTATCCAGACTGCTCATTCAGGTAAGATTATGGGCAGTGACCCCAGACAGGTTTGGGTGCCTATCCGTATTGTGTTTGCGATAGGAATCCTTGTCCCTGTTATGGGTACAGATGCCACTAGTAGCGGTCTTAACTCCGGACAGTACTTTGTCATCAAAGTTGCGGAAATGGGCTCCGGCCTCGCCAGCAGAACTTGGGATGTGTTTCTGAATAAGGTTTTGAGACCTGATGAGAACGAAATAAATAAACAGCCTACGGAACTGACTTTGCCTCCGATGGAGTCTCTGGAAAACTGGGCTACCGGAATTTATATGAATCTGGCTTGCGCTACTGCTTTTAATGCTCGTCTTTTTAAACAGGCTGAGCAATCTAATACACCCAAACAGTTGGAAGGGCTGATTCCTATAACTGAATTAAGTTCGCAACAGTTATCAGGGGGTGGGGGTGTTAGGAATGTGGTTAATAATTTGCTAGGTCTGTTTGATAAGTCCGGCTCAATTGCTGCAATAGAAGAAGCAGCTGCCAATGGTACTCTTGCAGTGGTTGGTGCTGATGGGCGGCCTCTGAATCAAGCGGCACAAGAAACAACTTCAAGGATAGGTGATGTACTATATGGGCTTTCCAACCCTATATCATTTGAGGAATTTAAAGCAGCTACGGGGTCTGAGGTTACTATAAAAAGCAGGACCGGTATGAAATACGGTTTCTCTACAACAAGCGGAATCGGCGGTCAGGATACTTGCGGGGCTATTATACTTCTGGATCGTCCGGAGGAACTTTCCGATTTTGATATGGCACCGGAAATCTATGACGTTTATGTAGAAGCTACTGAAAAGCTGTATGATAAATTAAAAGAGTCTGCACGGAACATTTTGTGCTACATAGAACCTAAAGATGCGCTGGGCGGAGAGCGCGGTGTTGCCAGGGAAGGCAAGAGTGATAAGAATAAGGTAGATCCTTTTTGCAAGGTTTCAAAAGATTCAGACAATGATCCGATAAAGGCTACTATAACGTTTTATGAAGATATAAGAAAAGGACTGGCAGGCGTAGCGAAGAGGTATCAAGGGGACGGGGAGGGTAAAGGTAAATTTAAAGAGTTAAAAGAGAGGCTTGCGACTGAGTTAGGTCCGTATGGCTGGGTAATGGCCGGTGCTTATGTATCTACTATAGAGAGAATTCAGGCAGAAATGGGTCAGTCTATAAAGATTGACTCGGTAGCTATAATGGATGGTAAGGATGCCTTGCAGCAAGGGTCGTTTGATATTGGGGATATTGAAAGAAAAGCTGCTCCGGGTACTACCGGGAAAAATAATACTCGCGATTCTGTGAGTAAGTTAAGGCAAAAAGTTACCACTGACCAAGAGGTGTTCAGATCCGATTATAGGGTGCGCTGGACGAATATAGCTCAAGAAGGCGAAGAAGGGGCAGTACCTACGGCTGAACTTCAGTGTCTCGGCATGATCCACCTTAATCAAGGCAATCATGAAGGCACCATGCTGAATTATAAAGGTATATTTGGGATTGCTGCGCATAGGACTGACAACATCATAGACGCTTTTCTTGGGGCTGTCGATACTATAGCTTCCCATATGAAAGTGTGGCTCCCTACGCATGATACTTCTTGTACAAAATTTCTTAGAACTGAATCCGGGTTGAGACCGTTCGAGCTCGGTTTGGATTTTACCCAAAACGCTACTGCGCTTCAGAATCTGATTACTTTCGGGCATAATAACGTTAATGCCGGACTGCAGCTTGTTCTTTTGGGAGGCTTACTCCAAGTATTCGGTGCTGCTGCAGGTGCTGCTGCTGCTGCTGCTTCGCTTGCAAGCGGTTTGTGGGCTGCGTTATCTCCTTTCATATTTGCGCTTGGTATGATGGGTTCATGGATTGGAGGGATTCTTCAATTTGTTTCCATGTTCTTTTTCATGGTAGGCTTCTCTTTTGCCTATATACTGCCTTTGATTCCCTTCACCAGGTTCTTCTTTGCTGTACTCATTTGGGTAGGTCAGGTGATTGAGGCGGTTATTGCCATACCTGTAGTTGCTCTGGCTCATTTGAATCCGGACGGCGAGGGCTTTATACCGCAGCAGGCGAAGAGAGCTTACTATTTCTTATTCAGTATTTTTCTAAGACCTATTATGACTTTGTTCGGTCTTATAATCGGGCTTTTGATATTCATGATTTCAGCTTATTTTCTTACTTTCGCTTACGGGATTGCCGTGTCGGCGGTTGGCGGAACTGCTTACGGACATTATGTGCTTGCAAAAATAGTGTACTCTTTAATATACGCTTTCTTGTTATTGGTAAGTGCTAATAAGGCGTTTGAAATGATTACTCATTTGCCAGCTAATGCTGTAAGCTGGATGGGCGGAGACAATGCGCCGGCTGCGGATCTTGGAAGGGTTGAGCATATGACGGAGCATGAACAGGTTGTAGGTGCGCTCGCTATCAATGAAGGTGTAAAGGGCGTACAGCAGGGAACACAGGGTGTTGTCGGCGCAATCAACAAGAAAACTGAGACAATCAAGGGTAAAGGTAAGCCGCAAAGTGACGCAGAGATAGAATCGTAGAATGATGTTATGAAAGAACCGGTATGAAAGGTAAGAAGAAAAATAAAAACACTGAAAAAACGCCGGCAGGTTCGCTCTTTAGCTGGCTGTTCAGCGTGCGCTTAAAGAGCATGTGGACTCCTTTGTTCACAGACGCTAATATGTTTATACAGATTATAGCTATGACCTTTGCCAGCCATAAGCTGATTCCCAAAGATTATCCCGGACTTACAGATCCTAATGTAAAGATTTCTGTCAGAGACGTTTTTAGAACTGCCTGGTCTAATCTGCGCTTCACTAAAGAGGGCTTGCCTCAGGTCATTTTATTTTTTGCCGTGATTTTGGTCATTGTTGTAGGCTTTATTTCTGTGATTTCTCTTTTCTTAGGGCTTCTCACAACCGCAGCACATGCTCAGGGTCTTTATCCTTACGGCAGTATAGTTTCTCCGCCTGAACGCGATGTTGCTCAGCAGTGGTTAAATTTTTTGTTTGCTATGGGAAACCTGCCTCTTATTGTATCTCAAGATGCTGTGGCCCCTTCTTGGCTGGTGCAGTCCGCTCTTCATAGGGCTTTAGCTTTCTACAGCTATGCAATTCTGGTGCTGGCTGCTTTTCTTTTAATATATCATCTTGTCAGTATGACTCTGCAGACTGCTCATCTGGGCGAGTCTTCCGGGAATTCTTTTAAGACTATATGGGGACCTATACGTTTTATTATTGCGATAGGGATACTTGTGCCGCTTCCTATGATAGGCGGCGGCGGGGGATCCGGACTGAATGCCGGACAATACATTCTTATCAAAACGGCAACATGGGGGTCGGGGCTTGCTTCAAATGCGTGGCAGATTTTTTTAGACTCTATGGGCAGCGACAGGCAGCTCTCTATTGCAAGAGTCCCTTATGTGTTGGATATACCTACAAAACTGCTTTTTAATTATGCCTGCGCTATAGATTATAATGCTCGTGTGGACAAAAAGTTACAAGCGGCTACTACTCCTAAGCTGAAAGAGAGTAAGATACAGTTTGGGGAGGGCATGCTTCCTGCTAAGACATCAACGGTTACTGTTCAAGGCAAAACCGGCATCAAGTATTCGTTCTCTACAACAAGCGGGCTTGGGGGAGAAGATACTTGCGGGGCTATTATACTTCTGGATCCGGGCGAGCCTCTTACCCAGTTTGATGTATTTCCGGATGTTGCGAAAGCCCATAATAAAGTTATCATGGATATGGCGGGACAGTTCTATGATGCGGGAGAACGGATATTAGACTTGGTATCCAAAGAAGATGCTTACAAAGGAAGAAGAGAACAAACAGAAAAAGAAGGGTTAAAAGCTTTCCCTATTGAGATTGTCTATGACTATCAGGAGGCAGTGACAAAAGCACTTGCTGATAAGATTCGGGAAAATCTTCCTATTGTTGATGATATTACCGGGGAGTTAGGCAAATACGGCTGGGTGATGGCCGGTGCTTACATTGCTACCATAGAACGCGCTCAGGCTAATGTATCGCAGGGAATACAGGCGGCGGTTCCTTCTATTGTTTCTCCGAAAGATACCAGCAATAGGTTGTCTCTTGATTTGGCTAATAAAGATGCAATAGGAATACTTAAAGAAGTGGGAGGGAAAATGGTTCAAGGTTTTGAGCATACGGCGGAGTATATAACCGGTGCTCCTAATAGAAAAGATGCGTCCAGTAAGTCGAGGGCTGCGGTTACTGAGGATTTGGAAACTTTTGCTTCTTGGATGAGAAATGGGGTTCTTTCTGCGAATGCGGCATCGACTCCTTGGGCAGCGCAGTGCGCAGGTACGTTTGGATTGAGCTACGGCGGAACACAAGGAAATCAAGAAGATGAGGGCGGCGGAGGCTGGGATCCAATAGGTGCTGCTTTGAAGTGGGGGGTAGGGGTTGTTACTGTCACTCTTGACAAGGTCATAGACACGTTTTTGTGGGCTGTGGATACGCTGGCGCAATTTTGCGGAGTATGGACTGCTACATATGCCGAGGATTGCACGGTGGGCTCCACTAGCCCGAATGTGAAGACCTTCGAGCTTGGAATAAATTTTACAAAAAATGCCGCACCTTTCCAACAGATGACTACTTTCGGGCACAATAACGTTAATATGGGGCTTAGATTTCTTACTATGGGAGTGATTGCCGGTGTCGGAGGAAATTTTCTTGATAGTCTTGGCATCGGCGGTCTTTTAGCTCCCGGTATCGGGACTGCCGGGACTCTTGCAGCTACACTTTTTTTCATAGCTGCTACTGTCTTTTTTCTTATCGGATTTATATTCGCCTACATTCTGCCTTTGATTCCATTCACCAGGTTCTTTTTTGCAGTAATCATTTGGATCGGCGAGGTCATAGAATCTGTTATTGCCGTGCCTGTTATTGCCTTGGCTCATTTAAACCCTGATGGCGAGGGCTTTATACCGGATCAGGCGAAGAAGGCTTACCAATTCGCATTCAGTATATTTTTGCGTCCGATTATGACTGTATTCGGTTTGATTGCCGGACTCTTAGTTTTCACTATCGCCGCTTATTTTGCAAACTTTGCTTATGGCCATGCTGTGTCGGCGTCCGGAGGGACTGCTTATGAACACGAGGTTCTTGCCAAGATTGTTTATACTCTTCTTTACACGTTTCTGATGTTTGTGTGCGCTAATAAGAGCTTTGAGCTTATTACTCACTTGCCGGACGGGGCTGTTTCGTGGATGAATGCTTCTAAATCTAAAACTCCAGACCTTGGACATATTGACAATATGCAGAACTATGAAAAGATTGTCGGCGGTATAATGGGTGTAAAAGCTGTTCAGACTGTGCAAGGCACAACGCAAACAATTAATCAAGAAGTCACAAAGCTGGTTAAAAAGGATAAACCGGATGGGGATAGTATTGCAAGGATACAACCATCGTTGCCTAACCCTGGCGGAGGCGGCAACAACCCCTAGCGCAGGATGTTTTTATATAATTTCCATATGCTTGTTCTTGGTTAATATAAACAGCTAGATTCTTTACTTGTAAAAATAAGATTAAAATGTGATTATAGGGTAATCGCCGATTCTGTCAGGCGATTGTCCTTGCAGGGGGGGAGTCTGTTTTGCCCTGCGTCTTCATCTAGGGGGTTGTCTTATGATTAACTTGTCTATGTCTGATCCGGAAAATAATCTGCGTCCTCAGATCGTTGTTATCGGTGTAGGCGGCGGCGGCTGTAATGCTATCAATAATATGATACGCTCCAACCTCGAAGGCTGCGATTTTATCGCTGCCAATACGGACGCTCAGTCTCTTGCTTCTTCTCTGGCCAGACGTAAAATCCAACTCGGAGTCAATGCTTCCAGAGGTCTCGGCGCAGGCTCAAAACCGGAAATCGGCAAGCTCGCAGCAGAAGAGCAAATCCAAGATATCGAAGACGTTCTGGCTAATACCGATATGCTTCTTATCACCGCAGGTATGGGCGGCGGTACCGGTACGGGCGCTGCTCCTGTCATAGCTAAAATTGCTAAAGACCTCAATATTCTTACTGTCGGTGTCGTTACTAAGCCCTTTAACTACGAACGCAAACAGCGTATGCGCCAAGCAGAAGAAGGTATTGCCGAACTGCAGAAATATGTTGATACTCTTATCATAATTCCTAACCAGAATCTTTTCCTCATCGCCAATGAAAAGACTTCCGTAACAGAGGCTTTCAAACTCGCCGATGATGTTCTTTGCTCCGGCGTGCGCGGTATTACCGACCTCATGATAAATCCGGGAATTCTAAATCTCGATTTTGCCGATGTCAAAACTGTCATAAGCAAAATGGGACGCGCCATGATGGGTACCGGTGAAGTTGCCGCTGCTGACAATCCGGACATGACCGGAGTTCAGCGCGCTGTTATGGCTGCTGAAATCGCTATCTCTAACCCGCTCCTTGATAATGCCTCTATAAAAGGCGCAAAGGGCGTGCTCGTCAATATCACCGGTGGTCCGGATATGCCGTTGTTCGATGTTAATGCTGCTTCCGACCGCGTTTGTGAAGAAATAGACGATGACGCTCTGGTCAAAATCGGATCTACTATCGATGAGAGCTTCTCTAATCGCATCAGAGTTTCTGTTATAGCTACCGGTATGGATATGGTTGCTTCTTCTAATGCCGATACTACTGACAGCGTTAGTAATGCAGTTTCTCAGCCAATAGTAAGAACAGAGGCTCCTGTTGTTTCCGAGCCGGCCTTCATGACCAGGGCTCCGGCTTCTTACTCTCAGGCTGGCAATTATGTTCATCAAGAGCCTGCAGGTGTTGAAAATGTTCAGATGTCTTCTGTTCGCATGGATGCCAGCGTTAATTACCAGCAGCCTCCAAGGCAGTTTGTCATGCCTAAGGCTGTGATTCCGGATTCTGTTTCTGAAGACTATACCGGCAGAGTTGCTGTTCCAAAGACCTGCGCTGCGGATTCTTCTGATGCTATGGAGCAAACACGAGCTCCTCTTCAGCGTTATCCTGAAGAGCGCAGCACTGATGCGGGTTCTTTCAGGAGACAGAAATACCGCTTCAGAGAAGAGGATATTGATAGATCCTATGATAATATGCAGGATACGGACTCTCCGGACAGCCACGTTACAGAGATTACCCGTAAGCCCGTTTCTTCTTTTGACAATACTGAGAGTGATGAGAGGCTGTCTTCCAGTCCTGCATCCGCTATTGTTTCTCAGGTCAGAGAAGCGCGCAGGCAGCAGAGGGCGGAGTCTTTGTTTTCAAAGCTTACAGGGTTTGGTCTGATTCGTCCTTCTTCTCAGCGTACGGACGATGATTTTGATGATGTGTCTGTGGCGGACAGTGATATTCAGTCTTCTATTGTGCGTTCAAACTCTCCTAGGAGCGCGATTTCTTCTGTGAAGGACGAAGACGCTTCCATAGAAATACCGGCATTCTTGCGCAGACAGAGCAATCATTGATGAAGAATTGAATATAATTCTTCATTCCTCATTCTTGCACTTTCTCCCACAGCAGCCCAAGGTCTCTTTCCGTACTTAAAGAGTGGTCGCCGTCTTTTACCAGAGTGAGGTTCATTTTAGGGCAGTCTATGCGCCGCATGAATTTCAGCGAGTGCCTGTAGGGAACTGTTTTGTCTTTTTCTCCGTGTAATATCTCTATAGGCATGTTTAGTTTCATGCCTTTTGGGAAGACTAGGTGGTTTCTGGCTTCTTGTATAAGGTTAATGCTGATCTGAGGCGCATTAGGGGGGATATTCGGGACTGTTTTTATTTGGTATGTTTTTTCTTTTTGCTTCTTGCTTAGAGTTTTCCAAACTAAATCTTCGGTAAAATCCACAGCAGGAGCTATTCCTATATAGGCTTTTGTTTGAGCTTCTCTTTTTTTAGCCAGTATCAATCCTATCCAGCCGCCCATAGACGAGCCTATGATGATTCGCCTGCGGCAGCCGCATTCGTCGAATAGTACCAAAGCGTTTTCTATCCAGTCTCCTAGTGTACTGTCTTTGAACTCTCCGGAAGATTCTCCGCAGCCTTGGTAGTCGAATCTCAGAAACGGCATATCGTTTTCCAGTGCTTTCTGACTGAGAAACGAGGCTTTAGTGCCTGTCATATCAGAGCCGAAGCCTCCTAAAAAAAACAGCCCTGTTTTTTCAGGGTTCCCTTTGTGCCAATCATAGGCGATTTCATGCCCGTTGATTTTGATGTGTCTTATGTTCATTTTATTAGTTGTGTTTTTACAGTATAGTGTTTTGTTACGAATCGTACTACATTGTCAATTTACAGTACAGTCGTTTTATATTCGGATCGTATGATAATGGGTTCTCAAAGCACTAATAATCTTCAATTTCTGCATTCTAAGAACGGAAGCAGACCTGCTGTTCTGCATCTTTGCAAGAATTTAGATTATGGAGATCCTGCCAAAGAGACCGTTACTTTTGCTATATTGTCTCAGAGAATGGGGCTTAGGTCTTTGATAGCCTCCGAAGGAGGCGGACTCATTAATGATGCGGAACGCGCCGCTGTCAAAAATTTCAAGTTCTCTTTTTCAAAGAAAAACTATTTATCCAGCTTTTGCAATCTGTCCAAGATATTAGACTTTATAGAACAAGAACAGCCGATTTTAATTCATGCTCACGGCATTAAGACGCTGAAGACTGCGTACGCATTGGGAGCTAAGACAAAACTGCCGTTGTTAATAGACCTTACCCAGCCTTTTGAAAAAAACAGGCGGACGCAGCGTATGATGGATTCTCTTAAGAAGCTCAAGTATCTTATAAGAGTGCCTACCGAGATGATGAAGACTTTTCTTGTAGATAATTTTACCGTGGATCCTGTCTTTATAGAGAAAGTATCCCCGGGCATTGATTTACATGCTTATAGTCCCGGCAGCATCAGTATGGAGCGTATAAAATACATAAGAGACGTGTGGAGGCTGCCTGAAGATTCGCCCGCACTTTTTCTGCCTTTGGATATTGAACACGGGCATTTTGTTTTTCTTCATGCTCTGCATAAACTTATAGACAAAGATTTTTATGCCGTAATTATAAGCAAGGGTAAAAAAAGCGACAGAGAGATTCTTGAAAAATATGTAATGGATTTGGGGTTGGGTGGCAAAGTTATAATACCGAACACGTGTGAGGATTGGGGAGCTGCGTTCTGGCTGTCCGGTATTATAGTTATTCCTAACATTCGTCCTATGGGACAGAACATAGAAGTGCTGCAGGCGCAGGCTTTAGGCCGTCCGGTAATTATTACCAGCGTAGGAGCCAATGAAGAAATGGTTTGCAAGAAATCTACTGCTTGGGTAGTTTCTGCGGATAATGTTAATGCTCTGGCAAAGGCAGTGGACAGTGCAATTTCTATGGAGCGGGAACAAATGGTTGCATTGGCTAATAATGCCAGAATTTTCGTTGAGGAAAATTTCCCTCAGTCCGAGTGGATAAATCAGATGTTGAAACTGTATGAAAAACTGCTTTCTTAATGACAGGTGCTTTATGAGTTTATTTTCTGGAGTCGCCCTTCTTATTATTGCACTGATTTTCTCTATACTGAACAAAGGTGCGGTTGCACTCGATTTGTGGCCGTTTGACAGAGCCGTAGAGGTGCGTGTCTTTGTTATTGCTCTTGTGCCCTTGTTCATAGGCTTTTGTTTAGGCTTCTTTATCGGCTGGTTAAAGACGGTTCCTTATAAAAGTCAGATAAGAACTTTTAACAAAGAGCTTAAGGATATTAATGAGAAAATTTCCGATTTGCGGAATTAACTTTTTCTTTACTTATTGTAAATTAAACTCATACATGCGTGTGTAAATCTTATTATATGAAGGATACTAAGGATGCTGGCATGGCTATACCCCCCCCCCCCACAACTCGTTGAAATAACACGTCTTTTGGGGAAATTCTTCTCTCTGTTAGTCTTTATTGCGGGGTTGCTTTTTGCCGGTAATGCTTATGCGCTGGATAAAATTTGTCAAGTGTCAGGCTCATCTTGTGTTAACATAGCCCAACCATTCGACTGGCAAAAAGAGTGGGGA
>WRDR01000015.1 GCA_009779745.1 Alphaproteobacteria bacterium
ACTCTATAATGTCAATATACGACATTTTAACTAAAAAGTCAAGTGTTTTTTATTACTGCAAATCCAACCTAAAAAACGCTTGTTTTTTCAATCTACCAAAGCTATATCTATCCGCTGCTACCAATACACCCCGAATCCAAAATCCCATTAAAGCCCTCGATTTCAGGGCTTTTTGCTGTCTGTATTCAATATAGAAATCATATACTTAGCTTTTTCCCCTTCCTGAAAGTATTTCCATATTATAAACTATTCATTGGTTATTTATATTTTATACATAAGGAGAAAACAAATGAATAAGCTAGAGAAAGTATTACAGGAAGCGGTAGAAGACATGCCCCGTCCACCACCACTACGTCTCAAGCCTTTCTCTCCTCCCAAACCTTTCTTACGTATGCCCTTAGAGGATGAATATTTTGTTGTGAGAGATGATGGGGTGGAGGTTCCTATTGGAAACATAGCACTTCCCATAAATATGTCCATAGAGAATGGCAAGGTTGTTGTGAGATATAACGAGGGAGGGGGTATTTCTCGTCTGCAAAAAATAGGAAACTATAGTCAGTTTAAGGAGTCTGACTGCTCAACCATACACCCGATGAGCTAATAAGAAAAACCCGGATTCCTAATGTATGTTTTGTTGCATACAGACTTGATGATAAAGTAATAATAGCCGAGAATGTTATTACAAAAAATTACGCCTACACAATCCTTGAAGAGGCAAAGGTTATTGACTACTCCGAGTGGGAGAAACGCAAGTTATCTGATGACCCTCGACTTTTTTATATGCCCCCAAAACTGCGCCCGCTTGATCCTGAGACAGCCCATAAATTCAAGTCGGTGTGGAAGGATGGAGGTGTAGAATATCTTCACAATTGCAGGTCTGATAGAGACGAACTATCGGTACAAGATAGAGCGGACATTTTAAACAACTTCCTGTTCCGCTTCCGTAACCCAATTTATAGGTATTGGAAAAAATATGAGGCTGTCCTAGATAAACTTACTTTTTAAGCAAGAACAATCTAGGATTGCCTCTATTTTAGAGTTCTGACTTATTGATTGCCATTTTATTTGTTGAAAGTATTTTAATATGTTACAATAGGCGATATTATTTATTTTATATGAAAGCGGGTTTATTGTGATTAATTCAATTAAAATAGGCGCATCTGCTGAACTCATTGCGGCGGCGGACGAACTGCGGCAAAAGGTTTTCATTGACGAACAGGGTATTCCTTATGATGAAATATTTGACGGCTTGAGCCTTCAGTCTGTTCATATTGTCGCTTTTGACGGCAATACTCCGGTTGCTACTGCAAGAGTATTGAAGGACGGCGAAGGCTGGACAATCGGACAAGTTGCGGTCGATAAATCAAGGCGCGGGGAGTGGTTAGGCGAAAAAGTAATGCGAGCTGCGATTGATTACATCGTATCTTGCAACGAGAGCGAAATCTTAATTAAAGCACAACAGCAAGTGCAAGGGTTTTATGAAAAATTCGGTTTCAAACAATGCGGGGAAGTTGAGGTATTTGAATCAGGTTTTGTGCTTGTTCCGATGAAGTATACAGTATTATAATAGCCTCAAATGACGAAAAAAAACAGGTTGCAACCGCATACAATCTTATGTACATTTTGTCATGGCAGATTCCTTATTAGATTTCAGTTTAATATGAAGGAGAAAAACATGAATAAGGGTTTTTTAAGCATAGCCACCGCATTATGTCTTATGGCGGTTATGGTTTCGCATCAGGCTTTAGCCGCTGAATTTTACGTTCATCAGGAAACCGGCAAAAACAGTTTCCCGGGTACTAAAAAACAACCCTTCAAAAATATCCAAAAGGCCATTGATACGGCTGCTGACGGCGACACTATCCATGTAGCTGCCGGAAACTACAGCGGAATGATGGATAAGGGACAGATAAAACTGAACAAGCAGCTTACTTTGCTGGGCGGTTACTCCCCGGATTTTTCCAAGCGCAATATCCTTACTCACCGCACCACTATCATTCCGTCCGACAAGATAGATACTATACGCCAGGGTGCTATTTTCGTGATCGAACAGGGCAACAATATGGGCACAACCCTTATTGATGGCTTTATTTTTGACCAGGGGGAAACCAACAACTATCACGCTGTTAACGGCAAACCAGAAGGGATTGATACCGGCATGCTTCTCATACCGCCTAACAGGGCAGCCGGCTCCAAAGCTCCTACAGCTATCATGCCTATCATGGGCGGCGGCGGTGGTCCTAATGCAGGTACTTCCGGCGACTTCACGGTCAGCAACTGTGTATTCAACAACGCCAGCAATTTCGGTATTCAAATAGCCCACGGCAAAGGCACTTTCACCGTAAAGAATAACGTTTTTGTGGGCAACCGCATGGCTGCCATTGAAGTACGCGGACGTTTGGCTGATCCCCATGCTGCCAAGGCTAATATTATTGACAATACTATATTGTTTACTTGGAGCCGCACCAAAGAAATGGAAGACATGGGCTATGGCATACGCGGAATGAGCGGTATCGACTACGTCATTCAGGGCAACATCATAGCTTTGAGCACTTTTGCCGGATACGACAACGCACGTGTTGACTCCAACCTGAAAAATGTAAAAACCGTAGCTTTGGATAATAATCTGTTTTTTCTAAATAAACAGGCGGATATGACGGTTCCCGGCAGCGGTATGTTCACGCGGGTATGGGTGGAAGAAAATTTTGAAGACGTACCGCATCTGGACATTCCCACTACCAAGTTCACCAGCGTTAAGGGCAATGTCGGGCTGACTACGGCCGGACCGCTGAAAAACGTGCTGAATAAGGCATATCTTGACGGCTTTATCAACGCTTCGTACTCGGAAGTCACCAGCTATGATGCTGACTCCCCGGCTAATACCTTCCGCCGCGCCATGGGCATGAACCAGACCGGAACCATTAAATCTACAGTGACTATGTGGGCAAACCGTTATCCTTTGGAAGACGCCCTTAAGCTGTTCGGCGCAGTTAAGGACTTCGGAGCACAGGCAATTAAGTATTAGTAGCCTTTAGTAGTCATCTAAAACTTACTTTACCGTAAGTTTTTTAACCTCGGGTTTTGGCAGCTCCTTAACCGGCATGGATATGTTAAGCACGCCGTCCTTGAACTCCACTTCCGCCTTGTCCGCGTTGATACCCTCAGGGAGCGAGATAGTGCGGGCAAACGACACGCTCGATCTTTCGTTGAGATAGTAACTATCCCCTGCGTTGCCGTCCTCCCTTTCGGATTTCTTTTCGCCTTTGATGGTAAGCATACCGTCATGAATGTTTACATCGATATCGTCCTTAGCAAGTCCCGGCATATCGGTTATAACTTTAAACTTGCCGTCTTTGATAAAGGCGTCCATACGCATAGCGCGAGACGGAGGCCTCTGTCCTGCGGCTGCAAGTTCGCTGTCCATTGCAGCCAAAAAGCGGCTCATGTGCCGGTGCATACGCGCGAACGGATCAGAGAATTCCTCACTCACAAGGCTTGGACGCCAGTCGAACATATCATCAAAACTAAGCGGCACAAGGAACATGTTTTCTTTCATTTTCATACCTCCATTGGTTTGGTTTATGTTTTTGTATAATTGTGTCCGCAGCGATTTTCAAGGGTGTTGCTTTTGGTATGCAATGCCCATGCAGCCGTACGCCGCTCAAAAGAATACTATAGTATTTGCATACGCCGCATTAGATTCCTATTGAAAGTATTTTCGCTATAATTATAATAGTTATATGATTGTTTATTAACTATATTATTTTTATTTATAAAATGGAACAGCCATGACTAATCTAATCACGAATCCTAAAAACGATAATCCTATAACAAACTACTTGATGGTTTTTTATATCCCGTTATGTGATAACGCTGCTGCTGAAAAGGAAGCGTTTAAGCATGCAGATGAACTCCATATTGCAAGTTTACAAAAAACGTTTGCACTCACCCATTGGAAATTGGAGGCTGCACTTACAGCCGCACAAGTCAGCGGCGATGAAACTGAATTAAGACGAATGGAGCTGTTATCTTATAAATATCGTAACTTTGTGATTGATGTAGCGAATAAAAGACCAGATGACGATCTTACAGTTGCTATCGATAGGACTTTGAAATTTAAAGATGATGCAAAGGACGCTCTGCATGATTTTCTGTATCCTAGCTTTAAAAATAGAGTTAACCGGTTGTTTCAAAAAGTGTTTTAAAACTGCTTCCCTTTCACCCGAATTTTTGATATAATACAAGTGTAGAGTGCTTAAACGCACTCAACTATGGCGATAAACGCTTTGCGGAATAGGCGATGCGGACCCGGGGGCGGTACCCGGCGTCTCCACCATTTTTTACAAGATTTCTTAATTTCTTATGGGGACGAAATAGGATCGACGCTTGCAATAAAGGCTAAGTCTTTGCTCGGCATGATACCGCCGTTATCGGGTCAATTTTATAAATGCCAACGATAATGTTGACATGGGCAAGGTTGCTCTCGCTGCCTGATTTCGCTTAGCGAACTAAGGTTGAGAGTTCTTGAACGCGGTATGGAAGGCACCGGGCAACAGAAGCCTTCCGCTTTATTAAATGGAAAATGGAAAATTGAATTAGAGTGTATTCCTTTTCACTACCTGCCTTCGCCTTTAGTAACTTCATTTTCCATTTTCCATTTTCCATTTTCCATTTTTCTCACTTCACTCTTCTTCTTGAATTCTCTCTTAGCAGACTTCATCTCTGTTATAGATTTTACTCTTACCTTGCCGACCTGCATCTCTGTAGGTATCGTGTCAAACAGCTTTTTAGCCCGTATGTGCTGTTGTTTAATAGAAACATCATCATCAGAGACTATGTTTACAGACTTTATCCCGTACTGCCACGCTACTATGATAGTCTCGATATTAGCTATAATATCCGGAGATACCGGCAGAGTAAATGCTGCGCCTACATCATAAGAAACAAAAGCCTGAACCGCTCCTGCCATTTTGAGTTTGGCTTCTATTGTAATATCCTCTTCACAGGCAAACAAAGGACGGTGGCGAATGTCTATGTTTTTAAAGCTGCGCAGAGTACCCATTCCATAGCATGAGTTATTAGCCTCTTTAATGTCTATCTCTGAAAAACCTAATTTCCTTAGCAAACTAAAAGATGTGTTATCAAGCTCTTCTTCGGACAAATGCAAATTCTTAGCGCAGTACTCAACACCAATCACCCACGGAGTCACTGCAAGTTCTAATTTATCTACACACGGAATGTAGGACTCTATTCTTTCTATACAAATCTTGTCTAATCCTCTTTCCTCCAAAGATAAACTGTTTATGCAATTTGTTTTGCGTATAGAGTATGAACCACAAGCATACTCTGCAATCTCTTTAATGGAGGATTCCGAGTACTTCAAGAGCCTCAATGCTTTTAAAACGCTTTGATGCAATTCTTTTTTGAAAGTGTCCTGATTTTCTTCCTGTACTAAGTTGATAAGAGATCCCATAGGCTCTATGCCCTGAGAGGAGCAAGAGAGGATAACCTTTAACACCGGAGAAGGAGTCAAATCAGTAGTATGAATAGCCCTAAGCCCAAAATCCTGAACCATTTGCAGAGCTTCTTTCCATTTTTTCTGTGCAGTCGCAAGCATGACTAAATCAGGGCAATTTTTAAGAGACAGTGCTGACGGCAGAACCGATATTTTCTCGTAATCAGTGCTATCGCCGAAAGCCGCTCTGGCGCGGTTGCGCAGCATGCGCATGGTCTCTTCTCTGAAATCAATGAATTCATGCCCGATGCCGCGCAGCATAGACAGCTCCGCAGAGGTAATAACAGTCTGTGCAGAGATAATAGCCATTATAGCTCCTGCCAGAGCACGCCCTCCGTCACTATCATACAAGAGTCCCAAAGACATCAAGAGAGAAGACAAATTGGCTATGCCAATGGATACATTCTGAGCACCTTGAAGATCCAAAAGTATAGTGAGCAGTCTTGTAGTATGACACAAAGCCTCTATGTCTAAAGTTCCGTCCGGAGTCAGCATACTGAACAAGTCGATAGCGGCTCTGGAAGCGTTCTTTTCGGAAGAAAGCCAATCAGCAGATATATCGGAAAAGACTACATTCGTAGAGAAAGCGTTTTGCTCTTTTCCTTTGGCAAGAGCAGCTCCCCACATTTTTTTAGCGCATACGTGCTGATGCTCCGTATCAGAGTAAGCAAAAATCTTATCCATTTCAGAATTAGCCACGTTCAGAGCAGGGGACTGTTGAGTATTTTTGCTTATCTCATTTTCGGATTCTTTTATAGAGTAAGCCCAGAACAAGCCTAGCTTTGAGAGAACTTCCGGAGCAACAGCAATTTTTCGCTGCAAGAAAGCATACATCAGCTCGTCATAAAAAGCTCTTGCGTGTTTTTCACATGAAAACAGACCCAGCTTCCAAGCCTTAGCTGCTGCAGAGCCTATGACTCTGTTAAAAACATCTTTTATGTCGGTTTCTTTTGTAAATAAGGAGCTGCCGCTTTTGTATCTCCAAAGCCAGCTGGGCACAGTGTTCTCTTCCACAGCCTTTAAGCGCAGAGGAATTTGCTGGCACGCAGCCGGCGCCATAGCAGAGACGCTGGTCTCCCCCCAATTAGCAGGAGAAGTCATGGCAGGGAAGCCTTCATCTCCATAATACTTTGATTGATTATAGCGCAAATTGTCCAATAGATTTTCATCAGCAGACTTAGTCCATATTCTTGGGAACTGAGAGAAATGTTCTATTTTTTTCATGAGCTAGTCCTGAAGTTTAGCAGGGGAATTAGAGATTAACCATAACATTACAAAATAGAGTACTCTCTTTTCCAGTATTACACAAGATATAGTATTCTTAAAATAAAAGTTATTAACAGATTTTTAATTGCTTTTTAGGGATACTTTCAGACTTAATATTAAACTCCAGCGAATCACTGATTCGCACCAACTAAACGAATCCTAACATGTATCTTGACAACCGCAATCAGCTTTTTTACCGCTCCTCAGAACCCTTGTCTTTTGTAAGAAATGTTTCTCAGATAGGGACTAGGATTTGTTCTTTTCTCTTCGGTAAAAAAGTAGGCAAGGACGATTTCGGAAATACCTATTTTGTGTCCAGATTGCCTCCTCTGAAACCATACGGCGGTAAGGTCAGACAAAAACGCTGGGTTCTTTATTCAAAATCTCCTGAGCCTACTAAGATACCTCCGAATTGGTTTTTGTGGATGCACTATACGATAGACACTGCCGGTGTAAATACTTCTGAAAACGTTGATAATTCTATTATACGCTATCGCTTCTCGCCTAATGAAACAGGCACTGAATTTGCCTACTCTCCTTCAAAAACAAAACAGCCCTCTGAAAATGCTGCTGCTTGGAAGCCATAAAAATTGTTTGCCATACAGGATTAACTGTTTTATGTTATCCGAAGTGGGATTTAATGAAGTCAAGGGATACTCTTTACTATGAATAATAATAATGTTTTCGAAACTATTCTCGGTGCTGTTGTTCTCGCATTTGCCGGGCTTTTTATTGTTTTTGCCTATACGAGCGCTGACCTCAGAAAAGTTCAGGGCTATATTGTTTCCGCTAACTTCCCTATGATTGACGGCATTATGGAAGGAACTGATGTAAAAATAAACGGCGTGAAAGTAGGCTCTATTTCTTCTTTGACTCTCAACACCAAGCACGGAAACGATCAGTTTTTAGTCACAGTCAGTATGTCCCTAAGAAATGATGTTGATTTGCCCGAAGATACTATTGCTATGGTTGCAAACGAAGGTCTGCTCGGCGGCAAGTATATGTCTCTGGAACCCGGTATTGAAGACGATATAATAAAAAAAGACGGTACCGGAAGAATAGTCCGGACACAGGCTCCTTTAAGATTCGATGATTTAATAGGCAAGCTGATTTACGGCAGCACGGCCGCCTCGGATACTTCTTCTCATGCGGCTGCCGGAGCGCAGCATGGGGCAGCAGAAACTCCCGGCACAGCTTCCGTACAGTAAGAGGACTCGCTTCATGCAACAAAAATCTTCTATATTTCCTCTGCTCATTCCTATTGCGCTGGTGACTAATTTTGCCCTTTTCCTAGGGCTTATGTTTTATGCTGCCATTACTATCTTCTCTCCTAAAGACGCTAACGCCATAGTGCCCACTCAAAAGAACTCTATCGCTGTTATTCGCGCTCTGGATAAGGTTACAGCCAGAGTCGAAGAGCTTTCTCTTCCTATCGGAAAAGAAATAGAGTTCGGAACTCTTTCAATCACTGCTAAAAATTGCAAAACTACTCTGCCGGAAGAGACTCCTCCGGAATCTGCGGCGTATATTGATGTTGAAGAAGAAGATACTGTTATTTTCAGCGGGTGGATGTTTGCTTCTTCTCCGGCATTGTCCGCTATGGAACATAAGGTATATGATATTTGGGTTATAGGCTGCAAGAACAGCGAGCCTCCGCAAGAGTCAGAGAAAATATCGGAAGAATAGGAGATTAAAATATGAATATTCTTATAGTTGGAAGCGGTGCCAGAGAGCATTCTATTGCTGTTAGTGTTCAAAAATCTCCTCTGTGCAGCAGGCTGTTTTGCTTACCCGGAAACGCAGGCATTGCAGAAATCGCGGAGTGTTTTCCTATAGCAATAAATGATTGCGAAGGCATAGTGTCTTTTTGCAAAGAGCAGGGCGTAGAGTTTGTTATTATAGGACCGGAGCTGCCTTTGTCTTTGGGACTGGCTGACAGTCTGTCGGAAGCCGGGATTAAAGTTTTCGGACCTTCCAAGGCAGCGGCTGAATTGGAAAGCTCCAAGATATTCATGAAGAGCGTTTGCAGCTTGGCAGGGCTGCCTACAGCGAAATACAGAGATTTTGATGATTATAATGAAGCTACACAGTATGTGCTGCAGGAAATGGCATCCATGCCTGAGGCTATAGTGGTCAAGGCAGACGGTCTGGCATCAGGGAAGGGAGTTACTGTTGCGAGAAGCGCGTATGAGGCAGTGACTGCGCTTAAAGAGGCAATGGTAGATAAAATTTTCGGAGAATCCGGAAGCAAAGTAATCATAGAGGAATTTTTATCAGGGGAAGAGGCTAGTGTTTTTGCATTATGCGATGGGAAGACTGCGAGATTTTTTGCGTCTGCTCAAGATCATAAGGCGGTGCATGACGGAGATACCGGACCTAATACCGGAGGAATGGGAGCGTATTCTCCTGCGCCTGTCATAGATGAGGCTATGCTTGAGCAAATTATGGAAGAAATAATAAATCCTACTGTAAAGCAGATGAACAAGCTGGGGAAACCTTTTTGCGGAGTTTTGTTTGCAGGACTGATGATAACAAAGGACGGACCTAAACTTATGGAGTTTAACGCCCGTTTCGGAGATCCGGAAACCGAAGCAATACTGCCGAGACTGACCAGCGATTTGCTGGAGTTATTGCTGGCGTGTTCTGAGGGAAGATTGGAAGAGGCTCCCATATTGTTTTCCGAAAAGCCTGCGTTGTGCGTGGTAGTGGCAAGCAATGGGTATCCGGGAGAGTACGCTAAGGGAGTGGCAATAAATAATCTGGATAAGGTTAAGGGATTGCCGGATACGATGCTTTTTCATGCAGGAACTAAGCTGTCAGAGAGCGGGGAAATAGTATCCAACGGAGGGCGGGTCTTATGCATATCAGCCATAGCCGATGATTTGAAGAAAGCGCAGAAACAGGCATATAATGCTGTAGATGCTATAAACTGGCATGGTGGATTCTGCAGGCGGGATATTGGGTGGAGAGCTGTAAAATAAAGTGAAATGTGGAATGTGAAATGCGAAATTAAGGTTGCATAAAGCCTTATACTTATGTTAGAAGGGTTTCACTTCATGGAGGGCCTGTAGTTCAGTTGGTTAGAACGCACCGCTCATAACGGTGTTGTCGCAGGTTCGAGTCCTGCCGGGCCCACCAGATTGTACTGCCTGCTCAAGAAGGAGTAAGGCAGTATTAGTTTGAACCAGTTCGCTGATATCGAACTGAAATGTCTATATAATACACGTTATGCATATCATAAAACCTCTTGAACGCTCAGAATTAAAATCAGCCATAGAGCTCATTTGGCAAGTGTTTTCTAAATTTGAAGCCCCAGACTATTCCGAAGAAGGCGTATCAGAATTCAAAAAATATATAGAACATGATGCCACATTAAAAAGATTTGACTCGAGTGTTTTGACGTTGGGAGCTTTTGTTGACAATACCTTGGTCTGGGTTTTAGAAGCACGGACTTTGACACACATATCTCTGATGTTTGTTGCCGAAAAATATCACGGACAGGGAATTGCAAGGGCATTATTCAATGAAGCATTGTCTAAAATGGGAAACAATGACATAACCGTAAATTCTTCCCCTTATGCTGTTGAAATTTACAAAAAATTTGGTTTTGCTGCTACTGATGACGAACGGATAGAAAACGGAATCCGTTATCTACATATGACTAGAAAATTATTTTAATAGAGATTACTCATGAACATTGAGCAAGAAATAAAAAATATCCAGTTTAGAAATAAACGCGTAGAACTGGACAAAACATGGGAAACCAGTTGGACTCGCAAAATTTCAATCGCAATCATCACATATGTTTTTATAGTCGTTGTAATGCTTGTTTTAAATATGCCTTCACCGTTTCTAAACGCGATAATTCCAACTTGCGGTTTTGTGCTGTCGACTCTGGGACTGAATTTTATAAAAAAAGTCTGGATTAAATTAAATAATAAAAAACCTAACATTTGATTATTTCCGCATTTAGTGATTGAAATTTACTATAATATTATTATCTTTAAGAGTAGCTCTGGAGAAAAATAATATGAAAACAGAAAAATACTGGTATGCGGTTGAACAGGACAAAGTTGTAAAGCTGTTGGAATCTGACTCTGCAACCGGGTTGACTGGGAAAGAAGCAGCAGAACGGCTAACCGCCTTTGGACACAACGAGCTTTCAAAAAATAAAAAAGCAAGCAACATTATCCGTTTTCTAAAGCATTTTCATGATATTTTGATTTATATACTTTTTGCTGCGGCTGTTGTTACTTTATTCCTGCAAGAATATGTTGACACAGTCATCATACTTTTAGTCACAATCATTAATGCGGCTATAGGCTTTATTCAGGAAAACAAAGCTGAAAAAGCTCTTGAAGATATTAAGAAAATGCTGTCGCGAAAAGCTATGGTTGTACGAGACAACACCAAAGCTGAAATCGATGCGTTCGAACTTGTTGCAGGCGACATAGTCTTGCTTAATCCGGGCGACAGAGTTCCAGCAGATATAAGGATTTTAAGGTCTGACCATTTGCAGACCGAAGAATCTGCCCTAACCGGAGAGTCTCTTCCCGTAGAGAAAAAAACAGATGCTCTGCCTGAAAATACTATGCTGGGAGACCGCATAAACATGGTCTTTTCCGGCACAACCGTAAGCACCGGAACAGGCATGGGAATTGTTACCGCCACAGGAGCCCATACCGAACTCGGCAAAATCAACCAAATGATTGCAGATGCTCCTCCTATTACAACACCTTTAATAAAACAAACTCAACAATTCGGAAAGAATATATCTTTTATAATTGTTTTCGGTTCTTTAGCTATTTTCTTATTCGGATATGCATTCAGAAACTACGATATTTCAGAGCTTCTGATGTCGGTTATAGGACTTGCTATTATTGCTATTCCCGAAGGTCTGCCTGCGATATTGTCCATTATCTTAGCTATCGGCGTACAGAATATGGCAAAACGCAAAGCCATTGTCAGGAATTTGCCGTCTGTTGAAACTCTGGGCTCCGTATCCGTTATATGCTCTGATAAAACCGGAACACTTACTAAAAATGAAATGACTGTGCAGACTCTCGAAACCAGAGACGGCGAATTCGAAGTTTCCGGCATGGGTTATGCTCCTGAAGGTCAAATATTTCTCGGTGATACGCCGGTGGACTTTGCCAAAGAAAACGTCCTGAAAGAGTTGATAGAATGCTTTAATGTATGCAACGATGCCGCATTAGCTCAAGATGCTGACGGGCTTTGGAATATAATGGGAGACCCTACGGAAGGTGCTCTTATAACGCTATTCCAGAAAGCAGATATTGACCACACGCCGCTGGAACGCATTTCAACCATACCGTTTGATTCCGATTATAAATACATGGCAACTCTGATTGAGAAAGATAACCATAATATAATCTATATCAAAGGTGCGCCCGACAAACTTCTGGATATTGTAAAAACTGACAGCTCGCTATGGAATAAAAAAATATCAACCCTTGCTTTAAGAGGACAGCGCATAATCGGAGCCGCCTATAAAATTGTCGATAAAAACGTAAAGACAATTACTCATGACGATATAAAAGACGGCATAGTATTTCTTGGACTGGCCGGAATAATCGACCCTCCCCGCGAAGAAGCAATTGAAGCCATACGCAAATGCAAAGAGGCAGGCATTACTGTTAAAATGATTACGGGAGATCACATAGACACTGCCAGAACAATCGCTAAAGAGCTAGGCATAGGAGACGGAACAAAAGCCATTGAAGGCAAAGAGCTTGAAGGTATAAGCGATGAAGAAATGGAAGAGGCTGCCTTCAAGTACGATGTTTTTGCGAGAACCAGTCCGGAACATAAGCTGAGATTGGTTAAGGCTTTACAGAGCCGGAATGTAATATGCGCTATGACAGGAGACGGAGTAAACGATGCCCCTGCATTGAAAAAAGCCGATGTAGGCGTTGCAATGGGAATAAAAGGAACGGAAGTCACAAAAGACTCTGCGGAAATAGTTTTAACGGACGATAATTTCAGTACTATAGTTGCGGCAGTTGAAGAAGGACGAAGAGTTTATGACAATTTGAAAAAAACAATATTATTCATATTGCCTACAAACGGGGCAGGGAGCTTTTTGATTATAGCCAGCATTCTTTTCGGAATTCTGATGCCGCTTACTCCTGTACAGATATTATGGGTAAACATGGTTACGTCCGTAACAGTATCATTCGCACTGGCATTTGAAAAAATTGAACCTGATGCAATGAAGCGTCCGCCTCGCCCGTATAACTCCGAATTGCTGAGCGGCTATTTTATTTGGAGGATTTTGTTCGTATCCGTTTTAATCGGAGGCTGGACATTAATAGTTAATATAGACCTTTTTGAAAGAGGATATGATGAAGATTTAGTCCGCACGATTACTATTCAAACGCTGGTTATTGCACAGATGTTTCATTTATTCAACAGCAGGAGCATCAGAGGTTTTGCTTTCAATGCTGATTTCTTTAAGAATAAAGCCGTATTCGTGGTTTGCATTTTGTTACTTATTATGCAAGCCTCAATAACATATATACCCTTTATGAACGAGGCTTTTGGAACAGTACCCCTAGACTTATCAAGCTGGAAATATCCTTTTATACTGGGTACGGCTGTATTCATAATTGTTGAAATAGAAAAAGCAGTTATGAGAAAAATTGACTTTGTAAAAGGTATCAAGTAGAACAAACATCAGCGCAGTTGTTTTTTTGTTAACTATACTGAGGCTTTAGCATGGAGAATACTTCTTCTTATTTTAATTACATCAGAGATTTTAGCAAAATTAAAATTCTCTGTATAGGCGATATAATGCTGGACCGCTTTTCTTACGGCAAGATAGAGCGCATTTCGCCTGAGGCCCCCGTGCCTGTGTTTTTTCAAGAGAAAACTACGCAAATGCTGGGAGGAGCTGGAAATGTAGTGGCTAATCTTTATGCGCTTGGCTGCAATACTACTTTTCTGAGCATTGTGGGCGAGGACGAAAACGCCAGCATAATATCTTCGATGCTGAAACAAATAAACTGCCACCATCATTTGATACGGGATAAGAGCCTTTCTACTACAGTGAAGACAAGGCTTGTTGCCGGAAGCAGTCACGTTGTCCGCATTGATCAGGAAAAAGTTTTCGAGGTGAATCCTTTTATTCTTCCCAGAATAGAAAGAGGACTGGAAACTATAATACCTAATATAGATTTAGTGCTTTTGTCCGATTATGATAAAGGAGTTTTCAGCTCTAATGTTTCTCAGATTGTTGCAAAGGTTTGCAAAAAATTCGGCAAGCACTTTATAGTAGATCCAAAGGGAGATGATTATGCCAAGTATGCCGGAGCATTGCTGATAAAGCCTAATCTGAAAGAATTTTTATCAGTAACTAAGCTGAAAACTACGCCGACATCCGTTGATTTTAAATTGCAAGTGGCAGAAGGCGCAAAAAGACTGTTTACTAAATATAATATAAAGAATCTGGCAATTACGCTTGGTCAGCACGGCATGGCTTTTGTATCTTCTGAAGAGCCGGACAATGTAACGATTATGCCAACGCAGGCAAGAGAAGTATTTGACGTTTCCGGGGCAGGGGACACGTCATTTGCTGCGATTGGAGCCTGTATCGCAGTAGGAGCCAGTATTAACGATGCGATACGTATTTCCAATATTGCGGCAGGAGTGGCGGTAAGCAAGATAGGCACCGCAACAGTGAGCGCAGAAGAGCTTAAAACCGGAATAGATACTGTAAAGCACGGACATGTTACTATTGTAAAAGAGACTCTGTGCAACATTGACAAAAAGATTTTATCTTTGCCGGAAGCTAAGAAGGCAGTATCTAATTTACAGGTGCAAGGAAAGAGAATAGGCTTTACTAACGGGTGTTTTGACTTGTTGCATATCGGGCATTTGAATTCATTTATCACGGCAAAAAAAGAATGCGATATTCTTGTAGTCGGAATTAACTCTGATGAGTCTGTGAAGCGGTACAAGGGAGACAAAAGACCTATTCAGGACGAGAACACAAGAGCTAGCATAGTGGCAGCTTTACAGTTCGTGGATTTTGTTATTATATTTGATGAAGACACGGCAGTTAATCTGGTAACGGAATTACAGCCGTTTATGATTGCAAAGCAGGGATACAATCTTGAACAGTGGCCTGAAGCGCATGTAGTGCTGTCATATGGGGGTAGGGTAGTGGAACTGCCTGAAATAGAGGGCTATTCTACGACAAAAACAGTGGACAGAATGAGTGCTGCTGTTTAAGCCGCGGATTAGACGGCTTTGGTTTCTTCTTTTCAATGTCAGCAGTTACCTTCTCTGTAACTTTCAGATACTTTGCCGGATCGATAATAAGTTTTCCAAGTCCGCCGAATTGCATAGAAATAAGCAATAGCTTGACTCCGACTATTTCTTCGCAAAGCGGAGTCTCTAATCCGCTTATCACTAAACCATTCTTTGTGAAAAAACGGAGACTTTCAGTATTATAAGAATATACATCAGTAGCAATAGGAATATCAGGATATTTGTTGAATAGTTCTTGATATAAGAGAGTACCGATTCCTTGTGATTTGAAGTCTTGGTCTATTACTATTTGTTCTACAAATAAACCAAACGCATAGAGCTGCTTAAAGTATTTTTCTACCTGCGATAGTTTGTCCAGTCTTACATTCTCACTATAAGAAAGCCACCCAACTATTTTGCTGTCAACTTCCGCAACAAGAGTAGTATCAATGGTATCTTCGCGAAAGTGATTATTGTGAAGCAAAATTCCATTGCCGGCATTCATTCGGCTGATTGCGACTGCCGGGTCAATTGTACAAATATAGTTTTCTTCAAATATCCTGCGCCCCGGCTCTAAATCTACAGGCTGCGCCATTCTTATAATAATACTCATAGCAATAATCCCTATCTAATTAAAACAGATTGAATATATTGTATGTTTTTACTTTCAGCCATAAAAAAGCGTTTCTTCTTGCTTTTTTATAGATTAAGAAGTCTAATATCCGCATAATTTGCGGATATTATTAAGGAATAATCTCATGCTGAACGCAGAAAACTTCATACAAGAAGAATTTGAACAGATTTCCAAAGATTTTATAGCTCTTAAATCGTTAGCTCCTGTTATTAACCATGCCGCAGATGCCTGTATTAAAGCAATACAAAACAACAATAAAATAATGTTCTGCGGGAACGGGGGGTCTGCTGCGGATGCTCAGCATTTGGCAGCGGAGCTAGTAGGAAGATATAAGATTAACAGAAAAGCTATAGCGTCCATAGCTCTTACTACAGATACATCTATATTAACAGCAGTTGCGAATGATTTTGGCTATGACACGGTTTTCTCTAGGCAGGTCGAGGCACTGGGCAATAGAGACGATGTTCTGATAGGAATATCTACCAGCGGAAACAGCCCTAATATCATTAAGGCGTTTGAGGCGGCGAAGGGGCAGGGCGTTACCACGATTGCGCTGACCGGACAAAAGGGCGGCAAGATGCTGTCTCTGGCAGATTATATTATCAATGTGCCTTCTGATACTACTAATTTGATACAGACTATGCACATTGCCGTAGGACATATCTTGTGTGATTTGATAGAAAAATCTGTAAAATGAACAAAGCGTTATTTTTAGACAGAGACGGGACTATTAACATAGACTATGGATATATACATAGGATAGAGGATTTCAAATTCATAGACGGAATTTTCGAGCTATGTTCAGAGGCTCAAAAAAAAGGATATAAAATTATAATTATCACTAATCAGTCCGGGATAGAGAAGGGGTATTATACGGAAGCTGATTACGAAGTTACGACCAAGTATATGGTTGATGCGTTTGCTGACAAGGGCATAGAGATTACGGATATATACTACTGTCCTTTTATGAACCACGAAGACAGAAAGCCGTCTCCGAACATGTTTTTGAAAGCAATAAAAAAGCATGATATTGATGCGAAGCAGTCTATATCTGCAGGCGACAGAGAGAGAGACATAGAAGCGGCAGAGAGAGCCGGAGTAGGAAAGAATTTTTTATTCAAAGGAAGCTATGACGAGATAATGAAGGCATTGTAATTCCGCACTTATCTTCCCTTGGCTCTCTCCACAGAATTAACTGCCGGACATGCGCGTATTGCAGCTATGATGTCGGATAAATGCTGAGTGTCCCGCACTTCCAAATCTAAAATGAAATCAAAGAAATCAGCAGTCCTGTTAGTGATTTTGAGATTGAATATATTGGCATTGTTCTTGCCGATAATAGTCGTCATGTTTGCAAAATTGTTGGGCTGGTTTGCAAGAACAACATTAAGTCTGGCAATGAGTTTTTCACTATTATCATCATGCTGCTTGTCGTCCCAGCCTACATCTATCCAACGCTCCGGAGATGCCATAAAGTTTTCCAGCGTCTCGCAATCCGCCGTGTGAATAGTAACTCCTCTGCCGGTCGTAACAATACCCACAATAGAATCACCCGGTATCGGGTGACAGCATCTGGCATAGTGAACTGCCATTCCCGGAATAAGTCCTTTAAGAGTAATAGGAACATTATTCTGAGATTTGATTTTATCTCTGCTTGTCTTTACGATTTTATCAGGATCTTTTTCTATGGGCTTGAGCTTGTGATTAGGATATGCCGCATTAAAAATGTCTCTGGCAGTATTGGGAAAAGCTCCTATGTTGGCAAACAAATCATCTACGGAATCCGCCTGAAAATCAGCGCACACAGATAAAAACGCCTTTTCAGAGTACTCTATGCTTTCCTGTTTGCAGAGTTTTTCCAGTATGGATTTTCCCAGTATAATATACTCTGTCCGCTGCTGAGTTCTTATGAAACGCCTGATGCAGGACTTAGCCTTGCCCGTAACAACAAACCGCTCCCACGCCGGCGAGGGATTGCTGCCTTTCTGAGTGATAATCTCTACCTGATCGCCGTTTCTAAGAACAGTGCGGAGAGGTACTATTCTTCCGTTCACTTTTGCTCCGGTACAGGTATCTCCGACCCGCCCGTGTATTGCATAAGCAAAATCTACAGGAGACGCTCCTTGAGGCAGTGCTATCAAATCTCCCTTAGGCGAGAAGCAAAAAACCTGATCCTGAAACAGCTCTAATTTAGTGTTCTGTAAAAACTCTTCGGACTTATGAGCATGTTCTACAATATCAAGCAGCTCTCTAAGCCAATGATATTCGATGCCGTCCTTCTTAGGTCCTCCTCCGGATTTATACGCCCAGTGCGCAGCAACTCCGAATTCTGCAATCTCATGCATCTCGTAAGTGCGTATCTGTATCTCAATGCGCTGTTTCTCCGGCCCCAAAATGCCGGTATGCAGGCTTTGATACCTGTTGGGCTTCGGCGTAGAAATATAATCCTTAAATCTTCCCGGGATAACGTGATAGTGGCTATGAATAACTCCTAAAGCCTGATAGCACTCGCTGACAGTGTCTACATATATCCTGAATGCCATGATATCGGACAACTGCTCAAAACCAACGTTCTTTCTCTGCATTTTGCGCCAAACAGAGTAGGGGGCTTTTTCCCGGCCTTCCACCTTAGCCTCGATTCCTTCGTCATGCAAAAGAGTCCCAAGCTCCTTCACAATCCGCTGAGTGATGTTTCCGCCTCTGTCCCGTAAAAAATGCAGTCTCGCAATTATGCTGTCTCTGGTGTCCGGATTTATTTCCGCAAATGACAGATCCTCCAGCTCGTCCTGCATTCTCTCAACACCTATGCGCTGGGCAAGAGGAGCATAGATTTCTAAGGTCTCGCGCGCAATATTCTTTCTCTTTTCAGGTTTAGGCAGGTACTGAATAGTCCGCATATTATGCAGTCTGTCAGCCAGCTTTATAAGCAGAACTCTTATATCAACAGACATTGCTATAATGAGTTTTCTGAAATTCTCCGCCTGAGTGCTCTGTTCCTTTTTCAGCTTAATTTTAGATAATTTTGTAACACCATCGACCAGTTTGGCAACTTCATCGCCGAAAAGCCGCTTTATATCTTCCATAGACGCAATAGTATCTTCCACAGTGTCATGAAGCAGGGTGGCGGCAAGCCCGATACTATCCATGCGCAGCCCTGTTAGAATTTCGGCTACCGCCAAAGGATGAGAAAAATAAGGCTCTCCCGAAGCTCTTTGCTGATTGCTATGAGATTGCTGGGAAAAAGCATAAGCTTTTTTAAGAAGCTCTTCATTCACGTTCTTGTCATAGGCGTGCACCCGCTCTATGAGTTCCTCAGCAGACATCAAAGGTATAGTAATATTAGACTTTTCAGAAGAACCCTGCATAAAAATCTCTTTCTGTAATGAGAGCTATTACAGTATACGCTTTAAATGGAAAATTGAAAACGGAAAATTAAAAATTATTTTCCATTTAGTCCTTTAGGTCTTCAGCGTCCTCAAACGTTCCCATATCAACATCATCTTCCATAGAGAGTTCTTCTTCGTCATCTTCATCATCGAACAAATCGTCTGCGTCTTCTTCCATAGAAACAACGGAAATATTCTCATGCCAAGCCTGCTGTTCGCTTGCCATAAGCTCGGCAATCTCAGCCTCCAGTTTTTCAGGCTCAATATGCTTTTGAAAGCTCTTGATGAGGGAATCATTCAAATCGTCTAAATTGAGTTTGCTCTCAGCAATCTCTCTTAGGGCGATTACAGGGTTTTTGTCGCGATTCTTAGGAACCTTAATTTCAGCTCCTGCGCCCAAGGCCTTAGCGCGGTGAGACGCCAGTATGACCAGGTCAAAACGGTTAGGGAGCAGAACAACGCAATCTTCAACGGTAACTCGAGCCATAAATTTAATCCTTGTAAAAGCGGCAGTTAAGTACTATAGAGAACAGACAATAGATAATAGATAACAATTAAAATTGCAATAGTTTACTTGAAAAATACTTAATTTTTTATAAATATGCTTAAATGAATTCGTGCTTGTAGATTTGATAAAATTGGGTTAGCGTTGTTGAAAGAGCGATTCTGTTCCTCTGATACTAAAGTTAATTTTACTGCTTTTTCTTACGCTGCCGATATTAATACTTAATTGATGGAGATAAAATGATTTGTTACAAAGAAGAGCGCGCCGCAATGTTCATAGACGGTGCCAATTTATATGCCGCAGCTCGCAGTTTGGGATTTGACATTGATTACAAAAGGTTACTGGAAGTATTTGCGGGCAGGGGAAGACTAGTCCGTGCTTTTTACTATACAGCCCTGATTGAAAACGAAGAATATTCTCCGATAAGACCGCTGGTGGACTGGCTGGACTATAACGGCTATTCAATGGTCACAAAGCCGACTAAAGAGTTTTTAGATGCCTTTGGACGCAGAAAAGTTAAAGGCAATATGGACATAGAGCTGGCCATTGACGTAATGGAAATGTGCGACCACGTAGACCATATAATAATATTCTCCGGAGATGGAGACTTCAGACGCTTGGTAGAAGCAGTCCAGAGAAAAGGCGTAAGAGTAAGCGTAGTAAGCACCATGAGATCATCGCCGCCAATGATTGCGGACGAGCTGCGCAGACAAGCGGATAACTTCATAGAGCTGCAAGAAATAATGCAGCACATTGCCAGAGGCAAGGTAGAGCCCGGAGACATGCCTCAGCCGTCACCGCAGCCGTCTATTACAGACCTTGAAGAAGCATTGTCAAAAACCCAAGACATAAGCGAAGTTGCATAATAATGTAGAGCGGAAATAAACTCACTGCTATTGCTGCTTATCTATATCCAAAAATCGCATAAGATATATTATGTTAAATGAGGTTTTATTCTTAGAATATAACATTTAAACAGCGTAAGTGTCTATAAATATCTATAGTTAATCGTATAAATCATGAGCAATAGACTTGAGACTTGCCCTATGGTTTTTTCAGGCTCTTTGCCCATTTTGCGGCAAAAATCGAGATATTCGTCCACACTGTCTTTGAACGTTTTTTGAGTTCTTTTACGGAAGTTCCTTGAAACGTAATAACATCATTCGTGCCTACGACTTCTCCGTGAAAAAGTTCAGCTTCCTATCCAACTTAACTTGAACTCCTCATTTAACATAATATATCGTATTTTAAAAGGAGAAACATTATGACTATGGATTTAACAGCAGCTAAGAATGAAATAACAAGAAAAGCTGACAATATACTTTATACAATATCAGATGTAGCACTGAAACATTCGATGCTTACCTGTACAGCTGTCACCGCAGGATTCTTAATTGGTGTAAATCCTGCGGCGGCAGCCGACTTCGCAACAAATAATGCCTACACTATAGCCAAAGCCGTAGTATGCGGAACAACCCTTATTACACCCGCCATAATCGGTCTTGTAGGTGATGTAAAAGACGACGACCCAACAAACCCACCAGTGAGATTTGTGGCCGGGACACTTATGGGAATATTTGCAAGCCTTAAAGCACTCGAACTAATGCCATAAAACACATCTAAGAAAGAACACTGCAAGGGGGTTGCAACAGCCCCCTTTCTGTTTTAAACATTTCTGTCTATAGAAAAAAAACTCGTGTTGTCGTGTATCCTGGTTCTTCTAAGCGGTGCCGGAAACTTCTTTTGCATGCAGCTGTATACATCCTGCATTCTTCTCCTTACATCCATTATATCGCTTATATCCCAGTATGCTTGAATCTGCTCTTGCAACTGCGCCGCCTGCTTCATATCTTCAATGTAGCATTGCCGCACAAATGTTATTCCTTCTTCAAGTTTATTTGAAGCCATACACTTGAGATAAGATTGATTCAGGTCGCCGAAATACACGCTCAATGTTGTATTACGCCTGGTTTGTTCTAAATGCAGTTTCATAATATTTACTCCTATTATTAAATTTTACAATCCTTATAATTAAAAAATATTTTTACCAGAGTTATTTATGGTTAATGTTGTTTTTTTCTTTGTACTTTAACAAATTTCATGTAAGAATAGAGAATATTTTATTTATTACTTATTTTTATAAAGAAGCAGCCATGGATATAGTCAACGAATTAACGTTACGCTACTCGGACGAAGATATTGTCTGCCTGCTAAAGAGCAAAGTAGAGCCAACGAATAATGATTTTAAAGGAATGCGTATAGGAGAAGCTATTATCGTTCCCATGAGATATAATTATAAAAATAACAGCACTACTGTAGATTATGCAGATTACTCGCTTCATTCGCAAATAAAAAAGTACATCCCTCCCAAAGATGACAGCATTATTATAGGCTACTCTATTATCGGTTTTCACATCCAGCCTACTGAGGTGCAGCAAAAAATTGCAAAAGTTCTTGTTGAAGACTTATTAGCGCTGAATTTCAAACACGTGACCGAACAATATCCGCACAAACTTATTGTTGCGGGCGGTGAATCTAAACCTGAACCTTCCATAGGTAAAATTTTCAAATACTGCGCGGACATGATTGCGAAAGGTGAAGCTTTCATAAGCAAAGAAGAACCTTCCGCAAGCAAACTTTTCAAACATCATGTGAAAAAGATATTGGACAAACACAACTGGTATTTCATAAAAAGAGGTTACTTTAAAAGCGTCATACATCTTTCTGATGGAGACTTTCCTACCCGCCCCGGACTTATTGAAAGCATTAAAGCCGGACTTGGTTTTATTAAAAATTCACTGCAAAAAAACATTTAATTAATTGAAAGGATAAATATTATGTCTATTAAGTGCGAAATAATTAAAACTAAGAATGAAATAACGGAAACAATAAAAGATGTGGCGATGGAATATCCGTTGCTTGCCGGTACTGCTATAGCTGCAGGTCTTGTCATTGGCACAAATCCTGCTGCAGTAGCCGATATTGCTTCAAATATTGCTTCAAATATTATTTCTGGTTTTATGGAGAATACCTACACCATGGCCAAAGTCGCAGTATGCGGAGCAGTTCTTATTACCCCTCCTGCACTTGGTTCAGCTGCTGATATTACAGCCCCATCATTCACACGAGAGAGCTTCCCAACGAGATTAGTGGTTGGAGGCATAATAGGATCATTAGGATTGGTAGCAGTATCAAAGCTTATGCCATAAACGCATTTTCTGACTTACTCATCCATCACATAACTAAACACCAACGGCGCAACAATAGTCGCATCGGACTCTATGATAAATTTTGGCGTGTCTATTCCCAATTTTTCCCATGTGATTTTCTCATTTGGAACAGCACCAGAGTAGCTACCAAAACTCGTTGTAGAATCTGAAATCTGACAGAAATATCCCCACAGCGGAACATCCAACTGCATATCCTGCCTCAGCATCGGCACTACGCAAATCGGGAAGTCGCCTGCGATACCGCCGCCTATCTGAAAAAATCCGATAGAATGCTTAGGCGAAGTCTTTTGATACCAATCCGACAAGTATATCATATATTCAATGCCGGAACGGACAGTGTGTATATTCTTAATATCACCGGACATAATGTGACCTGAATAGATGTTGCCAAGTGTAGAATCTTCCCAACCCGGCACAATAATAGGCAGATTCTTTTCAGCCGCTGCCAGCAGCCAGGAATTCCTGGGATCTATCTGATAGCTTTCTTTCAACCGTCCTGAGAGCAAGAGTTTGTACATGAATTCGTGCGGCAGCAGACGTTCGTCTTTCGTGTCCGCCTCTTGCCATAAATCCAGAATAGCACCCTCAATGCGGCGCATGGCTTCCTCTTCAGGAATGCAGGTATCAGTCACACGGTTAAGGTGGCGGTCTAAAAGATCTTGTTCATCTTGAGGAGTAAGATCGCGATAGTGCGGCACACGCACATAATGGTTATGAGCTACCAGATTAAATACGTCTTCTTCAAGGTTTGCACCGGTACAGGAAATAGCATGAACTTTTCCGCGCCTTATCATTTCTGCCAGAGATATGCCCAACTCTGCAGTAGACATGGCACCTGCCATTGACACCAGCATAATACCGCCGTCTTCCAAATGTTTTTTGTACGCCTTAGACGCATCAACCATAGCAGCCGCATTAAAATGACGGAAATTCTTGTCCATGAATTCTGATATTTTTCCCATTTTATTTACTCCTTACTAAAAGCCAAAAACATCTCGCGCAGCAGCTTAATCGCTGTGGCAGTCGACACTCCGCTCTGGTCATAGTGCGGAGATAATTCCACCATATCAAAGCCTACTATGTTATTCAAGCCGGATATTGTGTTTATTGCGTTTTGCAATTCCTGAAACGAAACTCCGCCCGGCTCAGGCGTGCCGGTGCCCGGAAACACTGACGGATCCAGCACGTCCAAATCCAGAGTGAAATAAACCGGCTTGTCTTTTAACTTTTGTACTGCGTTTTCCAGCCCGTCAAAGTTGAATTTCTGTAAATGAACATGCCCTGCCCCAGCCCACACAAATTCTTTCTTATCGCCGGAGCGTATACCGAATTGATAAATACGCTTGTCTCCTAAAATATCCCAAGCGCGCCTGATAACGGTTGCGTGAGAAAGCTGACAGCCGAAAAGCTCTTCTCTCAAATCCGTATGAGCATCAAAATGTATTATATGCAAATCAGGATATTTTTTCGCAAGAGCACGGATTACACCCAGCGATACCAAATGCTCTCCGCCAACCATGACCGGACGTTTTTTATCCTTTAATAATTGCGCAGTATATTCTTCAATTTGCTGTAACGTAGTTTCAACGTCTCCAACCGGCAAATCCAAATCGCCCGCATCATGTACGCTTGCGTCCTCTTCGAAACTTTTATCCAGATAAGGAGAATACAACTCTATACCGCCGGAATCTATCCTCATGTGCTTGCTTGCAAAACGAGACCCCGGACGAAACGAAGACGTAGAATCAAATGGCGCACCAAACAGCACGTCCGAAGATTCTTCATATGTCTTATTGACCCAAAGAAAAGCGTTATTATTCAGCATTTTCAACATCCTTTAATAAGTCTTCCACATAAGTAGGAAGCGCAAACGAGCCTCTGTGCAAATTAGTATTATAGTACTTCGTTTTCAACCCAAGCGCATTCCATTTTTCAGCATTCAAATCTTTTATCGGGTGCAGAGTTTTTGCAGCAAATCCAAACAGCCAATGCCCTGACGGATACGTAGGAATATGCGCCTGATATACTTTGCTTACAGGAAAGTTTTCGACAATACGCTTGTGCGCTCTCTGCATAGCCGCAGCGTCCTTTTCATAAAACGGGCTTTCATGCTGATTGACCATAATTCCGTTGTCCGTCAAAGCCTGAAAACAATTGCCGTAAAACTCTTTGGTAAAAAGCCCCTCGCCCGGACCGAACGGATCCGTTGAATCTACAATTATAATGTCGTACTTGTTTTCATAGCGTCTTATATATCTAAGCCCGTCCTCATAGAATATGTTCACGCGCTTATCATCAAAACAACTCGCAGTAGACGGCAGATACTCTTTGCACACATCTACAACCATTTTGTCTATTTCCACCAGGTCAATCTGCCCGATAGTTTTATACCGAGTAAGCTCTCTGATTACTCCGCCGTCCCCTGCCCCGATTACAAGCACGTTTTTAGCATTGGGATTCACAGCCATAGGCACATGCGTTATCATCTCGTGATAAATAAACTCGTCTTTTTCAGTAAGCTGCATAAATCCGTCCAGAGTTAAAAACCGTCCGAACTCCTGAGAGTCAAAAACATCAATACGCTGAAACTCGCTTTTTCCGCTGTATAATTGCTTGTCTATTTTAATAGAAAACTCTACATGAGGAGTTTGTTCTTCTGAATACCATAACTGCATTTATTTGCCCTCCAAAACGTTTATGCGTTCAAAACTCTTGTCTTCTGCGCCGATTAAAAGATAACCGCGTTCTTTTGCGTACTCGATGAAATCCACAATGTCCTTAGTAATCTTCTCACCCGGAGCTAAAATAGGAATCCCCGGCGGATAGCTTATCACAGACTCACAACAAATATGCCCCGCAGAATCCTTTAACAAAATAGATTTTTTATTGCCGTAAAAAGCCTCCTGCGGAATTACTGCCAGCTCCGGCTGAATATAATCTTGCGCAATCTCCCGCTCATACACAGTTTTGTCCTTTTTATAGCGGCGGCGGATTTCCGCAAATGAACTAAGCAGTCTTTCCAAATCCTGTTTGCGGTCGCCCACAGATATAAACGCAATCAAATTGGCAGCATCGCCGAATTCTATATGTATGTTGTATTCGTCCATTAAAATGTCGTAGACCTTAAAACCGGTTAAGCCAATCTTCAAAGTATTCACAAACAGCTTGGTCACATCAAAATCATAAATTGAATCTCCGTTTATAATCTCACGCCCGAATGCATAGTAATCGCCGATTTTGTTCACTTCGTCTCTGGCATACTGAGACAACTCGCATACTCTTGAGAATATTTCTCTGCCGTTCAGAGCCATATTTTTGCGCGCCAAATCCAGACTTACCAAAAGCAAATATGATGCGCTGGTTGTTTGAGTGAGGCTTATAATCTGCCTTGTGTAGCCAACGTTCATCTTTTTACCCAGAAGCAGAAAAGAGCTTTGAGTGAGAGATCCGCCGGACTTGTGCATACTGACAGCAGCCATATCTGCTCCCGCAGCCATAGCGGACACAGGCAAGTTTTTTCCGAAATAAAAATGAGTTCCGTGAGCCTCGTCAACGAGCGTCAGCATATTGTGCTTATGCGCCAAATCCGTAATAGCTTTAAGCTGCGGACATATGCCGTAATACGTAGGGTTATTCACAAAAACAGCTTTGGCATCAGGATTTTGAATGATTGCTTTTTCTACGTCTGCCAGTGCCATTCCAAGAGGAATTCCAAGCTCGCTGCTGATGCTGGGATTCACGTAGACAGGAACAGCGCCGATAATAATAAGCGCATTTATAACGCTTTTGTGGACGTTGCGAGGCATAATAATTTTATCGCCTCTTTTCGCCGCAGTCATAATCATAGCCTGCACAGCTTGAGTCGTGCCGTTTACTATAAAGAAAGCGTGATGTGCGCCGAAAGCCTCGGCAGCCAGCTCTTCCGCCTCTTTTATCACAGAAACCGGGTGACTAAGAAAATCCAGCTGCTTCATAGAATTGGCATCTACCTTCATACACTGCTCGCCCAAAAAAGCAGTCAGCTCCGGCGTTTCCTTGCCCTGCTTATGTCCGGGCACATCAAAAGGAACTACTCTCACGTTTTTAAAACGAACAAGAGCTTCATATATTGGGGCTCTTTGCTGGTCCATAGCTTATTCTTTGTGGTATACGTTAGTGCCGCTGAAAATCTCTATCATTTCTCTTCTAAGGTTTTCAGTAATCTGGAGCCTGAGCTTAGGAGGAAGTTCGTACACGTCAGTGTTGAAAAGATAGTTTTTCAAGACGAGCTCTTTAACCAGCATTTTAGTATGAAAAATGTTTGACTGATAGACGTTGACATCTACGGCATCATATTCAAGCAGCGTAGAAGCAGCGATATAGTCTTGAATAGAAGTGATGTCGTGGTCTATGAAAAGCTTATCGCCGCCATCGGTTCTGGTGAAGCCGCGTACCTTATAGTCCATAGTAATAATGTCGGAATCAAAACTGCCGATGAGAAAATCAAGAGTACTAAGCGGAGTAATCTCGCCGCAGGTTGATACGTCAATGTCTACGCGGAAAGTGGCAATAGAAGTGGTTGGGTGATATTCCGGATACGTATGCACGGTAACGTGGCTTTTGTCGAGGTGAGATACGACAGCCTCTTTTTTGCGGCGCAAGCCCTCCTCCGATATCAACAAAGTAACCGAAGAGCCCTGCGGGTCATAGTCCTGTTTAGACACGCTAAGAACAGTAGCTCCTATCATCTCTACGACTTTGAAGAGAATGCCAGTAAGACGTTCGGAATTATACTCTTCATCGATGTAAGCGATATAATCTTTTTGTTCGCGTTCACTGCGAGCATAAGATACGTCATAAATGTTAAAACTCAAAGATTTGGTCAGATTGTTAAAACCAAATAATTTCATTTTCTGTTCCACAATAATCACCTCCTATGTAAGGGCAGTTACAAATTTACAGGACTTAAAGCAATACAAGACTTAATGCAACTAAAAAAGAGGTGTCGGGACCAGATTTTAATCATAAATGAGATTATTTCTTTGAAAGGAGCTAATTGTGTGATAGGTTAAGTATATTATAGATATTTTCAGAGAGTCATTATGACAGTAACCAGCGATAAAACAACACAGAATCTCCTAATGCTAAAGAGCAACAGGAACTACGATTCCTTTAATGTCAGTCTTTTAATTTTACTCTCTTTATAATAAACACAAAACAATGAAAATTTTCTCACCCATGTATGAGCGGATAATGCACTACTCGAAGCACCCCAAGGCTCCGTGGTACCTGTTTGCTCTGAGTTTTGCTGAATCCTCATTTTTTGTTATTCCGCCTGACGTTATGCTGGCTCCTATGTGTATGGCTAAGCCTAGGAAAGCGATGAGGCTGGCGTTTATTACGACATTAGCCTCGATTTTGGGCGGGATTCTGGGCTATCTCATAGGCTTTTTTGCGTTCTCTCTTATAGAGGACTGGCTCATGACCACAAGCTATTGGGACTCATTTCAAGCGGCAACGGTTTGGTTTGAGAACTGGGGTTTTTGGGCGGTTTTTCTTTCAGGATTTTTTACTCCTATACCTTATAAGATTTTCACCATAGCCGCCGGAGCTATGAGAATGGCATTTTGGCCATTTTTCCTTGCGTCTATCCTGAGCAGAGGATCACGGTTCTTTATAGTAGCTGCGCTGATGTCTTACGGAGGCAGGAAAATGGAGCACGTCCTGAAAAAGTACATAGACATTGCAGGGTGGGTTACAGTCGGCTTTATCGTGATTGTGATTTTGATTTACGAGTTTTGGTAGAATGAGGAATGCGGGATTAGGAATTGTCTTCCAGTTTATAAGAAATCTCTGATAGGTTTAGGCGAGACTCTATATCTTCCGCAGTCGGCAGTTAATTTATCCATAAGCGTTATATTGTGCCGCCACGGCAAATTGTGCAGCACCTGCTGCACAATTTCCAAATCATTGTAAATGCTTGCAAATTTTGCCATATATTTAAGATTTCGCACAGAAAAACCACGCTGAGAAGGGAATGACGAACGGATATCATGTGCGAGATTTTCTATAAATTTATCACCTCAAGTTTTGCGTTCGTTGATTATCTTCCCAACATTCCAATACAAAGCCGCCAACTCTCGGTTTGCGCCGTTGATAATTCGCTGCTGAGTCAGCATTATCTGCTGTTTCACACCATCAACAACAGCCATATATTCTTTCGTGTTTATAAGCATGGTCTATTTCCTTTTTGCGATATTATTACTATACGCAGGAAATTCAAAAATTACCAGCATTTCTTGGTTTACTTACTCAGCAGGAGGGCGTAAGTCCTCCGGCTTGTCCTTCGAAGCTTTCTTGTCCACCGTAGCCTTGGCGAAGGTGGAAGCGAAGAAGGAAGCCTGCTAGGGCGCAGGCGGGAGGGTTATGACATACAATTCGTCGAACCAACTGGTAATATATAATTTATTATTATATGCTGCCATGGAGTAAACAGATTCAATGCCTAAATCCGTCATAGTTGATACAACAGGAGGATTAGCAGATAAATCCACTACACTTAATGGATTATTTGTGTTAATGTATCTGGCAATATATAATTTATTATTATACGGTACTATTGCACCATAGAGCATAAATCTAACACCTAAATCTATAGGTTCTAATACTGACGGCGGAACAGTGGACAAATCTACCACACATATGCCAGAATAATTGGTAATATATAATTTATTATTATATACTGCTGCTGCTGTGCTTATATCATAGTTGCCGCTTATCTCTATAGTTGATTCAGCAGGAGGATTAACAGATAAATCTAATACAAGTAAGGAATTCTCCCACGCTTGCGGTAGATATAATTTATCATTATGTACTATGGCGCTCCATATATTACCTTCTCTATTATCAAAATCTATAGTTGATACGGCAGGAGGATTAACAGACACATCTACCACTGCTAATCCTTCCCTCCACCCTTCATCGGGTATATATAATTTATTGTTATGTGCTGCTATGGCTATTGCGCCTTGGTTTCCTGAATCTATAATTGATACGGCAGGAGGATCAACAGATAAATCTACTACATCTAAGAAATTCAAATTTGTAGGACCTGCCCAAGCACGCGGCATATACAATTTATTATTATGTTCCACTATAGCATATCTGCCACGGTAGAAATGAGTAGAATCCAACTCTATACTTGATACCTCATTATTAGTTGTATCAACAACATATAACAAACCTTTGCCGTCATTGACAATATATAATTTGTTATTATGTACTATTATACCGGTGAGATTGGCACCCGGGATAATCATAGTCGATGCTCCTGCAGCGGAGCATGTGGCTGTTGTGCCGCCGTGTGTGCCTTCACATGTCCAGCTAAACCAGCCGCCCGGACTTGTTACTGCGGACGCTGTTCCGGTGGTACAAAGAACTGCGCCGGACGGAGGCGAGGCAATAGGAAATCCGCTGCCATTCGCACTCCCGCACGCTCCGTTTACGGGAGGGGCTGTGGGTGCGGAGCAGGTGTAAACGGAAGTTCCGCCGTTTATTCCTTCACAGCCCCACTTCCAAGTGTTTGCGTCCAGAAGAACC
>WRDR01000016.1 GCA_009779745.1 Alphaproteobacteria bacterium
AGCCGAACAATTTCTATTCGTTCCGCCATACTGTCCGTTGCATGACCACGTAAAAGTCGTAGCATTAGTTGTTACTGCAGTTGCCGTCCCAGTTGAACAACGAGTAGTTGTGGGTGCAGTTGTAGTTACAACGCCATTAGCAGCACCGCAAGTACCGTTTATCGCCTTAGAAAGAGAACAATCTGTACTAGTCCCCCCATTAGTTCCTCTGCATGTCCATGTCCAATTTGTCGGGTTATCAGAAACTCCGGCAGCGGTAAGTCTTCCTTCACTGCACAAATCCTCTCCTGTCAGGACTGACATATTAATTGCCTGATTGTTTGTTTGAGTTATCCCGCACGTTCCGTTTTCTTGCCTTAGCGCAAGACATACTGCATGTTCGCCGCCGCCGCTGCCTAAACAGCTCCACATGTACGCTCCTCTGTCGGGAGTCACGATACTCAATGTTCCTTCATTGCATAAATTCGCTGTAGGTTCTTTTGCTACTATTGTGCCGTCTGTGCTTCCGCATTTGCCTGTTACTTTTCCGGGTGTAGGTGTCAGCGTTCCTATTCCAACCCAGCCTCTTTCAGTGTAGCCCTCAAACATATTCAGTTCGGTATTATATCTTATCATTCCTTTTATCGGATTTTCAGGTCTGTTTGTTGTTGTGCCGCTTGGAAATATCATTGCGCCTTTTTCATGCCCTGCGTCCAGTACTGCTCTGGCAGTGTTGCCTGCTATAGCGGGAGAGGCTAGGAGAAATAAAAATGCAGAAATTAAGAGTGGAGAGTTGAGAGTGGAGTTTTTCATGGTATTCCTATTTTTAACCCTTTAGCTGTCCATCTTCCTTTTACTGTATTTCCTATTTTGAAGGTGATTCCGGTTTCATCTACTATTACTGCGCCGCCGCCTTCAACCTCTATTCTGTCCGTTATTATATCCTGATACTCGTAGCCGGTTATTCTTCCGTACTGGTCTATGCTGAACATGTTGTATCTGCTGCCTATAAGCACCGATGGTGCCGCTATGTTGCTGTGTATTATCGGCAGGCGGTCGCTTCTTATGCTTACTCCTGCTCCGGTATCGCCTCCGAACAGATTGTTCAGTGCTTCTGCTGCTGTTGTTCCTCCTGTTCCGCCGCGTTCGATATTTAATGCTGTTCCCGTCCCCGTTGCGCTGAATAAATTATCCAGTGCGCCTTCCGCTGTGTTTGCACTTGTGCCTCCGTAGGCTATAGGCAGTATTCCCGATATTCCGCCGCTGCCGCCGGTTAAATCTACGTTTCCTCCTATTATGTTTCCGGTTACCGTCAGGTTATCAAGCGTAAGCGTTGTTATCTGTCCGGTATTAGACGTTATATTGGTTGTGAGTATTTCAGTGCTTTCCAGTCTTCCGATGTATCCTTTGTTTGCTCTTATCTCGTTCGCAGTAAGCAAACCGAAATCCCCGTCTGTTCCCTCTATTCTTGTGCCTCTTATGTATCCCGAGGTTATGTTGTTTGCCGTTACTTCTCCTGCAAAGCTTCCATCGCCGGCTGTTATGTTATTTCCCTCGATGTTACCGTCTACTTTCACATCGCCTGTAAAATAACCTCTGCCGCCCCGTATCTCATCTGTTTCTATTCTGTCGCTTCTTATTCTTTGGAAGATTCCTTCATTGCCGGTCAGTGTCCCGCCTATCGTAACGTCCTCTGTAAAGGTGCCGTCTCTGGCATCTATACTTCCGGCTTTTATGCCTCCCGCTACTTCCAGTGTTTCGGTTTCTATTGTTTTAGACCTTATGGCGTTTTCTTCGGCATAGGATACCGTGTTTCCTTTTACTATTAAATCACCGGGTACCCAAAGGTTTCCTTGAGAATCTACTTTCACGCCGCTTCCTGCGAATGACAGAGTTCTTCCTTCCGCCTCCGCGTCTCTTACAAACTCTCCGGCTTCGTCCCGGATAAGTCCTCCGGTTGCCTGCCAGATTGCCGACCTTTGAGTAACCTGCGCGCTGTCTCTTATTATGCTGTAATCATCTTCCTGAGCAGGCTCTCCGCACCTAGTTTCTATGAATCCGTTCATTCCGGCAGATATTATCTGATATGCTATTTTTTCTTTTTCGGTTCCGGATATTTTTCCATGCCAGCGGCATACGATGTAATACCTTCCCCACGGGTCTAGCTGCTTTATCCCTATATCGTTTCCGAAGATTCCTACCTGAACCTCTCCGTTGTTTTCAGTCATAAATTCAATTATGCTTCCTCTGTAGTCTGGAGGGAGATTCGGGACTCTGTCATCTTGAACCGGTATTGCTTGCAGCCCTTTTACCGCGTTCGTGCAATTAACATCCGCTTCAAGCCCCGGAGGACATACTCCTGTGCCGCTTGCGTCTATCACACTAAGCGATGCCATTGTTTTGTCCGCTGCGTCCAGATCGCTGGTTACTCCCAGAGACTGGGTCAGCGTTATGTTGCCTCTTAGACTCTGGATATAGTTATTATACAGCACTGCAGATGCTATTCCTATCAGTGCAAGGAGGTAGAGAACGGGAGCAACTCCAAAACCAAGTGTGGAGTGTTGAGAGTGGAGTGTGGAGTTAGGGGCTGACAAAATATTCCCTTTCGCTGCTGCAAGAATCACTTTCGCTAGTTTAGCGTAGTTTAGCTTTACTAACAAATTCCTAATTCCACTTTTCACTTTCCACTTTTCAATTTAACAAGAAGCTTTTCCATGTCTTTTGGAACCACTGTTTTAAATCTTTTCATTTTTCCGTCTTTAGGGTGCAGGAACTCAAGCTTTATTGCATGTAGGGCTTGTCTGGGAAATTTTGTAAGAAGCTCTTCGCCTTTTCTGGCAGTTCGTCCTCCGTACACTGTATCCCCCACTATCGGGTGTCCTTTGTGCGCCATGTGTACTCTTATCTGATGAGTGCGTCCGGTAAGCAGTTTGCACTCTATTAAAGAAGCGACCCCGAAATCTTCCAGAACTCTGTACCTAGTTACTGCTCTTTTTCCGTCAGATCTTATTGCTATCTTTTTTCTGTCACGAGCACTCCTGCCTACTGATAATTCTATCTCTCCGGCTCTCAATTCAGGCACTCCCCACACCACTGCCCAGTATGTTCTGCTTAAACTTCTATTCTCAAACTGCTCAGCAAGTTTTCTGTGCGCAAAGTCATTCTTTGCTATGATCATAAGTCCGCTGGTGTCTTTATCCAGTCTGTGAACTATGCCGGGTCTAATCTCGCCTCCAATGCCGGATAAGTCCTCCCCGCAATGTGCCAAAAGCGCATTAACCAGCGTCCCTCCTTTATTGCCGGCACCCGGGTGCACCACCATTCCTATGGGCTTGTTCAGCACTATCACGTACTCGTCTTCATAGATTATATCAAGAGGTATGTTTTCAGGCTCGGGCGCTGCTTTCTCTGCCGGCGGAAGAGTTATTTTGTACTCTTCGCCTTCTTTTGCAGCGCGGCTTGAGTCTTTTAATTTTTCTCCGTTACACTCTATGCAGCCGGCTTCCATTAAAGCCTGTATGCGGCTTCTCGATAGCGAAACCGCTTCGTCTTTGCTTTGTTCGTATAATTCCAGACACAGTACTGCAAGAGCCTTGTCCGCCCGCAGTCCGCTCTGTTCGTTTTTAATGCAAAGCCTTATAACGCTGCTGTCATTCACTATTTATTAGCTTCTTTGAAGTTTTCTACAAAATTATTCGCCATTTTGTCTATGGCCTCAAAAACCTTAGACCCGTGTATAGGCTGAATAGTAAATATCTTTCTTGTGCTGTCCCAGTACAGCAGCTGAACATCTCTCGGCTGAGGAACAGGCGGTACTGCCAAAGTAGCTCTGTTCTTAGCAGACGCGCTAATCAGCGTAAAACACTCCATATTAGCGTCCTGATTCGTAATCAGCGTAATATTAAAGTACAGAGTCGCCAGATGAGTTCCTCTCTGCCAATGATTCATATCCGTTATTAATGGTAATCCGGCATTTCTGAATATCTCTAAGAATCTTTCATGCACTGCCTTTGCGGAAACATCACATGCGCGCCCGTCATTTGCGCCGTCAAACGCCGCTGGGTTCATAATGATAGCCCTTATGCCGTACAGCGCAGGCATTGCTCCGACCGAAACCGCCGCATTGGCATTAGTTCTGGAAAAACTCCACAATGCTGCGGACCCGATAAGTGCTGCGGATACAACAGCTATGAAAAATTTGTTTTTAAACATGTTTCCTCCTCCCATTTTCATTTCCTCCTCATTCCCTTTCATCGCGCTGAGTACGCTCTTTGCGTTCGTGCCTTTCCTGAGCCTCTATGGACAGAGTCGCAATCGGTCTTGCCTCAAGCCTGTTCACGCCTATAGGCTCGCCGGTTTCCTCGCAATACCCGTAGTCGTTTCTGTCTATACGCTCCAGAGCCTCGTCAATCTTTCGTATTAACTTGCGCTGGCGGTCTCTGGTCCTCATTTCTAAGGCAACTTCTGTTTCCGCAGACGCTCTGTCCGTAATATCCGGCTCCTGCATACCGCCATCGTCCTGTAAGTCGCGCAGAGTCACGTTCGACTCCTTCAATATCTCAGCTTTCCACTTTATCAGCTTGTCTCTGAAATACTCCAGCATGACAGGATTCATGTATTGCTCTTTCACTGTCGGCTTGTAATTCGGTGGTACTGTAATTGTTGCCATGAAATCTCTCCGTTGTTTATTTATTTTATACTCTACCCTAAATCATTACAAATTAACATTTTCTTTAACATACTTACAAACTCACGCATCTGAGGTTCTTCCATGAACTCATCAGCCATGTGCGCATTCAAAACACAACCTGGTCCACACACTACCACACCTTCACCTAATTTTTGGTAAATACCAGCTTCAGTGCCAGCATCGGCTGTTTTTTCCAGTAAATCCTTTTTTACCTTCCTTAGAGCCTCTAAGGCTTTATTAACAGTATTTCCCGTAAACGGCATTGCTTTTTCAATCTGTTTCGTTTCTATTTTAGCCTCGTTGTCAGGCAAAATATCTCTATCAATCAAAGCCTTTACTTCTTTAAGAAAATCTTCATCACTATCTCCCGGATGAGGTCTTATCTCCCAAACCAGCCTGCATTTATCAGCTATGATGTTCGGAGCTGCGCCCCCCTCAATAATTCCAAGATTCAAGATAGTATATGGTAACTTAAATTGTGAATTTTTATAGGGATTTTCTGCTCTTTGTTTAGCTACAGACAAAATTATATTTGTCACCTTGTTCATAACTTCTATTGCGTTCGCTCCTGAATTAGGCATACTGGAATGAGCAGCCACTCCAGTAACTACAGTCTCAAAAACAGAGACTCCTCTATGCTGAGTAATTGCAATAAAACCAGTAGGCTCTCCAACCAGCGTCCATCTAGGCTTAAAATTCTTAGCTATTAAATCGTTCACCAAGGCCTCAGCTCCGTACATAGTACTTTCTTCACTGCTGGTAAAAGCTACGTGGAAAAACTTTTCTGTCCTATCTTCTGCATTCAGAAAATGCGGCACCATAGCCAATACGCAGGCTATGAAGCCTTTCATATCTGCCGCACCTTTGCCGTACAGTTTCCCGTCTCTTTTAGTCAGTTCGTAAGGATTACTAGTCCACTTCTGATTGCTTACAGGAACACAATCCGTATGCCCCGCAAACATTATCCCGCTTTGAGACTTAGGATACATCTCGTCCGAGCCCACAGTCGCAAACAGGTTGGCGTGCGTTTCGTCCTCATAAACTATGCTGCTTTGTACGCCGTGTTTTTCAAGGTACCGCTCTATATAATTTATGCAGGCTAAATTAGGCTTATCGGAGGTAGTGTCAAAGCTCACCAGCTTTTCCAGTATCTCTATTGCCTGTTCCGCTATATCGTTAGTCATAAAGTTTCCTTTTACAGCAATTATGCCGGATACATATATAGCAAGGGAATTTTGCAAAAACTAGGGAAATTTGGAATAAAATGCTTGATTTTTCGCTAAAAAGCAGTAAAATCCGCCCCAATTTAAACTTATAACTCACGCACGGCTGTTTCCGGTGTTCGGTTTATGAACTCAAGGGCTGTGCGGCGGAATAACTGGAAAGGATATTATCATGGCTATGCCTACTGTTTCTTTGCGCCAGCTTTTTGAAGCAGGCGTTCATTTCGGACACGATACCCGCAGGTGGAACCCTAAGATGCAGCCGTATTTGTTCGGTGTGCGCAACGGCGTTCATATCATTGACCTCGAACAAACCGTGCCTCTTTTGCAGCGTGCACTCCAAGCTCTCCGCGATGCTGCTGCAAACGGCGGACGCATTCTGTTTGTCGGCACTAAAAGACAGGCTCAGGATAAAATCGCAGATGCTGCCAAACGCTGCGGTCAGTACTATGTAAATCACCGCTGGCTGGGCGGCATGATGACTAACTGGAAAACTATCTCTCAATCCATAAAGCGTTTGAAAGAGATTAACGACCGTTTAGAAGCTCAGTCCAATAGACTGACTAAAAAAGAGCTGTTAAAACTGACCCGTGAAAGAGATACTCTTGATAAGGCTCTGAGCGGCATTAAGGATATGGGCGGCTTGCCTAATATCATTTTCGTAATAGACACTGTGAAGGAAAGCCTTGCCATAGCGGAAGCTGCCAAGCTCAGGATTCCCGTAGTGGCTATAATGGACAGCAATTCCGATCCCGCCAATATAACATATCCGGTTCCGGGCAATGACGATGCTTCCAGAGCTATCAGCCTGTACTGCGAATTAGTTTCTCTGGCTATTTTAGACGGCATAGAAGCTGAAATGGGACACTCCAAGAAAGACATAGGCGAGCAGGAAGTTGTTCCCGCTTCTATGACTACAGTAGCGGAAGGAGCCGACTTGTCCGATATAGAGAATAATAAGTAATATAAGAGGTATAATCATGACTGAAATAAATGCAAATATGGTAAAAGAACTGCGCGACAAAACCGGCGCAGGAATGATGGACTGCAAAAAGGCTCTCGTAGAAGCGGGAGGCGATATGGAAGCCGCAATAGACTGGCTGAGAAAGAAAGGGCTTTCCGCTGCGGCGAAAAAGGCCGGAAGAGTTGCTGCAGAAGGACTTATTGCTATTGCTGCGGACGCTAAAAAGGCTGCCGTAGTAGAAATCAATGCAGAGACCGACTTTGTTGCAAGGAACGATAAGTTTCAGGAATTTTGCAGAAATGCTGCGCAAACAGCGTTGTCCGGAAGCAGCACAGAAGCTCTTAAACAAACTACGGAAGAGGCTATTACTAATTTAGTGGCGACTATAGGCGAGAACATGTCCGTAAGGCGCGCCGCTTCTTTGTCGGTGTCTAAGGGAGTCATCGCAACTTACATGCACGGAGCATTGGCTCCTAACTTAGGAAAGATAGGAGTGCTTGTCGGACTCGAGTCTGATGCGGATACTGACAAACTTACGGCACTCGGCAAGCAGATAGCCATGCATATTGCCGCTGCCAGACCTGATGCTCTGAACGTGGCCGATGTAGATTCCAAGGCTCTGGACAGAGAGCGCAATATTTTTGCGGATCAGGCAAGAGCCTCCGGAAAGCCCGAAGAAATTATCGGCAAAATGGTAGAAGGCAGGGTACGCAAGTACTACGAGGAAGTAGTTCTTATGGAACAGGTTTACGTAGTGGACGGAAAGACAAAAATCTCTGACGTAATAGCAGCGGCAGGCAAGACTTTAGGAACGCCAATAAAGATTACGGGTTTTGTGCGCTATCAGCTGGGCGAAGGCATAGAGAAGACTCAAGATGATTTTGCTGCGGAAGTGGCGAAGATGGCGCAGTAGAGTTAGGAGTTAGGAATGAGGAATTAAGGAAAAGCCGATTGTTTAGGACAGTCGGCTTTTTTGTTGTCTAAAAGAATAAAATGAGTGTATAAGAAAGTATGGAGTTTGGAATAAGAAAGAAAATAAGATGAATCAAGAAAATATACGATACAAAAGAGTGATGCTGAAGATATCAGGGGAAGCTCTGATGGGAGCAGGGGAGTACGGGCTGGAACCTGAAATAGTTTCCCGCCTAGCTCAAGAAATAAAAAGCGTAGCGGATATGGGTGTAGAGCTTTGCCTCGTAATAGGAGGCGGAAATATTTTCAGAGGAGTTTCTGCCTCAGCAAAAGGTATGGACAGAGCAACTGCCGATTATATGGGAATGCTGGCAACAGTAATGAATGCGCTGGCAATGCAGAATGCGCTGGAGGACATAGGAGTTCAAACAAGAGTACAATCCGCAATACCCATGGCCTCTATATGCGAGCCGTATATAAGAAGGCGCGCAATAAGCCATATGAAGAAAAACAGAGTAGTGATTTTTACAGCGGGAACAGGGAATCCGTTTTTCACTACGGATACCGCAGCAGCACTAAGAGCGTCCGAGATGCAATGTCATGCTATTTTAAAGGCGACTAAAGTTGACGGAGTGTACAGCGCGGATCCCAACAAAGACAAAGACGCAAAAAGATATGACCGCTTAAGTTATCATGATGTGTTATCTATGGATTTACAAGTAATGGACGCGTCTGCCATATCTTTGGCAAGGCAGAGCAGCATTCCTATTTTAGTGTTTTCCATATTTAATAACGGAGCGTTCGCAGATGTTATTCAAGGAAAAGGAACTTATACCATAGTTGATTAGGTCTGACCCTAAGGAGGCGGAAAATGGACTTGGAAACAGTAAGACATAAAATGGACGGAGCATTAGAGGCTTTGCGTAAAGAGTTTACCGGTCTGCGTACAGGGCGGGCTTCAGTCTCTTTGCTGGACTCTGTAAAGGTAGAGGCGTACGGCTCTATGGTTCCGATTAATCAGGCCGGCAGCATAAATACGCCGGAGCCCAGACTGCTTACCGTGCAGGTGTGGGACGCAGGACTGATAAAGGCTGTAGAGAAGGCTATACGGGATTCCGGTTTGGGACTCAACCCTCAGCCGGACGGGAATCTGATTAGAATACCTATGCCGGAACTAAGCCAAGAACGCAGGCAGGAGCTGGTGAAGATAGCAGGCAAGTATACTGAACAGGCGAAAGTAGCAGTAAGAAACGTCAGGCGGGACGCGCTGGACGGGATAAAGAAAGCGAAACTGCCGGAAGACGAAACCAAGAGTTCAAATGACAAGGTGCAAAAAGTAACCGATGAGTTCATAGGCAAGATTGAAGAGATGTTTTCTGCGAAGGAAAAAGAGATTATTAAAGTTTAATGTGGAGTGTGGAGTGTGGAGTGTGGAGTGTGGAGTTGAAAAGAAAAACGTTCGGCATATTGGCATCATCATGGACGGGAACGGACGGTGGGCAAGAGCTAAGGGACTGCCGCGGTCTATGGGACACAGAGCCGGGGCTACAGCAGTGCGGCGGACTGTAGAGGCTGCAAAAAAACATGGAATCGAGTACTTAACTTTGTACAGTTTTTCTTCCGAGAACTGGCGGCGGTCAGCAGAGGAAATAGAAGAGCTGATGAATTTGCTGCGGAGCTATCTGAAGCACGAAACAATAATGCTGATGAAAGAGAACATAAGGCTGGCAGTGATAGGCGACAGAACCCGCTTATCTCCGGACATAGTGGAACTGATAGAAAACGCAGAAAAAACAACTATGGAGAACAAGGCACTGACGCTGGTTCTGGCGATAAATTACGGAGGCAGGCAAGAGATAGCAGCTGCCGCAAAAAAGATAGCGTCTCTTGTGAAGACCGGAGAGATTAGTGCTGATGCTATAGACGACAAAATGTTTTGCAATTTTTTAGACACTGTGAATATGCCTGATCCGGACTTTATTATAAGGACCAGCGGAGAACAGCGGCTGTCTAATTTTCTTTTGTGGCAGTCCGCATATTCGGAATACATATTCTCTGAAGTTCTATGGCCTGATTTTAAGGAAGAGAATCTTCTCGAGGCACTGGAGGAGTTTTCGCAGAGAGAGAGAAGGTATGGGACAATTAGGAGTTAGAAATTAAAAGTGTGGAGTTTTATAATCTCTAACTCCACACTTTTAATTTCTAATTAAGGTACATACGTATCATAACAAGGCTTAATAACTTTTCCGGGTAATTGAGCCTCTCTCATTTCAAGCAGAGTTGAATATTTATTAAATATTTCCTCTCCGTTTGCCCAATTCATTATACTGTCAAGGTAGTTCTTTGTTTTTCGTACTAAAACGTTATCGGGTTCATCTGTAAAGAAGGACTCGCTAAACAGCTCTTTGGAATGCTCTTCCAGCGAATTCTCTGCGAGTATCGAAACTTCGCCGGCTCTTTTGCCCAAAATCAGACGGCTTGTATCATAATGATGCCAATCAAACTTCTCTTGTATTTTGATGTTGTATATTAAATTGCTCAAAAGAGCAGAGGAATCATGTAATAATTTTATACTATACGGCTTTATTTCATTTGGATTTGCAGTTTCGTAATCAAGGCTGCCATGTTCAGAGTTGCTCAAGACTCTGTTCGTTTTTAAATAATAAAATACATTCTCGCAATTTTCTACAGTCCTATCGGCAAGCTGTAACGCATACAAAGAGTCCAGAATATTGGCAGCAGCTTTTGGATTATGCGGTTTTACTTCCAAGATAAGCAGTCTTGCGTCAAAAATAGCGTCACAAGGCACCATAGCAGTATATTGTGTCATAATAATTTCTCTTAAATATATTAAATAATTATTCTATAATAATAATCGATAAAAATATTTTCAGGTAGAGTTTTTTAATACAAAGAATCTCTAATACCGGAAATTAAAGCCCACAACGCTATTAACCATAAAAATACTGCTGTGAAACGGTTAAGGATAATTATCCTGTCTTCTGTGAACAGGTGCCTGAACAACCCCACAGATACGGATAAAAACATCCACCACAATGCCGATCCTACAAAAATGCCGACTATCATTATGCCTTCGTCTATTGTTTTGGAAACGCTTCCTACAGTTCCTACAACTGCCAGCGTGCCAAATAAGGTTAACGGGTTTGTCAATGTTATAGCCAAAGAACTGGTCATGGCACTCAGCAATCCTTTTGCCGTAACAGTCTCTTTTATATGTGCGTGCTTTTTGGCGAAACTTATAAGTCTCTGAAATACTCTTTTAGGTTCAGCAACTTGCTTGGGCTTATCAAACCATGTATGCCATGCTGCAAAAGCTATGATGAGCCCGCCCAGTATTCTTATAGTCGCAGAGTAATCCGTTATAAATGCCAGTACTGCCGTAACGCCAAGTACGGCAATAGCTCCGAATAAACCGTCTGCAATCGCTGCTCCAAGCCCCGTAGCCAACCCCGTAACTATTCCGTTCTGTATAGTCCGCCTTATGCACAACAGCCCTACAGGTCCTACGGGTGCCGCTATTAAAAAACCGATAAGCAGTCCCTTATATATTATTCCTATCTCTTCCATACAACTCTTCCTTCTTCATTAAAACTCTGTAAGCACTCTTTTAGCCAGCTTTATGGAAATCTTTTTCTGCTCTGTCAATGATTCTGTGTCAAGCTTGTCTATAAGACTCCTCACACTGGCCGCATCCCTTGGAGCGTGTGTAATTAAATATGAAAGCACTCCTTCATCTAAAGAAATCTGCCTATCGTGAAACTGTTTTATTATAAGTGCTTCCAATAGAACATCGTCCGGATATCCCAGCCTTGCTACAGGCAGCGTCAGCAGCCTAGAACTTAAATCCGGAAGCCGGAACCGAATCATAGGTATCTCTTGTTTGAACGTCAATAGTAAAGAACCCTGCTTTTCTTTCAGGTAATTAAAAAGATGAAACAGTTTTTCTTCCGCCTTAATATCGTTTGCTATTATATCCGCATCGTCTATGGCTATGTGCGGGCTGTCCTTTGTTATTTCCATAGATGATTTTTCCAAAAGCTCTAATTTCGTCAGTTTTTTGCCTTTGGAAAGCTCTAGCCACAGCTTTGTCAAGTGAGTTTTTCCGCTTCCGGGCGAACCTATGATGACCAGTCCCGTGTGCTCCCACTCAGACCACTTTTGTATCCATTGGACTGCCTCTTGGTTGCACTCGGTCATCAGAAAGTTGTCCGTTTCCATTGCGTCCGTAAACGGCAGCTCCAGAGGAATCTGTTTCTTTTTTTCTTTATCCAGCATAGGTCCTGACCCTAGGCTACACGAGCTTTTTATACGTATTGCTGGATTTGTACATTTTTACAGCAAAACGCACCAGCACTCCGATTACTGCCGCAACAGGCACTGCGATTAATGCTCCGGTAAAGCCCAGAAGACTTATGCCTGCTATAATCGCAAACAGAATCCATACAGGGTGAAGCCCGACTCTGTCGCCTACCAGTCTGGGAGTAAGAATATAGCCTTCAAGCCCCTGACCGATAACAAAGACCAGTATAACCAGCCCTGTGCGAATCAGGTCTCCCTCGAATTGCACCAATGCCAAAATAGTACTCACGGCAAAGCCGAATACAGTGCCGACATACGGTATGATAGTAAGCAGTCCGGATACCAGTCCTACGGTAGCCCCGTATTCCAGACCGTTGAGCCTAAGCCCTACGGCATAAAATATGCCTAAGCATAAGCACACAAGAGCCTGACCTCTGATGAAGCCGGACAGAGTTTTATTTATCTCGCCAAGCTGCTCTTTGATGACAGCGTACGATTTTCTAGGAATTAAATTGTCTATAATGCCGGTCATCTTGTCCCAGTCCTTTAAAACGTAAAAAGCAATAACAGGCGTCAATATAAACAGAGTAACAATATTTATAAGAGACATGCCTCCGGAAATGATTCTTTTTAGCGCAGAACCTAACAAAGATGCAACATTTTCCGTTGTCTGAGACTTGGCGGTTTCTATGTGCTGAGAGTAGTTGGGCGATATTTCACTTATCCAGTGCTTTGCCCATGGAATAAGATGTTCTCTGGCTTTTTCCACGTAGTCCGGCATAGCTGTGACAAGAGAGGTTATCTGAGCAAAAATCATAGGCAGAATGAGAAGGATAATGAAAACCAGCAAAAACAGAAATCCGGACAGCGTGATTAATGTACCTATCCATCTGGGTATACTCTTTTTCTCAAGAGAGGAAACAATAGGCTCCAGAAAATAAGCAATGGTTATGCCGGCTGCAAAAGGGAACATAACAGGGCTGAAAACCCAGTACAGCGCAATTATACAGGCCAGTAAGACCAGCCAAAACTTGATAGGATATGAGATTTTTGTGTCCATTTTTGGTGCTTTTTGATAATTTCAATGTTTACTTAAGAAGTTAGAACTTATACTATAGTTTAAAAAATGGGAAATGGAAAATGGAAAATGAGGAGTTTTTCGGATTTAGGACTTAGTAAGGAGACTTTGGCTGCGCTGGAGAATGCCGGGCATGTTGTGCCTACTAAAATACAGGAAGAGGCGATACCTTGCGTTTTAGAGGGCAGAGATGTTTTGGGCTGCGCCAGAACAGGTACAGGCAAAACCGCCAGTTTTGTGCTGCCGCTCCTTGATATTCTCAAGACGAGAAGGGCTAAGGCGCGTATGCCCAGATCTTTGATTCTAGAGCCGACCAGAGAGCTGGCTGCTCAGGTGGCTGAGAATTTCATGCTGTACGGCAAGAATCACAAATTGTCTCTGGCTCTTCTTATAGGAGGCGACAACATACTGGAACAGATTCGAGTTCTGAACGGCAGCGTAGATGTTCTGGTGGCGACTCCGGGAAGGTTAATCGACCTTTTTGAGCGCGGCAACGTTATGCTGGCGGACACCAGAATTCTCGTCATAGATGAAGCGGACAGAATGCTGGATATGGGCTTTATGCCGGACATTGAAAAGATAGTAAGTTTTTTACCCTCTGCCCGGCAAACTATGATGTTTTCCGCTACAATGCCTAAGGAAATACAGGCGGTAGCTGAAAAATTCCTCAATAATCCGAAAAAGATTATGGTTTCTCCTCCTGCGAGCACTGCCGTTAACATCTCTCAGAAAATTATTCCTTTAGAATACAATGACGAGTGGCTCAAACGTTATGTTCTAAGATTTATTCTGCGCAGAGATAAAGTCGAGTCTGCTTTTATTTTCTGCAATAAGAAAATAATAGTTGCGCATTTGCAGGCATCGCTCAAAAAGCACGGATTCAATGCGGAAGCTCTGCACGGCGATATGTCTCAGTCGGAACGCAATATCGTGCTTGCCAGATTCCGCAATAAAGAGATTCCGTTATTAGTGTGCAGCGATGTGGCTGCAAGAGGCTTGGACGTAGATTCCGTAAGCCATGTTTTCAACTTTGATATGCCTTTTAATGCGGAAGACTATGTTCACCGCATAGGCAGAACTGCACGAGCGAGCCAGAGCGGTACCGCATACACTTTTGAGACTCCGGACGATGAAGAGTTTTTGAATAATATTGAAAAACTTATCAAACAGAAAATCGAAAAAGAAATCATAGAGGCTCTGCCTAAGCCGGATTTGTCTAGGTCTAAAAACAGGGGCGGCAAGCATAAAAAGGACAACAGGAGTAAAGCCAAAATTCCTCCTAAAGCACGTGCTAAAACAGACGATTCAAATTCGGATAGATTCGATGAGTTTAACAGTCCGGCGTTTCTCAGACGAAGGTAATGTGAAATGCAGGATTGGAAAAATGGAAAATGGAAAATGGAAAATGGAAAATGGAAAATTTTTATTTTCACTTTTCACTTTTCACTTTTCACATTATTCTTAGCATATCCAGCCTTTGCCGAAATGCCTCCTATAGGATACACCGGCGTTGCGCCGCAACCGGTGATTGTAAGAGAAATTCCTCCTATAGGATATGTAGGCATTGCTCCTAACTCCACTCTCCACTCTCCACTTTCCATTCTGGAAGAAGAGGACAGGTACAAAAATCAGACTCTGATTTCTGCGGATAGCATGGATACTGACAGTGAAACAGGTGTTGTTACTGCCAGAGGAAATGTTGAAATAGTTTATAACGATAATGTGCTCCGCGCAGATGAGGTGTCTTACAATCAGAAAACCGGCGTTATGATGGCAATAGGAAATGTTGTCATTGTTTCGGAAAATCAAGAGACTTTTTTTGCTGATAAGTACGAAATCACCGGAGACATGAAACAGGCCTTTGCAAGAGATGTCGGAGTGCTGTTTCCGGATAACTCCAGAATGGCTGCGAAAACTATCGTGAAATATGACGAGAGGTATACTGTTGCAGATAAAGGGGCATATACCGCATGTAATGTGTGCCGCGAGAATCCGGATAAGCCGCCTCTGTGGCAGCTAAGGGCTGATACTGTTACGCACGATAAAGAAGAAAAAAATTTATACTATCATAATGCCGTGCTGGATTTTCTGGGGCTTCCGGTTTTTTATACGCCGTATATGTCTATGCCGGATCCTACGGTAGACAGGCGTTCCGGGTTTTTAATACCGCTCGGAGGAAAATCCGCCAACATAGGACTGAATGTTAGGCTGCCGTATTATTGGGATATAGCTCCAGACAAAGATTTATTGATAACTCCTAACTTTAATGAAGAGGATACTTTGCAGCTTTCGCTGGCATACAGGCAGCGGTTTGCGCACGGAAACCTAGAGCTGTTTTTATCCGGAACTCACGGCACATTGATAAGCGATACTGGAGTCAACAAAGGAAACAGGTGGAGAGGCAATATTTTCGGAAACTATCGTCAGGATTTAACCAATACTTGGCGCATGGGAGCTGATGCAGATTATGTTTCGGATAAGAGTTATTTAGCGCGGTACAGAATATCCACAAAAGATCAGACTAGATCCCGGCTGTATGCAGAGAGGTTTCACGGCAGGGATTATTTTGCTGTCAACTCGTATTACTTCCAAGATTTAAGACCGGGCGAAAGAACGGCAGATCCCGTAGTTGCTCCTTATCTGTACTATCAGGCGTTCGGCAGTCCGGCTCAGACTCTAGGCGGCAGGTGGTCGTTTGATGCGAGTTTGCTTAATACTATAAGAGACAACTCGGGCAAGCCTATTAATTTGCAAGGACCCGATACCCGAAGACTGTCTCTTAAAAGCGACTGGCAGCGGGAATTTATTTCCGATACAGGGCTTGCCACTACGGTATCCGGACTGGTGCGCTTGGACAGCTGGTGGGCTGATAATGTTGTGAACTATGATTTGAACCGTGTTTATAACGATGTTCTGTTTACAAGACCGTTTGCTCAGGCAGATATACTTATGCGCTATCCGCTGACCAGAAGAGGCGAACACTACCAGCAGGTTTTGGAGCCTACGGTTGCTTTCACAGTCGCTCCTAAGCTGCGCCAAAGAGACAATCAGCCCATAGAAGACAGTTTTATTGTCGAGTTTGATGAGACTAATTTGTTTTCCGCCAACAGGTATACCGGCAATGATTTATTAGAGGGCGGCTCCAGATTCACCTACGGGCTGCGTAACATGATTATTGCGGACAATGGGTTTTATACTGATTTCTTCGGAGGCATGAGCTACAGCTTTGACAATGACGACAAGTTTTCCGAAGAGTCCGGACTAAGGAATAATCTGTCTTCTTTTGTAGGCAGAGTAAACGTGGCGGTGGCTCCTTGGTTTAACGCTAACTACGGCTTCAGAATTTCTTCCAGAGACTTTTCTCTGCAGCGTCAGGACGCTTTTGTTTCCTTGGGAGTGCCGGAGTTCAGACCGTCATTGCGCTATATTCAGGCGTATCATTGGAATGCTGCCAGTAATAACTATGAAAATATCAGGCAGGCTGTTTTCGGTTTAAACTCTAACATTTACGATTATTGGCATTTGGGAGCGTCTCATACTCAGGCTTTTTCTCCTAATCCGGGTCCCAGAACAACTGCTGTCAGGCTGTATTATTTGGACGAGTGTTTTGCCTCAGGCATAGAGTTTACTAAAGAGAATACTAATCGTTTGGATATTAAGTCCGGCGCAGGATTCGTAGTCTTCATTAAGCTAAGAAACATAGGCGGGCTGTCGTCCGGCTCATTGGGAGCGATGGAGTTCCCTGTGCACATGAGGAATTAATAAATAAGAAATAATAATGCAGAAATATTTCTGCATTATTATTTATTTTCACAGCCACTTTTTCTTTTTGAAGTACAAGAAGGGAGCTATTGCGGTGATTAATATAAGTCCCAGAGCCAAGGGGTATCCGATTTCCCATTCAAGCTCCGGCATACTGTGAAAGTTCATGCCGTATATGCCGGCGATAAGCGCAGGCGGCAGGAAAATAGCGGTTATTACGGAAAAAATCTTTATCACATTGTTCTGTTCTATGTTAATCAGCCCTAAGGTAGCGTCCAAAAGAAACGAGACGTTGCCGGACAAAAACTTAGCATTTTGATCCAAAGATATGGCATCGTTGTTCAGAGTAGCTATGCGGGATTCTATGGCTTTTTTACCCTTCAGATTTACAGATAAGAAGGTAAGAAGCCTCATCAGGTTCAACAGTGAGTCCTTGGCTTTTGAGGATAAATCACCGACACTGCCCAGACGTTTAAGAGTCTCGTTGAAGTCTACCTTATCAGAGGTATCCGGGTTGGAACCAAAAACAGAATAAGACACTTTTTCCAAATTAGCGGCTCCGGCCTCAAGAATATCGGCGATATGAGCGGATATTTGATCCAAGAGGCCTAACAGGACAAATTCCCCGGACGTTGACAAAGAGGGCTCTCTTTTGAGCCTAGAGGTAAAGGAAGAAAAAGGCGCAGGGTCGGCATACCGCATAGTAATGAGTTGACCGGAACAAAGTATAAAAGTTACGTTGTCAGTTTTATGCGCAATAGTATTTGAGCGTATTAAAATAGGCAGAGTCATGACCAATGCGCTGCCGTCAACATAGAGACGGCTGGAAGCCTCGATCTCCTGCATGTCGGCGCGGGTAGGCAGTTCCAGATCGAGCTGTATTTCAACAAGACGCTCTTCGTCCTTGGTAGGATTGAGCAAGTCTATCCATACTGCATTTTTAGATATAGTGCGGTTTTCATCAGAGATGACAGTCTGACGAATTACACCTAATTCCATGTGAAAAGTTGTCAGCATTTTTCCACCTTACATTTCGAGCCAAATTTTGGACTAGGTTTGAGATGCTATATCGGGACATCTCTAATACAATCCCGTACTATATGCCTAATATCTTAAGAAATAGCAATCCTTTGTTCACCGGACTGCGAATTTTCTTAAAATTTATAAAATTCAATAAAATATATAGATATTGCGCAAAATAGTGGTATATGGTCTGTATGACCAACGAAGAGTACATGCAGACAGCCATACAGCTTGCCTTGAAAGGTATAGGAAAGGTTAATCCTAATCCTATGGTTGGGGCGGTCATAGTCAAAAACAACAGAATCATAGGACAGGGCTGGCATGAAAGATTCGGAGAGGCTCATGCAGAAGTTAATGCCATAGAAGACTGCAAAGAAGACATAAGCGGAGCAGCCATGTATGTTACTCTGGAGCCTTGCTGTCATTACGGCAAGACTCCTCCGTGCGCAGAGCTGATTATTCAGAAGAAAATCCGGGAAGTTTATATAGGCTCTTGCGATTGTAATCCTGTTGTCAACGGCAAGGGAATTCAGATGCTCAAAGACGCAGGCATTAAAGTAGAGACCGGAATTCTAAAAGATGAATGCGATAAGATTAATGAAGTTTTTTTTCGTTTTATAAAGCGTAGAACTCCGTTTACGATAACGAACAGAGAGAATAAAATGAAAAAGGAAATAGCAGTACAAAGAATAGCGTCTCCTGATTTGCCTACGAAGTACGGAGTGTTCAAGGCATACGGATACGTAAATAAACTGAACGGAGAGCATCACATAGCTTTGGTCAAAGGCGAGATAGGAGACGGACAGTCAGTATTATGCAGAGTGCACTCCGAGTGTTTGACAGGAGATGTGTTCGGATCTCTGAGGTGCGACTGCGGAGAACAGATAGCGCAGGCATTGCAGCGCATAGAAAAAGAAGGCAGAGGCATATTGCTGTACATGCGTCAAGAAGGACGAGGCATAGGACTTATCAATAAACTGAAAGCATACGAACTCCAAGAAAAAGGTATGGATACGGCGGAAGCTAACATTGCGCTGGGATTTGACGAGGACATGCGAGAGTACTATACCGGAGCCCAGATACTGCAAGATTTAGGCGTGAAAACTCTGAGACTGCTTACGAATAATCCTGATAAGGTGTATCAGCTTTCCGACTACGGAATAGAAATAACCGAACGCATTCCTATAGAAATTCCTATTAACGAGCACGATGAATTTTATCTGAAAACTAAGCAGGACAAAATGGGACACTATTTGAATGTGAGATAGGCGAGTGGAGTTGTACCAATTTCACTTCATCAGAAACAAATGAGTGAAGGGTTTAGCGATAAGGACGACTATAAGCACAACATATACCCACCATGCGCAGCTCGACAGAATAGGGAAGAACACTGCGGCTGCTATGCCGAAAAAGACTCCGCTGAGCAAAGTAAGAACCTGATTCATCGGCGTGTTGTTCTGAATGTACTGTCTGCTCTTTTCAATCATATTGCCCGGGAATGTGAAGGTATACAAAATCAGCGGCAGCCCTGCGATAAACGAAACTATCAACCAAGCCCAGCCCGACACTGCGAGCACAGGCGCATAGAGTGCTGCGATTAAAACTCCGAGGATAACGTAAATCCACTTGACCATTGAAAATTCGACTACTGTGAATTTCCGCAACTTGCCGGTTAAAAATTGATAGATTGCCATAAAGCCTCCTTTGTGATGAAAGTATATGGTCTATGTAATTGGTATAAAAGTCAAGCGTAACATTCTATGGAGTGATGAAAATACGGTTAGTCTTTTTTGATTTCCATTTCCACAGTTGCCGCAAGGTCGGCAAGAAGTTCTTCCATTGACTTATTCATCAAGTCTTCTACAGACAGATGAATTTTTTTGGGCGGAATATTGACTTTATCTTCCGGTTTTTCAGGTGCCATAGCTGCGCAATCCCGCTCATATTTTTCTTTAGAGTAATACCTGTATTCCGGAGGAGTTTCAGGTTTATCTTTTAATTCAATGCCCATTTTAGACGCAATCGCACGAATGATATTCTTAGATGTCAATTGCTGGCAAACCGGAACGTGGCTGCCCATGTAGGTATGCTGCGAGACACAGGCTTTGCAGTTGCCGTGCCATTCGCAGCCTTTCCGCTGGCAAGGGCAGGCGGTTACCTTGGAATCTTGAGACAGCTTTTTATTTACGAGAGTTACTTCTTTGTAATAGTTCTCTTTTTCCACTTTTAACTTTCTACATTATTTAATGGCTGGGGGACGTGGATTCGAACCACGGTAAACAGAGTCAGAATCTGTTGTCCTACCACTAGACGATCCCCCAGTGCGGAACTCTCGTGTTCTATACCTATTAATGTTTAATATCAAGTGCTTTTTTATAATGTGGAATTGGTTGACGATGCACTTATCAACTTGCAGCATACAGCAACCTTGCCCTATTCCCGCCTTCGCGGGAATGACAAAATGGGAGGTTAAGAGTATAAATTGATAAATGCCATTATTGCCCTAGAGATTGCTGTTTTGTCGTTCCTGTCTATCCGCGGGTGGTGGAACGGGACTTGCCGGAACCTCTCGTACCACAGCTCCCCTTTGTGCGGCGGGCTGTGATAGTCGTACTTCCGTATTGGTCTATAGCTTTCCTGTTTAATTCCAAGATTCAAATTGCCTTTCTCAGAAGTATATTTCTTGTACAGCTCTTTTTTGAATTTAGACTCTTCTTTAGTCAGTTCTATAACCTTGGCGTCTTTAGCAAACGCTATGAACGTGTTATAATTTTTCTTGCCGTCCTTATAATTGTATTCTGCGAACTCCAGTACTTCAAAGCCCTCGGTGTGCAGCTTATAGCCTATGGCATTAAGGCAGTCGTGATCAGGATTTCCTCCTTCATAGGCGCATACCCATATCTGTGAAGGCTCGTACTCGTCTATAACCTGCTTCACCTCGTTGTAGGCGGCATTAAGCCCTCTCCACAGTTTTCTTGCAGGGCGGTTCTCTTTTGCAATCTTAATTTTATGTCCCAAAATATCGGCAACGTCCTGAGCCTCTTTGAGTCTCCTAGCCACGGCTTTGGAGTGTTTCCACTTTTGCCAGAACCACAGTTCTTCAACAGGTATGCAGCCGTTAGTCAAAAACAAAACCAATACTTCATTGCCCATTTCGATATTATTTTTTATGGAAATGCCGCAGCCTACAAGCTCATCGTCAGGGTGCGCTGCCAAGACCAGTATTTTTTGTTCAGGCATTTTATACCTCTCTTACATTATCCGTCTTTAATGGCTTCTATTATAACAAAGGCTTGGGCAAAAGAAGACTCGTCCGTAATAGTCGCATGTATTACTGCTTTTTTTCCATGCGGGGTCATTTTCTTAAGTCTCTCTAACGCTTTGCCGCACAGCATAACAGAGGGTTTTCCAGAATGCAAACTCTCAATACTTATGTCTTTAAAAACTATGCCGCTGCTTATGCCTGTACCCAGGGCTTTTACACAGGCTTCTTTACAGGCGAATCTTTTTGCGAAATACGCGCTTTTATTTTCTTTGGTTTTTGCGGAATTCTGCTCAGAATCAGAAAAAACCCTTGTAATAAAACGAGTCTCATACTTTTTGAGTATGGTGGTTATTCTGTCGATGCTGACCAGATCGGTGCCGATTCCTATTATCATAGTGCGGAGTGTGAAGTGTGGAGTGTGGAGTTAAGAATCACGGTTTGCCTTGTAAAAGAGAATTGTTTCTAGTAGAATTACCCTCTAATTATACTTCATGTCTAATCAAATTCATATAATAAAATGACCAATACTTCTCAGAGCTTATTATTTCCAGAGGAAACGAATCAAGGCGGCACTCAAAGCATAAAAAAGACTCTTGAACAAAAACAAACACCTACGCCGCTTTTGGCTCAGTATCTTTCTTTGAAGGAAAAGAATAAGGACTCTCTGCTCTTTTTCAGGCTGGGCGATTTTTACGAGATGTTTTTTGAAGATGCCGTTACCGCCTCGGGAGTGTTGGACATAGCTTTGACCAGAAGAGGCCAGCATCAGGGAAAAGACGTTCCTATGTGCGGGGTGCCGGTTCACTCGTATGAGGGCTATGTAGTCCGTTTGATTAAGGCCGGTTTCAGAGTAGCCATTTGCGAGCAGACAGAGACTCCGGAAGAAGCCAGAAGACGAGGCAGTAAATCCATAGTAGACAGGCAGGTAGTAAGAATTATAACTCAGGGAACCGTTACAGATGATGCGCTTTTGGATTCGAAAGCGTCCAATTATCTTTGCTGCGTGTCAGTGATACAAAACAAGCCGGCTGTTGCGTGGTGCGACTTGGCAGAGGGAACAGTGCTGGTTCAGAGTTCTTCCGTTGAAGAGCTTTCGTGTATTTTTTCCAGAATAGAGCCTAGTGAAATCATAGTTAATGACAAAGTTTCAGATATGCCGGAGGTGCAGCAGCAGCTTTTGCCGTGGCAGGACAAAGTATTATATCAGCCGAAGGGCAGGTTTGACAGCGAGAATGCAAAAAGGCGGATTGCCAGCGTATATAACGTGACAGATTTAGGGGCTTTCGGGGAATTCTCCAGAGCAGAAGTTTCTGCGCTAGGGGCATTGCTGGATTACATAGACCTGACTCAGAAAACAGATATTAAACACCTTTCAAAGCCCCGGCAGTTTGGTTCCGAATGTATGACTATAGATTTTTCTACCAGAAGGAATCTTGAGATAGTAAAGACTCTTTCAGGCGAGAAAAAAGGCACTCTTTTAAGCACTATAGACAGGACCCAGACCGGAGCAGGGGCAAGGCTGCTTGCGGCATATATTACATCGCCGCTTACAAGACACACGGATATTACGGCAAGACTCGATTGCGTAGAGTTTTTTGTGACGAACAAGCTGCTAAGAGCCAAGATACGGGAGCTGCTTAAAGCAACGCCGGACATAGAGAGAGCTTTGGCCAGAATATCTTTGGGACGCGGAGGACCAAGGGATTTAGCGAGTATAAGAGATGCTGTTTACCAAGGAGAAAGAATAAAGACCGCGCTTCTGGACGTTTCCGTTAAAGAGGTGAAAAAACAAGGACTCTTCCCGGAACAGGACGAGGCGGATTCGGAGAATGCCGAATTGCCGCAGCTGATACAATCACGTATGCAGTCCTTAGCCTCTCTTACCGGATTGGCTAATAAACTTTTTAAGGCTCTTGCAGACCCGCTTCCTGTTCTTGCCAGAGACGGGAATTTCATTGCCAAAGGGTTTTCTGCGGCGTTTGACAAGCTGGTTTCCGTGCGAGATGACGGAAAGCGTCTTATTGTGAGTCTGCAAAATAAGTATATTGCGAAGACCGGAATCACAAGCCTTAAAATTAAGTACAATCAGGTTATCGGCTATCATATAGAAACGACTGCGACTAATGCGGCGAAGCTGTTTCAGAACAAAGCGAGTTTTATTCATAGGCAGACAACAGCGTCCGCAGTGCGGTTTACCACTACGGAGCTGGTTGAGCTGGAGAAAGAAATATCTCAGGCATCTCAGAAGTCCTTAGCTCTGGAGATGGAGCTGTTTGGGGAGCTGACAAAAGAAGTCATGGCTGCGTTAGAGCCGCTGAAGAATTTGGCAGCTACTCTTGCATTCATAGACGTAAAAGCAGCTCTTGCAGAAATTGCCGCAGAGAAAAATTACGTACGGCCTGTTGTAGACGATTCTCTGGCGTTTGATATTACAGACGGACGGCACCCTGTTGTAGAAAACGCTTTGGCTTTAAGCTCTGATAATGCTCAGTTCATATCCAACAGCTGCGATTTGTCTTCCGATAAAAGAGTCTGGCTTATGACAGGACCCAATATGGCCGGAAAGTCTACGTTTTTGAGACAGAATGCTATTATTGCGCTTATGGCGCAGGCAGGGTCTTTTGTTCCAGCTTCCAAAGCCCATATCGGAGCTGTAGACAGGCTGTTCAGCAGAGTAGGCGCATCTGATGATTTGGCATCAGGCAGGTCTACGTTCATGATTGAAATGGTAGAATCCGCTTACATTTTAAATCAGGCAGGTGCGCGGTCTCTGGTCATTCTTGACGAGATAGGCAGAGGTACGGCAACATATGACGGCTTGTCTATAGCATGGGCAGTGCTGGAGCATATTCACAGCGTCAATAAATGCAGGGCTTTGTTTGCTACTCATTATCACGAGCTTACTTCTTTGAAAAATAGTTTGGACTCTTTGTACTGCGCCACTATGGCTATAAAAGAGTGGGAGAATAAGATTATTTTCCTCCACAAGGTCATTGAAGGTGTTGCCGATAAGTCTTACGGTATCCACGTTGCCGTTATGGCGGGATTGCCTAATATTGCCGTTATGCGTGCCAGTCAGGTTTTGGCAGAGTTAGAAGCGGGCGCACATGTTAAAACAGACAGTCTTTCTTCTTTGAACGACTTGGAAGAGGATTTTTCTTACGAGGATTCTTCCGGGAGTTTTATGAACTCTGAACTGGAAAATATACTAAGCACTCTTAATCCTGATGAACTGAACCCTAAACAAGCGTTGGAGCTGATTTATAGGATTAAGAGTGCGTATAAGGGAATGTGAAAAGTGGAATTATTTTAACTTTCCACTTTCCACTTTCCACTTTCTTTTTAAGCGTGGCTCTCTTGAACGATGGTTCTTTCCTGCACGGGATTGTACTCCTGTAGTCTGGTAGTGCGGAGTCCTCTGATTCCGTGGTTGTCCAGCAAAACCATCCAAGAGCGGAATTCTTCTTCAGACAGCGTATATCTCTTGCACGCGTCTTCAACAGACAGCAGACCGCTTCTCACGGCAGCCACTACCTGTGCCTTGCGGCGGACAACCCATCTCTTAGTGTCAGGATCAGGGAGTCTTTCCAGCTCTTTGTTTTTAGAAATGCGAACTATGCTTACTTTATCTGCATTGATAGTCATGATATTCTCCATAAATTAAATTCAAAATATAATTTTATTATAATAACTTAATACAGCCGTTTAATGCGGCAGCTTAACAAAGATGTACTATACCTTCAGAATACATCATAAGGTTTAATATAAACCTAATGTTAGGGTTAATAAAAGAGAAAAATATACGTATATTTTTGTTTTAATTCAATGAGTTAATGGCTAATATATGAAAGTAATAAATTATGTTTAGCCGTAATATAAAAAAATCCCCGCCTTTTCAGACGGGGATTTCTTTTGTTCATTAAAGAAGTGTCTATTTCTTCTTTTCTTTAGGAACCGGTTTTCCGTCAAAATCAAAAATCTCTATCTTGGCTTTCTTTTCAACAGCCTCGATTTCTTCATTTGCCAACTGCTGCCCCAGCTGTTGGATAATTCCGGCTTTTACTTCCTCAAGAGGAGGAGCCTTTGACTTGCGTTTATCTTCAACCTTGATTATATGATAACCAAAATCCGTTTTCACAATGTCTTTGCCGATAGTGCCGGGGTTAATAGTAAACGCAGCATCAGCAAAAGGCTTCACCATAGATTCTTTCAAGAAGTACCCAAGATCTCCGCCGCTTTTTGCAGAGCCGACATCAGACGATTTCTCTTCCGCTACTTTTGCAAAATCAGCTCCACCCTGAACTTCTTTGAGAATCGTTTCTGCTTCTGCTTTTGCCGCAGCGTCCGCATCCGCCTTTTCCTTAGCTGTTGCGTTAGGTCCGAATTTCGGAGTTATCAGGATATGTCTGGCTCTGACCTCGTCCTGAGGCTTGTACTTAGCAGCCAGTTCGTCATATCTTGCCTTAATCCTAGCTTCCGTAATCTTAGGCTCCACTTGCTTTTGAATATAGGCTTCCGCTACCAGCTGAGCCTCTATGGTCTTCAGCCTAGCGACAACTTCGGGGTCTTTCTGAAGGCCATCAGCATATCCTTTTTCAGACACAGCCTTAGTCAGAGCCATTTTTTCCGCAAGCTTAGGAAAAATCTCTTTAATCGGGAGCTGAGAGAGCTGAGGAGCAGCGAACTGTAATTCCTTGAGCACTTCAGAGCGTTTAATGACGGCACCGTTTACTTTAGCAGCAACAGGATCGTCCGCAGTTTCCGCAGCCATTGCAGGCACAGACATAAAACCTAATAAAGCAACCGTAGCGAGTAATACTTTTTTTGACATGATATCAGCCCTTTTCAGTTAAAAAATCTATAAGAATCACTGAGTATAAGAGGAATATAGCTATAATTACTCGAAACTTCAAGGGCTCATAAAAAATATTTAATCGAATTATGCTCCGATGTTAAAGTGATGTTAACGATTATAGCATGAAGATGTATGCTATTGTATGCAAAAAGCAGGGTGCGTGAATATATAAAAACGGCGGGTTGTTGTAAATGAGCTTTATTATCGGTTCTTTAGTAGTAGCAATTTGCACTATAGGCGGTTACGCTCTTATGGGCGGGAGCCTTGCGGTGCTGGGTGCAGCATTGCCTATGGAAATGGTTGTCATAGGCGGAACCGCAATAGGCGGCTTTATCATAGCTAATCCCTCCGTTGTAAGAAAAAGAGCCGGTGCCGGCTTTAAAAGGCTGTTCAAAAAACCGAGATACGATAAAAGCTCTTATGTAGAATTGCTCTGTCTTCTGTATCAGGTTTTTAAACTGGCGAGAACCAAGGGGCTGCTTGCGCTTGAAAAGCATGTGGAAACTCCTTATGACAGCTCTTTATTCCAACAGTTTCCCGGCTTTTTGAGAAACAGAGAGGCTGTTAGCTTTTTATGCGATTATCTAAGGCTTATAACTCTCGGAGCCGATAAACCATACGAGCTGGAGGCTCTTATGGAAGAAGAGCTGGAGGTACATCATGCCGAAGGCGAAGGGGTTGTAGCCGCCGTTACTACAGTGGCCGACAGTCTGCCTGCTATAGGTATTGTTGCTGCGGTGCTCGGAGTCATAAAAACCATGGGGGCGATTAATGAGCCGCCGGAAATTCTGGGAAAAATGATAGGCGGTGCCTTAGTAGGTACGTTTTTAGGCGTATGGTCTGCTTACGGGTTTGTAGGTCCTATCTCTAACTTTTTGAGGGCGAGCTATGCGGCAGAAGGCCGCTATATGGATTGTATAAAAATAGCGTTGGTGGCTCACTTACATGGTTTTGCTCCGTCAATATCGGTGGAGTATGCAAGAAAGGCTATATTGCACGAGATTCGTCCTACATTTGTGGAACTGGAAGAGGCTACAACTTCTTTGCCGGCAGTCTCTTTATAAGTGTGGAGTGTGGAGTTTGAAGTGTGGAGTTGAGGAAGTATGTCGGAACAGCCTACTATAATAATAAAGAAGAAAAAGAAACACAAACACCCGCATCATGGCGGCGCATGGAAAGTAGCGTATGCTGATTTTGTTACGGCTATGATGTCGTTTTTTCTGCTGCTGTGGCTGCTGCAAGTTACGACTTCCGAACAAAGGGCAGGGCTTGCGGACTATTTTTCAACTACAACTCTTGTTCCCAGAGACAGTATTTTCGGAGCTGGGCATGTGTTCGGAACCCGTACCAGCGCAACCATAGAGGTATCCGACGAGTCTTATCTTAGTGATGACGAAGGATTTAAACAAGGAGGAGAAGATCATTATGCCGATGAGGCGGCGAGCGGTGCCGGAGCATCAGATCATCATAAGGATATAACTGCAGATGAGATGAAGCTGGTTCACGCTATGCAGAAGGAAGAAGCGGCTTTTAAAGAGGCCGGAGAGTTTCTTAGAGACAACATACTGAATGACAAAGTGCTGAGAGAATTTGCAGACCAGATAATAATAGACAGAACGCCCGAGGGCTTGCGGATTCAGGTAGTAGATAAAGGTAAATCGTCTATGTTTCCGTCTGCCAGCGCAGTGCCGTATCAGAAGTCCAGGGATTTATTGATGCTGATAGGAAAAGTTATCGGTATGCTGCCGAACAAAATATCGGTATCCGGGCATACGGACAGTTCTCCTTTCCCAACAGGGTCCAGCAGGGATAACTGGACGCTGTCTACGGAAAGAGCCAATGTATCCAGAATGTACCTTGTAAAAGGCGGCATTGCAGAAGAGCAAATCACCAGAGTAGTCGGATTTGCGGACAAGCAGTCATTTTCTGAAAATCCTGCGGACCCGCGCAACAGAAGAATCAGCATCATTTTGCTGAGAATGTCCGGAGCTGAAGCCGGTGTCGGCTTAGCAGTTCCCGAAGCGGCGAAGGAATAAGGTGCGGCGTAGCGGTAACTGTGTCATAGGCATGTATCCTGCGTCTCTTCGCCAATGAGGCTGCAGGCAAACGGAGCAGCAGCAGGAAGCGGCTTTCCAAAAACCTCATTCGGAATGTTTCTAAAGTCGATGACAGTAGGCAGCATAGGGCTAGTACCTAGAAAGCGTGTAACAGCTCCCATATTTCTTAGAGTGCTTACGATGTGCGGTTCTTGAAGAGCATGAAGCCTCATAGCGGAAAATACACTATTCGTTCGACTATCAATCCAGCCTCGATTAATTATCTCTCTTGAAGACCGTTGGGCTAGGTTTATTGCTGAGACTAACGACAATCTCGCACCTTTACAAACCGTATATGCTTAATTAAGGAAGTATTCTTATGATTCCCCCTAAACACCCTCTGG
>WRDR01000017.1 GCA_009779745.1 Alphaproteobacteria bacterium
GGTGTTTTTAAATGTATAGGTAATTTTATAAAAAAAAAAAAAAATTGGGATTTAAGAAAGAAGGCACAGGGAGAAAGGGGGGTTAATCCCCCCCCCCCCCCCCCCCCCAGCAACTTGTTGAAATAACACAATATTTTAGACGATTTGCATTACGAAGAGTTCCTCTAAAAGAAATCGTGTGCTGCGTTGTTATGTTGAGTATAGGGCGTGTGGCTCATGCACAGAATTATTATCAACCGGCAGAGTATTCATATCAAGAGGTGCGTTACGCCCTTTATAAGGCGGCGCAAACCGGCAATGCGCAAAATTTGCAACAGATTCTATCTCTAGGCTACCCGGTCGACATGCCGGATCAATACGGGGACTCGCCGCTGTGTCAGGCGGTTTGGGAAAAAAATCGCACGGCTTTTCTTATCTTGGAGGCCTTCAACGCAAATACTGCACACTCCTGTATGAATAATATTCCCGAGAAATACAAATCCGCCATGATGCCGTCCGCACCTATGGCGGCTGCAAGGGCGTCCGAAGGAATCATTGTCTCGTCTCCGGAAATCGGCACGCCGACTTGGGTTTGGGCAACGTTGGGCGGCGCAGCTGTTTTAGGCGGTGCCGGCGGTATTGCGCTGGCGGTTGCCGGAGGAGGAGGAGACGACAAGCCTATTTCATGCGAACCCGGATATGTCCTTGTCAGAGGGATATGCCAGATACAGGACGGGAGCACTAATCAAACGCTGCCGAGTGTTTTCAAGACAGATGAATATTATGCCAACGCTGGATTTACCACTCCCCTTACGGATCCGGCAGGCACAATGCTCGATCGTATCGGTGCTGCCAATGCCTATGCCAGATTTGGGACTCAAACAGGCGGAACAAGCACCAACCCGACCTTCACATGGAATCTTAAACCCGTGACGGTTGCTGTGCTGGACGGCGGGATTTTCACCAATCACATGGAGCTTGCGGGTTTGGTGGATCCTGTGGCTACCAGCGGTCCCGCCGATATCCTTGATTTCCACGGGACGGCTGTTGCAAGCCTTATCGGCGGCAAGTGGGATAATATAGGCATGCACGGTATTGCACCCAATATAGAGAAGATAATCGACTGGCAGTGGGTTAATACGACTGACAGCGTCAACTATCAGACGACTAGCAATCTGAATAAAGTGATAAACGCAGGAGCGCAGATATTCAACATGAGTATCGGAAATGGCAGTTCGTATCATGTCGGGGATCGCAATCAAATTGTCTTCGGCACGACTACTCTTTTCGACTTGAACTTCAATTCTTCTACCACAGCCTACACATCGTTCTATCAAAGCGTTTTGCGAAGCATTCATGACAACAATATTATCACAGTGCTGGCAGCCGGCAACGACGGTTGGAATCAACCGCAATTATTTGCGGCGGCACCGTTGATGCCGGACTTCCGTCCGGGAGGACAGTATGATCTCACCAACTTGTTCATTGTTGCCGCGGCGGCGAATTTGGACGGAACCGCAGCGAATAATTATGCGGATTCAACGCTTGCCGACTATTCCAATAAATGCGGCGATACAAAAGGCTATTGTCTGACTGCTCCGGTAGGTGATTTTGGCATTTCGCCAGATGACGTGATTTACTCCGCCTGGTTTGTAGATCCTGTCCTCGGACATACTTACGGACCATTTCCCGGTACGTCTGCCGCAGCACCCGTCATCAGTGGCGTTGCAGCGTTTTTGCAGGGAGCGTATCCGTATATAAGCCCGCAGAATGTAGTGCAAATTATGTTTGACACAGCGTCCGGTATGGATACCTGTTTCGGAAAAACGGGTGCGACCTGTACAGACGACACCTTCGGCAGGGGCATGGTGAATCTGGACCGCGCAACCCAGCCCTTGGGTACGCTGACCATGGCTTCCGGCACTTCGGCTTCCGGCGATCAGGAGGGCTTTGTTGGTACGCGTCTTACGCTGCCGCGTTCGTTCAGCGCATCTTTGACTGCTGCACTGCCAAAGGATATTATCGTGCTCGACAAATACACGCGTCCGTTTTCCGTTTCCATGGCCGGGTTGGTGAACAGCACACGCCGTCCGCAAGACGGGTTCGAGAACACGTACCGCACTTTCATGCATCAGCCGGTGCAAACAATCAAAGCGAATGACAAGATGACTCTGTCGTTTTCGCAATCCAAAGATGACCGCAGGCGGTCGGATTTCGGGTCCTTGGATTTGTCTTACAACCTGTCGGAAAACAATCAGATGCGGTTTTCCTATCGTGCAGACATGAAGACGGACGGAACGCCGCACATGGACCGCGTTTTCGCCAACCCCTTTGCAGGTATGCGCGAGGCATATGGGCTGAGCAACAAACAGCGGTTAGGAGATGTTGAAATGACGTTCGGGCTGACAACCGGCAAGAACGGTTTCTTTGACGGCGACCGGAATTTGGAATATGAACACAAGCAGTCCATGAATGTGGTCTCGGGCGAGATTGCTTATCAGCCTGCCTCTTTCATTAAGATGAAAATGCTGGGCGGATTCTTGAACGAAGACGGGTCTGTGCTGGGGCTGAACGGCGGCGGCGCGTTCGATGTCAAGACAACTCAGACATATTTTATGGGCGGGTCCATGACGGTGCAGCCTACCGAGAACTGGACAATTACGGGGAGCTATCATTACGGGTACAGCAATCCGGGACAAGTCAATTCTTTCCTTAATCTCGGGCGGCTGCTAAGCGATAGTTTCGCTGTTGATACAAGGGTGAAAATGGATAAAAACCGTTTGCTGGGATTGCAGGTGTCGTCTCCGCTCAGGATTGTCAAAGGCCGGGCTGCATTCGACCTGCCGCTGGAGCGGGACTTGCAGGAGGATAGAATTCATCGGGGACGTTATACGGCGGATTTGAAGCCTGAGCAGCGCGAATACAACATAGGCCTTTATTATATGGAAGAGCGGGAGGATTTGACGTTCCGCGGCGAGATCGGCACCCGTTTAAATCCCGACCATATCGATGCAAAACCCGAACACAGGGCATTATTGGGAGTAGGCTGGAAGTGGTAGTGTGAAATTTAAATAATAATGCAGAAATATTTCTGCATTATTACTTCTGCATTCTTAATTGGGTTATGCTCTTCCGTTAAGCCTATCCCTAAGCAGCTTGCCGGTCTTGAAGAATGGGACTAGTTTTTTGCTCACGCTTACGACATCGCCTGTACGCGGATTGCGTCCTATCCTAGCCTCGCGGTGCTTTACGGAAAAAGCTCCGAAGCCTCGCAGCTCAACCCTAGCATTTCTAGCCAAAGCTCTTGTAATTTCATCAAATATAGTATTTACGATACGCTCCATATCCGCTCTCAGCAGATGAGGATATTTTTCAGAAAGTTTCTGTATAAGATCGGACTTAGTCATGACCTGACCCCTAGTAAAGAATAAAAAACGATTCACTTAATGCCATAAAATGCCAAACAAACCAATAAGAGTCAAGCACATAACTAGAAATACATATTGCATGTGCATATTGTATGCGATAAATAGACAAATAAATCATAAATATGTCATAATTAAGCCATATTTAAAGAATATTTTAGGAGATAATGTATATTATGGTCTGGTTAACAAAGGAGACATTTCGTATGGATACGAAAAAATCATATAAGAAAATAATTGTCATATCGGTTATAGCTGTAATAGCTGCCTCCGGAGCCTACTTTTGGCTGACAAAAGGAGATGACAAGAATTCTTTCAGAAATACTGTAACAGTGGGCATTGGAAATATAGAAGATGCTGTTACTGCTCAGGGCAGCCTAGAGCCTAAGGAGTATGTAGATGTCGGACTGCAGGTGTCGGGTCAGATACAAAAAATCCACGTAGACGTTGCCGATACCGTAGAAGTCGGACAACTGTTGGTAGAAATAGACCCTCGTATTTATCAGGCTGCCGTCGAGGAAAACAGAGCTACTTTGCGCTCATTCAATGCCCAGATTGTAGAACAGGAGGCCTCTGTTGCACTTGCAAGAAAACAGTTCGATAGAAACTATATACTGTACAAAAGCAATGCAGTGAGTCGAAATGCCTTTGAACAAAGTGCCGCAGTTCTTAAAGAAGCAGAAGCAAGACTGGTTTCTTTGAGGGCTCAGAGAGAGAGGGCGGAGTCTGCTTTGAATGCGGCTGAGACTAATTTAGGGTTTACTAAAATATACGCTCCTATGGCCGGAGTAGTTGCGATGCTGGCTGTAAGAGAAGGGGCTACTCTGAACGCCGTGCAGTCTTCTCCTACATTATTGCAGCTTGCGGATTTAAGCGTGATGACTGTTAAGGCTCAGGTGGCGGAAGCCGATATTAGCAATATCTCTTTGGGAATGCCGGCCAGGTTTACTATTCTGGGTGAGACAGAGCGTTCTTGGCATGGAAAAGTAAGGCTGATACAGCCGACTCCTTCAATAGAAAATGACGTTGTGCTGTATGACGTATTGATAGACGTAAATAACGAAGACAAACGGCTTATGAACGGAATGAGTGCGCAGGTGTTTTTTGAAAGAGGCAAGGCGGAGAACGTATTAATTCTTCCCAGAGAGGCTTTGGGCAGAAGAATGAGAGATTCTGATAATGATAAAGGCAGAGCCTATCAAGTAGAAGTTGTTATAAGGAACACCACGGAGACAAGAACAATAACCATAGGACTTACAGACAGAATAAAAGCGGAAGTGACGTCCGGATTAACTCAGGGAGACATTGTAGCGGTTCCTGAAAGAGTAAGACTCGGCACCGGCGGAGGAGGCGCAGGCCGTATGATGGGGCCCAGGCTGTAAGGAATTGAAAATGGAAAATGGAAAATGGAAAATTAGTCCGGAATTATGGAAGCTGGTATTAATCATCTGGTTTATAGTATCTATCATCTGGATACTGGTATCTAGGTATCTGGAAAACTAAAAATGACTCCATTACTGGACATAAAAGACGCTTGCAAGTACTATCATACGGGAGACGCTGCCGTTCATGCTCTGGACGGAGTCAGTCTGCAAATTTTCCCCGGAGAGTTCGTTGCTATTATGGGACCGTCCGGTTCCGGCAAATCTACGCTCATGAATATTATAGGGTGCTTGGACAGACTGTCGAGCGGCTCGTACCATATACACGGGTGCGATACTGAAAAGCTGGATTCCGATGAACTGGCGCAGCTAAGAAGAGAAACTTTCGGCTTTGTGTTTCAGAGATATAATCTTTTGGAGAACTCGACCGCATCCGAGAACGTAGAAATGCCTGCTATTTATGAGGGCAAGGACAAAGAAGAGAGAAGACAAAGAGCTAAGGAGCTTTTGACTCAGCTAGGATTAGGGGATCGTGTTTACAACAGACCTAATCAGCTTTCCGGAGGACAGCAGCAGAGAGTGTCTATTGCAAGAGCCTTGATGAATGATCCTAAACTCATTCTGGCAGACGAGCCTACTGGAGCGTTGGACACAAAAAGCGGAGAGTCTGTTTTAGAACTGCTGCATAAACTGAATAAGCAGGGCAAGACTATAGTTGTTATAACTCATGACGAGAAGGTAGCGCGGAATGCACAGAGAATCATCAGAGTGCAGGACGGCAGGATTTTAAATGAAGAAATTCTTACAGAGCCGGCAAAATCAACAAACGGCGGAAACATGTATGACTCTCAGTCGCCGAGAACTCACATAGATGCAGTTTCCGGAGCCATAGAGGCTGTTAAAATGGCTTTTAAATCGCTGATGGTTAATTTGTTCAGGACTGCTCTTACGCTCTTGGGAATAGTTATCGGCGTGTCTGCGGTTATGGTCATGCTGGCGGTAGGCAACGGCAGCAAGCAGTCCGTCATAGACCAGATAAGCGCAATGGGCACTAATCTTTTGTTCGTAAGAGCTGGTGCGCCCGGCGTACGTTCGTCCGGGAGCGTGGTAACTCTTATTCCAGACGATGCGGCGGCGATTGCAATGGTGCCTAATGTTTTGGCGGCTGTTCCTAACCGAAGTTCCAGAGAGACCGTGAGGTACGGCAATATTGACTATCCGACAAGCATTCAGGGGACGGGATATCTGTTTCCGGGTGCCAGAGACTGGGACGTGGCTCAAGGGCAGTTTTTCTCTCCGAGAGACGAAAGAGGATTTGCTGCCGTTGCTGTCTTAGGAAAAACTGTTCGGAATATTTTGTTTACCAGAGACGAAAATCCTGTAGGAAGGTTTATTATAGTCAGAAACGTGCCTATGCAGATTATAGGCGTTATGGAGTCTAAGGGTGCCAGTTCGTTCGGCACTGATCAAGACGATATAATTTTTATTCCGTATACTACTGGACTGGTAAGGATTTTCGGCGGGCATCATGTAACGGACATCACTGTAAAAATAGACGACATGAACAGAATGCAGGAAACTGAAGACAGAATATGGGAACTGATGATGGAACGCCACAGGATAGAAGACTTTAACATCAGAAACATGTCTTCTATTATAGCGACAGCCTCTTCTATGCAGGATACTATGACGCTGCTTTTGGGAGTCGTTGCTGTTCTGTCTTTAGTAGTAGGCGGCATAGGCGTTATGAACATAATGCTGGTTCTGGTTACGGAGCGTACTAGGGAAATCGGCATAAGAATGGCGGTAGGAGCCAGAAAAAGAGACATTCTCATGCAGTTCAACATAGAGTCCGTAGTAGTCTGTGCGCTGGGTGGCGGCATAGGACTTTTACTCGGTTATATTGTAGGAATAGTTTTGGAATTCTTTGGAGTAAGAATAATATTTACGCTATTGCCTCCTATGCTGGCGTTCGGCAGCGCATGTATTACCGGAGTGCTGTTCGGGTACCTTCCTGCACGCAAGGCGGCGAACTTGGATCCGGTGGTGGCTTTAAGTTCCGAATAACGTCATAATGTTGACATATTTTTGTTTTATTCTGCTTAGAATATAACTCGAAAGGTATTGTCATGAAGCGATTTTTATTCACCGTATTTATGTTTGTTATTTTTGTATTTTGTTCGCAAGAGGCTTTTGCTCAACAAAGAGTACCTCAACAAGCTCAGCAAAGAGTGCACGGCGTGTGCGGAGCTGCAAACGAGCTGTCGTCTCATATTGCTCCTACGGCTAATCTCTGTGCTTCCGGCATTCCAAGCAGAGTCAACGGTGTTGGTCCTTGGGTCTGGAGCTGTGCGGGAATGTACGGCGGCAGAACCGATTCCTGTATTACTCACGTTAAAAACGCAGCAGACGGAGTTTGCGGAGATGCTAACGGGGGCAACTATCCCGGAGCAGTTCCTCCGAATCTTTGCCGTGTTGGAAATGCCATTGAAGTAGCTTCTACTCATACAGAGTGGTCTTGGCGTTGTTCCGGTACTGACGGCGGCAGGGATTCTCCTGTTTGCTCTGCAACTAGGTTTTGCTACACAGTTGTTACTTCCTGTTTGGGTGCTTATCATGATTCTGCCTTGTCGTGTTCCGGTATTCCAAATCCTTACAGGCAGGACATCACACTAAATTATGCGATTGCCGGAGGAGCTGGAGGCACTGGTTTCGGAGGTTCCGGCGGAAGCTCTGCGTTATTAGTTTACAGAGGCGATACTCTATACGGCTACCACATAGCAAAAGGAGGAGACAGAACCGCAAACGCCAGCTATGTTGATATAAGCCAGCACGGAGAAAGAATTCCTGCAAGCGGTAATCCGTCAGACTCGGGACCGGTTACGTTTTACGGAGATGCAGTTTTACAAGCATACGCAGGAGGAGGCGGTGCGTATTTCGGCGGCGGCGGCGCAGGCTTTTTCGGAGGAGCAGGCGGTTGTCAGGGAAACTCTACAGGAGGATCTTATGAAGGCGGATTGCCTTTTGAGCCGGCTTGGGATACGGCAGGAGCCGCCTTTAAAGGAGGCGATTGCAACGGCACTCCTGAAGTAAGAGCATACGGCGCAGCTTTGGGCGGCTCGGGTTTGTCCGGGGGCACTTTGGACGCAGACGTTCAAGGAGGAGGAGGGGGAGGCTTTGGTTCAGGAGGAGGAGCTTACGGCTATGCTTCCGGAGCAAAAGGAGGAAGCAGCGGTTCGAACGGACATAACAGCAATGTATACAAAGGTGGGCTTGGAGCAAATAACTGGATTTCCGCTGTGGCTTTGCCTGATGCTGCTGGACGGCCGTCTGAAAATATTTATAACGGCGCAAATGCCGGCTTAATCATTATACGCTACTCACCGCCGGACGGAGTGTGCAGATTGTGAAAAAGTGTGGAGTGTTGAGAGTGGAGTTAAGAATATGTCCTACGGGTGTGATTGTGATATTTGTCAGGGCGGAAAGGGGGGTTGCGGGTGCTGTGAAATCCGAATTTTATGTGTCGCCGCAAACGGAAAATATCATACGGGCGGTGTGTTCTTGGATTTACCTAATTGATGCTCTTGATGATTACGACAAAGATTCGCAAAGAAAGCGTTTCAATCCGCTTGTCGTCAATGGATTGATGTTTGATGAATATGTCAATGGGTATTGGCAGGATATATACCGCTATTTTGACGAGACCGTTGGCAGATATAAGTATCTCGCAGAGAAAGGTTTCGATTATTATACTGCAAATATTATCATCAATGAATTTATTCCGGACGTGTGCGAGAATATACTAACACGCAAGAAAATGAAGAAGCCTCTTATTGCGCGGAATGAGGTTGTTTTTGAAGATGCGGCTGAACCTTACACCGGAATCAGCGTATATGTTGATATTCCGGCAGATGCAAAGAAACTGGACGAATTTATAAATGAGCTGCATGATAAATTCAAATGCGGAGTACGGCTGATATTTTCTCATAATGCTAAGAAGTTTCTAAAAAAGCTGCCGGCAGCAACAGTCAATAAATTGACTGTTGCGATTGAGACTGAACAGAATGAAGGCATAGAGCAACTCAAACAGATTCTGTTCGGTCATTCCAACGATTGCCGGTATAATTCCTGTTTTGGGAGGATATTCTATATAAACAGCAGCAACAGAATATTTGCCTGCAAAGAGGGGCATCTGTCGATTGATAGTTTAAGCGGTATGTCTGAGAATCCGGAAATTGCTGAAATTCTTGAAAAGGCGATAAAGCACAGAGGGCACTGCAAAGAAACGTGCGAGGTTTACAGCTTGTGCAACGGAGGCTGTCCTATTAAGAATGACTGTATCGGGGCAGAGGAATTTAAAAAGAGAAAATCCCGAATCGAAGAACGTTTAAATCCGAAAAACTTAACGGATTTAAGGCAAGACGAACGCAAGGTGTTTATCAAATGGATCACTCATTGCAGGGGAAGGCTGAAATAAGATGCAAAAAGCCAAGCAATCCCAGCTGCGTTTTGCCGAGATTGCGCAGTAATTGTCTCTTCTCAACTATACTATCAAATTTTGCAAGTGTTAGGCGAGACGTTTCCGAACTTGTTGGAGCCTTCGGTTCCTTTTATCGCAAGAAGCAGAACAAGCATGACCAAGTTCACAAAAGGAATTAAAAACACCAGATAAAACCAGCCGCTGTAATCCAAATCATGCAGCCTTCTTACTCCGACACAGACGCCTGCGGGTATGAGTGCCAAACTCACCAAAATGCTAAGGAATCCGAGTCCTATCATTCCAAACACAATATTACATGCGATATTGATTAAGAATGCAAACAGTACAAACGAACCGAATTCCAGTCTCGTAGCTCTGCCGTTGAGACCTTCAACAGCATAACCGTTCTTTAAGGCATATATAAACAAATCAAACATTTTGCTTATACATTCTTTATTACAGCACGTATTTTTATTATCCATGATTAGTTCCTCCTAGAGTTGTTTTGCTGGCGGATGGGGTGGGATTCGAACCCACGGTAGAATCGCTCCTACGCCGGTTTTCAAGACCGGTTCCTTAAACCGCTCGGACACCCATCCTAGAGCAGGTTCCGACTAAATAGCATAGAAATATAGGAATGGGAAGAGCTTTTATAAATGTGAAAAGTGAAGTGTGAAAAGTGGAAATGAGAGATATGCACTAATTCCACTTTCCACTTTCAACTTTTCACATTTTCAAAATTAGCTTTTGAAGATTTCCATCAGTTTATCTTCGAACACTTGTTTATTGTCCATATCCTTCATATGCTCTTTCATATAGACTAATGCAGTGTCCACTACCAGAGTCGCTACTCTGTCCATTTTAGCTCCGATTTTTGCTTCAAAAGCCGCCATCATTTTCTTCTTCAGCAGTTTGTGGTGCGCTTCGCAGGCCAGTTCTAGGAACTTGTCGGCTTTGCTGTCACAACAATCCTGTATGCCGCATCCGCAGTCGCACTCACAGCCGCAGCCGCATTTGCACTTTCCGGCATGAGAATGTTTTACTTCATGTTTACTGTTTATATCACAATGTCCTGAATCACACGTCATAGCTTTTCTCCTTATATGAGTTAAAGGTGCATCAGTATACCAGTTTATTCGGAAGAGTCACACATTAAAATACTGAAGTGTGGAATTAGTACGTACTCCTAGTTCCTATTTCTTCTCTGGTGCCAGACAAGGCCTATTTCGTCAGTAATCTGATTTTCTAATTTTATCTCTTTTCCCCGGGCTTCCTCTAATCGCTGCTCTTCGGCTATTTCATAGCGTTTCTGCTCTTCAAACAGCTCTGACAGCTTATCATGAGCCAGCAATACAGCTTCTTCTATCAGTGCTTTCTGATTCTCTGTCTGCTGTTTCTCGGAAAGAAATTTCTCCAGAAATTTCTCGTAAGTCAGTCTGCTGTTATAATCCGACTTAGCTATAGCCTGTTCTTTCAGAAAGGCTTCTTCCATAGACACAAGCGTTTCTATAATCTTATCAAGGTTGTCCCGGAGCTTGCTGAGAATCACCCGCTGCTCGTCAACCCTAGTTTTCTGTAGTTTTATCAGTATTGTTAAATCTTTCATATCTTAGTCCTGTCAGCATACCATTTTCCTTATTTTACACCATATTTTTTCGTGTTACAATTAGTACTTGTATGATTAGGTGGTGCTGTGTTACAAGCACAACTACTGGTTGTATTTTTATTGCGATAAGGTTTATATTCTAAATGGGCGTGCGTCAAATTACTCCTGATGTTTTTCATAACCGTTGGGGCGATGATCCGCTGCCTTTCAACCCTAATCCTATATCCTCCTCACCCATAGGTGTTTTTGATTCCGGTATAGGCGGCTTAACTGTTCTAAAAGCTCTGAAAGCAAAACTTCCGCACGAGGATTTTCTTTATCTCGGCGATACTGCAAGACTCCCTTACGGTACTAAAAGTGAAAGAACCGTTGCTCAATATTCCCGGCGCGTTGCCAGCCTCCTGCTCCAATACAACATAAAATTCTTAGTAATCGCTTGCAATACCGCTACTTCTTTCGGGCTGCCGGTCTTGCAGAAAACTCTTTCTCACCTGCCGGTATGCGGCGTCATAGATCCTTGCGCTGCTGCTGCGGTTAAGACTTCCAAAACAGACCATATTGCGGTCATTGCTACAGAGGGTACTATTCGTTCAGAGTCTTACAGAAAGTCTATTTTGCGGCTCAACCCCGAGATTTGCGTGCAGGGACTGCCGGCTCAGCTCTTGGTTTCTGTTGCTGAAGAGGGCTGGATTAATGGAAGTGAGACCGAGGCTATACTCACAAGATATTTGATGGCTTTATCGTCAAAGAATGATGTTCTGGTGCTGGGCTGCACTCATTTTCCGGTGTTTACCCCTATTTTGAAAAGGCTTTGTCCGGACGAGCTGTCTATCGTAGATTCCGGTAGCCCTACGGCAGATTTGGTTGCCGATATGCTGGCTGAGGCCGAGCTGCTTAACCCTCAGACAGAAAACGGCAGCATGTCTTTTCTTGTCACAGATCTGCCGGAGCGTTTTGAGAAGGTTGCTCCCATATTCATGGACAAACCCATAGACGCTGCCGACATAGACCTTGTAGACATTCCTATGGTGGTTGATTTTTAAGGAAGTGCGGAGTGTTGAGAGTGGAGTGTGGAGTTGGAACGGAAAATTGAAATAAGGGGGTATGCAATTTATCCTTTATGTTTGATTGCAGCATAGCTTTATTCCATAATACAATTTTTAAGGAGGAACACATGCAAATAAAAAGTATTTTGCTTGGAGCTGCATTCATAAGTGCTGCGCTGACAGGGGCGCAGCCGGCCAGAGCGGCGGTGATTTATTCTGTCAATGACTATCCGTATTATCCGGAGTGCGAAAATGAAATTGCGTCTTACTGTGCGGATATTGACGGTGATCTGAGTACTTGTATGAAAGGATATATCGATAGGTTCGCAGGACCGTGCTATACTGCTTTTGTAGACTTTGGCGGAGGTTTCTGGGGTGATGATTGGTTTGAGGAGCACAGGAGAGATGGTCGCTATCGCGGCGGCGATTTTGACAGGCATCGTGCGGACAACGAACATATGGAGAGATTTGAAGGACGTCCTGAAGAGCATTTTTCCGGCGGTGAACATATGGGAGGCGGTCACTTCGGCGGAGGTATGGGCGGAGGTCATATGGGCGGCGGCGGGCGGCGGTAAGGATAGCCTCATATAAAATGGGCCAAGGGCTATAGAACTAATCCTTTAACATATTGAAACTAAACAAAATAAAATAGCGGGTTGCCGTGTCATACCCCCATTTGTACCCCCACCTTGCTTTTCTTGAGGGTTTGTCTATGCCTTCCTCTCCTTATAGCACAGACAGATTAATGATTCATCAAAATAGTACTGCCATCAGGCAAACCAACAAGAACAATAATTATTTTTACATATAGATATCGTGGCATATTGTGATTAGTTATTTGCTATTTACAGGAAGTTTGCTGTTGGCAGCATCCTTGCTAGTTAATCTGGCATCACTTTCTGGTGTGCGGTCATCAGGCAATGGCTCATTATCGTTGACTTTATTTTTGGTAATTTCAGTTCCGTTTTCCATAGCAGCTATTCGCTCTGCGCTGGCGATCTTTTCTCTTTCAAGAGCCAGTATATCTTTTTGAAGAGCCAATCTATCTGCCTCTCTTTGATTTTCAAAAATCAATCTGGCTTCTTCTATTTCTTTTTCAGCAGCCAACTTGGCTGCTTCCATTCTCTCTTCAGCCACTTTTATCCTCTCTGTAGAAGCCAATGCGGCTTTCCCCAGTTCAAAATGTTTGCGTATTCCATACGTTACTACAGGAACAGCAGCAATGACACCAGCAATGGCTACATATCCTATCACTTGTACCTCCGGCGGTAAGCCTGCCATAGCAGGAAATATATCACTGTAAACTGTACTCATGATAACACCCTATATAAAGTTGACAACAAAAAAATCATTTTCATAATAACCTATCCTACTTTTCATTATAACAGAAAAGCCTGAAAGTAATTAGTGTTATTTTTCAATGAGTTAATAAGTCCTTAATTTAAGAATTAGGCATTAACTATTAACCATTACTTCTTTGAAAACAGTGCAAGTTTTCTGAAAAGCAATGGAGTGTGTTAACTATAAAGATAATACGGAATTAGAGTATAATTCGCTTAGATAGAATTGGAATACGGAGATGTTTCGCCTAATTATTAGGTTTCTGAAATTAGTTCAAGGGTTTAAACCTTGTTTCGCTCTCTTTGAACATAGGGTGGCAGGTTCTCTAAGAAGGCATCAAGGTCTTGTTTGAGAATAACAGTATCCCTGCCGTCTTTCCTTGCCTGTATCTTGCCGGCGTTGATATGCTGGTATAGCTTAGTTCTGCATATTCCTATGGCTTCACAAACTTCTTTAGGTGAATAGGCTAGTTTCATTTAATCCTCCAGTAGTTCTATGGGGCAGCCCGAAGACTGCCCCGGGTTGATACTAAGCCGCCAGTTGTTTAGCGATTAAATAGATGTTACCCAAAGGCTCTTCAAAATTTTTCACGTCTACTTTGTAATCTGAGTCCCAAGCCTCGTTTTCCACGATTCTTAAGAGAATCTCAGACAGCAGCTTTCTTTCTTCGTCTGTTGTCGGGACAAAGTATGCCAGCGTGTCCAAGATTCTATAGCCTAGATTCTGCCATTCCCTTGCACGCTCATCATCTGGGAAGTTCTTGTGCTGGTCATTAGACGGACATGTTTTAGGAAGCTCCTGTGCCCACCAGTCAAATATGTCCAACAGGATTTTCGCCACAGGTTGATTAAGAGAGATTTCGTTTTTCATGTTTTTTACTCCTTTTAAATAAACCTCTAAGACCGTTAGAGTATCGGGAGTTAGAAACCGCAAAACCAGTTGCGTCTGTTTATTCCCCTTGCGGGTATTATATTAGCAGACTCCCGACATGTTTAAATTTTAGGCATAAAAAAACCGCCAATCTTACGGGAGCGTTTGCCGCTGGTTTAAGAGGTTTCTAATCTCTATGGGTAATCAAAGCACAAAGCAGCCTGCCTGTCAACCTCCTAGACGCACAGCAGCCGCATTTTATCATTCGCCAAGAATCTCTCTTATAATGATAAAGGCGTCTATGTCCCCCGCTGCTGCTCTTTTCATTAATTTTAGGGCAATATTGTGCATATCTTTCCCGCCTTTCCTCTCTATTTCTCTTAGCTCTCTTAATTCTCTCTTTACACGTTTGTTGAACAGTATGTTTTCCATCTGATTGTCCTTATTATAATTATAAACCAAAAGGGTTGTCTTCAAGTTCTTTATCAGTGTTTACTTTCATGCGTTCTGTAGGGCAGTCTCCTATATAGCCCATAACGGTTTCAAAGGCTCTTACGTCGCCTGTCTTTGCTCTCTCTATCAACGCCACAGCCACGCTTTCCTTTAAGTTCTCGCCTGTGCTGGTAGGGTTCTCCAACAAGACGGTCAGGATTTCTCTCATTCTGCGTTTTTCTTTGTAAGCCTTGCCTCTGGCAATCCCGCCCTTTCTGCCATTTTCTCGGGCTTCGCTCGGGCTTGCCCGCTTAAGATTTTGCTCATTAGCCATTTATTGTCCCTCCTGCTTGCTTAGATTGTACGAGATTATCCTGAATAGTCCTACTCACAATATCGCACCATGCAAAGTGTTCAGCAGCTTTTCTACTCATGCCGGCATCAAACTCCAAAATAGCAGCTCGCTCTTCAATCTCATACCAATCATCATCGGTTAAACACAAAACTCGGTCGCGCAAAGAAGAGAAAACAGGAGGTGTCTCGGCTAAAGTTGCTAAAGTCGCTAAAGTTTGGGTGTTGATATTTTCTTGTGTGTCTTCCATATTGCGCAAAACGTCAAACGCATTGAAATGTGGCAATGGCATATTCATAAGGCCCTCACGATCCGCCAAACTTCGCGCCGCTTTTGTCCGCGAACAATCTCGCCGCCTTGAACGGAAATAAGCCATCCGTGATCGCGTAAAATATCGACAATCTTTACGGCAGTCGATTTGTCCTCAATCCCGTTTGGTCCGAATTGATATATGTCCGGCAGAGAAATAAACGACTCTCCCCATCTTGTTTGCATCCAAATAAGAGCTTTTTCAGCCAAGGCCAACGTCGGATTTATAGACAATGTGCCGCGCAGCCGCAGAGCTTCGGCAGCGTAAAATTCAACAAGCCCAATGGCCTCAGCCATGACGTTCTGATCCACCTGCGAGGCCGATAAATCGACAAAAAGGGCTTTAGTTGCCGCAAGACGCGCCGCATGTTCTGCCAGCTTGTTTGCCAAAGGTTTTATCGGTTGATAAGCCTGTCCTTCCGCCAATTGCGTTTCCACATGGTCGCTGAATTTAATCAAGAGTTCTTTTGCCTTAGGCGCAAGCTCAAGACAGCGGGGAGATAATTCGTTGTGCGTTCCGTCAACAAGAGGTAACGGCGTTTGCAGAATAGATAAAAGTCTCTCCGAAAATTCTTGAAGCGCGTGTTCGTCTTGTGCCGACACGGTTTTGAACATTCGCTTCCCCGCCACGCTATCGGGAGCCGCAACAAGAATGCGAGAGAAAATGCCTTGACTTTCGAGCAAGCTGTCCGCATAGAATTGGCCGAAAACCATAGGTTGCACCATAAGGTGCATACTTAGGCGACGGTTGGGAATTATACTCGCGCCATCACCGCTTCTAACACGCTTGATAGTTTTGCCATCCCATAGGTCGGACATGCCGGCAGCAGTTTTTAAGCGATTGTCTTCCTTCATACCATGTCCACCGACAAACTGGCCGCCCTCGTTCGAGAAAATGCCCATGCTGGGCTGACCGATGGCAAGAAGTTTACAAAGTCCCTCATATGTCGGCTCAGGGCAAATAATGGCAGGAAATAATGGAGAAATCGGCGCGGGACCAAGCTCATCCAACGCTTGCTTTTTGCTGGATTGACTTGGATGTTTTTTCTTGTCATTTAGAATTTGGGCGCGTTGTCTATCCCATGCTGTGCATTGGTTGTCATAGTCTTCTTTTTCGAGAGTATATTTTTTCCATAGTTCTTTTTCAAAAGATTCAATTCCACGCTGGGCTTCATTGTCTGCGCTCGTCTTACGCTCGCCGCTATCGGCAACAGTTAAAAAATATTCGGATGACGGACGAGATTGCCCTGTGTGAAGCACAATATCTCCATGCCCCTGTGTTACTAGCGTTACGGTTGCCAAAACGGATTGGGCGCATATAGCATCAGGAGCCTGAATTTTGTTATGAATGGCTCGGACAGCACGCGCCATGTCTTTACCGAGTAAATCCACGGGATAACCCTGTGCTGCCGCAAGAGGCCGCCGAAGCGGGCGTGGAGGTTCATGGTTCATATCCTTCGGAATTTCTTTGGCATTATCAAAAACGGCTTTTATGGCTTGTTCTGTCATGGCATCCTCAGCAAATCGTTGAAGTCTTTGGCATTGTTTGGCGCGGCTATTCGGACTTTTCGTCCTTCCGCAACCCATCGTTTGGCGGCTTTGTGTGCGGCGTTTATTCCAGCCTCATCATTATCGGCAGCAATAATTATTTCGCGCCCAAGAGGGAGAGCGGGCAAAACCAGATTCATAAGGCCGCTTGTCGATAAGCCTGCCCATGTTGGAATCCTGCTTGCCTGTTGTACGGCAAGGCAGGTTTCTATGCCTTCGCCGACGGTCATTATTTCCGCCGAAGAATCCAGTCGCACAGCTCCACCGGTTACGCTTCCGAGCATTTTTTTGTTCGAGGTAACATCAGCTTTGCCTAATCCGTCCGCTTTCAAAAACGTCCTATGCAAGGCGATAATGTTCCGCGAAGGCCATATGGCAATCGCCGATAGCATAACGGGAAGAAAAAGGCCAGTTTCGCAATGCTTATGAGAAGAAAGATAGCGGATGGTGGGAGGGATCGGACAGGTTATCCCTCGGCTATACAAATAGGTTTCAACGAGTGTTCCGTGTGCCGGACGCGATTGCCTCCAAAGGGACGCAATACATTCCTGTTGTTTAGCAGGTTTAGCGACTTTAGCAGCCTTAGCAGTTTGGTTTTCTGTTTCGTGTCGTTCAAGACGGTCTGGCATTTTGTCGTCTATAATGCCAAGCCATGCGGCGACTTCACGGGCGGCGATTACAAAAGGCTGATTGCGAACGTATCCCCATAGACTGATAATACCCCGACCTTTGTCGGCACAAGCGAAATCGCTCCAAACGTGTTTTCGCGTGTTATAGGAGAATGATCCGGCAGCGTGGTCGGCGCGGGTGGGGTTCAGGGCGCAAAATTCTTCGCCGCACAGCTTGCCATCCGGCATCAGCCATAAAAGGCAATCAAGCGTCCGGTTGCGGGCAGTAGCCTCAATATCAGCGAACTTGAGCATTGGCCGCCTCACTTTCTGCCAATGCCCAGATATATCCGGCTACCCTTGCCCTATAGATGTTAAAAGGCGTCGGATTCTCATCGTTGAGGATTATACACTTATGATGTATCTGTTTTAAGATGCTTACTGGAAGATCTTGTCGTAACCCTGAAAATAGTGCTTGTATATTCCTTCTATTTTTTGTAGAGTCTACACATGGAAATTCTTTTAAGCCCTCTCTGTCTCCACCAGAGAGGCTTTTTATTTGTCTGGGCATCTCATCTCGGTGCCTTTGGAGTACAAAGCTGGAGACCGCATAAAAACGTCTCCAAGTCCGATCTGAGCACTACTGTGCGCCTGCCAATTTTGCGGGCTATTAAATTGCCAGAATTTATTAACTGGTAAAGTTTAGTACGACCTAAGCCCGTTTCATTTCGAACTTCTTCTATCGATAAAGCGATTGGTTTTGATTTTTCAGTTGATTGCAATTTCATTAAGTCCCTCCATTTATGTTTTTAAACAACAACACCCTCCCATGGGTATAGAAGAATTATAAAATACAAAAACTTTTCTTGCAACTTGGGACGAAATTAAAGGTTTTGCGAACGTAGGTAAGCATATGAAATACGCTAATAAAAACTAATAGTCGTGTCTTTATTTTTACACTATTTTTACACTGTTTTAACAAATCGAATCGATAAGGTCAGCCCATTTCTGCATCATTTTGTGGCGGTGCTTTATAAACTTTGCTCTGTCGTAGGCTTCACCTAAAGGTCCGGCAGGTTTATGTGCAAGCTGTGCTTCTATAATGTCCGGCGCATAATCCAACTGTTCCCTGATGGTGGTTCTTGCTAAAGCACGGAATCCGTGAGCAGTCATACGTTCGTGATAGCCGAGTCTTTTTAGGGCTACGTTGACGGTGCCGTTGCTCATTGGTTCGCGGGGGCGGACTTGGGAGGGGAATACCCATGGTGTATTGAAGAAGCCTGTTTCTTCTCGTTGTTCTTCCAATAAGCGCAAGGCTTGTTTGGACAAAGGCACGATATGAGCGTGTCTCATCTTCATGCGTTCGGCGGGGATTGTCCATTGCTTAGACTTCAAGTCTATTTCTTCCCACTGAGCTTGCCGCAGCTCTCCGGGACGGGTAAAGGTTAACAAAGAAAGGCGGATTGCGCGTTTTGTACGGGAAAAAAGCCTAGCTTCATTGCGTTCAAGTGTTTGCAGAAATTCGGGTACATCTTTAATGTCAAAGGCGGCAAAATGCGATGTTCTGCGAGTCCTCAAGGCTCCCCGTAAGTCTTGAGACGGGTCACGCTTGCAGCGTCCTGTTTGTATGCCGTAGCGGAAAATCTGCCCGCAAATCTGGCGAGTGCGACCTGCTATGTCAAATGCGCCCCGTTTTTCTATTTTGCGTAACACGTCTAACAAGTCAGGGGCTTCAATGTCGGCTATGGGTCTTGCGCCAATGAATGGAAATATGTTTAGTTCTAAGCTGCGAAGCACTTTTTCATAATACCCGTTACTCCAACGGTATTTTTGGTTTTCGTGCCATTCCAGAGCCACAACCTTAAAGGTGTTTTGAGAGTTTCGGACTTTGTTTTGCTTTTCATCTTTACGAAACGCTTGCGGATCAGTGCCGTTAACTAAAAGTTTCTTTGCTTTTTCACGGTTTTCCCTAGCTTCCGACAACGAGAGTAGGGGGTATGTGCCAAAGGCTAGGAGCTTTTCCTTACCCAAGAATCGATACTTCATTCGCCAATACTTTGTGCCGTTAGGGTTTATAAGCAAATATAAACCCCCGCCATCAGCCTTTTTATAAGGCTTTTTCTGTGGTTTTGTATTCTTGCATACTATATCTGTTAGCCCCATAGATACCCCCAGCTTTTTGAGATACCCCACTATTATACCCCCAATTTTCTCGGCTGTAAACGAATTATAACAGATATGAGCAAATGTAAATGTAAGGGTTTTGCTTGGTTTTATAACAGTTTTGTGAATATTCACGAACACGCACGAGCACCACAAAACTGTATAATGGTGGAGCCAAGGGGGATCGAACCCCTGACCTCAACAATGCCATTGTTGCGCTCTCCCAGCTGAGCTATGGCCCCACTTTAAGGTCGTACAGTCTCATTTACATATAACTGAACGAACATACAACTCTTTTTTTCATATTTTTCCAAAAAAAGCCCCTCAAGGGATTTTCCTTTGAGGGGCAGGGTTGTTCACTAATATTGGTTATTTGTTAAATGCCGAAAGATTGACAGCACACCCGTACCAAGTATCACTTCGTGTCTCAGGCTGCGGCGTTACTTCGGCAGCACAGCCGTCGGCAGTTGTCTGAGTCTGTGCTTTTAACGTTGCCCATGCTTTTGAGCCGTTGGCAACCGGTTTTAATTCTAATAAAAATTCATGCGTCATATAAGGGGTAACCTTACCTTTTCTCGCAAATTGTTTTAAGGCTTCCCTCGTCTTCTGACCCTTGTTTCTGCTGCTCATAATATTTCTCCTTATTTCATTTTTGGGGTATTCAATAATCCTGCGCTGTTCATTAGGTTTTTATCGCAAGATTCACGTTGTTTAATCAATTGGCATTCATCAAAAGGCAGTCCGGTTTCCGCCATCATTCCTTGTACATATGATATTCTATTGTCAAAAATTTTTCTAAGAGACGCTATGTAATTTGATGGATAAGGGCTTTTGTTGCTTGGCATAAAACTTCTCCTTTTTTTGGTTTTATTGGGGGGTGGGTGAACTATGCTGCTGAGTCGGAGTTCGACATAATAATTTCCCAGCGCTGCTCAAGAGATAATACTCCGTTATAGCAGATGTGTTCTCTTTTTTCTATGTCTTCTAGGATTGCCTGAACGCCGTGCTCGCCGAATTTCATCAAATATTTTGTGTAGTCCATAACTTTTCTCCAAAATGCTTTTTTAAAAATATTTCAAATATAATTTTTATGCCCTATGATTCTTTTATATATGAATTTAATACTTTCGTCCACCAAAAAGCGACAAAAAAACGAAAATCAGGTTTTTAATATGCTTTTTGGTTTAAAATGTGTTAAGGTACAAATAGTACTTTAACTTTTTGTTTATGTATAGTACTTTTTTCTCTGTAAAGCAACAAAGGATTTTGGGATATGGCAGTTGTTTCCGGAAGACAGATTAGAGCCGCAAGGGCTTTGGTAGGCATAAGTCAGCAAGAATTGGCGGAGGCTGTTGGTCTCACTAAACAAAGCATATCTAAGATAGAAGACGGAGCTGTTACGCCCAGAGCCGGGACAATTTCCGATATTGTAAAAAAATTCCACAAATTCAAAGTCGAGTTCACTCCCAACGAAGGACTCTGCATAAAATCCGATTCTGTTACGAAGCTGTCAGGCAAAAAAGACTTCATGTACTTTGTGGATTTAGAGTACGAAGCTGCGTTGGCTCCTTCTACTATTGACGGGACTAAGCCTTTTTGCATGTACAATCTTGACAGCAGAATGTTTAAGAAATATCTCCAAGAATATCATGATGCGCATGTGGAGAGGCTAAAGAAAATCAAAGATCTGAAAATCCGAATCATTTCTCCGTATACTAAAGAAGAGCAGGGCGTTTCTAATAATTATCTGGATTTCCGTTATATAAAAGATCCTAATTTCGCAGGAATGCCTTTCTGCGCTTTTGGAGATTATTTTGCCGTTATCAATTTCGATGTTGAGGATCCTCCGGAGATTCTTCTGGTGTACTCTCAGATGCTGGCTGATTCGTACAGAAAACAGTTCGATCTTATGTGGAAATATGCCTTGCCTTCCTTAGATGACAAATAATACGTGAGAGGTTTTGAATGCTTGCAAAATTGTGGCACAAAGTTTTCCATACAAGGCTGGTTTTCTGCCTTTTGTTTATCGCTATGATAGTGCTGGTTGATCAGCTTACTAAATGTTTAGTGCTTGAGAAACTATCGGGAGGCGTCAAGTCTATAACTGTAACGCCTTTTCTTAACATAGTGCTGGTATGGAACAAAGGCGTTACTTTCGGTATGCTGAATAATCCGGACTGGTATTCGTTCATGCCTTATGTTCTTATTGCATTGGCAGCAGCCATAGTTGCGCTGCTGATACGGTGGATGCTCAGAACATCGTCTTTTATTGTTTCTTTTGCTTTGGCTCTTGTGATAGGAGGAGCCGTAGGAAACATCATAGACAGGATAATCCACGGCGCAGTGTTGGACTTTTTAGATTTCCACTATGCCGGATACCACTGGTATGCGTTTAACATAGCTGATGCCGCTATTGTTATCGGAGTGGCGTTGTTGTTTTTGGATACTGTGATACGGGGAAGGTAAAATAAAATGGAAAATTGAAAATATTTTTGCTTTTATAAAATGAAGAAGCGGTATATAATAGGAGCGTCTCTTTTTCCATAGTCTTTTTTTGAGAGTGATATGAATGCTGTCTTTTTCTAAAGTTTCTTTTTTGTTGCTGTGCGGTTTTTGCGTCATAGGCCTGACCGGCTGCAACAGTGTGCGTCAGGATTTAGGATTGGGGCGCAATCCGCCTGATGAGTTTGCCGTCATTGACAGGCAGCCTTTATCCATGCCTCCTGATTATACTATAAGACCGCCCCGTACTTGGGCTGACAGGAGCGATGCTTTTAGTCCGGAGAAAAACGCCCGCAGTGCTTTGTTCGGATCTGTTCTTGCTGATGCCGATGTTTCCGAGTCTGAAAGGGCTTTGATTATGTCTTCCGGTGCTAATGCTGTGCAGCCTAATATAAGAGACATTGTGAATCAGGAATCTTCTCAGAAGGTTTCGGCTTCTCCACACTTGGCAAGACAGCTCTTGAGTTTCGTGAGAGATGATGAAGAAGAGCTTAGATTAGAAAACGCTACTACCGTAGATCCTGAAATAGAGACGGCGCGGATTTTGGCTGCCAGAGAGAACGATGAGCCTATTAACGAAGGAGATACTCCGGTGATTTACAGGAGCCGCGGGGGCTTTTTGGGAATGTGAAATGCGGAATGAAGCTTACTAATACAAAATCCTATAAAGAGCTTATCAAGCTAAAAGGGCATAAAATAGAGGATATAGAAACTCGCCTTAGGGATTTTGAAATAAATCTGGGGGCGATAAGGTACAACTATGGATTTTCAGGCGTAGATGAAGAGATAATAAAGGAGCTTCTGAAGCTGGCAGAGGAGCAGAAGCTTGAAGAGCAGCGGGATAGTATGTTCAGAGGAGAGATTATTAATGAGAGTGAAAGGCGCAGTGTTCAGCATTGTGCAGTAAGAGGCAAGGGCATAGCCCCGGAAATAGAAGAATTTGTAGAACACGTAAGGATTGGAAGAATAAAAGGAATAAGCGGAAAAAGAATAAAGTATGCAGTGAACATAGGCATAGGCGGCTCCGGTGCAGGAGTAAGGCTTGGAGTTAAAGCATTAGAATCAGAAGAAAAAGTAATAGAGACATTATTCCTAGAGGGCGTTGATAATAGTGAAATAGATGAAATCTTTGAGAGGATACAGGTCGAAGAGACTTTGTTTGTAATAGTGTCTAAGACGTTTGCTACGCAAGAAACTTTGATGAGTGCATTGGAAGTGAGGAAAAGAGTATTGGCGGTATTCAAGGATAGGTATACGGAAAAAGAAATAATAGAAAAACATTTTGCAGCGGCAACGTCCAATGAGGAAAAAGCCATAGAATTCGGCATAGATGAGAAAAGAATTTTTCACATAGAGGATTCTATAGGAGGAAGGTTCAGCGTATGGTCCGGAGCAGGAATATGCTTGGCTCTGAGCATAGGAGCAGAGAGATTCAAAGATTTTCTCAAAGGAGCTGCGTTCATAGACAAACATTTTCAAGAAGCTCCGCTGGAAAAGAATATGCCTGTAATGCTGGGGCTGATTGCGGTTTGGCATAGGAATTTTGAAGGATATAAGGCGCGCGCTGTAGTGCCGTATGCGTATGAGCTTAGGGAACTGCCCGGATATTTGCAGCAGCTGGAAATGGAGAGCAACGGTAAGAATGTAACCCGCAGCAAAGAGCCCGCAGACTACGAGACTGCACCTGTTGTTTTCGGGTATAGAGGAACTGCTGCACAGCATAGTTTTTTCCAGTTTCTGCATCAGGGTACGGATATAGTGCCTGTTGACTTTATAGCAATAAACACAGGACACAGCGTGCTTATGGAAAATCTTGCGGCTCAGGCTGCTGCGCTGGCATTCGGAAATAAAGCGGAAAATTACGAGGGCGGGAGACCTTCCAATATAATAACTCTGGCAAAACCTGATGCGTATCATTTGGGGTGCTTGCTGGCATTGTACGAGCACATGGTTTTTGTAGAAGGCATATTGTGGGATATTAATTCGTTTGATCAGCCGGGAGTAGAGCTTGGGAAGAAACTGGCAAAGAGCATATCCGGTACTGATAAAAAAAGTGTGGTTGAAAATGCAGCGGAACTATTGTTCAGGAAGCTGCAATCATGACAATAAGAAGACTGCCGGAAAATCTGGTCAACCAAATAGCAGCAGGCGAAGTCGTAGAACGCCCGTTTTCTGCGGTAAAGGAGTTAGTAGAAAATTCTCTGGACGCAGGCGCATCACGAATACAGGTGAGGGTAAGATCTGGAGGACAGGCTCTTATAAGCGTGCAAGATGACGGCGAAGGCATGACAAAAGATGAAATGCTGCTTGCCATAGAAAGACATGCTACGTCCAAACTGCCTTCCGGAGATTTGTGGAATATAAGCTCGTTTGGATTCAGAGGCGAGGCTCTGCCGTCCATAGCTTCCGTGTCCAGAATGACTCTTACAAGTAAAAAGAAAGGCAGCGATGATGCTTGGCAGATAACTATTAATGCCGGCGTTGTATCCGAAACAAAGCCTGCGAGTCTGACCTTGGGAACTATGGCAGAGGTAAGAGATTTGTTTTTCTCTACGCCTGCCAGACTCAAGTTTCTTAAATCTCATAATACTGAGACCGACTACATACGCGAGATTATTTTGAAAATGGCGATTGCTTACCATAAAGTCTCTTTCTCGTTTCAAGAGGACGACAAAAAGCCTTTGGTGTTCGAGGCTTGCTTGGACGAAAAGTCAAGAATAGCCTCTGTTATGGGCGAAGATTTCATAAAGAATTCTGTGGAAGTTTTTTTTCAGAGAGACAATTTTAAAATCACAGGTTTTGCAGGTTTGCCGACACTGAATGCTGCGAACTCCAGGCACCAGCATTTTTACGTGAACGGAAGAGCTATAAAAGACAGGAACATAGTTTCTTGTCTCACGGCTGCATACGGGAATCTTATGCCTCCCAGACGGTATCCCGAAGCTGTTATCTTCATAGAAATGCCTTTGAAAGATGTAGATGTAAATGTACACCCTGCTAAAACCGAGGTGAGATTCAGAGACACTAATCTTGTGCGCGGAGCTATTATATCCGCGGTGCGCAAGGCTTTGGAAACAGGCGGAAAACATACTTCCGGAACTATAGCGTCCGCTGCATTGTCTCACTTTCAGACGGCACCTGTATATAAGCCTTATAGTGCTCCTAAACAGAATTCGTTTTCATCTCAGAGTATTCTGTGTGATTCAGGCAGCGTTCAGTGGCACATGCCAAAGCCGCAGCCGGAGCTTGGCCCAATAAGCACCAGCGTAAAAATACAAAAGCCTATGGAAGAGGAGTACATAGAAGAGAATCATTCGAAACAGCTGGGCGTTGCAATAGCTCAGGTGCATAATGCTTTTATCATAGCGAGTACGGATTCCGGCATTCTCATCATAGATCAGCACGCTGCGCACGAACGCATAGTGTACGAAAATATGAAAAAGAATTTCCAAGATAAAAACATAAAGAGACAGCTATTGCTGATACCGGAAATCATAGAAATGGAAAGTGCGGCTGTGCAGAGAGTGCTTGGTATATCGTCTGTTCTGGAAGAGCAGGGGTTGGCAATAGAGAGGTTCGGAGAAAGCGCATTGTTAATCCGGGAAGTCCCGGAGATTCTCAAAAACGCGGATTACAAAGCTATATTCAAAGACATTGCAGATGAGATTTTGGATATGGACGATACGGCTGCGCTGTCTTCCATGTTGGAAAAAATATGGACTACTATAGCGTGTCACGGCTCTGTGCGCGCCGGAAGGCAGCTTACTATAGAAGAGATGAACGCTCTTTTGCGCCAGATGGAAAGCACTCCGAACTCTGCCCAGTGCAACCACGGCAGACCCTCTTTCATAGAATTAAAAAAAGAAGACTTAGAGAGGCTTTTTGAGAGATAAGGTGGAGTTTGGAGTGTGGAGTTGGCTTTCCTCCGGTTGTCATTCCCGCGAAGGCGGGAACAGGGCAAGCCTGCTGTTATCCCAATGTTTGTTTTTTTAAAAAGAATTTTTATAAGTATTAAATAATCAAATTCAGTCGTTTAAAAAATCACTAGTCATTAGTTATTTTAAATAATTCGTTGGGACTGCAATTCAATAAAAAGCACAAAGACTCAATTGTCTCAAAACGGATTGATTTTGTTTCATTGTTTATTATTTTATTAACATTTTGATAGCTCATAGCCAATTGCTTGTATAGCCAATACTTTGTTTTGCCTTGTTTGCGCAATAATTCTGAAACTCTTAATCGTACCATATATCCCTCCTGTTATGGAGGCAGATATTAATACATATCACACCTTGACATGTAGACGCACAGGTTATCTATCGTATAAATACATAAAAGTAGAGATATAGAAATGACGTGGATATCTAAAAGCAGCAAAATAATGGAAGGAGCAATGGGAACGGACCTTGAAGTCGGAGTTGATCCGAAATATATTAGAACCGATATTAGGCTGCATTGTAAGA
>WRDR01000018.1 GCA_009779745.1 Alphaproteobacteria bacterium
GAGACTCTGAGCGTAAGTATGGCTCCTTTATTTTAAATAACGATCAGACATTGTATGCTTATGTTGGCGGCGGTTCAGGATCCTGTCAAGGCGGCGGAGGTGCAGGTGCTCCCGGTGGCAATGCCGGGTCATCCGCCCCCGCCGGTTTTTATTTTGGCACACGGCGAGACAACAATACGGCGGTGGGTGTAGGGTATCCCGGCAGAGGACTGCAAGGCGGTAATGGTCATGGCAACGCCGGAGGCGGCGGAGGTTTTGGAAGCGGAGGAGGCGCACCATCTGGTGCTGCAGGCGGAAGCAATGGAGGAAATGGGAGTTCAGGCGGTGGTTATTCAGGAGGTCTTGGCGCAAACAACTGGGCAACTGATACTACTCTGAATGTTAATGCTGGTAAGATACGGCCTCATACTACTTTAAATCAATGCAGCCAAGGCGGCAACGCAGGACTCATCATATTGAACTATATCCCACCTGATGATGTGTGCAGGCTGTAAAAAGTGTGGAGTTTGGAGTGTGAAGTGTGGAGTTATTAATGTAAAATGTAGAATTTAGAATGTAGAATTGAAGGTTACTGTGAGTAATACAGTCCTAAACTCCACTCTCAACTCTCCACACTTTTTCTTGTATACTTACACAATTTTTGTAGTATCCTATAAACGTTTGTAAATCTTTTTTGGAGCTTTATAGTATGCTGGATCTGTTCTATGAGGCGTTTGCCGCTATTTTTCACGCATTACTGTGCGGACTAGTCGCTCTTGTCGCTGCTTCTTTGTCTTTTTCTTTCGGAGTTCGTGCGGTCGATCACCTGCCCGGCGAAGGGCGCAGGCCCAGGTGCATCTACTGCTCAAGACCGCTTAAATTCATTAGATTCATTCCTATTTTCGGCTGGCTGCTTCGAAAAAACTTTCATCTCTTCCCGTGCGTTTGCGGATCGAAAAAAATGTGCTGGCAGCAGCCTTTTTGCGAGATAGCCGGCTTCTTTCTGGGGGTGCTCGCTTTTTGTCTTCAGGGCTGGTCTATAGAGACGATTCCTTTGTGTATAGCTCTCGGCGTTTTGCCTGCGATGTCCGTTATAGATTTTCATTTCAGAATCATTCCTAATTCCTTGAACATTATTATAGGCGTTTGCGGACTCTTGTTTCTTTTATTAGTCGGCGAAGGCATGTGGCTGGGCATTGCAGTATCTGCGGCTTTGCTGTGCGTAGGGCTGTTTTTAGCCGTAGTTTACAGCAGTTTAAGAAAGCGCGAAATGCTGGGGCTTGGCGATGTCAAGTTCTTTGCTGCTGCCGGCGTGTGGCTGGATCCCTTTACTGCCAGCTTGTTTTTGGGGCTGGGAGGGATTATCGGATTGATATTTAATCTTTTATGGCGAAGAATAAGCCAAGATGTTCAGTTTCCTTTTGGTCCTGCTTTGTGCATCTCTTTTGTAATTTGTATCATATATAGGCTAACAGGCTAGTATGAGTTTTGCCAGATCTCTTTTTACGGTCAGCGGATTTACTGTCATAAGCCGTGCGACCGGTTTTATCCGAGACGCTCTTATTGCAGTCTTTCTTGGAGCTGGAGCTATGGCAGATGCTTTCTTCGTAGCTCAGAGGCTTCCTAATTTGTTCAGGAGTCTTTTTGCCGAAGGAGCTTTTTCAGCGGCATTTGTTCCTATTTATACCAAAGAGCGTGAGAAGTCCGGCACTGCGGCTGCCCAGCTTTTTGCAGGTCAGGCTTTGATGCTTCTTCTTACTATGCTTGTGCCTTTTTCAGTAGCTATTATGCTTTTCATGCCTCAAGTCATGCTGGTGCTTGCCCCGGGATTCATGAATGATCCTGAAAAATATGATCTTGCTGTTCGGTTGAGTACCATTACTTTTCCATATCTGATTCTAATTTCCGTTACTGCTTTGCAGACCGGTATTCTCAATTCCGCAGGCAAATTTGCGGCCGGGGCTGCTGCTCCTATTGCCTATAATCTTGTGCTGATTATCGCCCTTATCTGCACTGATGTTTTCTCTTTGAATGTGGGCTATTCGCTTGCTTGGGCTGTTATTGCGGCAGGCGTTGTTCAGTCTCTCTTTCTTGTTATTAGCTGCTACAGCGCCAGTCTGGTTATTCCTATTGTAAAGCCGGAGTTCACTGCGGCTGCCAAAATGCTTTTTGTTAAAATAGGTCCGGGCGTTGTCGGCTCCAGCGCAGCTCAGATAAATCTTTTTATTTCTACCGTGCTTGCTTCTCTGCTTCCTACCGGAGCGGTTTCGTATCTCTTTTATGCCGACAGGCTAAATCAGCTTCCTCTTGGAGTTATCGGAGTCGCTGTGAGTACGACATTGCTTCCGCTTTTGGCAAAGCATTATTCTTTGAAACAACATGACAAGATACTTCACTATAACAGCAAAGCCATTCAGTTCTGCTTTATTTTCGGTCTTCCTGCTGCGGCAGGTCTTCTTCTTCTTTCGGAGCCTATTATTCAGGCTCTTTTTCAATACGGCAAATTCTCCAGCTTCGATACTGTCAACACGTCTTCCGCCCTGATTGCTTACTCTTTCGGCATTCCGGCTTTTCTTCTCGTAAAAGTTTTCGCCTCATGCTTCTTTGCCATGCACGATACAAAGACTCCTGTAAAAATTGCCGTTCTCGGCATGATAGTAAATGTAGTTTGCGTCCTTGTTCTTATGGGTCCTTTACAGCATGTCGGTATTGCTTTGGCTATCAGCATTGCTGTTAATGTCAATGCTGTTATGCTTTTTTCTATCATGCTTCAGCGCAAGATGCCGGTAGCTTCCAAAGAGACGGTACACGTTATTCTAAAAGTTATTCTCAGCGTCTTTTTCATGGCGGCTGCTATTATTGTTTTTAAACATTTTGTGCTTGCTGATGATTATTCTTTAGGTGCCGGGTTATTCGAGGAATCTTCCTCTAAGTTGTCCGTTATACTGCCCAGACTTTTCGGGCTTGTTTCAGTTATGGGTATCGGCGGACTCGTGTATGCTGCTTCTTTGCGCCTCTTCGGCGTTGTGAAACTTAGTTCTATACGTTCAGTTTTTAGAGGCTAGAGTGTAGTATTCCCCTTCCCTTAAAAAGAGAGGGAATATTTACTTACATCAACCGCACTTCCCGGCACTGCTCGTTCCAGCACATATCGCAAGTCTTTTTCGCTAAGTGCTATACAGCCTGCTGTTCCGCTATAACCGTCACGCGCAATGTGCAGAAAAATCGTGCTGCCTTTGCCGGGTCTTATGGGTTCGTCATTATATCCCAGCACTACTGAAATATCATATATATGGTCTTCCCGCCAAAACCGCTCGTCCTTAGACGCAGAAGGAGAATCAATATCAACAAGCATGTTATAATTAGTATCGTCTTGCTTGTCGCACCATGCTTCGCGTCCGGTCATAGGATACACGGGCAGGGCAGTTGCAAGTCCTGTAATCCTGTCCGGTCTATAAAACACTTTTCTCATAACCCAGCGTCCCAGCGGGGTACAGCCATCGCCTTCAGCTTTGAGTTCCGCGTCTATGACGCCGTTGCGCCCGACAGCGCATTGAAATTCTTTCCCGTCAAAAAACGCTTTACATAAGTGCTTGTTAACTGCGTCAAATTGGCTTATTATTAAATCCATATTCTTTTCTCCTATAAGGTATTATAACAATGCAAACTGAAATAATAAAGACAATACTTGATACTAATGCTGTTTCTATTTGGGACAGCGGGAAGGGACCTGTTTTCTGGTACGCTGCCAATGTTCCGGGTCCTTTTTATGTTAATACCGAGAAGATTATAGGCGAAAAGCTATCTGAAAAAATGCTTTCCGAAATTACCGTAATTGTCTCTTCCAGCGATTCCTACATAGAAAAATCCAAAAAACTCAAAAAGTCTATTTTAGAGGCGTTTTTGAAAGATGCCGGGTGGCAGAGTATTATAAGGCATTTAACAGACCTTTCTAAAACTAACTTTCAAGAATATCACATAGTCTCCGGCGGAGAACGCAGAGACTGGCTTTTTTCTGTTCCTTTTGCCTATTTGCTGAAAATTCCTCACCTGTACCTGTTCAAAAAAGGAGATTTTGTTTTCGAGGACAACGATATTTTTACCAGTACGTATACTCTTAAAGATGTAACTAATCCGAAGTCTGTTCATGTATCGGATTTAATAAATAATGCTCACAGCTTTTTTGACGTTTGGATGCCGGCTTTGAAAAATGCAGGCTGCGATTGTATAGGCAATCTCTGCGTTACCGTAAGAGGCGACAATGGGCGTTTGCGTCTCGAGGCTGCCGGTCAAAAGGTTGTTTCTCTGGTTACTGTTGATGCCCGGTTTTTTAATCAGCTTTGCTCTATGCAGCTTATTTCTAAGAAAACACTGGACGAGATACTCCTTTTCTTTGATTCTTCCGATAAGTGGGTTAGAAAATACGCTCTTGAAAATCCCGCTCTTTTTCTTTCCTTGCCGGAAGATGCCAAAGCTCTGGAACGTATGAAAGTTTTCTTTGAGACAGATCCTCTTAAACTCGCCTCTTCCTATCCTGACGTTTTCGCACAGGTACGAAAATCTTTTTAAGCGCAGTGCTCTGCGATAGCCCAAAAGCTTTCAGCTTCGAGGCTTGCGCTGCCGACTAAGACTCCGTCTATGTCGTCATTCGCCAGAATAAGCGGAGCATTGGCAGGCGTTACAGAGCCTCCGTAAATAATACGCGTAGTCTCTCCGCTCTCGCCGAGAACAGAGCGTATGTGTTTGTGCATTTTTGCAATATCTTCGGGGGAGGGCTGAATGCCGGTGCCTATAGCCCAAACCGGTTCGTAAGCTATGATTAGCTGAGACATTCTGACCTTAGCAGGCAAGGACTCTTTTAGCTGAGTTGTTATAACGCTTAGAGCAGAATCTTTATTTAAATCCTCGGCAGTTTCGCCTACGCAGAGGATAGCGGTAAGCCCTGCAAACTGTGCGGCTTCTATTTTCCTAGCGATAAAAGCGTTAGTTTCGCCGTGAGCTATTCTGCGTTCGGAATGCCCCAGTATTACGAATTTTGCTCCTAGGTCGGAGAGCATAGCTGCGCTTATATCGCCGGTATAGGGACCGTAAGATTCATAGTGGCAGTCTTGCCCGCCTATGGACAGGGAGTACACGCCGTCAATGACTTCGGATGCAGACCAAGTGAGAGTAGCGGGAGGACACAGCACAACGTCATAGCTTAGAGGAGAGTTTTCTTCGACTAAAGTGCAGATACGTCTTGCTAAGGCGAGTCCGGAAGTGAGTTTTCCGTACATTTTCCAATTAGCAACAGCGATTCTTCGTCTTTTTGACATAACAGCACCTTATTATGGACATCGATTCACTTCTAGTATAACTAGTTTTAGGCGGAATGTGAAGTGTGGAGTGAGGCAGTCCACTTTTCACTTTTCTCCAAGTGTTTTTTTATCTGAATAAGATCCGCCCATGCGAGCCTTTTAGTGTTCGGCTGCCTTAAAATATACGAGGGGTGAAAGAAGGGCATACAGGGTATGCCTTTGTACTCTGTCCACTTGCCTCTTAGTCTGGTTATTCCGGTATTAGTGCGAAGCAGAGCCTTAGCCGAAGTGTTTCCCAGCAATATCAGCAGTTTCGGATTTACCAGCTCTATATGCTTTTCAACAAAAGGCAGGCACGCGGAAACCTCGTCCTCCATAGGTGTTCTGTTTCCGGGAGGTCTCCAGAATATTATATTGGAGATGTAAACGTCTTCTCTTTTTATGCCTATGCCGGCAAGCATTTTGTTCAGCAGTTGTCCGGCAGCTCCTACAAAAGGCAAGCCTTGCCTGTCTTCTTCTTCCCCGGGAGCTTCTCCGACCAGCATTATCCGCGACAGAGGATTGCCGTCAGAAAAGACAAAGTTCATGGCTGTGAACTTTAAAGGGCAGCCGTCGAATGCACGAGCCTCTGCTTTGAGTTCTTCCACAGTATTTGCCTTAATATCAACTTTTATTGCAGGAGCCGCAAAACCTTGATGCGAAAAATTCGTTTGTTTATTCGAAATTTCTTTAACAGGAGCTGCTTTTTTCTCGAATGAAATCCTGTGGCTGTCTTTCCATAGGTGAATGTTGGGAGTGTCCGAGACAACCTCATCTGCGCCCATGAAGTTTTGGAATTCCAGAAGTTCTATGGCCTCTTTCAAAGGATTGATATTATTTTGTATCATTTTATCATTTATTTTATAAAATTAGCATAAGTTCATATGATATACTATAACATACAAAAAATAGGTGCAAGATGAAAGCTGAAGAACTGGTTGAAGACTATATGCGTTTGGCAGGAGCTTCTATAGACGTACCGGATATTTCGCCTATAAGCATCAGTATTGATATGCCGGCAAAGCGTAAAGACAAGTGCGCTGTTATTCTTGCGCCTCACCCTGATGACGAGTGCATTACGGGCGGCATTGCCTTGCGGCTCAAACAAGAGCTGGACTGGCAGATATATGTCATTCCAATTACTCTGGGCAGTGACGAGTCTCGGAAAAAAGAGCGTTTGTCCGAGCTTTCTTTTGCCTGTGCTTCTCTGGGATTTGACTGCGTTCTGCCTGATGATATGGCTTTTTCCGATATAAATCCGGACGCCAGAATCAACACTCATTCCAAAGAAAGTATCTCTTGGAATTCCAAGGTGCTAAAAATCACGGAGATGCTGTCAGCTATATCTCCCAATGCTGTGTTTCTTCCTCATGAACATGACGGACACAAAACTCACATAGGCACTCATTTGCTGGGAATGGACGCTCTTGGCAACATGCCTCACGGTTTTTCCTGTTCCGTGGTTATGACTGAGTTCTGGAGTCCTATTAAAGAAGCTAATGCTTTTTTTGAATTGCCTCAAACTGTTGTTGCTTCGCTTGTAACTGCGCTGTCCTATCACAAAAAAGAGGTAGCCAGAAACCCTTTTAACTCGACTCTTCCCGCTTATTTCATAGACTGCGCAAGACGAATCGAACAGACCTTGCCGGAAGCTAAGGCGGACAGTATGGTTAAAATGGGGCAGGCGGTAAGATTCGGCAAATACTTAAAGGGGCGATTCGTTCCTTCTGCACTAAAGCATATTATTACGAAAAATCAAAACCTTACAGCACATTTCTCATAAATTGGTTTAAGTATTATTTTTTAAGAATTTTTTTAACCTTTTGATAGATGATGCTAATCTGTTGATTGTTTTTTGTTTGTTTAGCTTTGTTTTACTTGCTTTCACCTGATTTAGTAGTAAAATCGCTTGTTCTAGCTGCTTTTGATAAGACTACATGCAGGACTTCGTTGGTAAAGGAAGTCCTGAGACAAGGGGCGTAAATATGGCAACCGCTAAAAAGAATAAGAATAAATCAAAACCACTCTCTAAGTCAAATTCTAAAGTTAAAAAATCAACTTCTAAGAAAGCGAAGCCGCCTGTCAAAAAAACTGCCAAAACCGTAAAGAAAACCAAGCCTAAAAAAATTATTTCTAAAGCATCTCTTAAGGTGAAAGCTAAGTCTGTCAAAAGTCAACCGAAAGCTCAGAAAAGCAAAATGAAAACCGTATCTAAAAAAACTAAGTCTGTTTCAAAAGCTGTTGTTAAGACTAAGATTAAGGCGAAGGCTAAAGCTATTAATAAAAAACCTGTAAAAAAGGCTGTTGTTAAAAAGCCTGTTGTAAAAGCGAAGACTAAGGCGAAGGCTGCTCCGGTAAAAAAAGCTGTCGTTAAAAAAGCTAAACCTGTAAAGCCGGTAAAACTTCCTAAAAAAATCGCTAAACCCGAACCTGCTAAAAAGGTTGCGAAGACTTCTCTGGAGGAAAAAACTTTTAGGAAAGAAGTTCAGGCACCTGTTGCCATAGAAAAAGAAATCGTTGCTATTCCTCCCAGCAAGATTTCCGAAGAAGAGCTTAAAAAACCTGACGATGCTTTCGATAGGTCGGCTCAGGCTGTGAAAAATATGATAAAAAAAGGCAAGGAACAGGGCTATGTTACCTTGGACGAGATTAACGCTGCTTTGCCTCAGGATAAGATAAACTCTGATCTCATAGAAGATACTATGGCTGCGCTGAACGAAATGGGCATAAGCGTTATCGAGAGCGAAGATGATGAGAGTGCTGCGAAAAATACTGAAAATGCAGATGATGCTGCCGAAGGATTGAATGAAGAAGAGAGCGGGAACGTAAGCGCAGAAGCCGGCAGATCTGATGATCCTGTGCGTTTGTATTTGCGGGAAATGGGTGCTGTGGAGCTTCTGAGCAGAGAAGGCGAGATAGCGATTGCCAAGCGCATAGAAGCAGGACAGGAAATGATGATAGGCGGGATTTGTGAATCTCCGCTGACCATACAGGCGATTTTGGGCTGGATTGACGCTTTGAACAAAGGCGAGATACTGCTTCGGGACGTTATAGATTTGGAAGCTACGAACGGAGGGACGGACGCTTCCGTATTCAATGAGTCCGGGGCATCCGATGGCGGAGCCAATGCTGATGCAGATCAGGATTTTGACTTATCGGATAATGACGAAAAAGCAGACAGCAGCGACAGCGATTTTGATGAGCAGGAGAATATGTCTTTTGCTATGCTGGAAGAGAAGCTGCGTCCTCAGGTCATGGAGACTTTTGAGAAAATATCCAAGCTGTACGGAAAACTGTACAAGCTGCAGACTGCAAGAATACTTGCCGCAAAAAACGGCGCAGATGTCAAGATTGACAAGAAGTTTGAAAAAGTAAAACACGAAGTCATGGATCAGGTGCGGACTGTAAGATTCAATAACAGCCGTCTTGAACAGTTGGTTCAGCATTTATACTCTTTGAACAAGAGGCTGGTCGGAGTAGAAGGGCGCATCATGCGTCTTGCTCTTGATGCCGGAGTTTCCAGAGAGGATTTTCTTGCAAGGTGGGTTGGAGCCGAACTGAATTCTCAGTGGCTCGATGATGTGTTTAACGGCAAATTGAAAGAAGCCTCAAAGGCGGCTGCGAAAAGTGCCAAGTCTAAAAAGACCGAGAAGGTTGAGAATAAAGATGATGCGGAACAGCCGTTTGTAGCTCCTAATTTAAAGGCTTGGACTAAGTTCACAGAAAAGTATGGGCTTGAGACAGAGAGGCTAAGGACTGAGATTTCTTCCATATGCGATGAGGCAGGGCTTCCTTTGGTCGACTTTAAGCGTATTGTGATGACGGTGCAGAGAGGAGAGCGTGAATCCAATAAGGCTAAGAAGGAAATGGTTGAAGCTAATCTTAGACTTGTGATTTCTATTGCGAAAAAGTACACCAACAGAGGGCTCCAATTCCTTGACCTTATTCAGGAAGGCAACATCGGGCTTATGAAGGCGGTTGAGAAGTTCGAGTACAGGCGAGGCTATAAGTTTTCTACATATGCGACTTGGTGGATACGTCAGGCTATCACTAGGTCTATTGCGGATCAGGCAAGGACTATCAGAATTCCGGTTCACATGATAGAGACTATCAATAAGCTGGTAAGAACCAACCGGCAGATGCTGCATGAAATAGGGCGCGAACCTACTCCCGAAGAGCTGGTTGAAAAGCTGCACATGCCGCTTGAGAAAATCCGTAAAGTGATGAAGATTGCGAAAGAACCTATAAGTCTTGAGACTCCTGTCGGAGACGAAGAGGACTCTCATTTGGGCGATTTCATCGAAGACAAGAACGCAGTTCAGCCTTTGGAATCCGCTATACAAGGAAACTTGAGAGAGACCACTACAAGAGTGCTTTCAACATTGACTGCCAGAGAGGAAAGAGTGCTTCGTATGCGTTTTGGCATAGGAATGAATACGGATCATACTCTGGAAGAGGTGGGACAGCAATTCAGCGTAACAAGAGAACGCATACGTCAGATAGAAGCAAAGGCATTAAGAAAGCTGAAGCACCCGTCGAGGTCTCGTAAGCTGCGGAGTTTTATTGATACTTAATTTAATGTGAAATTTGAAATGTGAAATTAGTAATTGGCGGTTGATTGTTTATTTATTTTTAAAAAATTTAAAAGAAAGAGAAATTAAAATGAATAGTATTACTGTGACTCCCTGCTCTATAAACGATAGGAGTGCTTGCATTGCTCTATATAAAGCGTTTGGTGAAGTCGATTATATATTTGTAGATAATGACGGCTGTTTTGTTCCGGATTCTGAAGGTCTGCACATACGGGTATTCAAGTATGTTTTAGATAAATATACCGGAAAGAAGCATGACTTACAGCAAGTGTCTGCTGATGCTTCCGGCTTTCCTATTGACTATACTTATTCGGTTACTTTTCCTGAAAAGTACGGATTTGATGTTCCTGTTAGCGAGGCTGTAAAAGAACATGTCGACATGTATAACAAGCTTATGACGGATAATAAGATAGTGCCTAATCCTGTTATAGCCGAGGCTCTGCGTTATGCAAAGAAGCAGGGTAAGTTTGTTTGTATATTGTCTAATGCGCTTCCGGAAACAATCGAGCCTCACGTGAATCGTTGGACTGAACAAGGAATATTGCCGGTCGGTTTATTTGATGCTGTTTATACGCATAATCATGAGTATCGTGAAGGATTGTCTAAAGCAGATTTCATCAAAAAAGTCTGTGCTGAAGGAGATATTCCTTTGGAGCGGACTCTTCATTTAGATGACAACCTCAATACAATTGACAGTATGTTAAATGCCGGAACCAAAGCAGTTCTGGTTATTAATTCTTTTACTGCTAAAGGAATGAAGAACGTTAACTATAGCTTAGTAATCGAAATGTCCAAACAAGCAGCCGCAGTGATATGCGAACCGTCAGTTCCAATGCAAGAAGACTGGAAAGAATATGGCTGCTCTAGGTGCAGCCGCCGGTTCACGGATTTATGCAGAAGTTTGGAGTGTTGAGAGCTTACACTCCACACTTTATTACCTCAATCTCCGCGCATCATTAAAGTAGTTGTCATACAGCTCGGAGTCTGCTTTAGGCGGCGACGGGTGGTTTGTGATAGTGGCTTTCAGCAATATGACCAGTTCAGTAGTCTTTGCTCTGTTGTCTCGAGATTTAAACAAATTGCCGAATATAGATACTTCCGATAGTCCCGGTACGCCGAGTTCGTTGTTCAAAGAGCTGTCCTGCATCAAGCCGCCCATGACTGCAACTTCGCCGGACTTTAGCTGTATCACGGAATCCATTTCTCTGACTGCCAGCACCGGAATAGGAGACTTGACTTTATTAGTAAGTCCGGCAGTAGCCGCGTTCAGCGCAATAGAAGGATCTTCTACTTCGCCGACTGAACGGGAAACTGACGGACGAATCGTCATAGTAATAAGTCCGTTTTCTAAATTAATAGAAGGCTGAACAATCATGACAAAGCCTATGGGAACAGTGTTGGGAGTGCTGGTATAAACAGGAGTAGAGACAACAGCGACTCCGCTTGCGTTTGTAGTCGTAGTAAACTGAGCCTGAGTCGTAAAGTACACTTGGTTTGTGGCTACCTTCAGCAAAGCAGTCTGATTGTTCAAAACCGCAAGCCGCGGAGCAGACAGAACTCTGGCAGTGCCGAAGCCTTCTACTAAACTTATCAGGGCATCAAGATTTTCAGTAGACACTCCCGCAGTCAGCAGCTCTCCTGCAGTATTGCCGATAACTCCTCCGCCATAGTTTGCAGCTATGTTTATAGAGCTGCCTAAAGCAGCACTCCAGTTTATGCCCGCCTGATAGGTCTCGTCCAGTTCTACTTCTATAATTCTGGCGTCTATCAACACTTGCGCAGATACTTTCGGCATAAGTTCGTCTAAGAATTTTTCTACATTCTGGTGTTTTGTGCTGTCTCCGAAAACTGTAATCAGGCCTGCCTGTTTGTTGATTGAGAAATGGGACTGATTTTTCTCAGCGGCTTCGGATACCCGCTCAAGCGAGAGTATGTGTTTCAGAGTCCTTTCAATGTCAGCCCAGAGATTGGATTCCGAAGAGCCGGTAATTTTCGAAACAGAGTTATTATCCAGACTTTGATTATTGCTTCTGTTGTTTGTTGCGTAGGCATCGAAAACATTAGTGGCTACGGAAGTTTCACTTGTAGTGTTGCGGATTACGCTTAAATAATCCAGCTGATATGTTTTCAGATAAGGTTCGTCCGGATCTATTTTTATGAAATTGTCTTCTATGGAGCAGCGCAAATTAGAAAGCTGGCATATGCGGGACAGAACTTTTTCAAGCGGCTGCTGATGTGCGGAAATCATTACGGTGCCTGATACCTGCGGAGATATTTCAACGTTTGCGCTTGCACTGTTGAGCAGGTCGGTTAAAACCTCTCTGACCGGAGCAGGCTCGGAAATAGTCAGGCTGATTTTTTTAGACAGTGCCTTCTGCATCTTCGTTTGTTCTTTTTTGTAGCCTGCTTTGGGCTGCGCGGGATTTGCTTTTTTTATTTTAACTTCTTTGGCCTCTCTGGCACGCAGAGCGCGGAAGTCGTCTCTGTCCAGTCCTGCGGTTGGATCTATGTCGTTCGTGACTACCTTATCAAATAAGCCGGTACAAGAGGGAGTGAGTATGATTACCAGCAGCAGCGATAATAATTTGACCAAACGCGGCATACAATAATACTTTCTATGAAAAGGACTTAATTTTTCATAGAAAATATACAACCGCAGTACTTTTGTCTATAGAAGTTTTCTTGTTTTGCAATGGCTTCCATGTAGTCGGAGCCTCCTTGTTTCCGCCAGTTATAATCCCAATAGAAGAGGTTTTTGTAAGGGGATACGGCTCTGTGACCGCAGACGTTCACCTGATCCATGTCTTTGTATTTAGATATTCCAAAACAGGAAGTTAACGTAGAAAAACCATTATTATCGGCGAATTCAGCGGATTTTGCGAACCTGAACAAAAAACACTCGGTACACCGTTTGCCTTTTTCCGGCTCTGTTTCCAGTCCAACAACGCAGTCCGTCCACTTTTTGTTTTCCGCTGCCCAGCCGGTATCAGCATCTATGAACTCTATGCCTAGTTTGACTGCGAAATTCTTGTTGTCTTCTTTGCGTTTTTGGTACTCGTCCAGCGGGTAGATATTAGGATTGTAAAAGAAAACAGAAAAAGGAACCTCCGCGTCATACAGCCGCCTGATTACACTGGCAGAGCACACAGCGCAGCAGCTATGCAGGAGAATCTTGTTTAATCCCTTTGGCAGTTGTAATTTTTCCTTTTTAATAAACATGCTGTTATAATAGAATCATAAAACCGCAAATAACAGGCTTATTTTTAGAAATTTATACTTTCAAATTTAAGAAAATAATGCGTAATTCATTGATATTACATGTTTTATCAAAATTGCATAGTTTTTCGTATCATGCTAACATATCACGCTTTTGAAACAAGGTAACGGAATGATATGCAGTCTTTAGATTTTGAACAGCCTGTCGTAGAACTCGAAACCAAGATAGATGAGCTTAGGCATCTGTCTGACGGAGGCCGTGTTAATATTGGAGCTGAAATAAGCAAGCTGCAAACAAAGGTGAACAAGCTGCTTACTTCTTTGTACGACAAGCTTAGTCCTTCTCAGAAGGTGATGGTGGCGAGGCACCCGGACAGACCTCATTGTACGCACTATATAAAGGCTCTGATAGAGGATTTTACTCCTCTGGCAGGCGACAGGCTTTTCGGAGAAGACTTGGCGGTCATCGGAGGCATTGGAATGTTCAGGGGCTTTCCTTGCGTTGTGATAGGACAGGAAAAAGGCTTTGATACTCAGTCAAGAATAAAGCACAATTTCGGCATGGCAAAGCCGGAGGGCTATCGCAAGGCGCAGCGGCTTATGCATTTGGCTGAAAAATTCAGGCTGCCGATAATAACGCTTGTTGACACTGCCGGAGCTTTTCCCGGAGTCGATGCCGAAGCAAGAGGGCAGGCTCAGGCTATTGCCAGGTCAATAGAAGTTTGTTTGAATGTGAAAACGCCTTTAATATCCTGCATAATAGGCGAGGGCGGTTCAGGCGGAGCTATTGCTTTGGCTGCCGCTGACAGAATACTTATGCTGGAGCACTCTATATACTCTGTTATATCGCCGGAAGGCTGCGCTTCTATTTTGTGGAGGAATGCCGCTAATGCGCCGGAAGCTGCTCAGGCGTTGAAGCTGACTGCTCAGGATTTACAGAAGCTCGGCATTATTGACGAGATTATAAAGGAACCCATAGGAGGAGCGCAGCGAGATCCTAAGCAGGCTATGGAAGCTGTGGGCGATGCTTTGGAAAAGGCATTGAAAGAACTAAGCGCAGTCGATAAGCAAAAAATAGTTGCAAAGCGCAGAAAGAAGTTTCTGGCTATGGGGAAGAAGGGGTTTGATTAGTGTGGAGTGTTGAGAGCGGGGTGTGGAGTTAAGAATGAATAGAAGACTCATAATAGCTACTCATAACGAAGGAAAAGTAAGAGAATTTTCCGAGATGCTGTCTTCGCATTTTCCTGAGATTTTATCGGCTAAGACGTTCAGTTCTATAGCTCCTGAAGAAACCGGCACGACCTTTACGGAAAATGCTATTATAAAAGCGAAAGCACTATCTCATCATGCAGGTGAAGGAACTTTTGTTCTCGCAGACGACAGCGGACTGTGCATAGATGCTTTGAACGGAGAGCCGGGTTTGTTGTCCGCACGGTGGGCTGAGGTAGATTGTAACGGAAAGACTGTTTTAGATTTTCCTTATGCAATGCGGACTATTCTTCAAAAAATGGAGCATGTGGCGGAAAAAGAGGCTAGAAAGGCTCATTTTGCGTGTGTTTTAGCACTCTATACCGATAAGGATTCTTGTCAGGTTATAGAGGGGACAGTGCACGGGACAATAGCCTTTGAAATGAGAGGCTCTTTAGGGCACGGCTATGACCCTATATTCGTTCCGGACGGCTTTGATTGTACTTTTGCCGAAATGGATCAGAGCATAAAGAACAAAATCAGCCACAGAGCAAAAGCAATTGAGAATGTAAATTGTAGAATGTAAGATTTTTAATTCCAAATTTCAAATTTCACATTAAGTACAACGCCAGTAAAACAACGCTTCCTGCTATTATTCTGTACCACGCAAAGGGTACAAGTCCTGATTTGGAAATAAAGCCTATAAACCATTTAACCACTAAGAGTGCGCTTATGAATGCGGCTATGAAGCCTACGCCGATAGAGATTAAATCTTCTGAATTCAGCACTCCTATGTTCTTATACAAGTCATAAGAGGCTGCTCCTATCATAGTCGGAATAGACAAGAAGAAAGAGAACTCTGCCGCAGCCTTTCTGTTAACTCCAAGCAGCATGGCTCCTATAATAGTCGCTCCGGATCTTGAAACTCCGGGTATCATAGCAACGCACTGAAACAGTCCTATGCCCAGAGATGTTTTAAGCGGAATTGCATCAGAATCTTTATATTTTATTTTTTCCGGCTTATAAAATCTTTCCACTATTATAATCACAAAGCCCCCTAGTATAAGGACTATGGCTATGAGCTTAGGACTCGCAAACAAGACTTCCTTTATAAAATCGTGCGCTAGAAATCCAATCACTGCAGCTGGGATAAATGCAGAAAGTACGGATAATGCAAAATGCTGTGATTCTTTACTTGAGGGCAATGTTATGACTGCATTCCATAATTTGCCGAAAAACAGGACTACAATCGCCAATATGGCGCCCAGCTGAATCACTACTTCAAAAACGCCGTTTTTATTGACAATATCGAAAAAATGCCCTGCCAGCAGCAGGTGCCCCGTAGACGATACAGGCAGAAATTCCGTTAACCCTTCCACTATTCCTAGTATTATTGCATTTAGAATGCTGATATTTTCCATTTTTTCCTCGAAGTATATTTTGTTTTCGCTATAATAAAAGGTCTCGTGAGATTCTACAAGAGGTTTAAAAATATGACTGCCAATACTTCCAATGAAATTTCCGTTCTCGATGTGAAGGATATTCAAAAACTTATTCCTCACAGGTATCCTATGCTTTTAGTCGATAAGATTATCGATATCCGCCAGGGCGAAGGCTGTACAGGCATTAAAAATGTTACTGTGAACGAGCCGTTCTTTCAGGGGCATTTTCCTAATTTTCCTATCATGCCCGGAGTGCTTATTGTCGAGGCTATGGCTCAGACCGCAGGAGCTTTTGTTGTTTTCTCTGAAAAAGGCATTAACAGCGAAAAACACGGCGTTTATTTCATGACTATTGATAACGTCAAATTCCGCCACCCGGTAGTACCCGGAGACACTCTGGTTATGAAGGTAACAAAGGACCGCAATCGCGGCAATATCTGGAGGTTTTCCGGAAAGGCTTTTGTAGGCGATACTTTGTGCACTGAAGCTCTGTTTTCCGCTATGCTCGTTGATAAAGACGATAGGCTAGGGGGATAAATGGGTACATTTATTCATTCTTCCGCCATTGTTTCTCCTAAGGCTCAGCTGGGCGAGAACGTTTCCATAGGTCCTTTCTGTACTGTCGGCGATGATGTTCAGCTTGGTAACGGAGTTCAGCTTGTCTCTCATGCAGTCGTTGACGGCATTACTTCTATAGGTGATGAGACTAAAGTTTTTCCTTTTGCTGCTTTGGGGCTGTGTCCTCAGGATTTAAAATATAAGGGCGAGAAGTCTCGTCTGGAAATAGGCAAAAGAAACCGCATCAGAGAATATACGACTATGCACACCGGCACTGAAGGAGGCGGAATGCTGACTAAGGTCGGCGATGACTGCCTTTTTATGATCGGCGTTCACATAGCTCATGACTGTTGTATTGGAAATAATGTTGTCATGGCTAACAATGCTACTCTGGCAGGGCATGTTGTGATAGGGGATTTTGTCGTAATAGGAGGACTCGCAGCAGTACAGCAATTCATAGAAATCGGAGAACACGCTATGATCGGAGGCATGAGCGGCGTTGCTCAAAACGTTATCCCTTACGGCGTTATAGCAGGAGAAAGGGCTTGTTTGTCGGGAATAAATCTTATCGGTTTGGAGCGCAGAGGCTTTTCTAAGGAAGATATGAATGCTTTGCGCGGAGCTTATAAAATGATTTTCTTAGATGACGAAGGGACTATAGCGGACCGTATGGCTTCGGCTGAAAACACATATAGCGGAGTTTCCGGCGTGGCAAGGCTTACAGAATTTATAAGGGCTTCTGATAAGGGTATTGTTAAGACTAGGAATTAATGGTAAATTCCAGTTGTTCTATGACTGTCTTGAAGACAGTATCTAAAGGAATGTCGTCTATGTTTTTGGAGCCGGCTACGAAATCGGATGCCGAGAAAGCAACAGCGCGCTTAGTAAAAGGAATATGTTTTTTTACACAGGTTCTGCCGAACAGTATTATAATGGGCGGGTGCTCTGGTTTTTCTTTAGACTGAATACCGGACGCTAAGATATGTGCCGTGCCGCAGTCATTGCTGACAGCAGCAGCCAGCCGGTTGGCAATTGCTGCCGTCAGAAAAATTGAACTTTCGCGCTGCGTTTCCGACAGCGGGAATTTAGCAAAAGGCACCGCTTCTTTTAATGTATCTGTCCATTCCTTTTCGGCGGGACCTAAAATAAAAACAGGTATGTGTCCGGCTTGATGTAATTTTTTTGCAAGCTCAATGTGTTTTTCAAGAGACCAGCACTTTGACTTATTTCCGGCTCCCGGAACTTGTCCCACGTATTTTTTGCCTATATAGGGCAAGAGGCGTTCGGCTTCCTGTTCGTCCTCGGTTGAAATTGGCAGGCGAGTATCAGCTTCCGGCGCAGGTTTTTGGCTGGCGGCTTCTACGCAGGCGTAAAACTGCTGCAGAAGGTGTTTTTCGTTTCTTTTGTGATGAACAGGCTTTAGATCGGAAAAAAGCCATAGCAGAGAATAAGAGATGAACCGCCTGTGAGGTATCCGCCGCACACATAGAGGCGGGAAGATCCCGCGCTCCAAAGATATAACGATGTCATACGGGTTGTCTTTTCTTTGTTCTTTAAGCGGGAATGAGCGCGTCCATAAGCCTTTCAGCGTTCGCCCCAGTTCTTTTTCTATAATCATATGATCGATAAGAGGGTGGGCGTATTGCTTGCCGTGAATGACGGCCGGGTTTCTTGTAACCGGCTCGAACATAGGGGAATGATGCCAAACTTTTTTTCTGGTCAGAAAGGTTATTTCCGCATCCGGAAATGCTTGGCGCATGGAGCTTAATAAAGCAAGCTCCCGTAACGCATCTCCTAAACCGTCTTTATTTGTAGTTATCAAGATTGTTTTGATTTTGCTGTGATCGTACTTATTCATTTCCACCCGTTTCCCTTAAGTATCTGCATCACTTCAAATATAGGCAGTCCCATGATGCCGGTGTAGGAACCGGAAATGTATCGTATCAATACGCCGCCTTTTCCTTGGATAGCATAGCCTCCAGCCTTTTCTATGCCTTCTTCCGTTAGGGCATACTCTTCTATTTCAAAAGGGCTCAGGGTTTTAAATATTACAGTACTGTCGGAAGTTTTTTGTATAATCTTTCCAGCCGGAGTATGCACTGTTACGGACGTGTATACGTGGTGTCTTTTTCCGGACATGATTCTAAGAAAGCTTTTAATATCTTCTTGTGATTCAGCTTTGGGGAGGACTCTTCTTCCGACTGCAGCGACAGTGTCTGCGCACAGTACAAAGCACGAATCAAGCAGTCCCGCCAGCTCTTTCATTTCCAGAGTTTTTTGCATTTTTTCCATTGCCAGTCTTTGCGCTATGTGCAGAGGCTTTTCTCTGTCATATACTGTTTCGTCTATGTGTGGAGACAGGGTCATATACGGAGATATGCCTGCATTTTGCAATATTTCCTTTCTGCGAGGAGAAGAAGACGCTAGTATCAGCTTTGATTCTGTTTTATTCATTGTAGTAATCTTAGAATTATAATAAGCTGTATCATTGCCATTTTTACAACTAATTTACAACTGAAAATGATTCATATGTTTAAATATACCGTATATATGTGCGTGCTTTTCGGAGCCTTATTGTTTTTTGTCTTGTCTGCGGACTTTAAAGGGGAAAAAGTCTCAAAAAAGACAACGTATGCAGTAGATGTAAAAAATACAAAAGACTCAAAGCCGGAAGCTGTAAAGGCCGAGCTTATGCCTCATAAAGCAACGTACAGGCTGGAGCTTGTAAAAGATGCTTATGGGGACGCTATAAGGAGTCTGTCCGGATCCATTTCCTATGAGCTTACTAAAAAGTGCAATGACTGGCATACTGTTCAGAAAACAAATCTCACGATTAACTATAAAAACGATACTGTTTTCGATATGAAGAGCCAAGAGAGCACTACAGAATCAGAAGATGCCAAGACATACAATTTCTCTTTGGAGAGAAAGATTAAAGGGCTGGGATCTCTGAAAATAGAAGGCAGTGCGGTAAAGAACGAGGACAACGGAGTGTACGTCAACTTCTCTAAACCTGAAAAGAAGAGCAAGCTGTTTCCTAGGGGTACTATTTTTCCTTTGGAACACACTAAGCGAGTCATAGAGCTGGCATCTTTAGGGAAAGACTTTTTTTCCTATAGAGTATTCTCAGGGTGGGTTGACGATAAGGCTTCTAAGGCTGAAGACGGCTCCACTGATGTGAGTGCTTCTGTCATGCCTGCAAAGAAGGACTCGGGCACTAACAAACTGCTGGCTAATGCGGGGATAGTTGATGAGACACCGTTTTCTGTTCATATGGCTTCGTACTTAAATAATAATACGTCAGGTCAGCCCGATATGGAAGTTGATATGCTGATTTTCAAAAACGGAGTCATAAAATCTATTAAGCTGGATTATGGAGTTTTTGCTGTTCTTGGCACTCTGGAAGAGCTGGAGCCTGCCAAGATTTTGCTTTGTGATTAATACATAACAATAACTTGGCTGCGGGTTTTAATTATTTGTACTGACAGCTCTTTGCCTACGTGCCTGATGTCTGCCGGAACAATAGCAGCTCCGACACTCGCATTAATTGTTACAGCGTGCGCGTCAGCAGACATGCAAGACAACACTATAAACAAGGCTGCGATGAATAATTTAGGCATATGCGATTCTCCTTTGGACATCACAATATGCGAAAAACACGAAAGCAATAAAGAAATCAGAGCTATGCGGATGTTCTCCGGCCAGTGTTGTATTTAGGTCTCAGATTAATATTGTTTGTTAACCATGTTAGCTTACTATTGCACTGGTAACGGGCTGAATATTTTGCTATAATATTCTCGAAAAAATTTGAGAAAGCTCATCATGATAGACGCTGACAGCACTAAAAAGCGGATTATGATTGTTGAAGACAACGCTCTTAATCTGAAACTTTTCAAGGACCTCCTAGAATCCTGCGGGTACGAGATTATGTGTACTCATGACGGATTCAAAGTGCTCGATATGATTCACGCAAGAAAACCTAATCTGATTATTATGGACATTCAGCTGCCGGAAGTCTCGGGGCTTGAAGTAGTAGGCTGGCTCAATAATGATCAAGAGGCAAAAGATATTCCGGTAATTGCCATCACTGCTTTTGCCATGCGGGGCGATGAGGAAAAAATACGGGCGGCAGGCTGTGATGATTATATCTCAAAGCCTATAGCTGTTCATAAATTCATAGAGGTTGTTAAAAAGTATTTATAATATGCGCAAAAACCTCTAGACTAAACGAATCTTCCTTAAAAGGTATCACATTAAAGGTTTTTCATGTCTGCCCGTATTCTTATAGTCGATGATGTCCCGCTGAATCTCAAGCTGCTGTCTGCAAAACTGGCTATGGAGTACTATGTCGTAGAAACTGCTCATAACGGGGCAGAGGCTATAGAGAAATCTTTGAACTTTCGTCCGGATATTATCCTCTTGGACGTTATGATGCCTGACATGGACGGGTTCGAGGTCTGCCATAAACTTAAAGAAAATCCGGAAACAGCCTTTATCCCGATAATAATGGTTACGTCTTTGACTGATACCGAGAATAAAATCAGAGGCCTCGAGGCAGGAGCCGAGGATTTTCTTACGAAGCCTATTAATGACATTGCGCTGATGGCCAGAATACGGTCGTCTCTTAGGACTAAAACTATAGTTGATGAGTGGAGATCCAGAGAACAGACTACTATTGCATTGTCTAATCTCGATTCTGCCTCTTCCGGCGGCGAGCTGAACATTACTCACAGCAACATTCTGGTTGTAGATGACGGGCAGCTCAATATTAATTTTATAAAACATGCGCTGTATGTTTTGAGACCTACTATTATAGAAATCAGCTCTATTAAAGAGATTCAAGATATCACAGAAAAAAGTATGATAGATTTAGTGTTATCAAATTTAAATTTGAAGCATGAAGACGGTCTTACGGTATGTCCTACTTTACGATCCATGCCTCTGACAAGGCATGTGCCGGTACTGCTGATTGCCAGAGAGCCGGACACAGAAAAAGTGGTCAAGGGGCTGGATTTGGGAGCTAACGACTATCTTATAGAGCCTCTTGATGAGCAGGAACTGTTTGCGAGGGTAAAGTCTCAGCTCAGGCACAAGAAGTACTACGAGATTTTAAGGAGCGGCGTAGAACAGAATATCATGTTCTCTTTTGTAGATCCTCTGACCAGCGCATTTAACAGGCGGTACTTAGATGCGCATTTGCCGAGGGCTTTACAGATGTCCAAGACGCAGAAAAAACCTTTGTCTATGCTGATGCTGGATATAGACTTTTTCAAAAAGATAAACGACACATACGGGCATGGCACAGGAGATGAGGTAATACGCAGTGTTTCCGGATATATTGCGAACAGCACAAGACCTTCCGACTTTCTGGTTCGAATGGGAGGGGAAGAGTTTGTTGTTGTTATGCCTGAGACCAGACTGGACGATGCGTTTAAGGTAGCGGACAGAATTCGGCGGAACATAGAGAAAGACAAGGTAACGCATGAAGGGAATGCTGTTGAAGTGACGGTCAGTATAGGAGTTGCAGAGGCTTCGGAGAGTAGTTCTGTGGAGTCATTATTTGAGGCAGCGGACAAGGCATTATACATGGCAAAAGAAGGCGGCAGGAATAGGGTAGTTAAGTGTGAAATTAGGAGTTAGTAAATTCACAATTATTTAGCTTTACATTTTACATTCTGCATTTTTCCAACTCCAAACTTCACATTTCCTCTGTAAGCGCACTCATTGGAACTATCTCGAAGCCCATCGCTTCAGCCAAAGGAATCCACTCTGCCAGTGTTTGTATTGTTGCTGTATGAGGGTGTCCTATGGCTATTGCGTATCCGTTAGCCAGTGCTATGTCTTCCAAGCGTTCCAGCTGTCTTTGCACTTCTTCAGAGCCTTCTTCATTGTCCAAGAAAACATCGCGCTTTGCTGTCGGCAGTCCTTTTTCCTTAGCCATGTCAAAGGCTATGGACTCTTTATTTGTTCTTGAATCCAAAAAGTATAAATTCTTTTCTTTCAGAATATCCAGCACTATGTTCATGCCTCGTTCGTCTGTTGTAAATTTACTTCCCATATGGTTGTTCACGCCTTTATAGTTTGCGGTGAATTTTCGCATCATGTTTATGAGGCGGTTTTTTATTTCCGCATCGCTTAGACTGGTAAGCAGAGCACCTTTGCCCGGAGAAACATTTAACAGAGGCTCCATAGGAATATGCAGAAGTATATCATGACCTTTTGTCTTAGCTTCCAGTGCTTGTTTGTTTGCGCTTGCTCCCAGAGGCAGAAACGAAAAAGTTATCTCCGGTGGCAAAATATCAATAGCCAGTTTTGTCTGCTTAAAGCTGCCGCCCATATCGTCTATGACTATGGCTATTTTGTGTTTTTTAGTTTTTTCTTCGAAAGGTGCCTCCGGAGTCTCGGAGAGTACCAGCACCGGGTGAGAGACTGGCTGCGGCGGTTCATATTTCTGAGTATGATAAATGTTAAACCAGCAGAAGAATGCTGCGATTAAACTGATTGAAGTCAATACTGCCAGTACGTTGCCGTACGGAAAGCGTTTTAGAAAATTGATGATAGGGCTGGACATAATGTATGATTTACGGTTATATTGATGAAACTTTAAAACTATAGGATACTGAATAAAAATGCAAATGAACAATGATTTTTCTTTGTCTGATGTGAAAAAAGCTAAGGACTTGGGAGCAGGGGCTCTTATTGGTCTGCAAAAAGAGGACGGACATTTTGTTTTTGAACTGGAAGCGGACGCTACTATTCCGGCAGAGTATATTTTGCTGGATCATTTTCTTGATACTATTAATCAGCCTCTGCACGACAGAATGGTTTTGTATTTACGCTCTATTCAAGGCACTCACGGCGGCTGGGCTTTGTTTCATAACGGCGAGCTTAATATCAGTGCAAGCGTTAAGGCTTACTTTGCCATGAAGTGCGCAGGAGAAGACATAAACGCTCCTCATATGGTGAAGGCCAGAGAGGCTATTTTGGCTAAGGGCGGTGCTGAACAGAGCAATGTTTTTACCAGAATACAAATGGCTCTGTTCGGAGCCGTGCCTTGGACGGCAGTTCCGGTCATGCCTGTAGAGATTATGTTGCAGCCCAAATGGTCTCCTTTCCACATAAGCAAAGTTGCTTACTGGTCTAGGACTGTTATTGTTCCGCTGTTAATTTTGGCTGCGAAAAAGCCTATCGCTAAGAATCCCCGCAAAGTTCGAATAGACGAACTGTTTATTACTCACCCGGATAAGATAAAAAAGTGGACTATTAACGGTGCTTCTTCCATATTTGTGCCTGTTTTCGGAGTGCTGGACAAAATCTTGCGGTTTCTCGAGCCTCACATGCCTAAAAACGCAAGACAGAAGTCTATACAAAAAGCTGCGGACTGGATAAAGCCCCGCCTTAACGGTGAAGACGGGCTGGGTGCTATTTATCCTGCTATGGCAAATGCGCTCATGGCTTTTGATTGCTTGGGCTATGCAAAAGATAATCCCGATTATGTCATAGTACGTAAATCCATAGATAAGCTCGTTCTTGATAACAAAACTATCAGGACCAAAGACGGAAAAGAACAGGTTGTTGCTTATTGCCAGCCTTGTTTGTCTCCTGTGTGGGATACCTGTCTTTCCGTGCATTGTCTGCTTGAGGCCGGTGCGGATTCCGATAAGATTTATAAAGCCTGCGATTGGCTGAAGCAGAGACAGATACGTGATGTTTACGGCGATTGGGCTTTGGGAAAACCCGGAGTCAAACCCGGAGGCTGGGCTTTTCAATACAACAATGATTATTATCCGGACGTAGACGATACCGCGGTTGTTATCATGGGGCTCGATAGGTTAGATAAAGGGCTATATAAAGACGCTATAGAAAGCGGGGCAGAGTGGGTTCTCGGAATACAGTCTAAGAACGGAGGCTGGGGAGCTTTTGAGAATGACAACGAGTATTATTATTTGAACTATATTCCTTTTGCAGATCACGGAGCATTGCTTGACCCTCCTACTGCCGATGTTACAGCTCGGTGTCTGAGTATGCTGGCGCAGCTGGGATATAAGAAGGATAATCCTCAGATAGAGGCTGCTGTCAGCTATCTGAGAAAAGAGCAGGAGGCGGACGGCTCTTGGTTCGGCAGGTGGGGGACTAACTATATATACGGGACCTGGGCAGTGCTTTGTGCGCTGAACGCTGCGGGCATAGATTCGAAAGACAGCATGGTCAGGAAGGCTGTTGAATGGCTGAAGTCCAAACAGAGACAAGACGGGGGCTGGGGCGAGGACTGTGCTTCATACTGGAAGAATAAGAAGCAGAGTCTTGGGTCAAAGTGGGAGATGACCAGAGGCGAGTGTGCTGTCAGCAATCCTTCTCAGACTGCGTGGGCGGTGATAGCTCTTATGGCTGCGGGCGAGGTTGACAGCGATTCTGTGAAGAGGGGCATTTCTTGGCTCTTGTCTAACCAGAATAAAGACGGCACATGGGACGAAGAGTACTTCACCGCTATTGGTTTTCCGCGGGTCTTTTATCTGCGCTATCATGGCTATAGGTTGTTTTTCAGCACGTGGGCATTGGCAAGATACGAGACGCTGAAAAGCGGCGGTGTTAATAAGGTCGTTTGGGGAATGTAGAGTTAAATGGAAAATGGAAAATGGAAAATTGGGATTTTATGCGGACTGAAATCGGAAAAAAGAGTTGCCAGTAAAATCCCTAACTCTGTGATTCTCTGTTCCGGGTCTAATCCTTATGTCGGCGATGAGCTGGCAGAGGAGCTGGCGGAGAGGGGAGCTGATTTCCTCATGAGTTTCGGAGTGGCAGGAGCTTTATCTCCTTATTTACACGCAGGCAATATTGTTATAGGCGAAAAAGTCGTTTCTTCGTCCGGAAACCGGGCGTGCGATGAGGATACGGTGAAGAAGCTTTTGTCGGCTCTGCCGGAAGCAAGAATGGCTTCTGTTTACGGCTCTGATAAGTTGGTGTCGTCTCCTTCTGAAAAAAAGAAAATCTATTCCGATACGGGCTGTCATATTGTAGATATGGAAAGCCAGTGCGTGGCAAAGGCTGCGGCGAAGCACAACATACCTTTTATTGCAGTAAGAGCGGTTTGCGATGGTGTTAAAACGCAGATTCCGGATTCTGTTATTAACTCTGTGAGGAGTGACGGTTCTGTTGACGTTATGCAGACTGTGAATAATATACTGGCAAAGCCTATGGACATATTCCGCCTTCTGCCGCTGGCAATTAGCATGTATAAGGCTTATAATGGGTTGAATATTGCGTGTAAAACTGTGATAACCGAAAAGATATTCTAAAAGATGTTTTTTTAACTTTTTCTTTACTCGTAGAATCATACATTAGTATGGGATTTTACTAGATAAAGGTGCTGCTATGAATTTGACCCCCCCCCCCCCCCCCCCTAAACTTATAAAATACCAGCCCTTTTTTTAAAAAAATTTTTCCCCCCATAAGTTTATTTCGGGGGGTGC
>WRDR01000019.1 GCA_009779745.1 Alphaproteobacteria bacterium
GAAAAAGTATTGGAAAAAGCCCGCAACAAAGTTCTTGAAGCAGAAGAAAAAGCTGAAAGCATTACGGAAGAAGAACTCATTGTTTTAAACAAAATATGGCAAAAAATTAGTCCGAGACATTGAGAGGAATGTGGAATTAGGAATACCTTATTTCCACTTTACTTAGCCATATTATGAGAAGGGTCTACCCAGCCGATGTTGCCGTCAGCTCTTCTGTATATCATGTTCAAACAGTCGCTTGATTTGTTTTTGAACATCAAAGCCGGCAAATCCTCTAAATCCAGCTGCATAACAGCCTCGCTTACAGTCAGCTTTCTTATAGGCGTAGTCATTTCCGCTACTATAGTAGGATTATCCGCTGTTTCTTCGTCTTCTTTCTCATCGCCGTAAAGAATGAAAGAACCCACCATAAGCGCATCAGACTGGTTGGCATGAGCACTTCTCAGCTTGCTTTTGTGCTTTCTTATTCTTTTTTCGAGTTTGGATACGGCAATATCAAAAGCATTATAAGGTTCAGATGAAGAAGCAGTGCTCTGCAAAGGAATGCCCTTAACGCTTTTTACAGTTACATCTGCGCAGAAGAGATGAGCGTCCTTGGAAAAGGTTACAGCCGCATCTTGCAGCTCGTCCAAGTATTTTGAAATAAGCTCTTCTATTTTCGTGTTTACGTGAGTACGCAGTGAATCACCGACATCAAGCTGTTTACCTTTTACAGATACTTTCATGTTATTTCTCCATAATATGATGGGACTTTAAGCCAGTATAGCCAAAAAAAGTTAATTTTCGCCTTAAGTTTAGGAAAAGTGGTGCGATCGAGAAGAATCGAACTTCCACGAGATTTCTCCCACAGCGACCTCAACGCTGCGCGTCTACCAATTCCGCCACGATCGCACTATATCTCACCACTGGGAAAGGAAACTATTAGAATTCAGGGCACTATGCAAGAGTTTTTTTGAGTGTGGAAAGGCAAAATTTTGCAAAGCAAAGTTTCAGCTTTCTTGTTTGCCCGCCTGCGGCGGGCAGGCCCCTATTCCCGCCTGCACGGGAATGACAAAAGGAAGATAACTCCACACTGCCTTAAAAATACCTTAATTGAATTCTTGCAAATAAGAGAAAAAAGTGCTATAACGTTAAGAAAAGAGTTACTTTTTTGATTGTATATTACAATCTGTTACAATGCCTTTTTAAAAGATTACTTTAATCATGAAACAAACAGATATTACTCTATGCGGGACGCTGCGTCTTTCTTCTCTTGTTGTGCTTACTGCTCTGCTCACAGGCTGTATGGTAGGTCCGGACTTTAAAAATCCTGCTGCGCCTGATGTCTCTTCTTACACTGTAGCACCAACTCCTAGGCAAACCGCAGACGGAATGCAGATGCTCGTTCATGGTCAAGATGTTCCCTCTAACTGGTGGTTTTTGTTTAAATCCAGAAAACTCAATGACCTAATCGATCAGGCTGTACAGCACAACCCTAATATTGCCAGTGCGCAGGCTGCTTTAAGAGCTGCAGAAGCCGGCTTATATGCAGGCGAGGCCGGGCTTATCCCCTCTCTGACAGGAGCTTTTTCTTCCGCAAGAAGCGGAAGCAGCGAGGGTGTATACAATCTTCACAGAGCTTCCGTGAAAGTGTCTTATGATTTGGATTTATGGGGCGGGACCAGAAGGAATATTGAACAGCTGCAGGCTAAAGTAGACATGGCGAGGTTTGAGCTTGAAGCTGCGAAACTGTCTTTAATATCTAATGTGATAACGTTTGTTGTTTCTGAAGCAAGCCTGCGCGAACAGATAGATATGCTGAAGGCTAATATAAACGCTCAGACTCAGATTGTAGAATTGTTCAAGATACAATTTGAGGCCGGGGCCATAAGCAGAGTAGAGCTTGCAGCTCAAGAGGGAATACTGGCCGGACTCAAATCAACTTTGCCTAATTTAGAGAATAATTTATCTGCGACCAGAAATGCTCTTACCGCATTGGTAGGACAACTGCCGGAAAAACAGATTGCAGCCATGTTTAAGCTGTCCGATATGACGTTGCCTGTAAATCTGCCGCTGTCTGTTCCGTCTAAACTGGTGGCTCAGAGACCGGATATCAGGGCTGTGGAAGAGAATCTGCATGCGTACAGTGCTGCCATAGGAATAGCAGTAGCCGCAAGACTGCCCAACATATCTTTGTCCGGAAATATGGGTTCTTCTGCAGGCGCGTTTACCAAGCTGTTTTCCTCCGGAACAGGTTTCTGGGGAATCGGAGCGGACGTAGCCGGAGTGATTTTCGATGCGGGTGCTTTGGCTCAGAAAGAGCAGATCGCGCGCGAGCAGTTTGAAATGGCGGTTGCCAAATACAATCAGACAGTAATCTCTGCATTTCAGGACGTAGCGGATACGCTGTATGCTTTGGATGCCGATGCCAGAGCCTTAGTGTCTCAGAAAGATTCTCTGGAGGCTTCAAAAACTTCTCTGGATTTAGCCAATGTACAGTTTGAAGCCGGCGCTACTTCCAGAATAGAGCTTTTGCAGGCGCAGCGCGGGTATTTCTCGTCCAGGAGTTCTTATGCTCAGGCTGCTGCTATGCGCTTTGCTGATACTGCTGCGCTGTTTGCTGCTTTAGGAGGAGGCTGGTGGAACTCGGAGCTTGTTGACGATTCAGAATTTCCGGAACCCAGTGTGTTGAGAGAAGAGGCTGCTTATAAAGCTGAAGCGTCAAAACAGGCTGTTGCCGCCAATACGAAAAAGACTGATAACAAGACTGCGAAGAAAAGTACTAATAAAAAGAAAACTAAATAGGTAAAGGCTTTTTATGATAAAACGTATGATTATTATGCTTTTAGCCGTTATGATTGTAGTGGGCGGCTTGATAGGCTTCAAGATGTTTATTGCGAAGATGACTGGCAAGCAGCTGGCTAATAAAACAGAACAGGCGCAGACAGTGTCTACGATGACAGTGAAGACGGACGAGTGGCGGGTGACGTTGTCTTCAGTAGGTTCTGTGAGAGCGATTAATGGTACTAATGTATCTGCGGAAGTATCGGGGATTATAGAGCAGGTGCTGTTTGAGTCCGGTATGACTGTAGAAGCCGGCAAACCGCTGGTGAAGTTAAGAGACAGAGATGACGTGGCGCAGCTTAGAGCGTTGGAGGCAAGCTATAATCTGGCGCAGATTTCTTTTGAGAGGGCAGGGAAACAAATAGCCAGTAAAGCAATAAGTCAGGCGGCTTATGACAGTGCAAAGGCTAATCATGATACTCTCAGAGAACAGGTTGTACAGCAGAAAGCTCTTATAGCGAAGAAGAATATTACGGCTCCGTTTAGAGGAACGCTGGGAATCAGGAATGTCGACTTAGGTCAATTTTTAAGTGTGGGTACTGTTATGGTTACTCTGCAGCAGCTTGATCCGATATACATAGATTTTGAGCTGCCTGAACAGGAAGTTTTCAGTGCGGCAGTCGGACAAGACGTAGCCGTGAGCATAGACGGGTTACAGGATACTGTGTTTAAGGGAAAGGTTACCGCCATAGACTCTCAGATAAATGAGAATTCCAGAAGCGTGCAGGTAAGAGCTATGGTAGATAATCCCGGACACAAACTTTTGCCGGGCATGTTTGCGAGAGTATCCGTAGATTTAGGGACTCCGACACAATATCTGACATTACCGCGGACTGCTGTTACGTTCAATCCGTTCGGAGACATGGTGTTTTTAGTGGCGAAAGATCATAAAGGTCAATTAATAGCTAAACAAACATTCGTGAGACTGGGGCCAAGCAGAGGAGACCAGGTATCTGTGATTTCCGGTATCAAAGAAGGAGATGAGATTGTTACGAGCGGACAGCTTAAACTGCGCAACGGAACGCCCGTTGTTGTGAATAACGATGTTCAGCCGCTGAATGACCCGAATCCCAGTATCGTTGACGAATAGAAGGTAGAACTCTATGTACTTTACAGATATATTTGTCAAACGTCCGGTACTGGCAACAGTCGTAAGTTTGATGATACTGGTTATAGGAATCAAGGCGGCGCTGACCTTGCCTGTATTACAGTATCCTCAGACGCAGAATGCTATTATTACTGTTACGACTGTGTACTACGGAGCGGACTCTGCGACCGTGGCGGGCTTTATCACTACGCCTTTGGAGCAGGCAATAGCGCAGGCAAACGGCATAGATTATATGACTTCCAGCAGTACTAACGGGACCAGTACAATCGTTGCGAATTTGAGGCTTAACTATGACCCGTTAAAAACTCTTACGGAAATAAATTCCAACATAACAAAAGTCAGGAATCAGATTCCTACCGCCGCGCAGCAGTCCGTGCTGTCGATTTCAATAGGTTCAACGCTTAACGCTATGTATATCAGCTTTAAAAGCGATATTCTGAGAAGAAATGAGATAACGGATTATCTGGTCCGTGTTATACAGCCAAAGCTGCAGGCGGTAGAAGGAGTTCAGGCTGCAAACATACTGGGTGCTCAGAATTTTGCCATAAGGGCTTGGCTGGATCCTCAGAAGCTGGCGGCTTACGGGCTTACTGCGACGGATGTCAGTAATGCGCTTCAGGCGAACAACTATATATCCGGACTCGGCAATACTAAGGGGCAGATGGTTCAAATTACTTTGAATGCATCTACCGATATAAGCACTCTGGAAGAATTCCGCGATTTGATAATATCGCAAAGAGACGGGGCTATCATAAGGCTGAAGCATGTGGCAAACGTCACATTAGGCGCAGATGACTATGATTCTAATTTTATGTTTGACGGACAGAACTCGGTGTCTATGGGGATTCAGACAGTGCCTTCCGCAAACGTGCTGTCCATAGTTGAAAATATCAGAAAAATTTACCCGGAGATACAGGCTCAGTTGCCGGAAGGCATGGAAGTGGAAATAGCGTATGACTCTACTAAATTTATAAAAAGTTCCATAGAGGAAGTGCAGGACACATTAATTGAGGCTGTTCTTATTGTTACTCTGGTTGTGTTTGTGTTCTTAGGCGTACCCCGTTCCGTGATAGTGCCGCTTATTGCCATACCATTATCATTGGTGGGCGCTTTCATATTTATGGCAGCGTTGGGCTTCTCTATAAATCTGCTGACGCTGCTGGCATTAGTGCTTGCTATTGGTCTTGTGGTTGATGACGCTATTATTGTGGTGGAAAACGTTACGCGGCACATAGAGGAAGGAAAGAGTCCTTATGAGGCGGCTATGCTTTCCGGACGGGAGCTGCTCGGACCTATTATTGCTATGACCATAGTTTTGGTGGCGGTGTATGTTCCTATCGGTTTTCAGGGAGGCTTAACCGGAGCTTTGTTTACCGAGTTTGCCTGGACGCTTGTAGGTGCTGTTGTTATATCTGCGATAGTTGCTTTGACGCTTACGCCTATGCTTTGCAGCAGGTTATTTAAGCCTCACGATCCTAACGCCGGCGGTTTTGAGGAAAAGATTGTCAAGTTTCTTGATGATGCCTTTGCGAGGCTTCATAACAAATACAGGAATTTGCTTAGCTCCAGTTTAAATTATTTAGGCGTGACTATAGTTTTCGTAGTTCTCATTTTGTGCAGCATATATTTTCTATACACGCTTTCCGCACAGGAGCTTGCTCCTCAGGAAGATCAGGGTATTGTTATTGCAAGCTCCACGTTTTCGCCGACCGCCACTTTGCAGCAGAAGCTGATGTACAGCAGAGAGGCATATCGAAAGCTGGCAACACTGCCAGAGAAGCAATTTGTATTCCAAGTGAATGCTCCGGGTTTCGACATAACCGGTCTTGTTTTGACTCCGTGGAATGAGCGTAAAAGAACTGCGAGTCAAATACAGCCTGTTGTACAGAAAGAACTGGACTCCATAGCAGGATTTAAGGCCGCTTCCTTCCAGCCGGCTTCTTTGCCGGGCTCAAGCGGTCTTCCCATAGCGTTCGTTATAACTTCTACTCAGCCCTTGGAACAGATGTACGATGTTGTGATGAATTTCATGAATGAGGTCTCTAAGACCGGTTTGTTTGTGTACTACGATCAGGATTTGAAGGTTGATTTTCCTCAATCTACCGTAATCATCGACAGAGACAAAGCTTCGGGACTGGGTTTAAGCATGTTGGATATAGGCGGTGCGCTGTCTTCCATGCTGGGCGGAGGATATGTGAACTATTTTGCGATGGACGGGCGTTCATACAGAGTCATACCTCAGGTCATGCAGGAAAGCAGACTGGTTGAATCCGATTTGTACAACTATTACATCAACAATGCTTACGGGCAGCCGGTTGCTTTATCTACGTTTGCGGCAATAGAGACCAATACGATACCCCGCGCCAGAAACCATTTCCAGCAGCTTAACGCCGCTACAATATCTGCGGTTATGATGCCGGGAGTTTCTATGGGCGAGGGGCTTGCCACTATGCAGGAAATCGCAAAAAGGAGTCTGCCTGACGGATACGACATCGACTATGCAGGGCAGTCCAGACAGTTCATGAACGAGTCCAGCGGATTTATCGGCACGTTTGTTTTGGCTCTTCTTATAGTGTTTCTTGTTTTATCCGCTCAGTACGAGAGTTTCAGAGATCCGTTTATTATTTTGATATCTGTTCCGATGTCTATAGCGGGAGCCTTGTTCTTCATAGCTCTGTGCAGCACCAATATAGCTGTTGTTAATGCAATGCCTGCGCCGTTGTCTGCTTTTATGAAAATCATAGGGCTTGGAGCTATGGGCAATGCCAGCATAAATATTTATACTCAGGTGGGTCTGGTTACGCTTATGGGGCTGATAAGCAAGCACGGAATTTTAATTACGGAGTTTGCCAATAAACAGCAGGAGGCCGGAAAGTCTAAGAAAGATGCCATATGCGAAGCTGCCGCAATACGTCTGCGTCCTATTCTTATGACGACCGGAGCTATGGTTTTGGGAGTTGTGCCTATGCTGATGGCTACAGGCGCAGGTGCGATGTCCAGAATCAATCTTGGACTGGTTATAGCGACCGGTCTGTTTGTCGGAACTCTTTTTACACTGTTCGTAGTTCCGGCAATGTACATGCTTATCGGAGCCGACCACCATAAGAGGAAAATGTAGAATGTACAATTTACAATGCACAATTATTTCGCTTTACATTGTGCATTGTGCAAAATAATTAGAGGCTGTGTATATTTACTTGAGAATCACTGAATCAACCATACATATTATCTATAAACAAAATTGATTATTTTGCTGGTAATTAGAGTTAAAATATGCGATTGTTCTGCCTTACTTGGGACAAAATTGGTGGACATGTATTTATGCGTTTAATAATCTATTTTCTGTCGATGTCTTTGTTCGCTGTTATAATCGCAGCGGTCGTAATTCTCGGCATCTTCTTCCACTATAGCGAGGATCTGCCGGAATACGAACACCTGCAAGACTATCAGCCTCCTACGCTCAGCAGAATCTATGCCGATGACGGCAGAATGATGGCGGTAGTCGCTGCGGAACAGCGCTTGTTCGCTCCGTATCATACAATACCCAAATTGGTCATAGACGCTTTTCTGGCGGCTGAGGACGCTTCTTTTTTCCAGCACCCGGGCGTTGACTATACAAGCATAGCCAGAGCCGTTCTCGTCAATCTACAGAATGTCGGTAAGGACAAGCACCCTATGGGAGCTTCTACCATAACTCAGCAGGTTGCGAAAAATATGCTTTTGTCCAGAGAGGTTTCTGTCGCCAGAAAAGTCAAAGAGGCTATTCTCGCAACCAGAATGGAGAAGAGTCTGTCCAAAGAACGCATACTGGAAATATATCTCAATCAAATATTCCTAGGCAACCGCGCTTACGGCGTGACTGCTGCGGCATTGAACTATTTCAACAAGTCTCTTGATGAGCTTTCTATTGCCGATATTGCGTATTTAGCCGCTCTTCCCAAAGCACCTAATAACTATCACCCTATTAACAATAAAGCCGCTGCTCTGGACAGGCGCAATTGGGTCATTGACCGCATGGTCGAGACCGGAGCCATCACTGCGGAAGAAGCTGCTAAAGCGAAAGAAGAGCCTCTTGCCGCCAGACCTAATGCCTCAAGAGACAACGCTGTTAAGGCGGATTATTTTACTGAAGAGGTAAGGCGGCAGCTCGTGGCTGCTTACGGTGAGCAGGAGGTTCTGGAGGGAGGACTGACTGCCAAGACCAGCCTTAACCCAAAACTTCAGGAATTAGCCCAGAACTCTTTGCGTGATGGGCTGGTTGCTTTCGATAGAAGGCAAAGAGGCTGGAGAGGTGCCGTAACAAGACTGCATTCTTTGGATAATTGGCAGAAGGATTTGGCTGAGGTTCCGTTTCCTCCCGGAGGAGACATCTGGACTAAGGCGGTTGTGTTAAAACTCACTGATAAAGTTGCCGGTATTGGATTTGCTGACGGAACAGGAGGAGAGATTCCTCTGACAGAACTTACGTGGGCCAGAAAGGAACTGCCGGACAATAAATTCGGACCTGCTGTGAAGCAGCCTTCCGATGTGCTGAATGTAGGGGATATTGTGCTGGTGGAAAAGACAGGCGAAGTGTACACTCTAAGACAGGTGCCGGAAGTGCAGGGAGCTATAGTTGTTCTGGATCCGCATACCGGGCGGGTGTTCGCAATGAGCGGAGGATTCAGCTCTGAGATAAGCCAGTTCAACAGAGCTATTCAGGCTATGCGCCAGACAGGGTCTTCTTTCAAGCCGTTTATATATATGGCGGCTTTGGATAAAGGGTTTACGCCTTCGACATTGATTTCCGATATGAAGGCATCATATTCTCAGGGACCGGGTCTTCCTCTGTGGACTCCGGAAAATATCAGCAGGGACGAAGCAGAGTCTTTCACGGTGCGGCAGGGCTTAGAGAAGTCCCGGAACATCATGATGGTTAGAATAGCAAATGCTATTGGTATGCCTACGGTGGCGGAGTATGCTAAGAAATTCGGAATCACGGACAATATGCCGCCGATGCTGTCTTTTGCACTGGGGGCAAAAGAAACTACGCCTCTTAATATGGCGGTTGCATACGGTATGATAGTCAACGGAGGGAAGAAAATAACTCCGTCTATTATAGACAGAGTGCAGAACAAGCACGGAAAGACTATATGGAGAGCGGACAGCAGAGAATGTTTCGGCTGTCAGAAGGGGTCGGACAGGGCTGCGGTTGTGAACGGGTTTATCGGTAATGCAGATATTTCTTTGTCTCCTCCGGATATACCTGATATCAGAGTTCAAGTGCAGGATCCAAGGACTGCATATCAGATTGTGAGCATACTCGAGGGAGTTGTTAGGCGGGGCACTGCGGCGTCGATGAGCGGAATAGATTTTCCATTGGCAGGAAAGACCGGGACTACTAATGACAACAAGGACGCATGGTTCGTAGGGTTCACTCCTGATTTGGTAGTAGCGGTGTATGTTGGTTTTGACAATCCTATGTCTTTAGGTTCAAGGTCAACCGGAAGCAATGTTGCAGTGCCTATTTTCAAGTCATTCATAACGGAAGCCATAAAAGATATGTCTCCGGTTCCTTTCAGAATTCCGGAAGGACTCCGCATGGTCAGAGTCAATCCGTATACCGGAAGTTTAGCACTGCCTTCCGACAGGACTGCCATATGGGAGGCGTTTATACCTGATACTGAGCCTGAAGAGGGGAGATCTCGGCGCATATTTAAAAGCACAGTGCCCAATATTGCGAGTGACGGTTTTTACGAAGGGCTGGGGAGTGAAGAAACCAGTGAAAGGTATTATGACAGCTACCCGGCCGATAGAAGAATCAGGCGTGATGCTGAAAGCGGCTATATAGACGAGGATTGGCATATGGACAATGCTGACTACACCTACCAACAGGATAGAAGAAGTGTTGAGCCTGCCCGTCAGAATAACGAGAGTACGGACATTACGGGTACCGGAGGATTGTATTAGAGTGGAGAGTTGAGAGTGGAGTGTGGAGTTAGTAATGATGATTGGTTGCTGTACCCGTGGTTGTAATTCCCGCGCAGGCGGGAATAGGGCAGCCAAACAAAAAGCTCAATAATTCCTATCTAAACTAAAAATGGAGTTTTAAACCGTGAATAAGAACAATAAAAATCATGTCGGAAAGAATCTGGTGCTGTTTGTGGCAATGGCGGTGCTGCTTGCGCTGCTGTTTAACACGTTTAAAGACACGGGAGCAGTAGCGCAGAAAGAGATTTCTTTCAGCGAGTTCATGAGGAAAGTGGAAGAGGGAAAAGTAGCCAAAGTCTTGATGAAGGGTAAGAATGTATCCGGAGAGTATGCTGAAGAGGGCGGCGATTTTACTACGCATGTGCCTGATGATTCTTCGATAAGCGAGAAGCTTTTGGAAAAGAAAGTGGCGATTGAAGCAAAGCCGGAAGATAATTCACTGACGCTCGGCGGAATATTGCTGAACTTCGGACCTATAATACTGCTGTTTGCAGTATGGATTTATTTCATGCGCCAGATGCAGGGAGGAGGCGGTAAGGGAGGAGCATTAGGCTTTGGGAAAAGCAGGGCCAGAATGCTGAATGAAAAAACAGGGAAAGTAACGTTTGAGGACGTGGCAGGCATTGATGAGGCTAAACAGGAATTGCAGGAGATAGTGGATTTTCTCAAAGATCCTCAGAAATTTCAGAAGCTAGGAGGAAAGATTCCCAAGGGAGTTTTGCTGGTAGGACCGCCAGGAACCGGAAAGACTCTTACGGCAAGAGCAGTTGCCGGAGAAGCGAACGTGCCGTTTTTCACTATATCCGGTTCGGACTTTGTAGAAATGTTTGTAGGCGTAGGCGCGTCCAGAGTCAGAGATATGTTTGAACAAGGCAAAAAGAGTGCTCCTTGCATAATATTCATAGATGAAATAGATGCCGTAGGCCGCCACAGAGGAGCCGGACTCGGCGGAGGAAACGATGAAAGAGAACAAACATTGAATCAGCTTCTTGTTGAAATGGACGGGTTCGAGGCGAACGAAGGAGTAATTTTAATTGCGGCTACGAACAGACCCGATGTTTTGGATCCTGCGCTTTTGAGACCCGGGCGTTTTGACAGACAAGTTGTAGTGCCTAATCCGGACATAGCCGGAAGAGAGAAAATTCTTAAAGTGCATATGCGCAAAATACCTCTTAATGAAAATGTTGATGCGAGGGTAATAGCAAGAGGTACTCCGGGATTTTCAGGAGCGGACTTGTCTAATTTGGTGAACGAGGCAGCACTGATTGCGGCGAGAAACAACAAAGAGACTGTTTCTATGGCGGACTTGGAAGCTGCAAAAGACAAAGTCATGATGGGATCTGAGCGGCGGTCTATGGCTATGACTGACGATGAGAGAAAACTGACAGCGTATCACGAGGCAGGACATGCTCTTATAGGTCTTAACACTCCTCAGAGCGATCCACTGCACAAGGTTACTATAATACCGAGAGGACGGGCATTGGGGCTTACTCTTAATCTGCCTGAAAGAGACAAGTACGGTGCTACCGTAACAGAGCTGAATTCCAGAATAGCCATGATGTTCGGCGGAAGAGTGGCTGAAGAACTGATTTTCGGCAAAGATAACGTAACTACAGGAGCGTCTTCCGATATACAGCAGGCGACAGGACTTGCGCGGAGAATGGTTACGGAGTTCGGCATGTCGGATAGGTTGGGAAGAGTTCGGTACAGTGCGAATGAGCAGGAGGTTTTTTTAGGGCATTCCATAACGCAGCAGAAGAATGTATCCGAAGCGACTGCGGAAGTTATTGATGCGGAAGTGCTTAGTATTATAAACAAGGGCGAAGCGACTGCCAGAAAGATTTTGACAGAGAAAATAGACGATTTGCACAAAGTAGCAAATGCTCTGTTGGAGTTTGAAACGCTGTCCGGAGATGAGGTAAAAGCGTTGCTGAGAGGCGAACAGATAACGAGAACGCCTGATACCAGTGCGCCGCTGCCTCCTGCTAACGGCGAAAAGAAGAAAAAGTCCGTGCCGACAGTGTCTGATTTAACAGAGCCAGCAGTTATTCCTTTGGAAGGCTCAGTGCCGGCGGATAAGGGGAATTCGAAGACCACTCCGATTATTGCTTAAAAGTGTGGAGTGTTGAGAGTGGAGTGTGGAGTTGGAGCGGAAAGCGGGGAATACTTTGTCAATTCCACTTTTCACATTAATCTTAAAGCCATTGCATACACTTCTTTTTTGCTCAGTCCGCTTATTTCAGATATTTCTTTTACGGCATCCTTTACGCTTAGAATCTTTAGCCTTTCTTTCAACAGCTTTCTAATATCGCTCTCGGAAAACGCAGCGTCTTTAGTATCCTTCATAGATACCAGTATAACTACTTCTCCCTTTATAGGTTTTTCAGCGTAATATTCCGCAAGCTCTTCTAAAGTTCCGGATTTAACTTCTTCGAACAGCTTGGTAAGTTCTCTGGCAAGCACTGCATCACAATCAGCTCCCAGACACTCTAGCAAATCTTTAAGAGTCTCTTTGACGCGCTGAGGAGACTCGTAAAAAACTATCGTAGAATATGCTTTGGCAAAAAAACCAGCTCTTAGTGTTTCTATGCGTTTTTTTCTCGCAGTGCTTTTTGACGGCAGAAAGCCTTCAAACAAAAAAGAATCAGTCGGCAGTCCGGATAATGCCAAAGCACTCAAGGACGCACTGGCTCCCGGAATCACCGTTACCGGAAGGCCGCTTGCTCTGCAGTCCCTCACCAGCTTATATCCGGGATCCGATATACAAGGCATTCCAGCATCGCTTATCAATGCTACAGACTGTCCTTGCCGCAGCTTCGCTATAATCTCCGGTCTTCTCAAATCCGAGTTATGATCATGATACGAAATAGTTTTTGTTTTTATCCCGAACGCTTTCAGCAAAGTTCCGCTGGTCCTTGTATCCTCACATGCTATAATATCCGCATTGGCTAAAACACTCAAAGCCCTTATAGATATGTCTCCGAGATTGCCTATGGGTGTTCCTGTGATATACAGCCCGCAAGGCAGTGGACAATGAGGCTGATGCGTTATATACTCAAGGAGTCTTTTGCCAATATCAGCATAGTTGATATTTTCACTTTGGAGATTGCTCTGTGATGAAGAATGTTTTTTTGAAGTCTGCATGTTTTGCCTTTGCTGCTGTGTTCTGCGCTTGCTTTCTTAGCGCGTGTTCGGGATTCGTATCAAAGCGGGATAACTATTATACTCAGGATACCAAGCCGAAAGAGCCGTCTATTCCTCCTCAAGATAGAGGTTATGATGCTTATGGTCAACCTGCTTATCAGGCTTCTCCGCATGAAGATGTTTTTGAGGCTCCTCTTAGTCCTCCTTTGTATTCCGATTCTTCCGCGCCTTTGTTTGCTGACGTGAAAAAAGAGAAAACTAGGGTGGCTATACTGCTTCCGCTGACCGGTAATAATGCGAATCTGGGGAAGACTCTGTTAAACGCCGCTCAGCTGGCTGTTTTTGATGTGTCCCATAAAGATTTTGAGCTTATGCCTTTTGATACTAATGCTTTGGGGGCAAGAGGTGCGGCAGAGGAAGCTCTGGATGCCGGAGCTAAATTAATCGTAGGTCCGGTATTTGCTCAGGAAATTGCTTCCGTGCAGGCTGTTGCTATGGAGTCTTCCGTTATGATGATGCCGCTGTCTACGGATACTTCTCTGGCAGACAGAGGCGTTTTTGTTATGGGCTTGGCACCGTCCGACCAAGTAGACGCGGTTGTCGCTTATGCCGTGCAAAAAGGCATGAGGAATTTTACCGCTTTGATTCCGGATACTGTTTACGGAAACTTAGTTGCCGATGTGTTTAGGAGATCTGTTGCTATGCACGGGGGCTCTGTAGCAGGTCTCGAAATGTACGACAGGAGCGGCGCAGATTTACAGGAAAGAGTCCGCTCTCTCGCCTCCAGCAGCGACCGCATAGACGCTATATTCATTCCTGAAAGTTCCGATGTTATAAACGAGGTTGCAGTCAGACTCACTGCCATAGGATTCAATCCGCAAAGGACTAAGATTTTGGGCACCGGAACTTGGGACGTTGCAAGGATAGGACAAAAATATCCCGTACTTGTCGGCGCATGGTATGCTGCGCCTGATCCGGCATACAGAAAAAACTTTGTATCGTCATATAAGACGTTTTACGGACAAGAGCCTCCGAGGCTTGCGAGTCTGGCCTATGATTCTGTTGCGCTGGCAGCTATGCTTTCGAAAAATAACATGCCGTACCAAGAAGACAGCCTTACTAATCCGAACGGCTTTGCAGGGCTTGACGGTATTTTCCGCCTTACTCCTTCCGGGCAGGTGGAAAGAGCTCTGGCTGTTTTAGAAATTACGCCCGAAGGAGCTAAGGTTATAGAGGGTGCCAGAAAAAGTTTTATACATTAAAATCAAGCATTTAGCGAGATTAAACGCAGCTTAACTTTTATCTGCTATTATATATATATTGTACAAAGTAATATTATAAAAAATGATTTTTAATATGGGGGCGTTATGTCCGAAGTACTCGCAGAAGAAATAAAATCGCTGGTGGCTTCCGAGTTCAGCGTAAAAGGTCCGGCTACCGGATACGGCATAGAATATAAAATGGAGAACACTGTTACAGCAGGTTCTTCAGGAGTTACTGCAACCGCAAAGCTGGACGAGAAAAGTTTAAGCAAAGCAGCACTGAAAACCGGCCTACTCGTGAGTCCGCTTTTAATGGCTAATGGTGCCAGACGTCCTAATTACAGCATTTTGGGTATGACACTAAGTAAGAATCGCAGGCGCTTGCTGAAACTGAGAGACACGTTTAATAAGATTGCCGCCTGTAAGCAAAAAATTGCAGCTGTTGCTTATGAGAACTTGCCTGAAGAGTCTAAAAGGAGAATGATTAGAAATGCTATCAACAGAGGCGAGACTAATACTAAATTCGGAGATATGGAGAGATCTTTAAAGGTTGCCGGCATGAGTCCTGAAAATCTTCCGAGCGGGCATAAGGCGAGGAAGAAGTATTCTGCAAAGAAAAAGAAAAAAGAGAGGCAATGGGCATTGTTTGTCAACCCGGAGCTGATACCGTCAGGGTGGGCTACTGATTAGTGTGGAGTTTGGAGTGTGAAGTGTGGAGTTAGTTTAAAATATAATTAAGAACAGCATTGAGACACAATGTGCCTTTCGGTGTGGTTTTTATATATGTATCGGAATATAAAACAAGCCCTTTGTTCTCTAAGGCTTTCAGCTTATCAGAAGAAATAAAACAAAAAATATCCGAGCCGAATTTCTGTTTCCAGTTATTGATATTAATACCTTCTGTCAGGCGCAGTCCCATCATAAATGCTTCTCGTAAAGCAGTCTCTGTGTCCAGCACTTCATCGGATTTTACCCAAGCATTGCCGTTAAGCACTTTATCCAGCCAGATATAAGGAGCCTTTATATTTTCTATGGCATGTCCCATAAAACGGCTGCTTGCGCCGGGACCTATGCCTATATATTCATCGTAATTCCAGTATGTTTTGTTGTGAATGCTCTCGAACCCGGGCTTTGCGTGATTTGATACTTCATACGCAGGCATACAGTATTTCTGCGTCAGCTCTTGAGTTATTTTGTATAATTCTATAACAGAATCTTCGTTTGCCAGAAGCTGTTCGCCTTTGCCGGCTCTTACAAAAAACTTAGTATTCGGCTCTATTGTAAGCTGATACAGAGATATGTGTTTTTCCGAGAACTGTAACGCGCGTTCAAGCTCTTTATACCATGCGTTTGGATTGTCATGGTACTTATGCCCGTAAATCATATCCAGAGAATAACTCCCGAATATATTACTTGCGTTTTCTAAAGCCTCTAACGCTTCCTTTGCATTGTGCGGACGATTGAAGAAACGCAAGACCTCTTCTTCCAATGATTGAACTCCCAAAGACAGCCTGTTTATTCCTGCCGCCTGAAAATCCCTGAATTTCCCAGCTTCATACGCAGACGGATTAGCCTCCAGAGTTATCTCTGTATTATCGGATAATCTCCAGTGCTTTTGAATGCTGTTTATGACGCTTGCCGTTAAGTCCGGCGGCATCAGGGACGGCGTGCCTCCTCCGAAAAAAACAGAAGTGACTTCTTTTTTATTTTTATCTTTCTTAGCAAAGGCTTCCAGTTCTTTGTCATACGCCTTTTTCCATAATTCGTAATCTATAACTGTTGGAACATGCGAGTTAAAATCGCAATAAGGACACTTAGATACGCAAAAGGGAAAGTGTATGTATATTGCAAACATTTTATGCGGCGACATAAGGTCTTTGCAGGCGCTCTAAGTAACGAGCCAGCACGTCTATTTCCAAATTCACTCCGTCTCCGACAGACAGCTTGTCAAGCGTAGTCTCAAGTCTCGTATGAGGAATAATATTCACCTCAAATGAAGCATGACTTACCGAGTTGATTGTCAAAGAAACTCCGTCAATAGTGACGGAACCCTTAGGAGCCAAAAATCTGGACAACTCGGCACCCGCCTCAAATTGCAGCTTAATGCTGTCGCCACTTTTCTCTTTTGCAGACACAAAAGCTACTCCGTCAACATGACCCGTAACAATGTGCCCGCCGAGTTCGTCTCCTAAGCGAAGCGCGGGCTCGAGGTTCACCTTAGTTCCGACTCCCCAATTCAACAAAGTCGTTTTGCTTAGAGTCTCTGCGGACGCTTGGACTACAAAGGTATTAAAAAACTTAGAAACTACCGTAAGGCATACTCCGGAACAGCACATAGACGCTCCGATATTAGTGTTGAACAAAGACAGCTTCTCAGTTTTTATTTTAAAAACCCGATCCGCATTCTGAGTAATATCAACAACAGTGCCTACATCTCGTACAATACCCGTGAACATCATGAATCCTTATGAAAACCTTTTGTTAACCAAGATATAACACAGAATATCGATTCGAGAAGGGGAATATTTCCTAATTCTTAAGGGTATCCACAAAATCTACGAAATCACTGGTAGAATTAAAGTCTTTGTATACAGAGACATAGCGGATATATGCGACAGTATCCAGCTTGCGCAAATTGCTTAAAGCATGTTCGCCTATGGTCGTAGTACTTATTTCACCCTCGCCCAGTGCCTCAAGTTCTCTTACTATTATGTTGGTGACTTTTTCTATTACCTCGTCTTCAATAGGGCGTTTGCGTAAGGCTACTTTCATAGATCTCTGTAATTTATCTCTGTCAAAGACCTCTTTTTCGCCGTCTTTTTTTATGACTGTCATTTCCCGGAGCTGAACCCGTTCAAACGTAGTAAACCTGGCATCGCAGCTGGTACAGAAACGCCGCCTCCGTATTGCAGCGTTATCTTCCGTAGGGCGGCTATCTTTCACCTGAGTTTCTTCAGCAGGGCAAAAAGGGCAGCGCATGATTACAGTCTTTCAAAATTACACATACCGACAGTATATATTAGTTAATTGAAAATGGAAAATGGAAAATTGAAGATTATTTTCATTTTTCACATTCTTACCGGATTATCCGCATTTCTCAGAGCATTAACCCTATCCTCCAAAGGCGGGTGAGAGGCAAAAAGGTTTTTAATGCTTCCTCCGCCGACTATGCCGAAGGCCGCCATGGATTTCGGCAGTGTGCCTTCTTTCGCACTTCCGAGCCTTTGTAATGCAGCTATCATGTGCTTAGGAGAACCCAGCAAATCAGATGCCCCTTTATCCGCGCGGAACTCTCTTTGCCTGGAAAAATACATAACTGTAATGCTGGCAAGCACTCCGAACAGTATCTCAAACACTATAACCGTAAGCATATACCCGACACCAACGCCGGAAGAACTGCTTTCACTGTTCTTCCGCAGAGCCTGATCTACGACAAAACCGACAACTCTTGCCATGAAAAACACAAATGTGTTCAGCACTCCCTGTATAAGCGTGAGCGTTACCATATCTCCGTTCTTAATATGAGCAACCTCGTGTCCTAAAACCGCCTCTACCTCGTCTCTGGTCATGTTTCTTAAAAGTCCTGTTGAGACTGCAACCAGCGAATTGGACTTTGTCGCTCCGGTTGCAAACGCATTGGCATTGCCTTCGTATATGGCAACTTCAGGTCTGGGCAATGAAGCCCTGTCTGCGAGCTTATGTACGGTTTCCAGCAGCCATGTTTCTTCCTGAGTTTTCGGAGTCTGTATTACTTTTGCTCCTACAGACCACTTCGCCATGCTTTTGGACATAAGAAGAGATATAAAGGCTCCTCCAAAACCCAGAATGCTTGCAAATATTAACAGCGAATAATAGTCTATGCCTTGTTCATTTATCCAATGGTTTACTCCGAGCAGGCTTGTAACAAGACTCAGTACGATAATGACTGCGAGGTTAGTCATCAAAAATAGAAGAACTCTTTTCATATTAAATCCTTTTGTTTATTGTCGTATTGTAAGGGCAGAAAAATTATTATTGCAAGAGAAAAAATTGTTGCAATTTTGTAAAAATTATTACATAGTAGGCGTAGTAACCTAAGTTTACAAACAGGAGGCTGCAATGTTTAAAGCTGCAAGCGATATAAGTAAGTGTTTGAAGCGCGGATCAATCCGCGAATTCGCCGGAGCTTTGGAGTCTCGAGGTCCGTAGTAAACATAGTTACAAATTTCCAAACACAATATATGAATTTGTAATTCCGAGCGGTATAGTATTGCCCGGTACGCACAGTGCGTTGTCAGGACGTGCTATGCTTTGTCGTGCGTATATCTGTAAAATAGAAAAGGAGAAAACGAAATGTTTACATTAAAATACAGCTTCAAAGATGATTACAGCGAAATGGCTCACCCGAGAGTTTTGGCGGCTTTATCCGCTGTTGGAAACAAACAATTTGTAGGTTAGGTCTTGACGAGTATTCAGACCATGCAAAGGAACTGATAAGAGCGAAAATAAACAAGCCTTCTGCCGATGTTCACTTTGCAAGCGGCGGAACACAAACAAACCTGTCTGTCATTTCTTTTATTCTTCGCCCGTACGAGGCAGTAATTGCCTGTGAAAGCGGACATATAGCTGTTCACGAAGCCGGAGCGATTGAGGCGACAGGGCATAAAGTTTGCACTGCAAAAGGAAGCAATGGCAAACTATATGTCGAGGACATTAAAGCTGTTGTTGATAAGCATTATCAAGATGATCATATGGTGAAGCCTCGTCTTGTCTTTGTATCGCAGCCGACAGAAATAGGTTCTGTTTATACAAAAGCAGAATTGACCGAAATTTCCGAATATTGCAGAAAAAATTCATTGTATCTGTATTTAGACGGAGCAAGACTCGGCGCAAGCGTGAACAGACAGGGTTCTGATTTGTCCTACGCAGAAATTGCTGATTTGGTTGATGTCTTTTACATAGGCAGCACGAAAAACGGCGCAGTGTTCGGCGAAACTATAGTAATTTGCAACGATGCGTTAAAATCCGACTTTCGTTATCATATAAAGCAAAAAGGAGCTTTGTTGGCAAAGAGTGCAGCTATGGGAATTCAAGTTTGCGAACTGTTTAAAGATAATCTGTATGATGAACTTGCCAAACATTCGAACGATATGGCTTTAAAATTAGCGGACGGCATCAAATCGCTGGGGTATAGTTTTCTTTGCGAGGCGGAAACCAACCAGATTTTCCCGATATTTCCGATTGAAACTATAGAAAAGCTGCGTCGCTTATATGATTTTTATGACTGGCAGCCAATGGGCGAAAAAACTGTTATACGGTTGGTGACCTCGTGGTCAACACCGGAAAGCATGGTTGACGAATTTGTGAAAGATTTAAGCTCAATGAATTTTTAAGGATTTCGATTCGATTTTAAAAGAAAGAACCATTTGTCGTGGTGCGAGTGAAGGGAATCGAACCCCCACTTCCGAAGAAAACAGATTTTGAGTCTGCCGCGTCTACCAATTCCGCCACACTCGCATTAGGGCGGTTATAGCAATACTTGGTTGTTGCGACAAGAGGAATTTTAAATAATAAATAAGAAAAACCCCTGTCTGATGAAGTTTCAAACAGGGGTTTAAAATAACTCAAGCTGCCACAAAGGGCAGGCTAAAACTATTTCTTCTTAGCAGCCTTCTTAGCTGGTTTCCTAGCAACCTTCTTAGCTGGTTTCCTAGCAACCTTCTTAGCTGGTTTCTTAGCAGCTTTCTTAGCTGCCGGCTTCTTCTTAGCGACCATAGTTTCCTCCATAAAAAATTGTTGAACCAAAGTAGAAGTCCTGTGATGTTCTTTCTTTCTGAGAAAATAGTCAACACAAATTTTATCAAACTTCGAAAAACTGACTCGAAATACTCGATATAGTCCTCGAGCGTTGCAAGAGTGCAACATTTTTTCGAGAATTTTTTCTCTTCTGACTCTCGATTGACTCTTCGAGTCGACTCGATAGTCATCTCTGCAGAGAGAAAAATTTTTTCAGCATCGAAGCAGCTCTCTGTTCTTCGATGCCTCCTATGACTTCCGGAGAGTGATGACATGAGCTGCTCGAAAAAAAGTTCACTCCGTGCGTGACAGCTCCGGCCTTCACATCATACGCTGCAAAGAAAAGCCTTTGTATACGGGCATAACTTATCGCTGCGGCGCACATGGCACACGGCTCTAACGTGCAATACAAATCGCATCCGGCTAAACGTTCAGAGCTCATTTTCTTTGCTGCTTCTCGTATTGCTATGACCTCTGCGTGGGCAGTCGGATCTTTTTCCGTCTCTGTTCTGTTCCCCGCAGATGCCAGAACTTCTCCGCTTGCCGAGACTACAACCGCTCCTACAGGCACCTCTCCTGCCTCTTCTGCTATTTGAGCCTCCAGAAATGCCAGCTCCATGTATTTTTTTTCCGCTGCAAGGCTTGCTTTCAGATATTCGATGTCGTACATTGTATTCCTATATATAAAGAGTATGTTCATTAATTTGTAACGCATGTAAAATGAAAAATCAAAACAAACTATTCGAAGGAGAGCGCATCGCAAAGGTTCTGGCGCGCATAGGCATTGCCTCAAGACGCGATATAGAACGCATGATAGAGAGCGGCAGAATTAAAGTAGACGGCAAAATCCTAACGTCTCCGGCTTTTAATGTGACGGACAAAAACACTATCTCTGTAGACAACAAGGTCGTTGGTCAAAAAGAAGAGACCAAATTATGGCGGTACCATAAACCGGCCGGAACTATTACGACCAATAAGGATCCGCAGGGCAGGCGAACTATATTTGATACTCTGCCGGACAACATGCCAAGAGTTGTGTCTATCGGCAGGCTGGATTTTAATACGGAAGGTTTGCTGCTTCTCACGAATGACGGAGAGCTTGCCAGATATTTGGAGCTTCCGGCAAATGCGTGGCTCAGAAAATACAGAGTGCGGGTGCACGGAGCAATCGATAAGAAAAAGCTGGAAGAGTTGTCCAAAGGAGTCACGATTTCCGGCATAAGATATGGTGAAGTGAAAATAGAAACAGACGCGGATAAATGGCTTACCGTAACAATCAAAGAAGGTAAAAACAGAGAAGTCCGCAAACTTATGGAGTACTGCGGATTGCAGGTTACGCGGCTTATAAGAGTCTCTTTCGGAGCATTCATGCTGGGCAAATTACCCAGAGGAGGCATAGAGGAAGTTCCTAAGAAAGTGTTAAAGAATTCTTTAGGAAAATTTTTCGATGAGAAGAAAAAATGAAAGGCACGATGAGAATAATAGGAGGCACGCTGTCCGGAAGAAAAATAGAACCTCCGGAAAGCATAACCACAAGACCTATGATGGACAGAGTAAGGGAAGCTCTTTTCAACGTCCTAGAGCACAGAGATTTCGGTGAAGACATAGACCCGCTTTTCTCAGAGGAGACAGTGGTTCTCGATGCGTTCTGCGGGACAGGAGCATTAGCGTTTGAAGCTATTTCCAGAGGAGCGGGCAGGGCAGTATTGTTTGACAACAGCAGTCAAGCTCTGAAAGTTGCAGCGGCTAATGCGGCAGCACTGGGCATAAAGGACAAATGCCATATTATAAGAGCGGACGCAACTATGCCCAGCCTACGCCAAGGCTTCGGCGGGCAAGCCGCCAAACTAGTCTTTCTTGCGCCTCCTTACAGAAAAGGGCTTATACCTCTGGCATACAGAGCTCTTACTCAGAGCGGCTGGATTGGGAGGCACTCTATTATAATAGCAGAGACTGCCAAGAAAGAAGTTTTTGAGACGCTAGAGGGCTGTGAGCTTATAGTGTCTAAGACATATGGCGACACGGCAGTGCGCTTTATGAAATGTGGAGTTGGAAAAATGGAAAATGGATAATTGAAAATGGAAAATTATTTTATCCATCTAATTTTTCATTTTACATTTTCAATTTTACATTCTAAATACTACCCGCCTTCGCTTCCACTTTCGCTAAAGCTTCGAATACAAGAAAGCTATGGCAGGGCAAGCATTTCAAAGAGGGCCTTATGAATTACCCAACAAAATCAAGAC
>WRDR01000020.1 GCA_009779745.1 Alphaproteobacteria bacterium
CATTTTCTTCCTAACTTGCTTTATGATCTCGTCAGGAGTATTACCAAACTTGTCGACAAATTTTTTAGAAACTTTTGATGTTTCCGACTGTCTTATATAATAAGAGTTAGGGTTTAGTTTTGGCATGGCACCACTCCTTCAAGCTTATCTTAATGAACAAGCTCAAATGCAGGTCTTCTATATATTTCAATAACTTGCGGGGGGGGGGGTAAAAAGTCATAATAAACCTGCCTTCATAAAGATAAATAAATCAAATACTGTCGTTGATTGTAATACATTAAAATACTTTTTTAATTTAGTTGCTTTCCTTATCTCATAGAAACAATAAGAATTAGTTAAATAGAAAAATAACCTGATAATTTTTGAGTGTAAAAGCAATTTGTTATTTATGTTGCCTTCTTGGATAGAATGCTACTATATTCTTTTACACCCAACCATGAAAATGAGGAAAACAATTGTATTATTCGACAACATATCCTTCACCTGTGGGTATTATTACGCTTGCTTGCGAAGGCAACCATATTGTCGGCTTGTGGCTGGAGGGGCAAAAATATTATGGTGATACCATACCCGAAGCAATGGTGAAAAAAAATGATATTCCGGTGTTTGATAAGGCAAAAAAATGGCTGGATAGATATTTTGCCGGCAAGAAACCTGCCATATCTGAATTGCCGCTTGCTCCTATTGGCGGAGAGTTTCGTCAAGGTGTATGGAAAATACTGTGCGAAATTCCATACGGTAAAGTAACCACCTATGGAAACATTGCGAGAAAAATGGCGGTCAAAATGGGCAAGGAGACCATGTCTGCACAGGCAGTCGGCGGAGCTGTCGGGCACAACCCGATTTCCATCATCATACCTTGCCACAGGGTTGTGGGGACAAACGGTAGTTTGACAGGTTTTTCCGGAGGAGTTGCTTCAAAGATAAAACTATTGGAATTAGAGGGAGTTGATATGTCAGGCCTTTTTACTCCTAAGAGAGGAACGGCTCTTTAATAAAGCCCTACAAACAACCGCTTTTTACGAAAAAGCCCTTTGAAAAATGCGAAAATTCTCTGCTATTTGTGTTGACTTCTCGGATAAAGTGTAACTTCGTGCCGCTGCGAGAATTTATCGGCTGCGATATTAACCAAAAGTCATGCGAAGTCACTGTTGACAAGCTGAATATGCCGGAAGCTAATCCAGCACAAAGCAGGCTTATCCAAAATCATAACAAAGGAAAACTTAGGCAAAATAACTGCTGACAACTTAATACCAAAGCGGTATATTCAAGCAGATTCAAAAACGCCCTGCAACAGACACCGGGAATTTTAAGAAATCTCACAAGGGAATGATCGCAGTGGTCGAGCAAGACGGCGATTTGGTATGCATCGATAATCTTACTCCAGAAACTGTTAAACAGGTTAAGGGTGATTTGCTTGAAGATGTATATTATAACGGTCGTTTTTTAAGAGAGCAGAACTTTGAAGACATACGAGCTCTTGTTGCAGAAGAATCAAACAAGGTATATGGACAAACCCCTAATCGCAGGAGAGGGCAGACTTATGGACCACGAGAAAAACTTTCATATCAATGATGAAAATGCAGCCGATTTTATTGAGCAGATAGGCGGCTGGATTCAAGAATTCATCAAAGCGGCTCACCGCAAAGGAGTAATTCTTGGTATGAGCGGCGGTATAGACTGCTGCGTGGTTGCGCGTCTCTGCCAGGAAGCCGGAGTGAATACCAGACTTGTAATAATGCCTGACGGAGACAATATGCTGAACTCCGGCTCTATGAAAGACGCAAGATATTTTATAGACAAGTTCGGTTTTGATTCCGGAGAAGTAAATATAAAAGCTGCATGTGAGGCAACGGAAGCATCGCTGAACAGACCTCTAGGAGATTTGGCACGCTCTAATATTCGTCCGAGAGAGCGTATGAAAGTTCTTTATACGATAGCTCAGGAAGAACATTGCGCAGTTATCGGAACAGGCAATTATTGTGAACTCCTGCTTGGTTACTTCACAAAGTTCGGTGACGGCAGCTACGACTTGAACCCGCTTGGATTTTGTGTGAAAGGCGAGGTTCGCACTCTTGCAAAGCACCTGGGCGTGCCTGAGCAGATAATCAGAAAGCCTCCTTCCGCTGATCTGGCAGCCGGTCAAACGGACGAAAGCGACTTGGGTTTTGATTATGAAGCAATGGACAGATACATACTAAACGGCACAAGCGGCGATCCCGAGACTGATAAAAAGATCGAGGCGCGTATAAATATGTCAAAGCATAAACTTATGCAACCGGCACTCTTCAACGCTTCACAAGTAAAGAAAAAGCGTGATACATTAGACTTGTGAATACGATATCACTTCATGTTTTTTCAGGACTTCTGCTGCCTCGCGGTATAGACTTTCCGTACTCGCCGCAATAACTCCGCCGCCAGTGAAGCTAATATCAATAGCGGCATTATTGATACAACGCATAATCCCGCCTGCTCCGGTAACAATGGGCACAACTCCTGCGACATCGTGCAGTTTCAGATCATTTTCAACAACAAGATCCATACAGCCCATGGACAAGAGAGCATAAGAATAGCAATCTATATTATATCGAATTGTGCCGACAAGTTTTTCAAAGAAACGCAAATCCTGAGATAGATACACGGCGCAGCGCGCCTGCTTCATACTCACTGCATCGGAAACACGAACAGGATTTCCGTTATAAAGGCATGTTTCGTTTGTAACTCCAAACCACCTTTCCTTTGTAAAAGGCTGATTGATTAGTCCGGCTACAGGAATACCTTTATGCAAAAGACCTATAATAGTTCCGAAAAGCGGGACACCGGACACAAACGATTTGGTTCCGTCTATCGGATCAATCACCCATACGAATTCAGCGTCCGCCCGTTCTTTTCCGTATTCTTCGCCGATGATGCCGTGGATCGGGTGGTTTTTGACAATATATTCTCTAAGGCGTGATTCTATTTCTCTGTCCGCTATGGTAACCGGCGAGCTGTCTTCTTTGGTTTCAACAAGAAGCGGGGCGCGAAAATATTTTAAAGAAATATCTGCCGCTATATCCGCCATATCGTGAAAGGAGCGTGAAAAATAGTCTGTTTTATTTGTCATAGCCTAGCTTCTTCAAAATCAATGCATACCCTTGATGAGGTTCCTGCGACAAAAAGCGGGCGACACGGGTTATGGTTGTTACGCTTATACCTGTTGCTGCATGAATTTCTCTGTAAGACAATTTTCCTTCTTTCAAAAGACGGGCAGCACACCAACGCTCTGCAAACGCAGTAATTTCAGCAGGAGTGCACAAATCCAGCAGGAAGCGGCGGCACTCTTCCCTTGTTTTAAGCTGAAGAAACGCATCGTACAGAGAATCTATGTCTGAACGTCCCTTTGATGAGTTCTTTGCCAGTTTGCTTTTCATTTGTCCTCCATAGAATCATATCATAATAACACACTATTACATTATTTTTTCGTTTGAAAGTAAAAAAAGCATTGACAAAGGCGTTATACTGTACTATCATGATAATACAGTATAACATTCAAGGATTACAAAAAATGGAACGTGTACGCATTGCCTTACAGAAGTCTGGACGTTTATCAGAAGACAGTTTGTCTCTTTTGAAAAACTGCGGACTTCACATTGACCGCAGCAAGGACCAGCTTTTTTGCCGTGTCAAAGAGCTGCCGATTGATATTTTGATGATTCGGGACGATGATATTCTCGGATTTGTCGGCAGCGGCATTTGTGATCTCGGCATTGTCGGCGAAAATGTATTTGCCGAAAAGCAGGAGTCCGCACGCATTGTCGAACGTCTGGGATTTTCCTTTTGCAGACTTTCGATAGCAGTGCCGGAATCAAGCACGTATCAAAACCTCAAAGACCTTGACGAGAAAACTATTGCAACGTCTTACCCTGCTCTTTTGCAAAAGGCTCTTCTTAAGCAAGGTGTTAAAGCCAAGATTTTAGACATGACCGGCTCCGTTGAGGTTGCGCCGCGCCTAAAGATTGCAGATGCAATATGTGATATAGTTGCTTCCGGCGCAACGCTTACGGCAAACAATCTTCGTGAAATTGAGGTGCTGCTGGAGAGCGAGGCTTTGCTGATACGCAGCTCCAAAAAACTTTGTGAAGAGAAAGAAAAAACGATTCAAAGGCTGTGGAACCGTATGCGGGGCACATTGCAGGCAACAGACAGCAAATACATTATGCTTCATGCTGAAAAAGCACGTTTGCCGGACATTGTCCGCCTGCTGCCGGGTGCGGAATCGCCTACTGTCCTACCTCTTCAAGGCAGCGAAGACGAGATAGCCGTTCATGCAGTATGCCGCGAAGCTGTGTTCTGGGAAACGCTGGAAAAACTGGAAGAAGCCGGTGCAAGCGCAATCCTTGTGCTGCCGATTGAGAAAATGATGAACTGCGAAAGAAAGGAGAGAAAATATGAGCGGTATTTTGAGCCTTGTTCGCTCTGATCTTGCCGGTTTTGCAGGTTACAGCAGTGCAGCAAAAGAAAGCGATGGCTTTGAACTGTCTATCAAGCTTGATGCTAATGAAAGTCCGTGGCTGCCGTTTGGTGAGGTGTCTTCTCTTTGCCCGGTCAACCGCTATGCAGAACCGCAACCCGCGGCTTTGCATGCGCGCATGAGTGCTGCATGGGGAATTAATCCTCAGCAACTTCTTCTGACATGCGGAAGCGATCAGGGAATCGATATCTTGCTCCGTCTCTTTTGCACAGCAGGTCTGGACGAGATTCTTGTCTGTCCTCCGACCTTTTCCATGTATGAGGTTTATGCGCGTCTTCAAGGTGCAAAGGTTCTATCCGTTCCGCTTTTGGAAAATGGTCAACTGGACATGACTGCTATATTCCGGACAATCACAAACCGCACAAAACTTATTTTTATTCCAGCTCCGAATGCGCCGATGGGACATGCGATGAATAAAGACGATATTCTGGCTTTATGTGCAGAGCGCAATGGAAAGAGTCTTATTGTTGTTGATGAAGCCTATGCTGCGTTTTCCAATGACCCTGACGGTGTCGTGCCTGTGCTTGGCAAGATTCCAAATCTTGTTATACTGCGCACGTTGTCAAAAGCCTATGCTTTGGCCGGCGAGCGTGTGGGCTGTGTTATAGGAGAGCCCAAAATCATTGAGGCTTTGTCCGCAATCATACCGCCCTACCCTTTGGCGCAAAGTGCTGTTCGCGCTGCATTGGATACCTTGTCGCCAACAGGTCTTGCGCAAACAATATCCAGATTGAAAATTCTTAAATCCGAAAAAAAATATCTTGCTGAAAAACTTTATGAAGCGGAAGGCGTTGTAAGAATCTATCCCAGTGAGACAAATTTTCTTTTTGTTGAAACAACCGGAGCAAAAGATTTTATGGAGAGGCTCAGACGTTTCGGCATTCAAATACGAAATATGGAGTATCAAAAAACTAATGCTGTTCGCATCAGTATTGGAAAGCCAGAGGAAAACGATTTTCTTCTCATGGCTCTGGGTGTAAAAACAGACAGAGTTTCTCAATCTTTGCGCAGTGCGAGTGTTCAGAGAAAGACTAAAGAAACTGCTATTGATGTTTTTGTTGATCTTGATAATCGTGCGCAGTCTCAAATTTCTACAGGCATTCCTTTCTTTGACCACATGTTGTATCAAGTCGCAGTACATGGTAATTTCTTTTTATCTCTGCATGCACAAGGCGATTTGCATATCGACAATCATCACACAATAGAAGATTGTGCTTTGGCACTGGGCGAAGCAATGAACAAGGCACTAGGCGACAAAAAAGGTCTTGCGCGTTTCGGCTTTATCGTGCCGATGGACGAATCTTTGGCAAATGTTGTGCTTGATTTGTCAGGGAGACCTTTTGCACAAATCGAGATGACTGTACAAGCGAGCCCTTGCGATGGAATGGGCATTGACCTTGCCGAACATTTTTTTCGCTCTTTTGCAGTATCTCTTGGCGCAACCCTGCATATCAAAGCAGTAGGCACGAACAATCACCATGTAATCGAAGCCTCATTTAAGGCTCTGGGGCGTGCTTTGCAACAGGCTTTGGTTTGTGAAGGCAGTACGCTTCCTTCGACGAAAGGAGTATTGTAATGGATATTTTTCCCGCTATTGATTTGAGAAACGGACAATGCGTGCGCCTGAGAAAAGGCGATTTCGATGATGCTGTTGTTTACGAAACGAATCCTGTTCTGCAAGCCCAGAAATTTGCGTATCAAGGAGCAGCATGGCTCCATGTAGTTGATCTGGACGGCGCAAAAGACGGCGCAGCGCAACAGACAAAAATCATTGCAAATATCACACGCTCAACATCTTTAGCTGTTCAGGTCGGAGGCGGCATACGAAACGCAGAAGATATTGAGGCGTTGCTGGATTGCGGCGTAAGGCGTGTTGTTGTTGGTTCTTTGGCTGCGGAAGAGCCTGAAACAGTACAAAGCTGGATAAACAAATTCGGCTCTGATTGCATAGTGTTGGCATTGGATGTGCGACTGAATAATCAGAAGCAGCCAATCGTTCTGACGCGCGGGTGGCAGGACGATAGCAGCCAAACGCTTTGGAATATTCTTGCTTTCTATGAGGCGGGAACAATTCTTTGTACTGACGCGGAGCGTGACGGTATGCTTAAAGGACCAAATCTTACTCTTTATAAAGAGATAAAAAAACGGACTCCGCAATTTGAACTCCTTGCTTCCGGAGGTATTGCTTCTCTTGAAGATATCCGCGCACTTGCCGCACTCGGCGCAGCAGGAGCAATTACGGGTAAGGCTCTTTATGAAAACAAATTTACATTAAAGGAGGTTTTAAATGCTTGCTAAACGTATAATAGCTTGTCTTGACGTTAAAGACGAACAAGTCGTGAAAGGCGTGCAATTCCGCAATCATGAAATTGTCGGCGATATATTGGAGCTTGCGCAACGATATTGTAGTGAGGGCGCAGATGAACTTGTGTTTTATGATATTACTGCTTCACCGGACAACCGTTCTGCAGATCGTTCTTGGGTCTCTAAAATCGCCGGCATTATTGATATTCCTTTTTGTGTTGCCGGCGGTATTCGTACGCTTGATGATGCGAAAGAGGTTTTAACTTGCGGCGCAGATAAAATATCAATCAATTCGCCTGCGCTTGAAAATCCTGATATTATTGATGAACTGGCAAAAGAACTTGGCAGTCAACGCGTTGTCGTAGGAATCGACTCTCGCTATGAGAACGGCGATTGGTTTGTCTATCAATATACGGGAGATGAAGCAAAAACAATCGCCTGCAACCGCCGGACATTGGACTGGGTCAAAGAAGCAGAAGCGCGCGGCGCAGGCGAGATTGTTCTTAACTGCATGAACCAAGACGGAATGCGTCAAGGCTATGACATTGAGCAGCTTATAGCTGTTCGCGAATGTATACGCATTCCGCTGATAGCATCGGGAGGTGCCGGCGCAAAAGAGCACTTTAAAGATGCGTTCAAGAAGGCAAATGTTGACGGTGCGCTATCCGCAAGTGCTTTTCACAAAAATATTGTCTCTATTCCAGAATTAAAGGCTTATCTGAAGCAAGAAGGCGTGGAGGTCAGGTTATGATAATTGACTTTGAAAAAAGCAGCGGGCTTGTGCCAACAATCGTTCAAGATGCGCAAAGTCTGCGCGTCCTCATGCTCGGCTATATGAACAAAGAGGCTTTAAAGGAAACTCAAACAAGCGGATTTGTGACATTTTTTTCGAGAAGCAAGAACCGCCTCTGGCAAAAAGGCGAGACATCAGGAAACAAACTTGAGGTTATTGAAATCCGCACAGACTGCGACAATGACGCTTTGCTTGTTCTTGCCAAACCGCAAGGAGCAGTTTGTCACACAGGCAGCATTTCCTGTTTCGGAGAGGAAAGTATCCCGTCATTAAGCATACTTGCCAATCTTGAAAAAACGCAGCGCAGCATTGCAGAACAAAAACCCCTGAAAAACGCGAAAATTCCCTGTTATTTGTGTTGACTTCTGAGATAGAACGCTGCTATACTCTTTTACACCCAACTACGAAAGCAAAAACATGAAATCCAGAAACTGCATTTATGAGGATATAACAAAAGCTATAGGGGCTACTCCTCTGGTGAGAATAAACAGCATAACTAAAGAGGAAGGCTGCGGCGCAGAGATACTGGCGAAACTCGAGTTCTTCAATCCGCTGTCTTCCGTGAAGGACAGAGCCGCCCTTTATATTATAGAAGATGCCGAGCGCGCCGGAAAGCTGAAGAAGGGCGGCACTATCATAGAGGCTACATCCGGAAACACCGGCATAGGACTTGCTTACATAGCATCCGTCAAGGGTTATAGAATTATACTCACAATGCCCGACAACATGTCCTTAGAACGCAGAAAGCTGCTTGCGTATTTAGGGGCGAAGTTGGTACTAACGCCTGCGGATCAAGGAATGACGGGTGCCGTGCAAAAGGCGGAAGAATTATGCGCGGGAATCGAAGGAGCTCTGTTCGCTAAACAATTTGAGAATCCTTCCAATACAAAAGCGCATGAGGAAACAACTGCACCAGAGATAATAAGCGATACCGGCGGAAAGCTGGACGCGTTCATAGCCAGCGTTGGCACAGGAGGAACTTTGATAGGCGTAGCAAAAGTGCTGAAAACCCACGATAAAAATATTAAGATTGTTGCAATAGAGCCTGAGAAAAGTCCTATGCTTAGCAAAGGCACATCAGGTCTTCACGGCATACAAGGCATAGGAGCGAATTTTATTCCGAAAATAATAGCTGACCAAAGAGGACTCATAGACGAAGTGATAACTGTCTCTGATGAAGAAGCCATATCGTATGCGCAAAGACTGGCGAAACAGGAAGGCATTTTTGCAGGCATATCTTCCGGAGCAGCTATGTGCGGAGCAGTGAAATTAGCACAAAAACCGGACATGAAAGGCAAGACTATTGTAACGCTCTTTCCGGATACTGGAGAACGCTATTTGTCTTCTGCTCTATTTGAATGACAACAGTCTCGGAAATAATAGAACAAGCAAAATATTTACTTCAAGAGTCGGAAATTGAAAAGCCGAGTCTTACTGCAAAACTCTTGGTGTGTCATGCGCTTGGATTAGACAGATTAGATCTTTTGGCAAATCCTCTGCGCACAGTAACAGAAGAAGAAAAGCAAAAAATACTGGAATTAGCTTCGGAAAGAAGCAAAGGCAAGCCTCTGTCGCGAATAAAAGGACACAGAGAATTTTGGGGACTAGAATTCAAGATTAATGAAGCAACGCTGGATCCCAGACCGGACACAGAGACTTTAATAGAAACAGTACTGACAGAGATTGAAAACAAGAACGATGAAAAAAAGATTTTAGATTTAGGTACTGGCAGCGGCTGTATATTGTTGACGCTGCTGCATGAGCTGCCGAACTCGAAAGGTCTGGGTATAGATAAATCGGAAAAAGCAGTCTCGCAGGCGCAAGAGAACGCAAAGCTGCTGGGCTTGGAAAACAGAGCTGAATTTATAACAGGAAACTGGTTTGATAATATAGATGAGACGTTTGATATAATAGTAAGCAACCCGCCGTACATAAAGTCTGAAGAGATAAAAATACTTCAGAAGGAAGTGAAAGAATACGATCCGATATTGGCACTGGACGGAGGCGAGGACGGGCTTTGTATGTACAGAGAAATAATACCGAACATAAAACCGCACCTCTCATTGAATGGCATAGCAGTTCTGGAAATAGGCAACGGACAGGCGGAGGAGATAAAAGAACTGCTTAAAGAAAACGGAATAGAAAACGCGCGTATAATAAAGGATCTTAGCGGACTTGATCGATGTGTTTTAATGAGGAATTAGGAGTTAGGAATTACTAGGTTAATATTCTCTTTCTCGCAGAGAATGGGACTTTAGGACGTTTTTCTCTGTAATCACTGCGTCCATGAAGTTATCAAATCTTCCTATCGGAACGCTGTCTACTTCCTGCATAGCATACCCGATGCCAATCATAAGAACGCTGCCGCGCTGTTCCTTGAGCAGCCGTATTGTACGGTCGTAGTACCCTCCTCCGTACCCAAGCCTGCCCATGTTTCTATCGAACGCAAGCAGAGGAGTCAGCACAACAGAAGGAGTAACCTCTTTAGCTTCAGAGTGCGGTTCCGGTATTCCTATGCTGTTGGCAAGCAGAATCGTATCCTTTGTATACTCTCTGAAAATAAGAGGCTTTCGCTTTCCAATCATAACAGGCAGCGCAAGAGTATGCCCTTCCTGTATCAGAAAATCCTCTAAAGCCTTAATCGGAAATTCTTTATTTATCGGACTGTAAGAAGCGATAATTGATTTTTGTTCGAGTACTAAATTATCTTTGAAGAGACTTACTAAATTTTGGCTGAACAATTCAGTGTCTATGTCCAGAGATTCTCTGATAGCTTTTTGAGTCTTCCTTAGAGCTATTTTCTTTTGTCTTATGATATAAGGAAGATAGGACATAATTTCTATACTCTAAATAAAAGAGGACTTGTCCTCCGAAGCACGAAGTGCGAAGGAGGAAGGCACCATAACGGCCGGCGGACAGATTCCTCTGTGACCTGACGAAACAGGTGGGCACCGTGTGTCCAGACCACGATCAGGACAGTGACAGCTCCCTAGAGGAGAACATAAGGGTCACGAGCATCTTAACCTATCGAGAAGCACAGTAAACCTTCCTCATCTTCTATTGTAGCACTTTTATTGAAATAAGCAAGAAATACACAGCCTGCACCGCAAAAAAAACAGCCGTTTTAAGGGCTTATGCGTTTCCTATCTGAGAGGAAAGATCGACTACGCGCTGTCTGAGGTGCTGTACAGCAGAAACAAATATATCCTCTTGTTTGGATATCTGTTCATAAGAGGCTGCCCTAGCCTCAAGCAGCTTATCTGCTAAAGACAGACACGTAAGCATAAGATGCCTTGCCTCGGTTGCATTTCCTATGTTTCCGGCAACAGTCTCCATTTCTTTTTGAACAACCTCAACAAGCTGCTGAAGGCGGGGCTCGTCTTCCTTGCTGCAGTTTATAGTGTAATCGCGGTTGTACAAAGAAACAGTACGCTTAACAGTAGTGGCATCAGTCATGAAAAATCTCCGTTATTATTAATTTCTCAATATCCGTTCTACGTGCTCGATAGTGTTATCGAGACGCGCAGAAATACTCTTAGTAGTAGCGGCGAAATCAGCCTCTTTTTGGCGTATTGTCCTGACCATATCGTCATAGCGTCTTCTAAAGCCGATATAAGATTCGACTTCCAACGCTACTTTGTCTTCCAGTGAAAAAAGAACTTCATCAAGTTCTTCAAGGGCTTTTTTTAGTTTCTGCATGTAAATCTCCGAGTCATCGAATCATTCCTATACAAATGATATAATGCCAGAGACTCCTCGTCAACGATTCGGATAGAATTTTATTTAAATACCGGCTTCAGCGGTTTGTCGCTCCTGCGCCATTCGAAGTACAGACGCTGGGTTTTGCTGTCCGTGCCGGGCAGCGTGCCGAGAGACGCTCCTTGTTTTACCTCCTGCCCCACTGCAACGCCAATATGCCCGAAACCGGATAAAAACGAATAGTAATTTGAGGGGTGCTGAATAATAACAATATTGCCGTAGCCGCGGAAAGGCCCCGTAAATACTATCTTGCCGGCAGACGGAGCTATAACAGAGGAGCCTCCTTTTGCCTCCATAGTAATACCGTCACTCACAATTCCGCTCTTATCCTTCTGACCGAAATTAGTTATTACCTTGCCTGCCAAAGGATAGACTATTGTTGGCGGCTGTATTGGTTGTGCTGTTTGCGCCGGCTTTTTAGCAGGAGCCGGGGCTTTCGGCGCAGGAGCTTTTTTCGGTGTTGTTGCTGCTTTCTTTGCCAGTTCAGCCTTTTTCGCCTCTTCCGCATCCTTTCTCTCTTGAGCTTTTTGTTCTTCCAGAAGCCTCTGTTCCTCATTAATCTTCTCTAACGCCAGCTTCTCCATCAGCTCTTTCAGATCCTGAGCGTGTTTGCCCAGTTCTTCTATTTTTGCTCCGATATCTGCCTTTTTGTCATTAGTCTTATCCAGCAATTTTTGTCTTTGCTCGACTAAAGAATCCATTTCCTTTTGCTGTTTCTGGAGTTTCGTAGCGGCAGCATCTAAAAGACTCTTTTGTTCCCTGAGGTTAGCTTTAAGAGCTTCCAGTTCACTTAAATCTTTTGCGATAATGTCTTCTTTTTGCTTTAACTGCGGCAGAATAGCAGTAGCAATCCTTCTCTGATTCAAGAGTCTGTTTTCCGGAATCTTTTGTAAAAAATAAGCCTCTTTCGGAGTCAAAGACAAGTCTATTACAGCACTTGTAACCACGGATACGCTGCCTCTTTGCAGACCCAGCAGCTCCATTTTCTCAGCGATTTGAGCGGCAGTCCCCTTAAATTGTTTTTCCAGTTTATCGATTTTTTTCTGATTGCCGGCAATATCATCAGTAGCTTGAATCAGACGTTTTCTTAGATTTGCCAAAGAGTTCTCTTGTTGTTTTGAAGCAGCGTCTAAGGACTCTCCTTCTTTACGCTGTTCTTTAAGAGTGTCCTCTAACTCTTTGAGCTGCTGTTTTGTTTTGTCTATTGTTTCCGTAGTCTTTTCGAGCTTGGTAGAAGCGTTTGCCTCCATAGGTACGCACATCAGCGCAAGCATACAAATTATAATTTTCCATTTTCCATTTTCCATTTTCCATTCACACTCTTCTAATAAGAGACTTTCCTGTCATTTCCAAAGGCTTAGGAATGCCCATTATATCGAGCAAAGTAGGAGCTACATCTGCCAAAACACCGTCCGCTAGAGACACATTGCGGAATGCGTCAGACACAAGAACAACAGGCACCTGAGCCGTAGTATGCGCAGTGTGTCTCGTGTCAGACTCATCATCAAACATTTTATCACAGTTTCCATGATCGGCTATAACAAGAACATCAGCCCCCGTATCAAAAATTCGCCCAAGACACTCGTCAACAGTCTCTACCGCCTTAATAGCAGCCTTCAAATTCCCGGTATGCCCTACCATATCGGGATTGGCATAGTTGACCACTATAAAATCGTATTTATTCCCTTTTATGGCTGCTATGAGTTCATCTGTAACTTGATGCGCAGACATTTCCGGCACAGTATCGTAAGACTGCACTTTAGGCGAAGGTACTAGGATTCGGTCTTCCAAATCAAACGGCTCTTCTCTTCCTCCGTTGAAAAAGAAAGTTACATGAGCGTACTTTTCCGTCTCGGCAAGCCGCAGTTGACGTTTTCCCAGCTTGCTTAAAAGCTCTCCTATGCCGTTATCAATATTTTTAGCCGGAAACAGCGCAGACATATGACCGGATAATACATCGGAATATTCCGTCATGCCTATGAAATGCGAAATCTTAGGGATTCGAGTCCTTACAAATCCCTCGAATTCAGGCAAACAAAAAGCAGATGAGAGCTCTCTTGCTCTATCGGAACGGAAATTTGCAAACAGCACGGCGTCTCCGTCTTGTATTCCTTTGTATCCTTCAACAACAACCGGCTTTAGGAACTCATCATACATTTTCACATCATATAAATACTGTATCGTTTTATCTAACGATTGCTCATCGCCGCACATAATATATGCTTCGGCATTCGCAATAAGATTGTAAGCACTTTGAATTCTGTCCCACCTGTTGTCTCTGTCCATAGCATAAAAACGTCCGCACAAAGAGGCTATGTGCACATTGTTTATATTGGCAATCTCTTTTTGAAGAGTTTGAACAAACGCCAGCCCGCTTTGAGGAGGACAATCTCTTCCGTCAAGAAAAGCATGTATTGATACGGCAACGTTGTGTGAGGCAGCGATTTTTATCAACTCTATTATATGAGAAATGTGCGAATGCACGCCTCCGTCTGAGAGCAGCCCCATTATATGCAGAGTCTTATTTTTTGCTTTAAGTTCAGAGAGTACAGCAAGCAGTGCAGTATTAGAGGCTAATTCTCCGGTCTTTATGGCATTATCTATCATTGGTAAACTCTGAAACACTACTCTGCCAGCCCCGATGTTGATATGCCCTACTTCCGAAGTGCCCATTTGCCCGGTCGGAAGCCCTACGGCTGATTCAGATGCGCCCAGCTTGGCATGAGGAAAATTAACCATAACCTTGTCGAAATTCGGCGTTTTTGCAGCATAAATAGCATTGCAAGGCACTTCATCGCCTATCCCCCAGCCGTCCAGTATACACAGAATTACGGTCATTGTATTCCCCTTCGCTGCCACCCTTTAATAAACCGAATTAATCCATAAATCAACGCCTATCTGGTCTTGAAGAATCGGAAGCAGTGTGTTACATGGATTCACCGCTGCTCACCATATAGGAGAAAAACCATGACTTCCAAAAACACTGCCGGTAAAAATAACCAACACGTCTCTCCTAAAACCGATATAGAAATATCTCAATTGGCTGCGCTTATGCCCGTAACCGATATCGCAGAAAAGAAATTAGGAATTCCGAAAGATAACATTTACTCTTACGGTCCCCACAAGGCAAAAATTTCTCTGGAATATCTCAAATCCATAGAAAAACGCCCGAACGCTAAAATGATTCTGGTTACTGCCATTACTCCCACTCCTGCAGGCGAAGGAAAAACTACCACTACCATAGGGCTTAACGATGCTCTGAATCACATAGGCAAGAAATCCGTCATCTGTCTCAGAGAACCAAGCTTGGGTCCCTGCTTCGGACAAAAAGGCGGCGCTACCGGCGGAGGATATGCTCAGGTTGCTCCTATGGAAGACATAAACCTGCACTTCACCGGAGATTTTCACGCTATAGGCACTGCCAACAACCTTCTGGCTTCTATCATAGACAACCACATATTCTGGGGGAACCCTTTGAATATTGACGCAAGAAGAATCGCTTTCCGCAGAGCTATGGATCTGAACGACAGAGCCTTGCGCTCTATAGTACAATCCTTAGGCGGTGCAGGCAACGGTTACCCCAGAGAAGACGGCTTTGACATCACTGTAGCAACCGAAGTCATGGCGATTTTCTGTCTGGCCAAAGACATGGAGGACTTAAAGAGAAGACTGGGAAACATCATAATCGGACAAGACAAGAACAAGAGATTCGTAAGAGCCTCGGAATTAAAGTGCATCGGAGCTATGGCAGCATTATTGAAAGATGCTGTTATGCCGAACCTGGTGCAGACACTGGAAAACAATCCAGCTATAGTACACGGGGGACCGTTTGCCAACATAGCTCATGGGTGCAACTCTGTGATAGCTACTAAGGCTTCGTTGAAACTGGCGGATTATGTAGTCACGGAAGCAGGATTCGGAGCCGATTTAGGAGCAGAAAAATTCTTTGATATAAAGTGTAGGTCAGCAGGTCTCAAGCCGGACTGCACTGTTCTTGTAGCCACAATAAGAGCACTAAAGATGCACGGAGGAGTCGCAAAAGAAGAGCTGAAGCACGAAAATCTGAAAGCGTTGGAGTCCGGATTTGCGAATCTGAAAAGACACATATCCAATATGAAAAAGTACGGAGTTCCCGTAGTAGTATCTATAAACAGGTTCAGCTCCGATACCGAAGCGGAAATGGAATTGCTGCGGAAGCTGACAGCGAAAGAAGGAGTATCCTGTATGCTTGCGGATCACTGGGGCAGCGGAGGAGAAGGTGCTGTACAGCTGGCAGAAGAGGTAGTAAAGACAATAGAAACAAAGCCTAGTAAGTTTGCGCCATTGTATAAAGACAATATTCCTTTGGCGGAAAAGATACGCACTATTGCTACAGAGATATACGGCGCAAAGGACATAGCGTTAAGCGCAGCAACGGAAAAGAAGCTGAAAGAGTTTGAAGCGGAAGGCTTTGGAAAGTTTCCGATTTGCATAGCAAAGACTCAATATAGTTTTTCTACGGATGCATCTAGGAAAGGTGCTCCAGAGGGACACATTATTGCTGTAAGAGACGTGAAAGTTTCTGCGGGTGCCGAGTTCATCGTAGCATTGTGCGGAGACATTCTGACTATGCCCGGACTGCCGAAAGAACCCGCTGCGAATAATATATACGTAGACGATGAAGGCAAGATAAAGGGGCTGTTTTAATGTGAAATGTGAAATTATTTCCACTTTCCACTTTTAACTTTATTTTCCGGCTATAACCATTATCATCTGACGGCCTTCGAAACTTGGTGCGGTTTCTATTTTGCCGAATGGCTCAAGCTCCTGCTTCACTCTGTCGAAAACTTTATTCGCTATTTCTTGGTGCATCATCTCACGCCCTCTGAAACGCATGGTAACTTTCACCTTGTCGCCGCTCTGCAGGAAAGAAACGGCACTCTTCATCTTTATAGAAAAATCATGCTCTTCTATGGTAGGTCTCAGCTTTATTTCTTTAAGCTCTACAGTCTTCTGTTTTTTACGAGCCTCTGCCGCCTTTTTCTGCATCTCGTATTTATACTTGCCGTAGTCTAATATCTTGCACACAGGCGGTTCCGCATTAGGCGATATTTCTACGAGATCCAATCCTTGATCTTCGGCGAGCTGCAGAGCTTCTTTTACGGACATTACGCCGTGCATCTCTCCGTCAGCACCAACAACTCGAACTTGACGCGCCGAGATTTCCTCGTTTATCCTCGGTCCGTCTTCTTTTTCGCGGCGTTTCGGTTCAGTACGCCCGCGATTTGCAACTGGCAGTGTTATGGCAAACTCCTATAAAAAGTTATAAAAAATATGACTGTACCGACTAGAATAAAGAAAAATCCTTTAAACTTCAACAACTTTTTTTGTCTTTACGATACCGGATTATGCTGTTAGACTGGGCATTATTTTACATAATTTGGTATAATTATGCCTAAAAAACCCAAAAAAACAAAGAAAAGCACGGTTGGCAAAAAACCGGCTAAAAATACCAAAAGAAAAAGAAAAAAAACTTTTTGGAAGAAGATTCTGGCGTTCATGCCTAAGATTCCTATGACAGACATAAGAATATTCTTTGCAAGACTCTTTGGTCTGGCTCTTATTTGGCTTGGAATACTCGGCTTCTTATATATATGCTTCTGCGCCATAGGTCTGCCGGACGTCCGCAAAATCAAAGAAGCTCCTATACGCCCCTTCTCTATAATAGAGGCTTCTGACGGTTCCATACTCGCTAGGTACGGAGACCTTGTCGGCAAAACTGTAAACGCACAGGAGCTGCCGAAACATGTGTCGCAGGCTATTCTTGCTATTGAAGACCGCCGCTTCTACAGTCATTTCGGCATTGATATTCTCGGCATTATAAGAGCCGGTATAATAAACGCTGCTCACGGCAAAAAAGTACAAGGCGGCTCTACGCTGTCTCAGCAGCTTGCGAAAAATCTGTTTCTGTCTTCTGACAAAACTATACATCGGAAAGTTCAGGAAGTCCTGCTGGCTATTTGGCTGGAGCACAAATACTCTAAAGAAGAGATTCTAAGCTCCTATTTGAACAGAGTCTACCTTGGAAGCGGAGCCTACGGCATTGATGCTGCTGCCCAGACTTATTTCAACAAGAATGCGGCTCAACTGAATATTATGGAGTCCGCTATCATAGCCGGACTGCTTAAAGCACCTTCCAGATTTTCTCCTATTAATAACAAAGAGCTTTCTTTGGAGAGAGCCGGTGTCGTTCTCAACGCTATGGAGGACGCCGGGTATCTGACCAAGGCTCAAGTTGCGGATATACTCAAAACGCCGGTGCAAATATCTGTAAAGCTGACTTCAGGCTCTCAGGGAAGATACTTTGCGGATTTTGTGTACTCTCAGATTGCCCCTATGCTTGATGATATAAAAGAAGATGTTTTTGTCAGAACTACTTATGACACTAAGCTGGACGCTTTTGCGTACAATGCAGTGAAAGAGAATCTGGATAAGCACTCTTCCGACAAAAACGTGTCTGAAGCTGCGCTTTTAAGTCTTGCGCCGGACGGTGCTATTTTGGCGATGATAGGAGGACGGGACTATAAAACCAGCCAGTTCAACAGAGCTGTTCAGGCTATCCGCCAGCCCGGCTCTACGTTCAAGCCCATAGTTTACCTTGCGGCTCTGGAAAGAGGACTTATACACCCGGACGATATTATAGAAGACGAACCTATTGCGGTTGGAAAATATGCGCCGAGTAATTTTGACCATAAGTTCAGAGGACCAATATCTGTTTCAGATGCTCTGGCTCACTCTATAAATACCGTAGCAGTGCGCCTGTTGACTCAGACAGGAGTAAGTCCTGTTATTCAGTTGGCTAATAATCTGGGGATTTCTTCTAAGATAGAAAGAGACTATTCCATAGCATTGGGCTCCAGCTCTTTGTCTGTTCTTGAACTGGCTCAGGCATATGCCGGCATAGCGTCCGGCGGCAAGGCTGTAACGCCGTATGCTGTTAAAGAGGTGAGAACCAGAAGCGGAAAAATCATTTTCAATCATGAAATCGACATTCCTGCTCAGGTAGCGGAAACACGCTCCGCAGATAAACTTATCTCTATGATGGAGAAGGTAATATCTAATGGTACCGGCAAAGGAGCGCAGATACAGGGAAGGCAGGCAGCCGGAAAAACCGGAACTGCCAGCGACTACAGAGACGCTTGGTTCGCAGGATTTACCGGAAATTATATTACAGTGGTTTGGGTTGGTAATGATGACAACAGCCCCATGAAAGGAGTCTCGGGCGCCGGGCTTCCGGCTGTTATATGGAGAGATTATATGACTAATGCGGAAAGCTTGGTTCCTCCAAAATCTCTTGCTAATAAGACTTTCATAGATTCTATTTCGGATACTGTGATAAAAACCGGAAATTTCTTTGAAGGTCTTTTCAATATTATTTTTGAATAATGTAGAATTTAGAATGGAATTATGACAGATTGTATTTTAAAATTTCTACAACCTGCAAATGTCATCAGGTGAGATGTAATTTAACATTATCAACCCGGCGTTTCCTCCATTTCTAATTGCATCTGCCGCACTAGGCCACGTTGTTGCACTTGCCCAGTTAGCAGCGGCTCCCAATCCACCAGCATCACCGCCGCCATTTCCTCCGTTAGAGCCGCCTGCATTACATGTGTTAGTAGTGACAGTTCCGCCGCCTCCTCCATAGCCGCCCCCGCCGCAGCTATAGCTCCAAGGGCTGCAATCGCTGGGAGAGCAGAGCGTAACCTGATTAGAAAAAGTTCCCCCGCTCATACCGCTTCCGCCTTGTCCATAGTAGCTCCCGCCTCTAAATTGTAATCCATAGCCGCTTGCCTGAGCACCATAAGCAGCATTATTACCTCCTGCTCCTCCCATGGCACCATTATTTCCGCCGAACCAACCTGCTCCGCCGCCGCCTCCCAGGTACTGAGTTCCTACGCCACAACAACTATAATGATGCAGGAAAAACCCGCCCCCTCCTCCTCCACCGCCAACGTAGGCATATAGTGTCTGACTATTACCTAAAGTAAAGGAGCCGTTTTTACGAGTTCCGGGACAAGCAGGAGCTGTTCCGCCTGTAGCAGAGTCTACCAAAACA
>WRDR01000021.1 GCA_009779745.1 Alphaproteobacteria bacterium
GAGACTCTGAGCGTAAGTATGGCTCCTTTATTTTAAATAACGATCAGACATTGTATGCTTATGTTGGCGGCGGTTCAGGATCCTGTCAAGGCGGCGGAGGTGCAGGTGCTCCCGGTGGCAATGTAAATGCTTCTGGAGGTTATTATTTCGGAGCTAATGCTCCTGCAGGTAATGCAAGCGGTTTAGATTTGCCTAATCTAGGCGGCGGAGGGGGAAGAGGACTCAGCGGCGGGGCTGGTGCTTCAGGAAAAGCCTACGGAGGCATCGCTGGAGTCGGAGGCGGTGGCTTTGGCGGCGGAGGAGGAGGGTCGAGTTGGGCAGTGACTAGCAATTCAGGCGGAAGCAGCGGCGGGAATGGCGGAAATGGGGCGGCAACTGACCCTAATTGCCCAAACAGCAACTATAGAATGGGAGGACTTGGCGCAAACAACTGGGCAACTGCCACTACTTTGCCTGCTGCTGCCGGGGCTAATGGTGCGGGGAGCGTCACGGGCGGCAATCACGCTTGCGCCAACGGCGGGAATGCCGGATTAATAATCCTAAACTATATCCCGCCAGATGAAGTGTGCAGGTTGTAAAAAGTGTGGAGTTTGGAATTAAGGAAAAGGAACAAGAAAAACCCCTTTTTTTCTCTTTTTCTCAAAAAATTTAATTATCGTTAACTATCTGTTGGCTAGACTATCGCCTATGTGTGAATTGTCTATAAGGAGATTTGTTTATTATGTCCGAAATGCACCCAGTCGAAAAGCTCTCAACTCTAGTCCCTATGGTCATAGAACAAACTGCCAAAGGTGAGCGGTCTTTCGATATATATTCAAGACTGTTAAAGGAACGCATCGTTTTTCTGGTAGGCGAGGTAAATGACCCTGTGTCCAGCCTCATTTGTTCTCAGCTTCTCTTCTTAGAAGCAGAAAACCCCTCTAAAGAGATAGCCTTATATATCAATTCTCCGGGAGGAATTGTGACTTCCGGACTGGCAATATACGATACTATGCAGTACATCAAGTCTCCGGTATCAACAGTATGCATGGGGCAGGCTTGCTCTATGGGTTCGTTCCTTTTGGCAGGTGGTGAAAAGGGAAAGAGGTTCTCACTCCCTAACAGCAGGATAATGATACATCAGCCGTCCGGAGGAGCCAAAGGACAAGCCACCGATATAGAGATTCAGGCAAGAGAAATTTTGAAATTAAGGAAGCGTTTGAATGAATTGTATCAGCATCATTGCGGACAGCCCTTAGACGTTATAGAAGCCGCTGTGGAAAGAGACAACTTCATGTCTGCCGCAGAGGCCAAGGCTTTCGGGCTTATTGACGAGGTAGTGGAAAAACGTCCGGAGGACTCTAAGGATAGTGCGAAGAAACAATAGGATAGGGGTTGTATAAATGGATACGACAGATGTAACAAATAACGGTTCTACTGATACGAAAAATACTTTGTATTGCTCGTTCTGCGGGAAAAGCCAGCATGAAGTCCGCAAGCTGATAGCAGGTCCTACAGTCTTCATATGCGACGAGTGCGTGGATCTGTGTACCGAGATTATCAAGGAAGAAAATAAAACTACGTTGACGAAGTCTAAAGAAGGCGTGCCGGCTCCCAAAGACATTATGTCGATTTTGAACGACTATGTCGTGGGTCAGGAACATGCGAAAAAGGTTTTATCTGTTGCAGTCCATAATCACTACAAAAGACTGGCTTTGGGGGCAAAGTCCTCTGATGTGGAACTTACTAAGTCCAATATACTTTTGGTGGGACCAACAGGCTGCGGAAAGACTCTGTTGGCTCAGACGCTTGCGAGAATTATTGACGTGCCGTTTACTATGGCGGACGCTACTACGCTTACCGAGGCAGGCTACGTAGGCGAGGACGTGGAAAACATTATTTTGAAACTGCTGCAAGCTGCGGATTATAACGTAGAAAGAGCGCAGAGAGGAATAGTCTACATAGACGAAATCGATAAGATTAGCAGAAAATCCGATAATCCCTCTATTACTAGGGACGTGTCCGGCGAAGGCGTGCAGCAGGCACTGCTAAAATTAATGGAAGGAACAATCGCATCTGTACCTCCGCAAGGCGGACGCAAGCACCCTCAGCAGGAGTTTTTACAGGTAGATACTACAAATGTGCTGTTTATATGCGGAGGAGCGTTTGCGGGCTTGGAAAAGATTATATCTGCAAGAGGCAAAGGCACTTCAATAGGGTTCGGCGCAGATGTCCGCGATCCGGACCAAAGAAGAGCCGGAGATATTTTGCTGGAGACCGAGCCGGAGGATTTGCTGAAGTTCGGGTTAATTCCGGAGTTCATAGGCCGTATGCCGGTGATTGCTACTTTGACTGATTTAGATGAGGCGGCTCTGATTGACATATTGACTAAACCGAAGAATGCGCTGGTAAAACAGTTCCAGCGTCTGTTTGAAATGGAAGATATAGAGCTGGAAGTGGATAACAAGGCTCTCAAGGCAATAGCTGCTAAGGCGATAGCAAGAAGGACCGGAGCCAGAGGACTACGTTCTATCATGGAGACAGTGCTTTTGGATTCTATGTACGAGCTGCCGGGCAGTACCGATGTAGAGAAAGTAGTCATCAGCGGCGATGTAGTGGAAGGCAAAGTCAAGCCCATATATGTGCACTCTGATAAAAAGAAAGAAGCTATAAAAGCATAAAGGAAGAATGACATGGCTAAAAGTTTTTTGAGCTCTAAGATTAAAGAGGCTGTGGAAAAAACCGGAGGAGACTTAAAGAAAACACAGAAGCTGTTAATGGCGTGGGCTTTAAGGGATAATGCTCTGCTGCTGGATATGGTCAAGCCTCATTTGAAAGCGATAACGGCAGTGCTTATTGAAAAGAACGTTATGGGCGGCAAATCAGAGGATAATGCTTCCTATAAGCACAGAGAAAATCCCTTCGAGCGCAGGAAGGCAAGATGCAGCTCATCTGCTAGGAAAGATGAAGAATAAAAACTGGGACATAGCCGAGCTTAACATAGCAGGGGACGTGATGGCTGCTCAAAAGCGGTGGTATGATTGGATGCTTACGGAAAAGAGATTTTCTAAGCACACTATGGAAGCGTATACGTATGATTTGCAAAATTTATATGGTTTTTTGAATTTTCACTTAGGAGTGCAAGTAACGCTGAAAACTCTTGCGGAAGTTAACATCAGTGATTTCAGAGCATGGCTTGCAGAGAACGCAGCAGAGAACATAAAGGCAGCCTCCAGAGCCAGAGCACTTACAGGAGTGAGAAATTTTTTCCGCTGGCTGGACAGACAAGGCGAGCTGCACAACGAAGCTATTGATTTGATAACTATGCCTAAGGTGAAAAAAAGGCTGCCAAGACCTGTTACAACGAAAGAGGCGCAGGATATTATTTCCGTAAGAGGCAAGAGTGAAGAAAAGGATTGGCAGGCGTTAAGAGATGAGGCACTTTTTACAGTATTGTACGGTGCGGGCTTGCGTATAAGCGAGGCATTGAGTATTGCGAAAGGGAGCATAACAAGCGACAGGCTTAAAGTAATAGGGAAAGGAAACAAAGAAAGGATAGTGCCGGTATTACCGATAATAAAAGATGCGATAGAACGGTACTTAAAAAGCTGTCCGTACACGATAAAGGAAGGGGAAGCCATATTCGTAGGAACGAGAGGCAAAGTGCTTAATCCCGGAATAGCTCAGAAATCGCTTAGGAATCTAAGAATAGAATTAGGATTGCCGGATACGCTGACGCCTCATGCGCTAAGGCATAGCTTTGCAACGCATTTATTGGCGGACGGAGCGGATTTAAGGAGTCTGCAAGAATTATTAGGACACAGTTCTTTATCTACAACTCAGTTGTATACAAAGGTGGACTCTGTGCAGTTATCAAATGTGTACAGGAATGCTCATCCGAGGGCTTAGGGGGGTGAGGAATTAGGAAAGTCCCCTTCACTGGTGAAGGAGACTACCTCTGCTAAAATAGCATCTATGGCTCTAGCCTGTTATAGCTATCTAGCCTTTGGAGGCGGAGGCCTCTGTTATAGTGCATTGCATTAACAGCCATGATTGTTACACCTACTGCTTTAAGTAATGTTGTACTACTGGGTTCAAGCATTATATATGCGCCAGCGGTTATGCAGGTTGCCTTAACAAACTGATCAATAGTTGTCATAATCATCTATAAAATAAATTGTTGTTAATAATAAAAAATATCTATACTAAGAATATCTTATTTTTTTACTTTCAACAAGAAAAATCATTTTATTTTTTTGATTTCAAGGGGTTAACGGTTTTTCATTATTGCCAATCCCCGCAAACAGCTTGCCAGCACGCAAGAGCAGCAATGGCGGCGGTGTCCGCTCTTAAAATTCTTTCTCCTAATCTCACAAACAGGACATTCGGTATTGTTCTTAGCAGTTCAAACTCTTCAGGAGTAAAGCCGCCTTCGGGTCCTGTGATTACGGACACTTCTTTCAAACCGTCAGGCTGTTTAGAGATAACCTCGTAAATAGGCATGGCGTTGCCAGTTTCGGCGCAAACTATAACCGTACCTCTAATATCAGACATCATTTCTTTCAGAGAAACAGGCGGCAAAACTTTCGGTACTGTGAGTCTTTCAGACTGTTCAGAAGATTCTATGCAGAGTGCTGTTAGTCTTTCTGTGTTCACTTCTCTTACAACAGTGCGCGCCGTCAATATTGGAGCTATCACTGAAATCCCCAGCTCTGTTGCTTTTTCTATCATATTGTCAAAATGCGTTTTCTTTATAGGGCTGCAATACAATGTTATATTCTGAGAGTCTTCTTTCGGCAGTTCTCTTGTTTTTTCCAAAAGCTCCGCAAGCATTTTCTTTTTTTCTATTTTCTTGATTATGGCTAAGTACTCGCCGGACGTGTCGTTGAATATTCTGAAAATATCGTTCTCTTTCAGCCTTAGCACATTTACAAGATAATGCTGGGCGGCATCCGTGATAGTTATCTCGTTTGCTAAGGCTTCTTTCCAAAAGAGCCTCGGGAGTAATCTTATGTTTTTCATTTATTTATAGCCTCTAAAAATATAAAAGGAATCTTTTGATTTTTAGCATACTTTATGTACCCTAATACAGTATATTCGATTCTACTCTAGCTTTAGGCACTCGTCATGATTTTATCCGAATTGACAAATCTGGAAATCATAGGTTCTTCTTCTATGGAAATAAAAGGACTTTCCGAGGATTCCAGAAAAATTAAACAGGGATTTCTCTTTATTGCTACTCCGGGTACGGCTCAGGACGGGCGGAAATACATAAAAAACGCCATAGAAAACGGAGCTGTTGCTGTTCTGGTTCCGGAAGATACTGATGATTCATATCTGAATCTTATCAAAGATAACAATATCACACTCATCAAGACCAAAGATATAAGAGGAGAAACTGCCAAGTTAGCCGTCTCATTTTACCCTAAGCAGCCGGAGACTATAGTTGCCGTTACCGGAACCAGCGGAAAAACCTCTACGGTTCAGTTTGTAAGAGAGCTGAACAGTCTTCTCGGCTACAAGAGTGCCAGCATAGGGACTATCGGCGTTATATCCGATGATTTTGCCGATTACGACCCTGCGAATACTTCTCCTGATGCTATTACTATGCACAGGACACTGAACGACATCGCAAACAGAGGCATTACTCATGCTGCTATTGAGGCTTCCAGCCATGGGATTGAGCTTAAAAGGCTGGAGGCTGTTAGATTCAAAGCCGTAGCTTTCACTAATCTTTCCAGAGATCATTTGGATTATCACTCCACTATGGAAGAGTACTTCCGCTGCAAGCTGGGTCTGTTCAACAGGCTTATACCTCAAGGCGGGTATGCTGTTTTGAACTCGGATATTGAACAATATCAAGAGCTGTGCAGGACTGCGAAAGAGAGAGGATTGAATATAATATCGTTCGGAAAGAAATCCGATACTCTGAGGCTTATAAGCATTCAAAGAGATGTGCATGACAGTGTGTCCGGCAAATACGGACAAATCATAAAAACAGAGATATTCGGCAAAGAGCTGGCAGTGTTTTTGCCGGTGCTGGGGGATTTTCAGGCGTTTAATACGCTGTGCGCCGTAGGGCTTGTTGTCGGAGGCGAGCAGCCTGCCAGCGCAGAAAACTTTGCCCGGAAAGTGTTCGGGCTGCTTCCGGGAGTATCGGAAGTCAGGGGACGCATGGAGTTTATAGGGCGTTCTAAGAGCGGAGGCTCTGTGTTTGTAGACTATGCGCATAAACCTGATGCGCTGTTGAGCGTCTTGTCTATTATGAAAGAGTCCATAGGCAAGACCGGGAAGATAGGCGTAGTTTTCGGCTGCGGCGGAAACAGAGACAAGGGCAAGAGACCTATTATGGGAGGGATAGCCACGGATTTGGCTGATTTCACGATAGTAACAGATGATAATCCCAGATTTGAGGAGCCGGACGAAATCAGAAAAGAGATACTAGCCGGCTGCAAAGCCGGGGCTGTTGTGAAAGAGATTGGCAGCAGGGCTGAAGCTATAAAAATAGGGATTGAGATGTTAAAGGAGGGAGACTCTCTTGTTATAGCCGGCAAGGGGCATGAGACTGAACAGATAGTAAAGGGCACAGTACATCACTTTGACGATGCTGAAGAGGCTAGGAAGGTTTTGTCGGCATGACGGTTATAGGAAAGTACCTCAAGGCTATTACTAAGCTGGCTGATGTTAACAGCTTAATAACCGCTATGTCATTTGCAGGGGAAAGTGCCGAGTATTCCGGAGCGAGAGAGTTGGAAGCAGAGTCCGGCGTGTATTACAAAAGACCGTTATGGAGGGCGCAGGAAGTCATTCAGGCTGTCGGAGGGGAAAGCCTGCACGAGCAGTCGTGGATTGTAAACAGGGTAGTTGTTGACGCAAATCTGGTACAGTCCGGAGATTTGTTTATTGATATTCAAGACAAGCAGAAAACTAAAAACAAGAATGCGGCTTTGGCTTTTGAAAGAGGTGCAGTGTGCGCTGTTGTCTCGGAAAAGCCTAAGGGCGTGCCGTTTGGAGCTCCTCTGATTTTTGTGAAGGATACTAATGCTGCCTTATCGAACCTTGCAAAGGCTGCAAGAGAGCGCATGAAAGGAACGGTAGTAGCCATCACCGGGTCTGTGGGCAAGTCTTCCGTGAAAGATATGCTGGAGGTGATGCTGGGGGCTGTGGGCAATGTTTATACAGATGCTTATGGGACAGGCAGTCTGCTGCACCATTATCTTGGACTGGCCAACATGCCTTCCGAGACAAATTACGGAGTGTTCGAGATAAGCCTTAACGAGTGTGATTCTATTTCAGATATGGCAAAGGTTGTTAAGCCTGATATAGCAGTGATTAATTCCATAGGATTTGCACACATAGGCGGCATTGAACAGATTAAAACGCAGCCTTGCACTAATGTTAATGAGGGAAGACAGGTTTTACAGGCTATAGCTAGGGTTAAGGCTGGGATTTTTGAGTCTTTGCCGGAAAACGGAGTTCTTATTTTAAACAGAGATATGCCAATGTCCTTGTACATTGCGGATATGGCAAAAAGCCGGAATATCAAAAACATATTTACGTTTTCCTCATATGTTACGGCGGACGTTATGTTAAGAGCTTTGGCTATGCACCCGGAGTTTACTGATATAGGAATGCTTGTTGACGGTAAGAAAATAGACTGTACCGTAAGTGCTCCGGGCATATCTCAGATTCCTAATTCTATGTGCGCTATGCTGGTGTCTTATATTGTGAGCGGGTGTCTGCATGAGTGTGCTGCTGCGCTGGAACACTATCGCCCGAAAGCTGGTTTTGGAGTTGCCGCCAAGATACCGCTGGGTGGGAACGAGAGTTTTATTCTTATAGACCAGACTAATGAGGCGGGCGTAGATTCTTTTTGTTCTGCTATTGATGATTTAAACAGGATAGAGCGTAAGGCTGAAGAAAGAAAGATTCTGGTGCTGCATGATATACCGGAGCTTGGAGTATCATCTCCTGATTTGCATATCTCGTTGAGATCGTTTATAGTTGAGTCTGATATAGATAAGGTTTTTTGCTGCGGAGAAAATGTCAGGTATTTATACGATGCCTTGCCTGCCGGATTTAGGGGAGGGTTTGCTGAAAATCAGAGCGAACTTATAGAACTTCTGACAGGACAGATGCAAAACAACGATTTGGTTATGGTAAAAGGGAAAGACGCTTTAAGTAATATCGATACTGTGAGTCTTTTACGTGCAAAATATGTGGAGTATGGAGTTGGCGGAATGGAAAATGGAAAATGGAAAATTGTATATCCAATTCCTTACTTCATTCCTCACATTCTGTACTTTCGTTGGAAAAGATAGGATAGAGATCGATGTTAACTTTGAATAACATAATTTTCCATTTTCCATTTTCAATTTTCAATTAGGATAAGCAATGCTTTATTTATTATCCCACTACACTCAGGATTTCAGTTTTTTCAATCTGTTCAGATATATAACCTTTAGAACCGGAGGAGCTGTCGCAACAGCACTGCTCATCAGTTTTATATTCGGACCTGCAATAATAAGGTGGCTGAAATCTAAACAGGGGCAGGGGCAGCCTCTAAGAGATGACGGGCTGGAAAACCATAAAAAGAAGCTGGGGACTCCCACTATGGGAGGACTGATGATACTGATAGCTACGGGAGTAAGCACGTTGCTTTGGACAGACCCGTCTAACGGGTATACATGGGTGCTGCTGCTTGTTACGCTGGGCTTTGGGTTCATAGGCTTCATAGACGACTATAAGAAGCTGATAGACAACTGTTCCGTAGGAATATCGGGAAAAATTCGGTTCTCTTTAGAGTGCGTCATAGCGTTTATTGCTGTGTGTTTTATAGTGCATTTTGCGGCAGATGATACTGCATTTTCAGTGGCTATTCCGTTTGTCAAAGGGTACATGCTGGAACTGGGGTGGTTTTTCATTCCGTTTGCTATGTTCGTGATTGTAGGGGCCAGTAATTCCGTCAACCTTACGGACGGGCTGGACGGACTTGCTATTGTGCCGGTAATAATAGCGGCATTGTGTTTTATTATTATCGCTTACTTGGCTGGAAACATTCTTTTTGCCGATTATCTTCAGATTAACTACGTAAAAGGAGCGGGCGAGCTTGCAGTATTCTGCGGTGCCCTAGTAGGAGCCGGATTAGGCTTTTTATGGTTCAATGCGCCTCCTGCCAAGATTTTCATGGGAGACACCGGGTCTTTGGCACTGGGAGCGGCACTCGGCACAATAGCCGTGATTGTAAAGCACGAGATAGTTTTGGCTATCATCGGAGGCGTTTTTGTATTTGAGACGCTTTCCGTAATACTGCAAATAGCCTCGTATAAGTTCTTGGGAAGAAGACTGTTCAGAATGGCTCCTATACATCATCATTTTGAAAAAAAGGGTTGGTCGGAATCTACTATAGTGATACGATTTTGGATAGTGGCTTGTATTCTGGGAATGATAGGATTGGCTACGTTAAAATTAAGGTAATAAAAAGAAAGAAATAAAAATGTCAAAAAGATATGAAGATTTTTTTAAGGGAAAAACTTGCACTGTTATGGGGCTGGGACTATTAGGACGCGGAACAGGGGACGTTGCGTTTTTGGCTAAGTTATGTAAAAAAGTTTATGTTACGGACATGAAAACAGAAGCGGAATTAAAGACCTCCCTAGACGCACTCAAAGAATATGATAATATTGAATTTGTACTTGGAAAGCATGAGAACTCTTTGTTTGAAAATAAGGACTTCATAATAAAAGGCGCAGGCGTTCGTTTAGATAATCCGTTCATAGCCCATGCTAAGAATGAGGGCATTCCGGTATACATGAGTACTGCGCTGTTTGCTTATTTATCAGGGATAAAAATAATAGGAGTGACCGGAACAAGAGGCAAGACAACTACAACCAATATGATATACGAAGCACTGCGTTTTGCAGGACAAAGAGCAATACTCGGCGGCAATATAAGAGGAGTTTCTACGCTCTCGTATCTTCATGAGGCACACACATACGACTGCGCAGTGCTGGAGCTTGATAGCTGGCAGCTTCAGGGGTTTAATACGCTTAATGTGAGTCCTAACATAAGCGTGTTTACGACATTCTATAAGGATCATATGAACTATTATGACGGAGACATGGAAATGTACGCCTATGATAAGGGTACTGTTTTCCGTTATCAGAAAGAGGGAGATTTTGCGATAGCGACCGAAGAGGTGTGGGAGGCTGTTAAGGACGTTAAGATTGACAGTAAGGCGAAAAGAATAGTTGCTAAGGCATTGCCTGAAGATTTTCCTCTGCAAGTTTTAGGCGAGCACAACCGCCTTAACGGAGGATTGGCAAAACAGGCTTGTTTGGCTTACGGCATTAAGGAGGACGTAGTCGAAGAAGCTCTGCGCCAATATAAGGGTGCAGAAGGCAGATTGCAGCTAATCAGAGAGTACAATAAAAGGCGGTTCTATAACGATACTACTGCGACAACGCAAGAGGCTACAATGGCGGCACTGACTTCTTTTGATCCTAAGAATGTCGTGCTGGTGTTCGGCGGAGCTGATAAAGGACTGCCGGTAGACAGAGTTCTGAATTACGTTATTTCCAACAATATAAGAGCTGTTCTTATAAAAGGGACCGGGACGGACAGGATTACAGGACAGCTTCCGGATACTCCTGTAGCCGGTTCTATGGCAGAGGCTATGCAAAAGGCGGTCGCTGTATCTAAGGAAGGGGATAACGTGATTATGAGTCCCAGTTTTGCTTCTTTCGGAGTATTCAAAAATGAGTACGACAGAGGCGGTCAGTTTGTAGAGTTTGTTAATAATTTGCATTAGGCAAAGATAATGTACGCAGTATCCCGTTATGACAGCTCTGTTTTCGGCAACTGGTGGTGGACCATAGACAGGTGGCTCCTGATACCTATACTTATAATCATAGTAACGGGAGTGCTTTTGATTCAAGCCTCCACGCCGGCAATCGCAGTGAAAAAAGGCTGGGACAGCTATTATTTTGTAATGAGACACATGTATGCGCTGGTTCCTGCGTTAATAGTGATGTTCGGAATATCATTCATGTCTGCCGAGAGAATAAAAAATCTGTCGCTGATAGGGTTGTTGGTTTTCATACCCTTGCTTATAGCTACGCCGTTTGTAGGGGCGGAAGTGAAGGGCGCAGTCAGGTGGCTCAGAATACCGTATCTGCCGTCCGTTCAGGTCTCGGAGTTTGTAAAGCCGCTGTTTATAGTGGTTTCCGCATGGCTGTTTGCAAGAGGCTGTGAAAGAAAAGGATTTCCGGGATACGGGACCAGCATTCTGCTTTATGCGCTTATAGCAGGGTGTCTTATAGCCCAGCCGGACGTAGGAATGCTGGGACTCATATCTCTGGTGTGGGGCACTCAGTTTTTTCTGGCAGGGCTGCCTATGATTTTTGTAGTGCTTGGCATAGGAGGAACAGTCTTATTTGCATTCGTAGCATACTCTTCATTTCCGCATTTTGCGTCCAGAATAGACAGGTTTATATCGGGCACCGGCGACACATATCAGGTAGATCAGGCATTAAAGGCATTTCACAACGGAGGCTTGTTTGGAATGGGCCCTGGCAAAGGAGAGGTAAAAATGAGCATACCGGACTCTCACGCCGACTTTATATTTGCAGTAGCCGGTGAAGAGTTCGGATTTTTTATATGCTTGTTTATAGTAATATGCTTTGCCTTCATAGTATTCAGAGGATTGATACGCATAAGAAGAGGGAACGATTTGTTTTTACTATTGGCGGGAAGCGGCATTTTGATAGAGTTCGGCTTGCAGGCAGCGATAAATTTAGCATCAACAATGCACCTTATGCCGACTAAAGGAATGACGCTGCCGTTTATATCTTACGGAGGCTCTTCGTTGATGTCAGTATCAATAAGTATGGGAATGCTGCTGTCATTCACGAGGAGGAAGTTCGGGATACATGAACCACATTAGGAAGTGTGGAGTGTTAAGAGTGGAGTGTGGAGTTAAAAATATATACTAACTCCACACTCAACACTCCAAACTCCACTCTTTATTCAGCAATGTTCTGCGTCACAAGCGATCTCAGACCCCAGATGTACTTGCTGAAACAGCCTTCTTCAGTGCGTACTCCTGTAGGTGCTTCACACTCGCCTGTTGGTCTGTACAAGGCACTGATAAACACTTGAGTGTTTTTATCGTCCAGTTGTACTACCTCCAGCGACCACCTATAGAATTGCCGGTTTATTGTCAATTGCCAGCCCTCGGCATCTGCTGTATAACCCAAAAGTGCGCATTGTCCTTCCGTACAAATATCGCCGAATATACAATTGCTGGATCTCATATCTTTAAGTGCCGAAGTGTCTATTAAATAGTGCGGCTGAAAGCCCCTGCGGCGGTTAAAGTCGGAAACATAGCTGAAATACTTCATCGTACTCAGAGTTTCTTGATTTTTCACGCAATCGGCAACAAATTTCGCCTGATGCTGCATAAACGGAGGCAGGCTGCTGAAATCAACCTGAGTCACCTCTACGTTGATAGAGTTATCTGCGCCCACATCGCCTGCATTAGGTCTCAAGTGAGCCAAAGGATCGCCGTACACTCTCCGAACCAGATCGGAAAGATCCCGAGACATAGCCGGTGTTGCTATTACAGAGCAGATTAACGCCGCAACGACAAAAAATTTCTTCATAGAACTCTCCATATAAAGGGTAGGGGGACTCGGATATTGACAATGGTTAATATTCTACACTATTTCGAAAATACCGTCAATAGCATAAATTAACCATAAAAGAATGTGAAATGTAAAGTGTGAAGTGTGAAGTGTGGAATTAGATACGCTAACTCCACACTCCAAACTAATTACTTTTCTTTTGCCATAATTCTTACACCGTTGGCAACAAAGCCGTCAGCACCGTCCAAAGACAGGTTGTAAACTGATGCTTTGCCGGCCTCAGCGGTAATAGTCTTTATAACTTCTACTTTACCTTTAGCATTGACAATCTTGTCTCCGACTTTGAGAGTCCTTGCAAGAGCTGTCGTACCGCCGGGGAGCGGAAGAGTGTGAGCACCGGTGATTTCCAAGTCATTAATCTTCATATAAACTTGGTCTTCAGTTATAAAGCGTGCCGAAACCTTGACAGGCTCAAGAGCAGACGCAGCTCCCTTGAAACCCATGACCATATCGTCAACATTCACTTCGATAATAGGTCTCAAAGACCCGTCAGCCATAAGAACCTTGGCAGTAGCCGGCAGACAGGAGTGGTGATCGTTGCAAGGAGTATTGTTCACGCATAGCCTTCTGAATTTGCACATACCTTGCGTACCTGTAAATTGGTTCCCTGCCGGAGGGTTGACGTTGGCAGGACCCGGCAGATTTTTGAGCAAGTCCGGAAACTTCTTCAGACACTCCGTACAATCTTCAAGCCCGCACTGAAGCCCAGTAGACCTCATACACCAGCGTTCGGCAGATATCGTTACCGATGACTGACACTCCAGAGGAGGACAGAATACCGTTCCTCTCCAATATCCTTGACCTACGTCTTCCTTATAGCCGTAGATTCTTCTCTCACAACTATCGGGCTGCTTCGGATCAACATTGGAAGCCCACTTCAGATGAGTCAGTCCTTCAACTTGGTTGGCATCAAACGCTTCCATGAAGGACATCAGCTCCTTGTCGGTTCTAGCAGGTATTAAATACTGTTTATCGCCAATGTTTTTAATATCCCTGCAATAAAACTCTTTAGTTTCATCATTTATAAACTGGAATGCTATGGCTCCTTTTACATTTATAGGGTCAAAGGGAGTATTAGGAGGACTAGGAAGGTTATACGTCGGATGGTTTGCCGGAAACGATGCCATAACAGGCTTATTAAGATCATTGCCTTTCTCATCTTTGGCATATGTTACCTCGATATTATGCCACCCTCTCCAAGGACATAGTCTGCGCACTTCTAAAATGTCTTCCGTAGTTTCCGCATCATGAATAAGTTGTCTGCAATTAGAGTTGTCTCTGAAAACCATGTAGGGAATAGGAGTCAGCGGGAAACGCCAGTGCACCAGACAGCCGTTGTCCGGTCCCATAGGCAGCGGCACCGGCTTAGGCTCGTACAGATCTACGAAAGTGTCGTTCCTGAACTGATAGAACTTGATACATCTTGGACAGCCGTAAACATTGCTCCAAAGCAATAGTTCTTCCGGCGAACACTGATCCAAAGGAGAATCAATCTTCAAAACAAATATTTTTGTATCCATTTCACCTGTGGGTTCTCTGTCCCCATTTTTATTTACTACCCAAGGCTTTGCATAGTTCGGCGAAGAATCAGGGAACCGCTTACACTGAGGATCTTGCGGCGGATTGCCGGCTATAGCGGCGAGAGCCTCGTTGATGCATTGTTCTCTGGTTTTATTGTCAAATACTAAAACGCCGGTATCCTCCAGCTCTTTATAGAATTGGACAACAAAAGGTCTGAAGAAATCACTGCTGGAGAATATTTGATCCACATAATTCTCTGTATCAACGAAACACCAGCCCTCTCTGGTTGCCCATTTGGTCGCATCCGTGTGGAATCTCTGTATCCACTGCTCAGGACACTCATCGACAGAACAAGGAGGCGTACCTTTGCCGCCGCCGTTTATAAAATCCTGTATCCTTTGGTCAAGAGTACTTAAATCGCAATCGTCATCAACAAAAAATGATGAAGTCATACGTCTGAAAAACCCGACACCGCAATAGGTTTTACAATTGCTTTCAGTTCTGCAAATTTGTACGGGACATGTATTGGTAAATTTATCTGGAGCATAAAAATCAAACGAATCCAAAACGTAATCCAAGATGCCGTCTCCGCTATAATCAACTTCAAAAGCGAGAATATCCTTAAAATTCTTTTGTTTTACACCGCATCTGTCATAAGTAGTATTGATAGATCTCTTAATATCGTGATTATCAGCAGGTATCTTTTCGTTCACCAATTTTCCCCACCTCGTCTGCCATTCAAAAAAGTGTTCTTCTCCCGGAGGAGGAGTCACGTCAGGTGCCAAACCCCTGCAAGAAAAAACCGTCTGGCAGCAAGCTGCATAAGCATTGGAAGAGAAGGCGAGAATCACTGCAACCGTTAGAGAGAGGCAAGCGAATCCAACGATAGTGCGTAAACGAGCTGATAAATTAAGCATGATTATATAAGCCTTATGTTGAGATGTTAAAAACTACACCTAATATCGATATTAGATTAAAACATGAAAATATGAAAAAGTAAAGAAAAATACATCAGTAACATTTCTTCGAATGCGCATATCCCGTTGCTACAGAGCGTCCCAGCTCTTTCATGTGGTTTATCAGTGCGTTAGCATACTCATCGCCGGTTTCATCTACAAAAGGCTTATTAGGGTATATCAAGTATGCATCTCTGTATTTCTCAGGAGTATTGTTTGCCATGAACACGTTGGCTCCTCTTTGAAGTGCAAGGTCCCGACCGGTATTCGGGAAAACCGCATCAAACGCCGTAGTTGCCGGAATATGCGCCAACGGATTAAATATCCTTAACGCAGAGACTGCCGCAAAAAACATATCTTTATCATCATCATATATGTTTTTTTGACCTGCCAAAGGGGTTTCCTCATGAGGTATAAAAGGTCCTATACCAATCATATCCAAATCATAAGTCGAGCATAAGTTTATGTTATCGGCTAGGGTTTCTATGGTTTCTCCGGGTATGCCTATCATGAAGCCGCTGCCGACCTGATAGCCGGCTTCCCTAAGATTATCTAAACATTCCAGCCTTTCTTTCAATGTACAGTCCGGGTGAATTTTTTCAAACAGCTCTTTATCACTGGTCTCAAAACGCATCAGGTATCTGTCAGCTCCGCAGTTTCTCCAAAAAGCAAACACATCTTTAGAGCGATTTCCAACGGATAACGTAACAGCCAATCCGGTTTCTTTTTTAATTCGTTCAATCAGATTCCCTATACGAAGATTCTCGGCTTTCGAATCTGCTTCTCCGGATTGCAGAACAACAGTCCATTGCTGCCATTTAGGCATTTTTCTTGCAACCTCTAAAATCTCTTCATCAGTAATTTTGTATCGCGCAACCTTACTGTTAGACGCTCTTATTCCGCAATAAATACAATCATTAGAACAGATATTCGTAAATTCTATGATGCCTCGTAGAGGTATCTCGTCTCCCATGTTTTCTTTCCGCACTGCGTCCGCCCTCGAATAAAGTTCTTGCCTGTTTGAGGAAGGTGTGGTTAGAATATCAAAGATTTCTTTTCGTGTATGAAGGTTCATACGCTCTAATATATATTTACTAAATCCACTAATCAAGAATAATGAACGGGGGCAAACGTGATACCTCAAGAGAAAGATATTAAAACAGAGTCCGCAGAAGATGTGTCTCCTGTAGAATGGCTCGATGTCAAGAAGCTGCGCAGCCTAGTGAGCGCACACCAAGAAGAAGACAAAATCGCCATAGAAGAAATTCTACGCAGGAAAGAGCAGGAACTCTCGGAAGTTGAAAAGCAGCCTCTGACTGTGGACGGCGGGAATGTGAAGCTCTACACAGGGCTGGAGCTGGAAGAAATGGCTGTGCTGTCCGCAATAGAAGACAAGGCACTTACGGAAAGAATGCATAAGCTCGCAAAGAGAGTCAAACAGTACATATACGGCAATCGTATAGTAACTTTTGCGCCGCTGTATTATTCCAACTACTGCAAGAACGAGTGCGATTATTGTGCGTTCAGAGTGAAAAACCTTGATATGCCCAGAGTCATGCTGTCTCAGGAAGAGATAGCGGAACAGGTGGAGATTCTCATCAATCAGGGGCAGAAGAGAATTCTCATGGTCTCTGGCGAGGCGTACAAAGGAGAAAACGGCTTTGATTATGTTGTTCAGACTATGAAGACTATATACGGAGTGAAAGTCGGGAACAACAGCATAAGAAGAGTCAATGCAAATCTTGCGCCTTTGACCGTAGAGGAGTTTGTAAGACTAAGAGAAGCAGGTGTCGGAACGTACCAGTGTTTTCAGGAAACTTACGATCCGATTGCCTACAAACAACACCACAAAAGCGGTAAAAAAGCGGATTTCAAGTGGCGTTTGGAAGTATACGACAGGGCAGTGGAAGCCAAGATAGGAGATTTCGGACTGGGAGTACTGCTGGGGCTTGCTGATTGGAAATACGATATTTTGGCTCTGAAATCTCATATCAATCACTTGGAAGATATAGGGGCAGGGGCTCATACTGTGAGTTTCCCGCGAATAGAGCCTGCCAAGGGTTCCGAGGTGTCTCGTGACCCTCAATATCAGATAAGCGATAAGGATTTTCTCAACGTCATAGCTATCATGAGACTGGCTGTTCCTTACGTAGGCATGATAATGTCTACCAGAGAAACTCCTGAAATGAGAAAGAAAACGCTGGAATGCGGTATTTCTCAGATTTCTGCCGGCAGCAGGGTGGACATAGGAGGATACTCGGACAACGACAGTAAAGAAGAAGACGGACAATTCCACGTAGAAGACCACAGGTCTTTAGATGAAGTAGTAAAGGAACTCCTGAAAGATGGGTTTATTCCGTCATGGTGTACTGCGTGCGAGGACAAGGGAAGAGAAGGCGGCGATTTCATAGTAAATTGGGCTATTCCCGGTAAGATAAAGAATATGTGTACTCCTAATGCGCTGATTACCCTGAAAGAGTATTTGTGCGACTATGCGTCTTTGGAAACCAAGCAAATAGGCAGAGATGTAATCGCCAAAGAAGTAGGCATGATGCAGAACAAGCTCAAAGGAACCACGGAAAAATTCCTCAAAGCTACGGAAGAAGGGGAGAGAGGGCTGGGGGTTTAAATATTCCCCTTCCCTTTTCAAGGGAAGGGGTGGCACGCCGTAAGGCGTGACGGGGTAGTGGTTTGTTATCCTAACTTGTATTTTATAGCGGCTACAGCGGCTAAATAGGCTGCGCCTATACCTAAACGTGCTGTTAACCCGCTTTTCTGCGGAGTAGGTTCCGGAGCTAATAAATTGGCAGCTGTTCCATAGTAGTATCAGTTAAATTAAGGGAAACAGGATTTAGCGGCGATAACACTCTTTGTATTTCTGTTTGTGCCCAATTCCAATAGGTAAGTTGATTGGGATCTTGCTGCTCTGTTATAATCTGATTTGCGATTGCAGGTACATCTTGAGGGTCAACAGGGGTGCAAAAGCAATGAGAGGCAGTAGTGAAACCACCGCCACCATAACCACGATAAATAAAACCACTCTTAAAGCTGCAAATACATTCTTGAGCAGCACCGCCGAAGTTATTCATTGCGGTATCTATGCCGGCCATAACAGTAGAGGTATCGGGCAAAGCTGCAATAGCAGATGCGCCGTCTCCCGTTACAATACATGCCGTACATGTTGCAACAGCTGCAGCGGCAAAAGCTAAGTAAATTCCTTTTTTGTGATTTGGTTTCATAATGATAAACCTCTTGCAGTTTTTTTCGCTATTCTGTTTTCTCTTCTGTTGCGTGCGTGCTTACCTGCGTCTGATTTTTCAGAAAGGACTGCATAGTTGTTTTCGAAGAAATAATCCACTTTGTCTACAGTGTGTTCTGTGAAGAATGTGTCCAAGCTCATTTTAGAATTTATCATAATATTCTCCTGTTAAGGCAATTGTTTAAAAATGCAGATGTTGTGTGTTTTTCGCAACATAGTTAACAGGCAAAGGTTCCGTAGGAGCGGCTGCAAAAACTGTAACGGCAGCTCCGGCAAAAACAAACGCCATTGCCAAGTTGCCCTCTAAAAGAGCAAGACCGGTTGCTGGTACCATGGAAATCATAAAAGCTGCGCGCGGCGCATCCAAGTTCTTTAATCTGTTTTCTGCGCCTTCAAAAATACTATCCATAATCAATCTCCATATAATATAAATAAAAATTAAATTTATAAAATATCGTGAACAAAGGAATAATTCTTGATGTAAGATTTTTGTCTGTCTTGAAGACCTGGCAACGACTTACTCTCCCGAGCCTTAAGACTAAGTACCATCAGCGCTGGAGGCTTTCACGAACGAGTTCGGGATGGGATCGGGTGCAGGACCTCCGCTATAATCACCAAGTCATCAAGACAGACAAAAAAAAGAAAATCGTCTAAACATGTCAAAATCAATCAGAATCAAACCTCTGATAAGGATCAAGTCAATCGAGCTATTAGTATCGGTTAGCTGCGTGCATCGCTGCACTTCCACATCCGACCTATCAACGGGATAGTCTATCCCGGCTCTCAGGGAATACTAGTTTTGAGGAAAGTTTCACGCTTAGATGCTTTCAGCGTTTATCTCGTCCGTATTTTAGCTACTCGGCTATGCCGCTGGCGCGACAACCGATCCACCAGAGATACGTCCATCCC
>WRDR01000022.1 GCA_009779745.1 Alphaproteobacteria bacterium
TTCATTGCCATGATTTTACTCACAACGTTTGTTTCTTAACAGCTACCTTCTACCACTGCCCCGTCATTTTTATCGCTTGCCAGCGATAAAAATGCCACCCCTTCCCCTGCGAAGGGGAATACGTTCTAACCCCCCACTATACCCAATATCTCTGCCAGCTCTTTGTACCCTTCTTCAAGCGTAGAGCTTTCTTCTTTCTTCTGTTTCAGGAAATTGTCAATCAAAGGGTATACTTCCATAGACTCGTCCACCTCTTTGTTCGTTCCTTTCCTATACGCTCCAAGCCGAATCATTTCCGCCATGTTTTCATAGGTAGAAATTTGTTGCTTTGCTTTATCTATTATTGAATTCTCTTCTTCCGTGTTACAAGCAGGCATTGTTCTGGACACGCTCCTTAGCACATTGACTGCCGGAAAACGCGGTCTTTCCGCTATGCCTCTGTCCAGCACTATATGTCCGTCCAGTATTCCCCGCGCTGCGTCCGATATAGGCTCGTTGTGGTCGTCTCCGTCTACCAGTACTGTAAACAGTCCGGTTATGCTTCCGGAGCCGTTTTCCCCGGGGCCGGCTCTTTCCAACAGCTTCGGTAATTCTGCAAACACTGTAGGCGGATAACCTTTTGTCGTAGGCGGCTCGCCTGCTGCCAAGCCTATTTCTCTTTGCGCCATGCTGAACCTTGTTATGCTGTCCATCAGGCACAATACGTCTTTGCCTTCATCGCGGAAGTGCTCGGCTATTGCAAGCGTCATATATGCAGCCTGTTTTCTCATCAGAGGAGCTTCATCGGACGTTGACACTATCACTACGCTTCTTGCAAGCCCTTCTTCCCCTAAATCGTCTTTCAGGAATTCCTGAACCTCTCTGCCTCTTTCGCCTATTAATCCTATTACCGATACTTCTGCTTCCGTATACCTCACCGCCATAGATATAAGCGTTGATTTGCCTATGCCGGAGCCTGCAAAGATGCCCATTCTCTGCCCTCTGCATACTGTTGCAAAAGTATTGATTGCTTTTATCCCTAAATCCAGCTTCTTGCCGACCCGGTCTCTCAGGTGCGCCGGAGGAGGGGAGGCTTTTATCAGTCTCGGCGTATTTCCTTGTATTAAAGCTCCCTTGCCGTCTATGGGCTCGCCCAGAGCGTTTACTACCCTTCCCAGCCACGAAGAGTGCGGCGATATAGTCGGCTGCGATTTTACTACGACAGTCTCGCTTCCGAGCCCTACGCCTTCGGTTTCTCCGAAAGGCAGCATAAGAGCTTTGTCTTCTCTGAATCCTACTACTTCACACAAGAGGCTCTTCCCGCTAATAGCCGTAACAGAGCATCTGCTGCCTACGGACAGAGCTTTAGTGCTTCCGGATACTTCAATCAACAGCCCTTGGACTCCTACTACGCGCCCAAATGTTTGGAGCGTATGGAGAGCTTCTATGTCTTTGATTACTGAGTCTAATGCAGAGGTCATGAGTCATTATACTCAATTTTGATTCGCTATCAATGGGTAATAAATAACACTCGTCTTAAGCTTTCTACTATGGAGTCCATAGAGAATGACTCTTTTTTCTGCGCAGGTGCGCGCCTTATCAGATTCCTTGCGCTGTTGGAATAGCAGGAAATAATATTAGGGTGATACGATTGCCTGATTTGATTCAACTGCAATCTGCAAGACATATCCATTCTGCCTCTTTTGTGATCGTGCGGAGGATTTTTAAATATGCCGGCACTTCCTTCTTCCGAATCAGTTTTTTTCCAGAAGATCAGAGTCTGAATATTCATATGAATAATTCTGAACATAAAAAATTCCTATTAAAAATAAATTATAATATAAGCGTTATATATAGATTTTCTGGCTTTATTTTACTCTTAAATTTTTAGTTTTCCTAGATGCTTCTTTGCGTTTTTACAAAAAAATATGCTTAATTTTCCGCTGTTAAGATTAAGATTTTATGCGGGAAATTTGGCTGAATTTGTAAGTTATTGATTTGACTACAAATTAACAATTCTTAAAAAAGTGTAAAAAAGTGTTTTTGAAAGTATTAATTGCCTGTATCTTACTTTTTAGAAGAACGGGAATTTTAATACTCCATTAGTAATTCTCAGTTGTAATGTTGAAAAAGGAATGTTTTATGCTTGTTGAATTAACACCTACTACGTATCTTACTCTTTGCGGGTTGGTCAGAGATGCTCTGCTGGTCGAAAGCGATGCTGCGCCTTTGCTGAAGCTCGCCGAGAAAGAATTGGCTGGGCTGGTGTCCAGCGATTTATTGCCCTCCGAACTCCTAGAGCAGCCGGAGCATATTGAGAACCTAAGACGCGCAGGTATCGCTCGCAAATAGAAAATTGTAAAATGAATAATGATTCAGAAAATCCTATCTCTTACGACACTTTCGCTGCTTCCGTACAAAGAAGCAGAGAATTAGAGAAAGACATAATAGAAAATCCTCATAAACATACTGTTCTTACCGGAGACAGACCCACGGGTGATTTGCACATAGGACACTATTTCGGCTCTCTGCAAAACAGAGTGAAAATCGCGGAACTGGGCGTGAAAACTTTCATTGTTATCGCGGACTATCAAGTCCTCACAGACAGAGAGGTTTTCGACAAAATAGAAGAGTGTACTCTTAATCTCGCAATCGATTATATAGCCTCCGGCTTAGACCCTGAGAGCGGCAATGTCTTCATTTTCCCTCATAGCTGCGTGCCGGAATTAAATCAGCTAATCCTGCCTTTCCTAAATCTGGTTTCTATTCCGGAGCTGGAGAGAAATCCTACGGTAAAAGACGAAATAGAGAGTTCTTCTATGGCTAAAATGAATGCGGGCATGTTTACCTATCCTGTCCATCAGGCTGCTGATATACTGTTTTGCAAGGCGACTGCTATTCCTGTCGGAAAAGATCAGCTCCCCCATATAGAGCTTACCAGAACTATTGCCAGAAGGTTTAATGCTAAGTATAAATCTGACAATCCTATATTTCCTATACCTCAAGGGCTGCTGAGTCATGTGCCTACTATGCTGGGACTCGATGGCAATGCTAAGATGAGCAAAAGCAGAAATAACACTATACCTCTCAAGGCTACTGAAGATGAAACTGCTAGGATAATAAAATCTGCCGTTACTGATTCGGAGCGTCTCATAACCTTCGAGCCAGAGAGAAGACCTGCTGTGGCTAACCTGCTGGAGATAGCCTCTTTGACCAGCGGTGAGGCTCCTGAAGCTATTGCCGCTCAAATAGGCAACGGAGGCGCAGGAATGCTAAAGGCTTATCTGACCGAGCATATCAACGCCTATTTCCGTCCGCTAAGGGCTAAGAGGGCGGAGCTTTTGGATAACATAGGCTATATCAAAAAGATTCTTAACACCGGCATTGCAGAGGCTAGGGACGTAGGAGACAAGACTCTAAGAGAAGTAAAGTCTGCTATGAATATGTATTTATGAGTTCTTTATTTGAAGACGACAGCCATACGCCCTTGCCGGAGCGGCTAAGACCCAAAAACCTCTCGGAAGTAGTCGGGCAGCCGCACATTTTATCTTATAATAACGGCATACTTACAAGAATGCTCTCTAAGAAAAGGCTGTCTTCCATAATACTATGGGGACCGCCCGGGTGCGGAAAGACTACTATAGCCAGACTGCTGGCAGACGAGGTGGGTTTTTATTTTGAGCCTGTTTCCGCAGTTGCTTCAGGAGTTGCCGATCTAAGAAAAATTTTCGACGCAGCCCGCAAAAGAAAGAGTATGGGCGAGAATACTCTTTTGTTCGTAGACGAGATTCACAGGTTTAACAGAGCTCAGCAAGATGTTTTGCTGCCATACATAGAAGACGGTACCGTAGTTCTTATCGGAGCGACTACGGAAAACCCTTCTTTCGAGCTTAACGGAGCTCTCTTATCCAGATGTCAGATTTTTATACTGAACAGGCTTGATGATGAGGCGCTGGAAACATTGCTGCAAAAGGCAGAAAGCTATATGAAAAGGGCTTTGCCTCTGACGGATAAAGCCAGAGAAGCTCTTCTGCATATGGCGGACGCGGACGGACGCTATTTGCTGATGATGGCAGAGGAGTTATTCGGATTAGACAAGCCTATAGACGATAAAGAGCTGTCCGCTTTCATACAAAAGCGCAGACCTCTGTACGACAAGGCTCAGGAGGGGCACTATAATTTGATGAGTGCGCTTCATAAGTCTCTGCGAGGCTCTGATGCAGATGCTGCTTTGTATTGGTTTTGCAGAATGGTTGATGCCGGGGAAGACCCGAGATACATTGCAAGACGCTTGACTAGGTTTGCGTCTGAGGATATTGGGCTTGCAGATCCGACAGCTCTGACATTTGCCATAGCTTCTTGGCAGACGTATGAAAGGCTGGGCTCGCCGGAGGGGGAACTTGCTCTGGCTCAGTTGGTTTTGTATCTGGGGACGGCTCCGAAATCTAATTCAGGGTATATGGCTTTTGGTGAGGCTATGCGCACTGCAAAAGAGACCGGCTCTTTAATGCCTCCTAAACATATATTGAATGCGCCTACTAAGTTTATGAAAGAGATAGGCTACGGCGAGGGGTATGAATATGACCACAATACTAAAGAAGGTTTTTCCGGTCAGAGCTATTTTCCGGAAGGCGTAGAGCGTAAGTCCTTCTATCACCCTATAGAACGAGGCTTCGAGCGGGAAATCAAAAAGCGTTTAGAGTACTGGAGTGAACTTAGAAAAACTAAAAAAGGAGAAATAAAGTGAGTGAGCGTGTAAGGTGTCGTTCAGACAGAGGAGATAGTTGTATTTTAGAAATACACAATGAAGATAAGGATAGTTCTTTACTCGTGGCAGTGAAGCGTACGATAGAAGGCAGACATCTTATTGTATATATGAAAGATATACATAGTAATGAGGAGGATACTATAAATTGCAGATGTAGACTAAATCGTTCTGAGTTACTGGAAGGCACGAGGACTCTTACAGACAAAGAGGCGAAACTTGTAAAGGATTATATGAAATTTTACGCCGGGCTTTACAACCTGACGCTCAAGTTCGTAGAAGAAGAATCAACAGCCGAGTTAGAGTACGAAGGCTTTCAAAGACCCGATTTTCATTGGATTGGCAGACCGCATCGGCATTATACAGCGGAATAGAAAAGGCAAACCCTTAATTCACTCTCTCTCAAGATTAGAGAACTTTGTGAATTCGCCGTCAAAGTGCAGATCTACTTCTCCTATAGGTCCGTGCCTTTGTTTGGCTACTATCACCGTAGCGATGTTCCGTATCTTTTCGCATGTGTGCTGCCAGTGCTGATACCGCTTCTCATATGCCTCTTCTGTTTCGCCGGGCTTATGAGACGGCTCTTTGTTATTGTAGTACTCTTCTCTGTATATGAACATTACTATGTCCGCATCTTGTTCAATAGACCCTGACTCTCTCAGGTCTGCAAGCTGCGGAGTTTTATCTTCTCTTTGCTCCACGGCTCTTGAAAGCTGCGATGCCGCTAATACCGGAATATTCAATTCCTTTGCTATGCCTTTTAAGCCTCTGGTGATTTCGGATACTTCCTGCACTCTGTTTTCTTTGCTTTTGGCAAGCGACCCTTGTAATAATTGCAGGTAATCTACTACTACCAGTCCTAAATTAGGCTCTGTTCTTTTCAGTCTTCTGACTCTGGTCCTTAACCCTGCGACCGACAGTGCAGGAGTGTCGTCAATATACAACGGTATCGAGGATAGCTCTTTAGAGGCTTCTACGAATTTTCTAAAGTCCTGCGCCTTAAAGGCTCCTCTGCGGATTTTGTCCGATGAAAATCTGGCTCTTTCGCCCAAAAGACGAGTTGCAAGCTGTTCGCTGGACATTTCTAGAGAGAAAAAAGCAACTCCTGCTCCTTCTTTACCGTTAGTTTGTACGAATGCTCTGGCGGCATTGAACGCTATGTTTGTTGCCAGTGCAGTTTTTCCCATTCCCGGACGGCCTGCCACTATTATCAAATCGGATTTTTGCAGTCCTCCCAGTTTAGTATCCAAATCCCTCAGTCCCGTTGTCACGCCTGTTATATGACTGTCTCTTTTATAGGCTTCGTTCGCTGTTTCTATAGATAGTTTTACTGCTTCTTTTAAACTCAAAAAGCCTCTGCTTGTATCGCCTGTTTCTGCGAGGTCAAATAACTTTGCTTCCGCTTCTTCTATCTGTGTACTTGCTTTTTGCTCCAAATCATAACTGAAGGCATCGTTCACAACGTCCGTGCCTATACCTATGAGCTGCCTTCTTAGGTATAACTCGTGTATCAGATTAGCGTAGTCTTCCACGTTAAAAATAGAGACTACGTTTGCCGCAAGCATCACCAGATAATTGGAGCCGCCCAATTCCGTAAGCGCAGGGTCATTATCAAACAGCCCTTTCAGAGTCTTGGTATCCGCTATTTGCCCTCTGTCTATCAGTGTTGCGATTGCATCATAGATTCTGCCGTGCACCGGATCGAAAAAGTGTCTTCCGCTTAGAGTTTCTCCTACTTTTTCATAAACAGAGTTGTTGACCAGCAATGCTCCTAAGAGAGCCTGCTCTGCTTCCGTATTGGAGGGGATAGTTCTTTGGTTAGTATTGGCTGATAACGCTCTGCTGTTGGTAGATATAAGGGCTAATTCTGTCATTTTCAATTTTCCATTTTCAATTTTCCAGTCCTAAAATAGGCGTTTCTGGCAAAAAATCATATTTTTTATTTCCATTATATATTATACACTGTTTGCCCACATAATTGTACACAGCTTATTCACAGGTATAAAATTGTTTGCTTCTAATTGGAATTTTAAGAATAAAGAGACTGTTTTACTGTCCGGAGTGCCGGCCGGCCATGATGCCAGAGTTGTATCTGAAATCGCAAAGCGCGCTGCTCTTTCATCTCAGCCTGCTCTTGTAATAGTTCAAGACGACATAAAGGCTTCTGTTTTCTCGGACGCTCTTTCATTTTTTAACCCTGATTTGGAAATTATTGTTTTTCCTGCTTGGGACTGTCTGCCCTATGACAGAGTCTCGCCTCATTCCGATGTTGTCGGTATAAGAATACAGGCTCTTGCACGGCTTGCCAAAAACAAATTCTCAAAACCTGTTGTCATTATTACAACTGTTAATGCCGTAGTTCAAAAATTACTGCCGCCTGAGATTACTCTGGATTGTTATAAGGAAATACGCATAGGCGATACTGTAAACATAGACAAGCTGTGCGCCTTTCTTGTTCAAATCGGCTATACCCACTCTTCTACAGTCCGCGAGACCGGAGAGTTCTCTTTAAGAGGCGGTATACTGGATATTTTTCCTGCGGGTCAGCCTTCTCCTGTGCGCATAGATTTTTTCGATGATGAGGTAGAGGCTTTGCGCGTATTCGATGCTTTGACCCAGACTACTATAGAAAAAACAGACCTTCTGGAGATTTTGCCAGCTTCAGAGATTATCATAAATGACAGAACTGTGGAATCTTTCAGGAATAATTATAGGTCTTTGTTCGGTGCTGTTATTGATAAAGACCCTTTGTATGAGGCTATCAGCAATAAAACTAAATGGACCGGAAGCGAGCACTGGTTAGGATTGTTTTATCCTAAGCTGTATTCTTTGTTTGATTATGTTCCGAATGCAGTCATTTTTCTGGATTATCAGGTTCTCGATGCTGTCAAAGCCAGAATCCAGCAAATAGAAGATTTCTACAATGCTAGGTTTTCTATGTTCGAGGCTGAGAAAAAATCTAAGAACAGAGATTTGTGTGTTTCCTATAAACCTGCTCCGATAGACAGCCTTTATTTATCTTTGTCTCAAATCAATGAGGCTTTGAAACTACATGCTCTTGCATATCTTTATCCTTTTTCTCATGCTGATGCTATTGACTGCAAAGGTGAGAAAGCTAAAGACTTTGCCGCCTCAAGAGCTTCCAATACTTTGTACTCTGATGTTAAAGCATACATAGAAAAAGAACAGCGTGCCTCTAAGAGAGTCGCTATTGCTTGTTATAGCGTTGGAGCCAGTGAACGTATTGCAGGCATTCTTCGAACTCACGGCATTTCTGCCCAGATATTTGATAAGAGTTTCGCAAGCATCAAAGAGCTGGATACTAAACTTGTGAACATCATAGTTCTCGGGCTGGAACATGGCTTTACTTCTCCGGATTTTACTCTGATTTCAGAACAGGATATTTTGGGCGACAGGTTAATCAGAAATACTCCTAAGCGCAAAGTGTCTAAGCATTTCCGTTTGGAGCTTGAGACTATTAATATCGGCGATTACTTAGTCCACTCGGAGCACGGCATAGGAAGATACGAGGGCTTGGAGACGCTTACTGTGCTTGGCATATCGCATGACTGCGTGAGGCTGGTTTATGAGGGAGGCGATAAACTTTTTGTTCCGGTAGAAAATTTAGAGCTTCTTACCAGATACGCCAGTCAAGATGATGTAGTGAAGCTTGATAAGTTAGGCTCTTTGGGCTGGCAGCAGAGAAAAAGCAGAGTAAAAAAACGCCTGAAGGATATGGCAGATGCTCTTATGCGTATTGCTGCGGAAAGAGAGCTGAGAACCGGAGAAGTGATTCAATCTGAACCAATGCTGTATCAGGAATTTGCGTCACGGTTTCCCTATGCGGAGACTGAAGATCAGGACAGAGCGATTTCCGAAGTTCTGTCAGATTTATCTTCCGGAAAACCTATGGACAGGCTTGTTTGCGGCGATGTTGGTTTCGGCAAAACAGAAGTTGCCATACGCGCAGCGTTTGCTGCTGTTCAGGCTGGCTTTCAGGTCGCTATTGTCGTGCCTACAACATTGCTGGCAAGGCAGCACTTTTACAATTTTCAACAAAGGTTTCAGGGCTTTCCTATACGGGTTGCTCAATTGTCCAGAATGGTTTCTCTTAAAGAGGCTAAGGCTGTTAAAGACGAACTAAAAAACGGGACTGTTGATATTGTTATTGGCACTCATGCTTTGCTTAGCTCCGATATTGCCTTCAAATCGCTGGGACTCGTTATCATTGATGAAGAACAGCATTTCGGCGTAAAGCAAAAAGAAAAACTCAAAAACTTAAAATCAGAAGTCCATGTTCTTACTCTTACTGCTACGCCTATTCCCAGAACTTTACAGTTAGCCTTGGCAGGCGTGCGGGAGCTTAGTCTTATTACTACTCCTCCGATAGACAGGCTTTCAGTGCATTCGTTTGTTCTACCTTTTGATCCTCTTGTGATACGGGAGGCTATCATGCGGGAACACTACAGAGGAGGGCAGGTTTTCTATGTGTGTCCTTACATAGAAGATATTGCTCACGTAGCCGAGACCTTGAAAGAGCTTGTGCCGGAAGTGAAAGTTGTAGAAGCTCACGGCAGGCTTTCTCCTTCGCAGCTGGATAAAGTTATGACTGCTTTTGACGCGAGGCAATTTGATGTTTTGCTGTCTACTAATATTGTTGAGTCCGGACTTGATATTCCTAATGCGAATACTATCATTCTGCACCACTCGGACAGGTTCGGGCTTGCAGGGCTTTATCAGCTAAGGGGTAGAGTAGGACGTGCTAAACAGCGCGGGTATGCCTATTTTACTTACGATAATCTGATGCCTATTACAAAAACCGCACAGCAGCGTTTAGAGGTAATTCAGACTCTGGAACAGCTAGGCGCAGGCTTTCAGATTGCCAGCCACGATATGGACATCAGAGGCAGCGGCAATATTCTGGGCGAAGAGCAGTCCGGGCATATTAAAGAGGTCGGTATTGAACTCTATCAGCAAATGTTAGAAGACGCCGTTGCTTTGGCAAGGGCTAACAAAGGTGCTGCGTATAGTGAAGCGGAATTATCAGAGGATTGGACTCCTCAAATCAACATAGGCATTCCGTACTTATACCTGAGACATATGTTTCAGATTTAAGCGTTCGTTTAGGAATATATAGGCGGCTTGCAGAGATTAAAGACGACAGCGAAATAGAGGCTATAGCAGCAGAACTTATCGACAGATTTGGCAAGCTGCCGGAAGAAGTGGAAAATTTATTAGAGACTGTTCGTATAAAGTGTATTTGCAAATTGACTCGGATTGCCAAGCTGGACGCCGGAGTTAAAGGAGCTATAATAGCTTTTCATAATAACTCATTCCCTGAACCGGAGAAATTGTTGAATTGGATTTCCGGCAATGCCGGCACTGTGATTGTAAGACCGGATCAAAGGTTAGTTGTCATAAGGGCGTGGGAAGACACTGTAAGAAGGTTAGAGGGAGTCAAAAGGCTGTTGGGTGAGATAAAATCTCTTATATAAACAACATCCCGTTTTTAACATAAAAATCAATTTGCTATTCGTGCATTAATCTTGTGAAAATCTTTGCGGCTTTCTCTATTAAGGTAGAACTAGGATGCGTCGGTTCCTCTTCGGGCAGCATACGGGAGATGCTTTGGACACCCCAGGGCGTCATCCTTATTAAAATATCTTGACTCATAAATGCGTTGTAGTTTTGTAGCATTTGTGGCGTTACGTAGTCATCAAGATACTTTTTTATATCCGTCTTACCAAAGTCATTGTCATAATAGTTATCATAGTGAAACCTTAGCGTACCCAACGGAGCATCGAGTGTTATCCAATAGCCGCTTTTATCGACCAGCCAGTCAATCGGTTGAACTTTTACCCAGTACGGTTCGCCTGCTTTTGGCGTTTCGCCGTTAGACATCTCAGCATGAGCAAGCTCGTTGGCAATGACGCGGATATAGGGTTGTCCATTATACCGGCATTCTGGGTGAGCAACCGGTTTGAAATAGTTACCCATCGTAAAGGGTATCGCTCTGTCAAAAGTGTAGTAGTTGTCTATAGTTTGTAGATTTCTATCATTAAAATAGCGTTCTAATTTTTTACTGATAGTGTAGCAGCCTACTGTTTGCGGATATCCGCCATATTGCCGAACTTCAATTTCTGGATCCACCCCTTTCAACACCTTCTCTTTAAATGACAATGACCTTGCTACGCCGCCGATTTTAGATGTTATAGATGGTGGCAAAACGAGTTGTGCGGACTCCCATTGATACGGGGCTTCGAGGGTCTCGTGGCCGTTCATAGTTATGTTGCGAACATTTCCATTGTTGTAAAACGAAGCTGTCCAAAGAGATCCGTTCGCCGGATTACCGCCAAAGATTTTTACCAAATCGGTCAACTGCGTATTTCTGCCACTTGCTCTCGATTGCTTTATAACATCAAGGGCGTTATCACCCGATACCTGTTCTAGTGTTGGTAATGTTAATCCCATGGCGAGTCTCCTATAATATAAATGAACTAATGCTTTTCTATATTATTAGATTATCACTAGATTTTTATTTTATCAAAGAATTTGTATGGTTAATGCCATAGAAGCGGCAATATTATGCTCTTGCTGAAACAGTCAAATCCAAATCAAATGCCCGAATAACTTTTTGAATGGTTGCAAACTTGGGCTTAGTGTTTGCGGAAAGCGACTTGTAAAGTCCTTCTCGTGATACACCTACCTTTCTGGCAATTTCCGTCATGCCGCGCGCATGCGCTACGTCGTTGATTGGCATAGCAATCAATTGCGGATCTCCGTCCCTGAAGACAGCGGCAAGATAATAAGCCATATCCCCTTCTGTTTTAAGCTGTTCAGCTATATCCCATGGTTTGGTCTTTAGCTTTTTTTTAGGCTTGACGGTTTTTTACCGCTGCTTTTTTTGCTGTTGTCATCTTAAATCTCTTTTGCAAGGTTATGTGCTTTTTTATGTCCTGCTCTTGTGAGGATTTATCCCCGCCGCAGAGCAGCAAAACTATCTTATCGTCGATATTTACAATTAACCATAAAAATTTGTTTGTAAAAAAAACGACAAAGAAGTAGACTACAATTAGTTGTGAATTGCTTTTATATTTTTAAGGAGTTTATTATGGCTTGTAATGGTCCTTGTGATGCTTGTAATGGTCCTTGTGATAAAGATTCTTCTTTAGCTGATATATTCGGTATAGCTGCCGGCATTATCTGTGCGCCAATAACAGGAGCTGCCATTTTTCACGTAACACTAGCAGTCGCTGAAGTCGTAGAACCCGTAAGCCCTGCACTCGCTGTAGGTATAAGGATATCTGGAGCAATTGCAATTGTATTGGGATCTTTAGGCACAGTATGTGCCATTGGTTGTGCTGTACCAGCCGCAGCACACAAGATGAATTCTAAATTGCTTAAACGAGAGTTTTAAGCCTATTCATATAAAGAGGCTTTCGCAATATTGTGAATTTCAAATTAATCTCTCTCTTACCTTCTTCTCTCCAATCAAAAGCAACATCTGCTTCATCTCCGGACCGTGTTCCTGACCGGTAACTGCCAACCTTAACGGCATAAAGAGTTCTTTTCCTTTTTTGCCTGTTTTTGCCTTAATATCATTAGTCCACTTACTCCACGTATTTTCGTCCCACTTTTTTGTTGGTAATAAAGATGCTGCGGTTTTGATGTAGTCTTTATCTATATCCGTATGTTCTATGTCTCCGAATACTATATTCAGCCACATGCTGATTTCATTCAGCGAATTTATATTGGCTCTTATGATTGACCAGAATTGCTCCAGCTCTTTATCGCTCACAGAAGAAAAATGTATTCTGTCTTTCACACTGTCATAACTTGTCATGTGCAGAATCTTAGAATTGATAGCTTTCAATTCGTTTATATCGAACTTAGGCGTGGCGTGGGATATTTTGGATATATCAAAATCGCTCACCAGCTCTTCAAGAGTCAACCTGGGAGTTATGGCAGTAGAAGTTCCCAACGCAGCGAGCAGAGAATTAATAGCCATAGGTTCCAAGCCTTCCGCATCTCTCATACTTGCAATAGACATTGTGCCCAGTCTTTTACTTATCTCATCTCCGCTTGCGCTTATGATTAGCGGAAAATGCGCGAACACAGGCACGGGATTATTGGTTAAGGCCTCCCAGATTTGTATTTGCACTGCCGTATTCGTTACGTGATCTTCGCCTCGTATGATGTGAGAAGTGCAGTCCATTATATCGTCTGCGACAGAACAGAAAGTGTATAACGGTATTCCGTCTTCTCTGACAAGTACGGGATCCGATATGGCGGAGGCCGGTAGAGACTTATGACCCTGTATCATATCGTCCCAAACTACATCTTTATTTTCCAGTTTGAATCTCCAGTAAGGTTTTCTGCCTTGGGCTTCCAGTTTTGCGATGTCTTCTTTCGAGAGATTCAAAGCGGCTCTGTCGTACACAGGAGGCTGTCCTCTGCCCAGTTGGACTTTTCTTTTGAGTTCCAGTTCACTTTGAGTTTCGTAGCATGGGTAAACGTGTCCGGATTTTTTGAGTTTTTCTAAATGCTCTTTGTATAGCGGTATGCGGTCGGATTGTCTTGCGAAGTCATCCCATTTGAGACCCAACCACGAGAGATCTCTTTTTATAGCTTCCTCGAATTCATCTGTAGAGCGTTCTTTATCCGTATCGTCCAGACGCAGACTGAAAACTCCCCCGTGCTTACGGGCAAACAGGTAGTTAAACAGAGCAGCGCGAATATTGCCTATGTGTAGAAGACCTGTAGGGGAGGGGGCTATTCTAACTCTTATTGTCATCTGGTGCCTTTATTATGGAAAAACCTATTATATATCTTAAAAAATGAAAGAAAACACTAAAAAAACATAGCTTTTAAGAAGTTCATCTTATAGTCTCTTATGATTCTATACTTTTTACCTTAAATACTGTTATGGACATTGAAAAATCAGATATAGACGAAGAACACGCTGATCTTGTGGTTTCTCTGCAGGGCTTTGAGGGTCCTATTGATTTGCTTTTGACTCTGGCGAAAGAGCAGAAGGTTGATTTGTGCAGGATTTCTATTCTGCCTTTGGCGGAACAGTACTTATCGTACATTGCAGAGGCTAAAAAGCTGCGGTTAGAGGTTGCGGCGGATTATCTTATTATGGCTGCATGGCTTGCGTATCTGAAATCTAGAATGCTGCTGCCTCCTAAAGAAAACGATACGGAAGATGAAATATCCTCTGCCGAGATGTCCGAGGCTTTGCGTTTTCAGTTATTAAGGCTCGAGGCTATGAAGAAAGCTGCCATAGATATTCAAAACCTTCCTCAGCTTGGAACAGACGTGTTTTTATCCGGCAAGCCGGAAGCTATTAAAATCTATAATAAGCCGGTTTATCATTTGTCTATACAGGAGCTTTTGACTGCGCTTGCAGCTCCGTCCAGAAGGCGGAAGCCGGACTCTTACAAGATTTCTCCGCTTACTAAATTTTACAGTCTGGAAGAGAGCGTTGTGCGCTTGAAGAATCTTTTGGGAGCATTTCCTTCTTGGGCATCTTTGCAAGCTTATCTGCCGGACTTTGAAGACGGCAAAGAAGACATAGAAGTACGTTCGGCAGTGGCTTCTACTTTTGCAGCTGCCCTAGAGCTGGTCAAAAACGGCGAGATAAAAATACGGCAGGACAATAGCTTTTCCCCTATATACATTAAAGGTGGCAGTGAATGACAAGAGAAGACAAGATACGGCTTTTGGAAGCTCTGATTTTTGCAAGTACCGAGGCGGTTACTTTAAACACGCTCAAGGCTCAGTTTCCCGAGACCGAGGATATAGAGTCTTTGGTTTCAGAGATACGGGAGTTCTACAAAAACAGAGGCATAGTTCTTGTTGAAATAGACGGTTGTTTTTCGTTCAGGACTGCGCTGGATTTGGCTGACAGCCTGAATATCACGAGGTACCAGAAAAAGAAACTGCCAAAGGCGGCTGCGGAAGTTTTGGCTATTATTGCGTACCACCAGCCTGTAACAAGGGCAGAGATAGAAACTATTCGCGGAGTTGAAACCAGCAAGGGGAGTTTTGATATTTTGCTGGAGCTTTCGTGGATACGCCCGGGCAAGAGAAGAGACACTCCGGGACGGCCTATGACTTGGATAACTACTCCGGAGTTTTTGAATTACTTTAATATTGAATCTATAAGGGATTTGCCGGAAATAGAAGAGCTTAGGTCTGCGGGGCTGCTTGATGCAAAGCCTATACTAGAGAACATGCCTAAAGAGAAGGAAGACGAGGCTTAATGATTATAGACTCTCATTGTCACTTGGAATTTCCGGGGCTGGTTGAAAACAAGGCCGAGGTTATAGCCAGGGCGAAGAGTGCCGGAGTAAGCATTATGCTGAATGTCTCGACTAAGAAACAGCTTATGGAGCAGGTGATTGGCACTGCTGATGAATACAAAGAAGTGTATGCGTCAGCAGGCATTCACCCTCATCATTCTGCGGAAGAGGGCGGGGATATTTCTGTTGCGGAGCTACTTGAGTATTCAAAGCACCCTAAAGTTATAGCCATAGGGGAGTCCGGGCTGGACTATTTTTATGATTATTCTCCTAAAGAGACGCAGATACAGAATTTCAGAAAGCACATACGGGCGGCGCAACAGGCGGATTTGCCGCTGTTGATTCATAGCAGAGATGCGGAAGAAGACACTATACGAGTTTTAAAGGAAGAGGGCGGGTGCAGGGGTATTCTGCACTGTTTCAGCTCTAAGAGAGTGCTGGCAGAGAAAGGGCTGGAAATGGGGCTGTATGTTTCATGTTCCGGGATTATATCTTTTAAGAAGTCGGAAGAGCTGAGAGAGATTATAAAAGACGTGCCTCTGGAGCGGTTATTAGTGGAGACTGACGCACCGTTTTTAGCACCGGATCCGTATAGAGGAAAAGTGTGCGAACCTGCTTTTGTGGCGGAGACCTTGAAGGTGCTGGCGGATGTGAAAGGTGTGGACAGGGAGGAAATGGAAAAAGTGATAGAGGGTAATTTTTCTTCTCTTTTCTTTTAAAAAAAAATTAACTTAAGGTATATTGAATAAGTTATAGTGATTCTAAGAATCTGGAAAAGAAAATGAAAGATATTCGCGGATTTGGAGTAGCGCCGATACTGTACCTGCTTGCGCTGATAGGAATAGCGTCAGGAGTGCTGTATACCAGCTATATCCAGAGTTTGAGGGGGAATATAATACTGACCCAGTCTCTGGGAGTGGTAAGCGACCTTGACGCAGCGGATAAGACAATGGCTGCGCTGAGCGTAGTAGACGCAAGCGGTGCCGGAATTTGTCCGCCCGGATTTGAAGAAGATAAAGACTGTCCGAAAGCAGTTATAGGACTAAGAGAAGTACCTGAAAAAGACGAGAGACTCCCGAACCTTCCGGAAGAATTTACCGGAAGCATAACAGATTTTATGACAGGCAGCACCACCATCAGCAGTGCAATACCTGTGCAGGTAGGAGTATTCGGAGATGAGACCGGAATAAAACAGCTGGATCCGTGGGGAAGATACTACATTGTATGCAGGTGGCGAGGCTGGCTAAGCGGTACGGAAGAAGAAAGAAGAGCCTATCAGATAATATCTGCCGGAGCGGACAGGATAATAGAAACCAGATGCGGAGAAGCTGCGCAGGGCGATGACCATAGCGTAATGCGGGACAGCGCAGGAATAACGCAAAGAGCAACAGTATGGCAGTCTACTCAAGGTCTGATACAACATGAAGGAGTAAACGCGGAAGCAGCCGGAACTACGCTGTCATTTGCAGGGAGCGGAGTGAGAGTAGATACCAGAGGCAATATCTATATACCCGGTGATTTGATAGTAAAAGGAAAAACAGTATCATATGCGGACGAAGACTCGATAAATGCAAAAATAATAGAGACCGAGAGGCTGAGTGCGGATCATATAAGAGCCGGAAGTCTGGAAGCGGAAAGAGGAGTGTTTACCGGAGATGTTACAATAGGCGGGACATTACGCGGGAACGAAGGAACATTCAGAAGATTAAAAAGTACTCTGATAGAAACAGATGAATTAAAAGCCGGAAACGGTCATTTTATCGGAGATGTGACGGTTGGGGGGAACTTAGAAGGGAACAGCATATCCGGAAATAACGGAACGTTTATAGACGAACTGAATGCAGGCAGCATACGCGCAACAGGAAAAATCAAAGGCACAAGAATAGAAAGTACGGACGGAGTATTTTCGGGCACAATAACTTCCGATGAGATAAGGGCCAACAGAGGATACATCGGAAGAGTAGAGAGCACTACAATAATAACAACCACCATAACGGCAAACAACGGAAGCATAACAACGCTTACGGTTGACAATCTGATAGTGAACGGAGACATAATAGGAGGAAACGTAGATTTAACAGGAGACACCGGAGGAATAGACGGGATTTTGCCTATAGCATACGGAGGCACCAGTGCTAATACTGCGGAAGGAGCGTTGGATAATCTGTTCAGTGCAACAGGCACCGGAACAGCATTAAGCATAGGCAGAGGAGGCACAGGGGCAAACACGGCAACAGATTCGCTGAACAATCTGTTTGGAGGCGATACCGGCGCAGGAGTAAGCATAAGGAGCGACCGTTTGCCGATACTTCACGCCAACACTGCGGCAGCATCGGCACTTGTAAACAACAGATACAATATGTTCAGCGTAGACCAGTACGGAAGAATAAGCGGGTATGAGTACCAAGAGATAAATAACGACAGGATAGAGTTTGAAGGCGGCGGGGCTGTGATAGTCGATGAGAACGGAATAATATTTATGATAGGGGAAGATATAAAAGGGCGGTGGACAATAGAGGGAATGAATCTGGGAACCGGAGATACTGCAAGGGCAATAATAGATGCGGGACGAGACACAGAGGCGATAATCGTGCCCATAGGACTGACAGAAGATAGACCTGAGCCGCCTGTCGTAGGAATGATACGCTTTAACACTGAGCTTAATATGTTTGAAGGGTACTTGGGAGGAGGAATAGGCTGGTCCGGGCTGGGAGTAGGAACAGACGAAGGCGGAGAAGTAGTAGTCGGAAAATGCGGCAAGGCGGACGGAACAATAGTAGTGACGCCGCCAACAGCGAATTTATGCGATTCCGGAGCATTGAGCATAATAACGCCCAACAGAGGAGCATTTACTTGGAGCTGTTTCGGCAGCGGCGGCGGAGCGCACGCCTCGTGTTTGGCATTAAGACAGGAAAACGGCAAGTGCGGAAAAACAACTACGTATGATATAGATGCGGAAACAGAAGCAACATTGTGTCTTGAAGGAAGACTTGCCGATAAGTCCGGCAGTAATCCTTGGACATGGACTTGCAGGGGAACTAACGGCGGTACAAGCATAACTTGCAGTGCTGTGCTTATTATAGACGGAGCGTGCGGAGCCGCGGATAGTGTTTCTATACACACGGCACCGGATACTGCTTTGTGCAGTGCCGGAAATGCTACGGCGGTAATTCAAGACGGCAATACTTGGAAATGGGGCTGCACCGGCATCAACGGCGGAACAACAATAAATACCTGCTCTGCGCCTAAGATGATTGACGGAGCTTGCGGAAGTGCGGACGGAACAAATGCTTATACTGAACCGACAGCAAATATGTGCACCGAAGGTATTCAATCCGAATTCAGTAATACTGACCCGTGGACTTGGACATGTGACGGGATTAACGGCGGAACTGACGCAACTTGTACGGTGAACAAAACAGTAAACGGCGGATGCGGAACTGCGGATGGTACTTCTTTATACTCGGCACCTTTTGCCGGTCTTTGCGAAACCGGAACCGATACGGAAGTTATTGTCGGAGATACCGGCTGGACTTGGTCATGCGAAGGCATCAACGCAGGCACGACCGTAACATGTTCTGCCAATAAGAAAGTAGACGGTACGTGCGGTGCTGCGGACGGTACGGACGCTTATACAGAGCCGGCTGCTCCTGAGGATTTGTGCAGTACAGGAACTGCTACAACGGTTACGTTTGATGAGAATACTTGGAGCTGGTCTTGCACCGGTGTTAACGGCGGGACTGACTCAAGCTGCTCTGTGAGCAAGTCAATAGACGGTGATTGTGAAGATTTTGAAGAAGAAGAGGAGGGGGGTGAGACTCCGGTGCATGGAGCGTGCGGGAGTGCGAATGGCGTGTCTGCATCTGTGGCGCCAACAGCAAACCTCTGCTCGGCCGGAACCGAAACATCGGCTGCTCTTGACGGGGAAACATGGAAGTGGACATGCGAAGGAACCGGCGGCGGCACCACAGCAAACTGCACCGCTCCCAAA
>WRDR01000023.1 GCA_009779745.1 Alphaproteobacteria bacterium
ACAAAGAATTCAGATTTATTGCCGCTTTCAGCATTCAAAATGCCGTGCTGCATTATACCGATAAATTTTAGAGGATTTTCTTGAATGCCATGAAAGTTAAGGCATGGATCTTCAAAAATATTCTTTTTAATTAAAGATTTCAACTTAATGCACCTAATATATGTTTGAACTTTTATGCTTATAAATATAACGTATAGCCTGTATATTAGTATTTATTTAGCTGCTATGATAGATAAATTTATAGTAAATGCAGAGTTTTATAGCTCAATCTTACACCTGTAAGATGAGAGGCGGAGGTGAAAAATACTAAGTGTTTGAATCATCTGGTCGTGTGTAAAAGAATATAGTGGAATTCTATCAAAGAAACCTATAATCTCAAAGAATCTTTTTCCGTAAAATGATATAAACCAAAGGCAAAAATATGGTCACCGGCTATTTGCTCGCTTTTATTACTTCGGTTTTATTCAGCATCTATCTTGTTCCAAGAAAATTCGCCTCCCAAAATCCTGCTGTTTACACAGTGTTTTTCGGAGCAGGCTTTTTCGCATTATCTGTAATATACTGGGCAAGCTGCGGGTTTGATTCATTATTGAATCCAATATTGCTCGGTTCGAGTCTTGCTGGAATATTGTGTGCATTGGGATTTATTATTTTTACCAAAGCTATAGACAGCATTGGATTGGCTCAGGCAAACCAATGGAAAAATCTGCAAGGTCCTATAGGCGTAGTATTAGGTCTTTGGCTTCTGGCAGAGATTTATCAGACAAATATATTTTGGGTTATAGCAGCAGCAGCAGCTATATTCATATCAGCGGCATTTTTAACAGTACAAGACAGTGCTCCAAAGAAACTGAAATTAACCGGAGTTCTTCTGGCAGTCATATCGGCACTGTGCTTTGGTATTATGGTGTGTATTCAAAAATGGGTTGTAAACAGCGGGGTATCTGTGCCGGCGCAGTTGGTCTGCACTTCTGCGTTTATGCTGGTATCAGCGGCAGCATATAGTCTGCTCATGTTGAAAAATCAAAGTTACAGGCTGGATAAAAACAATAGACTGGGCTTGCTGGCTGGAATGCTGTGGTTTCCGGCAGGGCTTTGCACGCTATGGTCGTTTGAATTGCTGCCTGTCTCAATAGCCTTTACAATAATACAGCTGAACGCAGTCTGGACAATATTAATCGGAGTCCTGATATTCAGGGAAATAAGCATTAAACAGTATTGGGGACGAATTTCATTCGGACTGATATTTTCAATCGTTGGAATAATATGTTTGATTTTTGCGTGATAGGAAATAATTGTTTATTTCCTTATCTTTTCCCCTATGTTCATACGGCGTAAGCCATCCGTAGCACGAAGTGCGAAGGATGGTCGGAGAGAGAGGATTCGAACCTCCGGCCCCTGCCTCCCGAAAATCATAGATGATAATAAACACAATAAATTAGCTTGTAAAGTTCTATATGGAAAACTTGATAAAACGCAAGTTTTCAGACCTTGAATCTTACAGTGTAAGATTATCCTTCTAGTTTCTCTTTCAAAGCTTCATATAGTTCTTTGTGTTTTTCTGGCTTGCTTGTTTTTAATTTTTGTAAATTATGCAATTTCCATTGAACTGCCGGAAAGCGTTCAAAATCGTGTATACTCCAATCCGGTTCGCAGTTTTTTACGCTCAGCAAAAATTCTTTATCGGCAGCTGTTAAATTCTTGCGGATAATCTGTATAAGCTGTTCTCGTGAGCGTTCAAAATCGTCATAGGTAAATGATACATCACTCATGCCTTTAAATTGGTTTTCCATAACATTGCGTTGGTCTTGGAAATTTGGGAAAATAACTTCGTTTATGGGTCTGTCACTGCACAATAAGCACATCAAAAATCCTTTACGCACATCATCAGAGAAACCGTTATTCTCAAGCAATATCTTTATATCAAACAAATCTCTTGGATGCTGTCTATCCAATGCCGCACAAATCTTACCGCCGTAGAGCTGACCAAACGGCACGATTTGCATATCGGCTGAAACATCATAAATTTGCTGAGCTTTTTCACAAAGCATCATGCGACTAGGTTTTTCAATAGTACCGCGCCCTATAAGATTAACTTCAAGTTTTATTTCTTCTCCGTCTTTTCGGATAACAAGTTTTCCAGTATCATATTTGCTAATAATTTGAACGTGGGGCAGCACAGATTCAATGCGGTTTTTAATACGCAAAAGAGCATCACCAATGTTTTTCAATGTTGTTTGTCTGTCTTCAATTGGAAGATATGTCAAATCAATATCAACCGAAATTCTTGGCATATTATGAACAAACAAATTAATAGCAGTACCGCCATGCAACGCGAAACAATCTTCTTGTGAAGCACTAGGAAGCACATCAATCAGCAATTTCAACTGATTTTTATATTTCAGGGATTTCATTTTTTTCAAATTCTTTCGGTACAATTAACTTATATTTATCTATATAAACTCCGTTTTTAGTTAGTGTACGTTTTCCGGAGCCTAAATCAACTTTAGATAAATCTATATAGTCAAACCATCTGTGTTTAAATTTTTCAGCCAAATAAAGGAATAGCCGCTTAACTTTTATGGACGAACAATTCTCCAGCAGCTCTTGCACAGACTGCGGTCTTAGATTTGTCATTCCTTCCATTAATTCATAACATTCAAATAGCTCTTGATGTTTCGGAGTAAGAAACAAACATTCTAGTATTGCACGAACAGCACCGGATATTTTTACCGAATAACTATGCTGTTGAAAATCTGTCAACCCCATATCAGGCGGCAAAAAAGATGTTGTGTAATAATCTATTCGTGTTTCCCAATCTCTATTCCTAAACCACAAAGGCAAAGTCTTTTTTGGGCTTCCTATAAGAATAGTTCGTCCGGCGGCAAAGTCTAAATAGTGTGCTCTTCCAAGAAGAGACAATGCTGTTCGTCCTCCAACATGAATGGATAATCCTGCTTGCGTTTGAAGAGCATGAAGTCCGCCAAGATAATCAACTTTGTCTTCTGCACGAATGACTGCACCGGAGCCTATGGACTCTACCCATTTGCTTTTTTTATAAGAATTTAAGAGCTGATTAGAAACACCATTAGCCTTAAGCCACGAAGAAAGGCAAACTGTTCCATATTTCCAGTTTTTCAACAAATGGTTTATTTTTGTTTGGTTTTCTAAAGTCATTCTTTATTTATATGCTGCAGAATAAACCAAGTCAAGCCATTTTCATTAAAATTATGTCCATAAATAAGCTAATAGTTTAGTTTTAGCATAAAATGTATAGCTTTTAAGAATGCGTTAATTTAAGTTTATAATATACAAACAGTAATCGAAATTGGGAAGCAAAATGCGAATATTTATTGCAAGTGCATTTAGCAAAGACAATGCAGGAGGCAACAAGGCGGGTGTGTGTCTGCTTGGCGAGGCGTTGAACGAACAGCAAAAATGGCTATTTCAAAAGAACTTGGATTTGCGGAAACGGTCTTTGTTTCTGCGGCAACTATAAATAAAGCGACTTTCAAATTTGAGTATTTTACCCCTTCCGAAGAAGTTCCTCTTTGCGGTCATGCCACGATTGCCGGCTTTACTGTTTTGCGTGAATTTGGATTGCTTAAAAGAGAAAATATCCGCCTGCAAACAAAAGAGGCGGTTTTGGATATCGTTGTAAAAAAGGACAAGATACTTATGCAGCAAAACAATCCGCAGTTTGGTGAAACATTATCCGAAAGCGAAATTGCGCGGTGTTTTGACATCGAGGTAGCTCATCAATCGCTGCCGATTCAAATTGTATCTACCGGCTTGCGAGACATCATGCTGCCTGTTTGTGATTTTGCAACGCTTGAGACGATGAATCCAAAATTTGACGAAATAACAATGCTCAGCGAAAAATATGATACTGTCGGCATTCACGCTTTTGTCATAGAGGGCGAGCGTATCATTTGCAGAAACTTTGCGCCGAGGTACGATGTTCCGGAAGAGAGCGCAACTGGCACATCTAATTGCGCGCTGGCATGTTATCTGTATCACAATAATATCCTGCGTAAAAAGGAATACATTTTTGAGCAAGGATTTTCTCTTAATTCGCCGAGTGAAATCAATGTGTCGCTTGAAACAAACGGCAATGATATTACAAAGGTTACTGTCAGCGGCAGCGGTTATATAGCTGGAGAGCGAAATGTTGAGTTGAATACTACCCGAAGGCATTCTTCCTCTAAAACAACCTCAATTTCCCGCTTTTGAATTCAGGAAATTGTTTGTATTCTTTTCCGTCTAAAACAGGCGGCGGTGCGGCACCGTAACAATCGTATTCACTATATTGTTTAAACCAAAATGCTTTTCCTAGTGCCAAATCCGACCATATCCGACTGTTTATCAAAATGGCTGTGTTTACTGGAGCACGTTCAGGCGCGATTCTTGATCTGACATGGCAGCAGGTTGATTTTGAAAACCGCATCATCAATTATGGTAAAGGTTGGGGAAACAAGAGGAGAGCTATCGTTCCAATTAATAATGAACTCATGGTTGCTTTACAGGAAGCCAAAACCGTAGCTCAGACTGATTATGTGATTGAGTTTAACGGTAAGCAGGTAGCGTCAATCAAAGCTGCATTCCGGCGATTATGCAAAGAATGCAACATCAAAGCCAGTCCGCATGTATTACGCCACACAGCGGCTACATGGTTGGTTATGGAAGGCGTACCGCTCAGAGAAGTAGCACGACTCTTAGGCAACAGCGAGGCTATGGTTGAAAAGGTCTATGGCAAGCATTCGCCGGACTATCTGCGCCGTGCGGTTAGTGCTTTGAACTTAAATAAATCTGAAATCTTACACCTGTAAGATGGGAGGCGGGAGTGAAAAATACTAAGTGTTTGAAACTGTTGGTCGGAGAGAGGATTCGAACCTCCGGCCCCTGCCTCCCGAAGAATCCGTAAATTTTTACATTCAATATGTTAGCTTTTATGTAGAGTTCTGTAAACCCCAAAAATCCCACAGTTTGACACTAATTACATTACAGTGTAATGTTTTGGCAGGATGTTTATAGTCAAGAGCCTTTCTTATTTATTTCATCTTCCAGCTCTTTTAGTCCAGCTAAAATCTCTTCCCAACTTGGAGTCGTGCCGAAAATCATTTTTTGCATTTTGATATAATCTTGCTCTAGGTCTTTTAAGTTTTGTTTCGCCGGATATAGGCGTATTGTTCCCGGCACAGCTTCATCATATTTTGCCCACCCTCGAGGATAAAAACGTTTCTTGAACGCCACTACTTCTTCAAGAAGTTTCAAATTTGCTAACGCTTCCTCTTTAACCTTTGAATTTCCCATTTTGAACACATCGTAATAGTGTCTGGAATAGCGCGGGCTTAAAGGACTAGTTTCAGGTCGATGATGTTCATGGTGAAGAATAGTTATTTTTTCCCAGAAAGTACGCTCCGGCTTTATAGTCGGAATAATCGGATTAGCCAATTCCAGTTCCGGAAGACTTACAGTTATAAAAGACGATATTGAATATTTTTCATTTGGATTCCACAAAGCCAATGGACCTATTTCAAGTTTTATATCCGGCTGAATATAGCTGTAATCGAAAACACGCGGAAATTTAACAAATAACACATGGTCATCTTTAATATCTGCTTCAACCTTGCAAACGCTCTCCAACATCTTAGCAATCTTATCTTTCAAACGAGTTGATATAAAGTGTCCGGCTCGAGACACCACCTCTTTATTAAATTCAGCTTGCTTGTTGTTTGAAGATTGTTCGAGCTTTTCGCCTGTTTTAAGAACTGTATGTTCGGATAAGATGAGGTCTATGTCCTCAGAAAAACGGTCAATCAAGCCGAAAGCCTTGGACAAGGAAGTGCCGCCTTTAAAACACAATATTTCAGAAAGGTATTTATCAGCAAATATCTTTCCTAAAACCCAAGATACCCAAAAATCCTTCTCAATGATAAAATCTGCAATATCTGTCTTATCGGCAGCATCAATAAATAGGCTTTTTCTTTCAAGGTCTGACGCAAATGCAACTTTATCCATTATGTGAATCCTTTGCTTTGTCAGCTAATTTTTTGATAATTTCATAAACCCAGCCAGTTGCTTTTGACGCATCTGTTTGGATTTTCTGCCATTGTACCGCAGAGAATTTTTCAGCCAGCGCATCAAGGAATTTCGGTGTTATTTGCTTTTCGCCAATAGCCTTGATAGACTGGATAACCAGAGCAGTGTCGGTATGTTTCAGTGCTGCTTCTCGCTGAGTAGTATGCTTGAACTCTAAACTGCGGTTTCCGACCGTATATTTTTTGCTGGGACCATCGGTTAGATAAATGCTTTTAGCAACGACCTGTGTTGATAGACCGAGATAATTTAGCGCAGTGTCACCATCCGGATAGATTTTCCAGTTGAATTTCCGTGCCAGTGCATAGGCAACTTGATTTATGTCTGAAGCTACATTTTTTTTGAGAAGAGTGCTATACAAAGGATAATCGTAAATTCCGCGAATAACTCGGCGGATTTCACCGTCTTCTGTTAAATATGACAAAGATTCGTCAATCTCACGCCGCTTAAAATCTTGTGTAAAATCAAAGGCAGAAAATGCCCACCCGCGTTTGCGTTGCTTGATTTTCGTTAAAATCTGGTTTTTTATAGACTTTTTCATAGTCATCATTCCTTTGTCAATTTCCAGAAAAATATACTATTATTTCTGGAAAATGAAAAGAGAAATTTATACTGTAAACCCCAAAAATTCCATAGGTTAGCATCAATTATATTACGGTGTAATATTCAGCCCCCAGAATGCAGCAGCGATCCTAATTATCAGGATATGCAGCTCTCCGACCAGTATCATAATACATTGATTTTATTAAATAAAAGTCCTGCGACTTGCTGGATTTTTTAATTATCTGTGTGAAAGTAAAAAAATGTGATATAACAGTTTCATATTAATATGAGTATTTTTAATTTATATTTATGAGGAAAAATATAGAATGATAAACTTTTCAGATATAATTTCTAAAGTTGAGCAAAATAAAGAAGATTATAATAAACTTTTGCTGACATATCCATTCCGTTTGGTAAATGGAACAGGGCAAGACCAGAAAGCACTAGCGGAATCTTTTCAGAAATATTGTCAAGGTATTGCTGAAAAATTAATGGGTGCAGATCATGACTTTGAAGATGACCCCGTCTGCTTTACTATATCGGATGTAAAGGAACTGAATGCTGCTTATATCCTATCAGAGATAAGGTCTCCAAAACATGTTATTGCAATAACAAAAGGAATGCTTGATATACTGGAAACGGAAGATGATCTCGCCTTTGTTCTTGGGCATGAACTAGCCCACTTACATGTTAAAAAAGAAATTAAGACAGATAGTTCAAGCAAATTGGAAGAAGGTTTCGCAGATGTCTTTGCTATTGAATCAATGATGTCTGCTGGATATGACCCCAAAGCAGCTTCTTCTATCCGAAAGAAAATTACACCAGATACATCAGGAGATAACATAGCGATGCTTTTCGCCATTCTCGATGAGCATCTCCTGAAAGATAATAACTTGTTTATGATTGATGCAATACTAACAAAGCTTAATCAAAAACATAATATTGATGCCATGCAGCCGACTCCAATCAATAAGAAAATGATTAAATCATTCCTGTTGCTTTCGCATACATCATTTGTTGATGAAACAGAGGGAAAAACGATTCAAGAAAGGTATGATTATTTTTACGATAATCAAGAGCTGCTTTTCTTAATTGATGAGGTAAAAGAAGATGTTGTTTCATATCTTAATGCACAAAATCTTGAAACAGAGGAAGACAAGCAAAGATATATAGCCTTTTTGGAACGTTTTCTGCAGCCTTATTCAGACAGCGAAGATATATTTAATGCAGATGAAGGGATAAAGTTTTATGTTTTGCAGGGCTTAAACGAAGAATACTTAAAACAAATTGATATTCAAAAAATACCTGCTTTACGTTCGATTGCAGAAACTATGACGCGTTTCATGGAGGCAAAAGAGTGTCAAGAGGCTGCTGAAGCAGGACTTGCTTTAATGGAGAATATTGAATCAATCTACATGCATTTAGACAACAATTCATGGAGATCGGCATTAAAACATTCTGTTCCTGCTTTTGAAGCACCTGTTCCAACTGCAGCTTCTGTTGAAACGGCAGTCGGGATTGTTCCGTGGCAAAAATACATAGATTGGAAAGAACAGTATAATGATATGAGCTATTTTGTACCCAGTTACAACGTGCATTTGCCCCTGAAAGACGTAATCGTAAAAGCACTTTCTATTTTTGGCATCAGAGACTATCGTCTTCCAATAAGTGAGGAGATCGACCTTAAAGACGGTAATAGTATAATATTAAAGTATGACTTGTTCAATATTACAAAGCCGTTTTATACGAATCCTGAAGGGGAGCGTGTGGATATTGAGTTTTTTGATTCTCGTGATAAGCCTGATGAATATGGTATCACACACGATGGTCGGGTGTTTTCTGTTCAGGAAGAAGATGTTGAGAGAAATAAGCGTTATTGTCATAGTTATGGAAATGATGAACTTAATAGGTATTCAGATGCTTTCAAAGAATATATGTATAAGCGGGATCAGAGGGTAAAAGATTTTATTAACCGAACAATTGACTTTGGTACACTTTCGCCTAGTGAGCTTAAAACTGAACTTGATAAGCTTTCTTTTATAAAATCATATACCATTGGAACACAATATAATAGCTATATTAGGCCAAGTTATCTGTATCCAGTTCTGAACGGCATACGTTTTGATCAACATAATTATGATTATCTGGATCAGAGACATCGGATATATATTGATAAAGACATGAGTGAAAAATATAACAGCTGGTACTGGTATAACTTAAGAGAGAACGAGAATGACGATAACATTTTTTTTAAGCGTATTATAAGTATGTTGTCAATAATCAATAAATTTCCGAATGATGAAAAAAGACAGTTTGTAGATACTTTGATGGAAATTTACTTTTATCGGACGACGTGTGAACAGCGACTAATATTGGCCTATCTTCTTGGAGGAAGCGGCATCCAAGAAATTCTCCCCCCAGAGGTACAGTTTGGAATTTTGCATCAGATTATGATCGGCATAATAGAAATTAAAAACCTCGATAGGCAAGAGGCAGCTGCCATCATCAGTAATTTTGTTGGACTTTCCACTGCTTCTGATTTTGATACCTTGCAATCCAATATTGAACGAACGGAGCAGTTTTATGCAGACATTACTTCAGCTTTGCAGGATGTTCACGATATTCCCTGCATACACAACAATATACCCTATATAAACTATATAGATGATAAGGCTTATATAAAGAATATCGCCGATATTAATTTTGAGGACTATAAGGATATGGGGTTAGGCGGTTTTATGTTTAACAAAAAAGGAGACCTTCCTTATGCAAAAGCAGTATTGATGTTAGACTACATGACAAGAACAGAAGATCATATCTTCGATTTGTCAAAACTGGAAGATTTAGGCGGGTCATATTTGGCGGATAATGAATTTCTTGTGAGGAGTTCTCGGCAAATACTGGCCCCTTTTGTTGAAAATGAAGCAAACTGGCCAGCAGATCTTAATCAACAAATTGCCGTCTATAGTTTCTTGAAAAATAACAACCTTTTCCCTTCTGATAGGAAGTTCCAAGTCAAAAAAACAGAAGATATTTTGAATAGTATTGGTGATGTTTCTGATGAGCAAAAGGTTGAATATCTTAAAAAGTTGCTTGTCAAAAAAGGACGGATTCCTGATCCTGATTTGCGCTCTCACGCCATTGATATGTATACGGATGCCATAGCGAAAATTTTGGGAGAAGACGATAACAGACCCGAGTACCTGCAACGTGTAAAAGATTATATCGAACAGCTTCGGCATGTCGACCTTGATGAAGCAAAAGCCAACATTATAGAAAAATCCAATATTATAAAGGAACAGGGATTATACGCTGACGATAATCTCGAGATCGCCCTTAAATTGTCTGATAAGATTCTCTCTCAAAAGGAAGTTTCCCAATACCTGGAACCAGATTCATCTTTAACAAAAGTCGATATGGAGTTTTCTCTAGTCTTAGGTCCGGCAGTAGAAGCCATTACCACAATATTGGATAGAGACCCAAATGCCGCAACACGAACGATTGATTTTTTCATCAACCCTAATACGCCTGAAAATGCAGCTGCTTATTTTGATTTTTTACAAAAGAGCGTAGATTTGGTCGAGGGTGAGCGATTTAAACAGAAATATGCACCGGAAGACATGGTTCTTCTGCATGATAACTATTGGGCTGCGTCTACGGAAACAAGAGCAGGCGTCATGGCGCGCATCTTACAGTCGACAATGAAGAAAGAAGGAACAAAAGACAATCAAAGTAGGAAACCGCAGTGGAAACAAATTTTTAATTTTGTGATGGATCGTATGCTCGATTCCAACTCACCAGATACAGATGCTGTAAAGATTATTTTGCGCAGCTATATTGCCTCGAAAGCAGAGTATGAGCGAGAATTCATTTTGGCTGGAATGCTGACCGCTGCACAGAAAATAGAAGGCGCACCCGAAGTTTCAAGAGGTGTTGCGCTTCGCAAATTCCTTGAAGGCATGGGACCAGCCGAGATTAAACTTGGTCAGGCAATTGGTTCTTACCCCGGTACGCCCGATGACATTAAAAAGGAGATGCAAGACCTAAAATCTTCTGCCGCCCCTCCTGCGCGTTGGGAAATTTTTGAGTGGATGAAAAAAGAAATGCCAAAGGAATATCGAGAAGGCATACAGAAACTTGGAGAGCGTCTTGGTAGCGCTTCCTATTTTGTCACCTGCCGTATTCACAAAAACAATGGTCAAACCGCCGTAGTCGGTTTTTTGAGACCAGAGGCTCAAAACTTGAGAAGTAAGTCTGGGTTTAATGTTCTGGTTGAAACCGCGAAAAAGATCGCAGAGCATGAACAATATAAAGATACTGCTGATGTAATGAAACAGCTTATTGAACAAGCGAGCTGCTCATCGAAAAATGAACTTAATATGGATACGGGCTCTAAACAGGCTGACCTGGCGCATGAGAAAATTTATGGGGGAAAGACGGTTATTGTCGATGGATATGAATTTACATTCCATTCAGCATCATGGAATTGCTATGGGGAAAACTTCAAGGAAATGGAGGAGGTGAAAGGTGTTCACTTCAATGACCTGGAGGATAAATCGGATTATAAAATTGCTGTTGCAAAAGCTTATCTGACGTTGGAATTAGGTAATCTTCTCTCAGGAAACATAATGGACCATGACAGGCACGGTGCTCAACTTAAGATTGATAAAGAAACAGACACAATCGGTATATTTGATAACGGTGCTTTGTCTATAGAACCTCCTGCAAAGGAAGAAAAAATTGCTTTTGGAAAAATATTAAGAACAGTTTTTGATGCCGCCATAAATAAACAAGATTTAATGTATGCTTTTACCGATGAAATCATGCGATTAAGCGAACAGAAGGATTTACCTGATTATCTTTTGGAAACACAAAAAGCCTTGCTGGCTTTACAGGATTTCATGCAAGCCGTTCCAAGTGAACAGCTTAACGATGTTATAGTGTCCGCATTAAGGGACTATAAAGTCGATAAGGATATTGTGAATGGTTTTGTTCAAACGACAAAAATAGAGGGTCTATTTGCACAAGCTGCACGCGGAGTATTCACAAGAATGCCGTCTCAACTGAAAGACACACTTATAAAAAGCACCGTCAAGATAATCCATGGTACGCCTGAAAAGAGAGAAAAAGCTTACTTTATAGAAAAATCAGAACAATCAAAGGAAGAGTCTGTTACCAGCATCGGCGTGCAAAAAGATGATGAGAGAAAAACAACAATGTCCCAAATACAAGCTGTTTGCACGTTATTCAAAGGAATATTATCTGAACCAAAAAGGAACGGAAGTGTCAACGGTATATCCTATGATACATTGAAATGTTAGTGAGATAGGTAATTCATAGAGTATTTACTCATTGAGTAATTATATATTCTGAGGTAAAAGAGAAAACAATGCACCTGTTCTTATTATGTTCATAAAGGATATTATAAGCTATATTCCTGAATGATGCAAGATGAAATATCGTTAACCATAACAGCACTTTTTAACCATAAAACACACTGTTTTTAGCATACTCTGTGGTACTATATGTAAAATATCATACACTATGCACGCAATAGAAAGAATCTTTACTCAATATGAATATTTTACTTGACAAATAGAAATTCCGTGCTATAGGTAAAGTATAGTCAGTGAAATAGTCGGTGCTGTTTAATCCAACCAATTACGGAGAAGCACAATGAACAAGTTTCAAGAAAATACTAAAAATCCGAAGATTTTAAAACCGCACTCAAAGGATTGGGATGCTTGGCTATCGCTTGGTATTTGACTGCGATAGAAGTAACAGAAACTGATAACTTTATCGTAAAATAAGAAGCTAAGAAATTAAGAAGCAAAAGGCTTTCTAGGTATTAACCGGAAAGCCTTTTTTGTTTCCAAAATTTAAAAAGGAGCTTTGATATGTCAAAATACGATGTGCTTACATCTATTCATAAGCAGTTTAGACAAGCCGCAAAAGAAGTATGCGATCAAGAATGTTTAACAAAAAATGTCGGACAAAAAGATGCAAAAAACGTAAAACAAAATTTTAAAAGCTCTGCGCAAGTTGAGAGTTCGGTCGCACCACATGTCGCACATTCTGTCGCACATGTGGTTGCACCTCACTCTGCGGGGAGTTTCCCCGAACCCCAATGTAAGAAATCCTATACTCATGGACTGAGACTTCGTGAGGGAGAACTCGACATCATTCGAGGTAAAGCTCAAGAACTGAATATGAGCGTCAACGCTTATATCCGTGCTTCTGTCTTAGGTGCGGGATATGTATCTGCTATTGACCCAGCCAAACGCCAGCTCTTGATTAACATTCAAAGCGAGCTAAACAAGCAAGGCAGTAACCTAAACCAAATCGCCAAACATTTGAACGCAGGTATTCTTAATCCTTATCAGGGGAAAGATCATCTTTCCTTGCTGGCTAGGTCGTTGCTGAATGCGCATACTTCTGTTCGGCAAGCTCTATCAGAAGGGCGGACAATGGAATGATTATCAAATTGCCAGAGCTGGCTAACCATTAAATGAAATTATACAACCGCTAACTATAAGGAGGCACATAAAAACAGAAAAGAAAAAACAAATAACCAGAACCCAACAAACACAAATAAACACAATTTTAATTAACCACCCCGCCGACACATGTCTTGCGGGGTTTTTTATGGAGAAAAACATGACCGTTATACTCATACCAATAAGCCCTGCACGGCACTTTACCGTGCAGTCGTTGGCTAAATACTGGGGTGTTTCCCCTAGCCACATCTACAACCTGATCCATTCAGGCTCAATACGTTACCTGCGGATAGGAAAAGCTATCCGCATACCTACAATTTCCGTAACAGAATATGAGGAGGCAACATGTCAAGGACTATGCAAGAACAATATCGCTTTTGGAAACACTCAAACGGAACAATCTATATTGTCTGGAACGAACGTGTTGAACTCACATCAGGGAATTTTCACACACAGACAAGACGCATTTCAACGGGAACAACGGATTGGAAAACTGCTGAGAAATTCCGCTCACAGTTCATTGCAAGATTAGATAACCTAGCTCCATCTGTTGAGCCAACGATTGGTTATTTGTTAGATTGCTACAGACATGAACATGGTCCTAAAACTCGGTCTATTGAAACGATTGATTTTCATATTAAGGCACTCAGACCTTTCTTTGGAGATTTGCTGCCGAGTCATATCAGCAACAAGCTGTTGGAGAGATATGCCGAACAACATAGGCATAATTCTAATGGAACGATTTTAAGGCAGCTTGGTACATTAAGGGCGGCTTTGCGATATGCTGCTGGGAATAGATGGATTTCTAATATACCAACTTTCAAAATGCCTGTTCGTAAACCTCCGCCGCGGGATTTGTGGCTTACACGGGAGCAGGTGGCTTTATTACTTGAAAAGGCAAAGGCATCGCATCTGAAGCTTTTTATCCTACTTGCCGTATCAACGGCGGCACGTTCAGGAGCAATTCTTGACCTCACATGGTCTCAGATTGATTTTAAGTCCAGATTGATAGATTTTGGGGCAGGGCACGGAAACAAGCGTAGAGCTATTGTCCCGATGAATGATGATGTTTATAATGCCTTAATGACCGCACGGGAGTTAGCACAAACAGACAATGTCATCGAGTTCAACGGCAGGCGGATTAAATCTGTCAAAGGGTCGTTCTGGCAGCTTTGCAGTGATTGCGGCATCAAAGCAAGCCCTCATGTTTTGCGCCACACAGCAGCAACTTGGCTTGTCATGGACGGCGTGTCATTGAGAGAGGTAGAAGACTTCTCGGCAATAGCGAAGCCATGGTTGAGCAGGTTTATGGCAAACATTCGCCGGATTATTTGAGAAGAGCTGTTGGTGCCTTGCGCATTGTAAAAAACAATATGCCGGAACCTTGAAAAATTGCTTTGGGCAGGAAACAGATTCGAAACATTACACCTGTAATGTTTTTTGCAACAGGGCGGAAAAATAACCCATTGAATCAATTGGTCGGAGAGAGAGGATTCGAACCTCCGGCCCCTGCCTCCCGAAGGCAGTGCTCTACCAGGCTGAGCTACTCTCCGATAAGAGACACCTTATAATACATTGCAGCGAGTCAAACAAGATTTTTTGCACAGCAGCAACAGTTATCAACTGATAAAGTTAATAGCTTCTGGTTTAAGGAGAATTGGTGTACTATAATCAAAGTTTACCTGATTCGTAAAACGATGAGGGTGTATGCGTCTTCCTATTGTTTTAATTAGTAATTCCTGTGGATATTAAACATGAAAATAGCATTGCCGAAAGAACGCCGTCCGTATGAGTACAGAGTCGCAGTAACTCCGGATATGGTAAAGAAGTATCAAGCGTTGGGTTTTTCTGTTGCCATAGAGGCAGGGGCGGGCAAAGACGCTATGTTCAGCGATGAGATGTACAAAGCTGCCGGCGCAAGCATAGTGCCTGATGCTGCGGAATTGCTTAAGGACGCCAATATAGTCTTGAAAGTCCAAAGACCCATGAACGATACGGAAAGCATAGATGAAATATCAATGCTGAAAAGCGGGGCTATTCTGATAGGCATGCTCAATCCTTACAACAGCAGAAAAGACATAGAAAAATATGCGGAGGCGAGCATAACGGCAATGACTATGGAGTTCATGCCTCGTATTACAAGAGCGCAGGAAATGGACGTGCTGTCCAGCCAGTCTAATCTTGCCGGATACAAGGCAGTGCTGGATGCGGCAGAGCATTTCGGCAAAGTGATACCGATGATGATGACAGCCGCCGGAACAATAGTGCCTGCAAGAATATTTGTAATGGGAGCAGGAGTAGCAGGGCTGCAGGCAATAGCAACTGCGAGAAGACTGGGAGCTGTCGTGTCCGCTACTGACGTGAGACCGTCTGTTAAAGAACAGGTGGAGAGTCTGGGTGCTGCTTTTGTAATGGTCGAAAATGAAGAAACTAAGGAGGCAGAGACCAGCGGCGGCTATGCTAAAGAGATGAGCGAGGGTTACAAAATTGCGCAAGCGCAGTTAATAGCGGAGACAATAAAGAAACAGGATATAATAATCTGTACTGCGCTGATACCGGGAAGAGCTGCGCCGATATTGGTGAACGAAGAAATGGTAAAGACTATGAAGCCGGGATCTGTGATAGTGGACTTAGCAGTAGAGCAGGGAGGTAACTGTGCGTTAAGCGAAGTCGGACAGGTAGTCGAGGCTCACGGAGTTAAAATAGTAGGACACAGAAACATGCCCAGCCGCGTACCCACAGATGCGTCTGCACTGTATGCTAGGAATTTGTATAACTTCATAGCTGCGATTTTTGATAAGGAGACCGGGAAGATAGTGCTGGACTGGAACGATGAGATAATAAGAGAAGTGACGTTGACTCATCAGGGAAGTATAGTGCATTCTAAATTCGTGAGTGCCGGTTAAAGGAGAGAGAGATAATGTCATTGGAATTATCGAGCAGACTAAGATTAACATTATGGTGGATAGCCAGCATAGCGACATCCGTAATATGCTGTTCGTTTTTATTTGTGATTTTTGGAAGTGCCATACAGCAGATAAGCGTGCAGATGAGTGCTAACGCTGAGAACATAGCAGAGCTACAGTTAAGGCAGGATAAACTGCTTAGAGAGATAGTGCGGCTTCAGAATTTCGTAGACGGGAAGATGAGAGTTGCAACAGATGAAGCAGTGACCGGAGCGGCATTTTTGAATCCGGTGCCTGAAACAGAGAGCAAGGATACGGAGGCGCATGGGGAAACTGAAGGGCAGCCAGAAGACACGGAGGGTAATTAATGCCGGTTGATATTTATGGCAAGACTCGGGTAGTGCTGTGCTGGGTTGCCAGTATAGCGTTTTCTATATTGTGCTGTGCGGTGTTGTTTGTAATGTTGGGAAGAAGCGTGAGAGAGTTAGAGCAGGGACTGAATGATGAGAATGCCGGCATTATAGCGATTGAGAAAGAACAGATGAAAATGTCTGAAATGATGGTAAATCTGAGCTGGAAGCTGAGAGATGAAGGGAGAAAGGAAGTACAGGTGAAAAAGGAAACCGTACATGCGCCTGAAACGGAGTATGACGGATTGTTTTTTTCAACGACTAGGAAAGCGCCTATAACGATATTGATAGAATAAAGGGGAAAAATATGGCACTGAAAGATGTAATAATAGAACTGCGGAATATGGCGGACGAGCATAGAGAGCTTGCGGATATATCGATGGAGCTGGCTGATAAACTGCAGAATATGACTTTAGACACTGTATCGGTATCCGGAGGCGATGGTTTTTTTATAACCGGACTGACGATATTTGTGCTGGCGTGTTTTGTGGGGTACTATGTGGTATGGAAGGTAACGCCTGCGCTGCACTCGCCGCTTATGGCAGTGACGAATGCAATATCGTCCGTGATTATAGTAGGGGCGTTGGTGGCTGCCGGACCTATTGAAATGAGCGTGTCTAGGTATATGGGGCTGGCCGCAGTAGTGCTGGCGTCCATCAACATATTCGGCGGGTTTATTGTTACTGAAAGAATGCTGTCTATGTACAGGAAAAAAGCAACAGGCAAAGAAAAGGTAAAAAGATGAGCGCAATAGTTTCTTTAGCATATTTAATATCGGGCATATGTTTTATCTTGTCGCTAAGAGGGCTGTCTTCGCCGGAGAGTGCCAGAAAAGGAAATATGTTCGGCATATTCGGAATGACGCTTGCCGTAGTAACGACATTGTGTCTGTTGAGTGCGGGTTCGTATTTTGCAATAGGACTGGCAATACTGCTGGGCGGAGGTATTGGTGCGATAGTAGCAAAGAAAATACAGATGACTGCTCTGCCTCAGTTAGTGGCGGCGTTTCATTCTCTTGTGGGTCTTGCGGCAGTTTTGGTGGCTGGTTCCGCGTATTTGAACCCGGAGGCTTACGGGCTTTTGGTGAATGGAGAAATAGGGTCCGGAAGCCTGATAGAAATAGGGCTTGGAGTAGCGATAGGAGCGGTAACGTTTACCGGTTCTGTGATAGCGTTTATGAAGCTGCAAGGAATTATGGGAGGATCTCCGTTGGTATTTCCTTTTCAGCATAAGCTGAATTTGCTGTTGGGACTGGTAATAGTAGGAGGAATAGCAATGCTGGTTGCTGCTAACAGTTCTGCTCCTGAACTGGCGGCCGCGTGCTTTTGGACAGTTGTTGCAGTCTCTTTGCTTCTGGGGCTGCTACTGATACTGCCGATTGGCGGAGCCGATATGCCTGTTGTTGTTTCTATGCTGAACAGTTATTCAGGCTGGGCAGCGGCTGCTACTGGATTTACTCTGGAAAATCCTTTGCTGATAATCACCGGAGCTCTGGTCGGAGCGTCTGGAGCCATACTTAGCTACATCATGTGCAAGGGTATGAATCGCTCTATATTCAACGTCATACTGGGCGGATTTGGTTCTGATTCCAATGATGCGGGCATAAGTGCCGGAGGAGACAGCAAGCCGGTAAAAGTTGGGTCTGCCGATGACGCTGCGTTTATCATGAAGAATGCCGCCAGTGTTATTATTGTTCCGGGATACGGCATGGCAGTGGCTCAGGCTCAGCATGCTCTCAGGGAAATGACTGATATTCTGAAGAAAGAAGGCGTAGACGTGAGGTATGCTATTCATCCGGTAGCAGGAAGAATGCCCGGTCATATGAACGTGCTGCTGGCAGAGGCTAATGTGCCTTATGACGAAGTTTTTGAGCTGGAAGAAATCAACAGAGATTTTGCTCAGGCGGACATAGCGTTTGTGATAGGAGCCAATGACGTGACAAATCCTGCGGCATATAATGACCCTAAGTCTCCTATATACGGAATGCCTATATTGGACGTAGAGAAGGCTAAGACAGTATTGTTTGTGAAGCGTTCTATGGCATCGGGATATGCGGGAGTGCAGAATGAACTGTTCTTCAGACCTAATACTATGATGCTGTTCGGAGACGCTAAGAAAGTGTGCGAGGGGATAATAAAGGCGTTGGATTAGTGAGGAGCTGGAAAAATTTAGAATGTAGAAATGACTTTACTTTTTTCATTCTAAATTTTACATTCTGCATTTTTTTAACCTCTCAGGCATTTGCAGCTACCCCACCTCTTTGCAAAGTCGGAACCGTTGCGAATCTTGTTCAGACAGGTAGTACTTGGACATGGGAGTGCCAAGGGAAGCATGGAGGAACAACTGCACCCACAACTACTCGTTGTTCAACTGGGACGGCAACTGCAGTAACAACTAATGCTACGACTTTTACGTGGTCATGCAACGGACAGTATGGCGGAACGAATAGAAATTGTTCGGCT
>WRDR01000024.1 GCA_009779745.1 Alphaproteobacteria bacterium
GGTACAGCGGCACAAACCAAAACCAATATTGTTATGGATCTTGCAGCTGTTCCAATTGCATTTGTTCCAATGGAGTTTGCCGATGACGAAACTAATCCACATAAAGAAGGAATATTAACCTAGCTTCTCCCAATAGAATGATACGAGAATCCCAGCTCTCTCATTTCCTTAGGATTGTAAAGATTCCTGAGATCCAGCAAGACCGGAGCAAGCATTGCTTGTCTGACTTTTGCAAAATCTAAGGAAGCGAATTCGTCCCATTCCGTAAGAAGCACCGCTATAGAAGCTCCTTTCACAGCCTCGTAAGAAGAGTCCGCCCAAATAACGCCGTCCAAAAGTTTCTCAGCCTCGTGCATAGCAACAGGGTCAAACGCCTGAACAGTAGCACCGGCTTTCTGAAGAGCCGGTATCATATCAAGAGCTACAGAATACCTCATATCATCGGTATTAGGCTTAAAAGAAACGCCTAAAACAGCAATCTTCATGCCTTTTACAGAACCTCCGGCAGCCGCAATAACGCGCTCTGTCATAGATACTTTGCGCTTGTGGTTTATATCAATAGCAGTCTCTACGATTCTTACGGGAGAATTAAAAGACTGGGCTGTTTTCGCAAGAGCAAGAGCATCTTTCGGGAAACAGGAGCCTCCGTAGCCCGGACCAGCCTGCAAAAACTTAGAGCCGATTCTGGTATCCATGCCAATGCCGTGAGCAACGTCCTGAACATTTCCGCCTACTTTTTCGCAAAGGTCGGCGATTTCATTGATAAACGTTACCTTAGTCACAAGAAAAGCATTGGCAGCGTATTTCGTAAGCTCGGAAGACTCCAAAGCCATATGCAGGACCGGAACATTCCTCGCACGCAAAGGCGTGTACAAATCATTCATGACATCTACGGCTCTAGGGTCATCAGTGCCGAAAACTACTCTGTCCGGCTGCATGAAATCGTAAATAGCAGTGCCCTCTCTTAGGAATTCCGGATTAGATGCTACGGCAAAGTCAGCCTTATGATTCTTTGACTTTATAATCCTTTCTATCTCTCTGCCGGTCCCGATAGGAACAGTAGATTTGTTTACAACTACGGTAAAGCTGTTTTCCGGCAGGACTTTGGCAATGTCGTCTGCCGCCTGATAAACGAATGAAAGGTCTGCGTGTCCGTCTTCTTCGCGGGTAGGAGTGCCGACAGCTATAAATATCGCAGAAATCTTATCAGAAAAGTTCTTATAACAATCAGCTAAGGAAGTGGCAAAACTCAATCTTTTTGCATTCACGTTTTTCGCAACCAGCTCATCGAGTCCCTGCTCGTAAATAGGCATTATCCCTTCAAGCAGTCTGTCAATTTTCTCTTTAATAGGATCGACGCAAACAACATCAAAGCCGAATTCAGCAAAACAAGCGGCGGAGACTAAACCTACATAACCGGCCCCAAGAACAACTATTTTCATTACAGAACCCCCTTACTATCTTCGATAAATGTTATCTGTTTGTCCTATACTAGGCGGAACAAATATTCAACCTAATTCAGGATACACCCCCCCCCCTCCCGACTGCATACAGAAATATGTTGCAATATGTGAAAGGGCTGTTAGCATTAACCATATTCGAGTCGTTAGTGCAACTAATAACCAGAGGATAATTATGAATAGCTTTGCATCAAATAATACCAAAGATTCTGCTTTAATTACTGTGGACGAAGATAAATGCGTAGGCTGTAATCAATGTATAGCTGCATGTCCTATACCGGGTGCCAACTATGTAGTAATGTCCGGGGATAGAAGCAAGGTAAAGGTAGATAATTCAAAATGTATAAAATGCGGGGCATGTGTCAAGGCGTGCAAGCATGGTTCGAGAGACTATAAAGATGATACGGAAAGATTCTTTAATGATTTAAGAGTGGGCAAGAGAATATCTATAGTTGCTGCGCCGGCGGTAAGGTATAATTTCCCTAATTATAAGAAAATGTTTGGTTTCTTGAAGAACTGCGGGGTGAAGCAGTTTTATGATGTCTCGTTTGGTGCGGATATAACGACTTGGGCGTATATTAAGGCAGTTGTAGACAATAAAATCGATAGCGTAGTTGCCCAGCCATGCCCTGCTATAGTCAATTACGTGGAAAAATATCGTCCGGATATAAGGAATAAACTGTGTCCTGTCCACAGCCCTATGATGTGTACGGCAGTGTGGGCGCGCAAGTATGATAATTGTACAGACGATTTGGCGTTTATCTCTCCATGTATAGCGAAATATGATGAGATTAACGATCCTGTCAACAGAGGCTTGATGCAGTATAATGTAACATACTCTAAGATAAGGCAATATGCTGAAGATAATAATATAGACTTCTCTCAATTTTCAGAGGTGGAGTTTGATAATAAGCCTGCGTGCGGACTGGGGCTTGCATACTCCCGCCCGGGAGGCTTAAGAGAGAACGTAGAGCATTACGCTAAGCTTGGGCAAAAGTATAATACCAAAGGCTTGTGGGTCAAACAGGTGGAAGGAACCGAGCTTGCGTATGAATATCTGGAAAACTATGAACACAGAGTAACCAGAGGTAAGCCTGTGCCTGTAGTTGTTGATATTTTGAATTGTGAGTTCGGCTGCAACTTAGGAACCGGTACTGACAGGAACATAGATATAAATGATGTGGATGCCAGAATTAACAGACTAAAAGCAGAAGCCGCGGAACAGACAAAAGTAAAGAGTAAAAAGTGGGGCGAGGCTAAAGACGGGTACTTTTTCGAAGATTGGTGTGAGAAGAATCTGAGGCTGAGTGATTTTTGCAGGACATACACCGATCGTACTGTGAATACAAGCGGTGAGAGCACTAACAGTAAGGATTTGGAAGATATATATAATTCTCTCCACAAAACTACTGCCGAGACAAGAAGGATTGACTGTACGGCGTGCGGGTACAACAGCTGTGCGAAATTTGCAGCAGCCGTGCTGCATGGAAAGAACGTCAGGCATAACTGCATCTATTATGACAAAAAAGAAATTGAAATTGAAGAAGAGAGGCAGTTGAAAGATCAGGAAGAAAGAAAGATTGCACAGGAAGCGTCCGATGCAGAGAAAAAAGCTGAAAGAGACAATTTGTCTTCCAATATGCAGTTCATTGCGGATAAAATACGCAACTTGCTGATTGAGGTGGAAAAGAACTCTTCTCAGGTGGGATTTGTGCAGGAGAGTATTTTGAAAGAGCTGGTTGCGGTGGCGGAGCAGCTTAATCAGAATCTCACTAAGATAGCCAGCACTATTGATAACTTCAGTAATGCCAACGATGAGATTGTGAAGATTGCAAACCAGACGAATCTGTTGTCTCTGAATGCGACTATTGAAGCAGCCAGAGCAGGGGAGCACGGCAAGGGTTTTGCTGTGGTGGCTATAGAAGTCAGGCATTTGGCGGAAGAATCAAAGCGTATAGTTGAAGAGACTAGGGTTCGCGAAAATGAAGCTGCCGAGCAGATTAACGTTGTCAACAGCGTAGCCCAAGAGCTGAATATAAAAGTTGAGAGCGCACAAAAGCAGTTTGCCGAATTGGTAGAGTCTTTGACAGGAACGCATGAGAAGTGTGTTAATATCATAGACACTCTTGCCAAAGATGCGACAGAACGTTGGGAGTAAAAAAAGTGTGGAGTGTTGAGAGTGGAGTTAGTGCGTATTCCCCAACTCTACACTCTACACTCCACACTAGCTCTAATAGCATTCATAGCCTTAGACATGCTGTCTTTATCAGCCAAAGCTCCTCCTGCCTGCGCCATGTCCGGACGGCCGCCTCCGCCTTTGCCTCCGACATGTTCTACAGCCAGTTTGACTATATCAACAGCGTTTACCCTCGGGGTTAAGTCCGGAGACACGGAAACGACTATGGAGGCTTTATCCTCGTAAGAAGAGACAAGGGCGATTACTCCGGACTTGAATTTAGCTCTGGCCTCGTCCGCCATGGGCTTAAGCTCTTTAGCCGGAATGTTGTTTAGTATCTTTCCTAAGAAAGGAATACCGTTTATGGTTTCAAAGCCCTCATCGTTTGAAGAGTCCTTTGAAGCCAAAGCAGCTTTTCTTAGAAGATCAGAGTTTTCTCTGTTTAGCCTTTTGACTTCGGAGAGAAGTTGGAGGATTCTATCCGGAGCAGTCTCTATAGAAGAGTTAAGATGCGAGGCAATAGAATTAGCAACGGCAGTCTGAGCCCGCACCCAATCAAAAGCAGATTTTCCGGTAAGAGCTTCTATTCTGCGGACTCCAGAAGACACGGCGGATTCCTGAATGATTTTGAAAAAACCAATATCGCCGGTTCTGTTTGCATGAGTTCCTCCGCATAATTCTATGGAGTAGTGCGTATTGTCATCAGAACCTATGAAAAGAACGCGAACCTCATCGCTGTATTTTTCGCCGAATAAAGCTCTGGCTCCTGACGCAGCAGCTTCATCAGGGGACATGATAGAGGTTTTAACTTCAGTATTCCGGAGTATAATACGATTGACCTCATCTTCGATAGTGTCTAAGTCTTCCTGAGAGATAGAATAGTTATGAGTAAAATCAAAACGCAAGCGGTTAGGAGCGACCAGCGAGCCTTTTTGAGCAATGTGATTGCCGAGAGTACGCCTTAAAGCCTCATGCAGAAGGTGCGTAGCAGAGTGATTAGCGGCAATTTGTAATCTATGTTCAGCATCTACTTTGAGAATTATTGAATCTCCGACAGCGAATGAGCCTTTCTTTACAGTCCCATGATGAACTATGACTCCGGACGAAAAAAGAACAGCCTCTTTAGAGGAATTAGACACTTCTATTACAGCGTCATGATTAAGTCCTTTGAAAACCAGACCAATGTCGCCTAACTGACCGCCGGATTCTCCGTAGAAAGGAGTCTGATTTACAACAAAAGCAACGCTGTCGCCCTCTTTAGCAGAGTCAACTAAGGCATCATCAACAACAATAGCCTTTATCAGAGCTTCTGCTTCCAACGTAGAATAACCTAAGAAATCCGTAGCTCCGAATTTGTCTCGTATATCAAACCATATCTTAGAGGCTTTAACATCGCCGGAGCCGGTCCAAGCTGCTCTTGCAAGAGCCTTTTGTTTTTCCATAGCCTTATCAAAAGAACCCGTATCAACGGTTATGTTCTGAGATTTAAGAACGTCCTGAGTTAAATCCAAAGGAAAGCCGTATGTATCATAGAGCTTGAAAGCAACGTCTCCTGAAAGTTGTCCTCCAGACTTTATTTTGCCGCTCTCATCGTTGAGCAGTTTAAGCCCGCGCCCTAAAAGAGCCTTAAACTTAGACTCTTCCAGCTTTAGGTTATCGGAGATAAGATTCTTAGAAACCTCCAGTTCAGGATAACAATCGCCCATCTGAGAAACAAGAGAAGGCACGAACTTAAACATAGAAGGTTCCGATGTTCCGAGCATGTGCAGATGACGCATTGCTCTGCGCATTATGCGGCGCAGAACATAGCCACGCCCTTCATTGCTTGGCAGTACTCCGTCCGAGATAAGAAAGGCGCACGAGCGCAAATGATCGGCAACTGCGCGGAAAGAAGCGGCATTTTGAGGAGTCACGGAAATATTTATAGAATTGGAAATATAAGAAATAATATTTTTGAACAGGTCGGTATCATAGTTGGACTTTACGCCCTGCAGGATAGCGGAAATTCTCTCCAGTCCCATTCCGGTATCAACAGAAGGCTTAGGCAGAGAAATGCGAGTGCCGTTGTCCAGCTCTTCGAACTGCATGAAAACCAGATTCCAGAACTCTAAGAATCTATCGCCGTCCTCGTCAGGAGAGCCGGGAGGACCTCCAAACAATTCTTCGCCTTGGTCTATGAAAATCTCGGAGCAGGGACCGCAAGGACCCGTATCGCCCATACGCCAAAAATTGTCATCAGTCTTGATTTTTATGATTTTACTATCGTGAAAACCTGCGATTTTTTTCCAAAGAGCAGCAGCTTCTTCGTCTTGGTGGTAAACTGTAACAAGGAGCTTCTCTTTGTCTAGGTGCAAATTTTTAGTAATAAAATTCCACGCAAAAAATATAGCCTCTTCTTTAAAATAATCGCCGAAAGAGAAATTGCCAAGCATTTCAAAGAAAGTATGGTGGCGGGCAGTATACCCGACATTTTCCAAATCATTATGCTTTCCTCCTGCTCTTACGCATTTCTGAGCGGTAGTAGCTCTTTTATAAGGGCGGGACTCGGCACCGGTGAAGACGTTCTTGAACTGCACCATGCCGGCATTAGTGAACATAAGAGAAGGATCATTGGTAGGGATAAGAGAGCTTGAATCTATCCGTGTGTGTCCCTCTGATACAAAATAGTCTAGGAATGAAAGCCGAATATCTGAAAGAGTCTTAGTCATGATAAATTCTTTTCTATTTAAATATTATCCAACGCCTTGTCGGCAGGAATGTACGTATATCCAAGGTCTTTTGCTACGGCTTCGTGCGTGATTTCGCTGCCGGCAACGTTCACACCAAGTCTGAGTGCAGGATTGTCTAGGATTGCCTTTTTAACGCCTTTGTTTGCTATTTCCAGAGCATAGGGCATTGTTGCGTTTGTCAAAGCAAGCGTAGATGTGCAGGCTACTGCGCCGGGCATATTCGCCACCGTATAGTGCAAAACGCCTTCATAGGTATAGACAGGATCGGCGTGTGTGGTCGGATGATCACAGCTTTCTATGCAGCCGCTTTGATCAATAGCAACATCAACAATAACAGAACCGGGCTGCATGGACTTGACCATATCTCGAGTCACTAGCTTAGGAGCCTTTGCGCCGGGAATGAGTACTGCGCCTATGAGCAGATCTGCGTTCTTGACTGCTTCAGCGATATTATACGGGTTGGATATTACTGTCTTCAGCTGCATAGAGAACACGTCATCAAGCTCACGCAGCCGCTCTACACTAATATCGATAATCATAACATCAGCTCCAAGGCCAAGAGCCATTTTAGCTGCGTGTCTGCCAACGACTCCGCCGCCGATAATAACGACACTGGCTTTTTTTACGCCCGGAACACCGCCCAGCATAATACCTTTTCCGCCGTTGGACTTTTCAAGAAAATGCGCTCCTATTTGAACAGACATGCGGCCGGCAACTTCACTCATCGGAGTAAGCAGAGGCAGCGTATTCCCGACCTGCACAGTTTCGTAGGCGATAGCTGTAACGCCGGAATCCTTTAAAATTCTGGTAAGTTCCGGTTCAGAAGCCAAGTGCAGATATGTAAACAATATTAAGCCTTCTCTGAGAAATTCCCGCTCTTGGGCGATAGGCTCTTTCACCTTGATAATCATGTCGGCTTTTGACCAGACATCTTTGGCAGTATCCAGTATCTTTGCTCCGGCTGCCGTATAGTCGGCATCGGAAAAGCCGCTGTTGACGCCGGCGTTTGTTTCTATAAGAACCGAGTGTCCGGCACCAACGAATGCAGATACGCCTGCCGGCGTTATGCCTACTCGGTTTTCGTTGTTTTTAATTTCCTTGATTGTGCCAATAATCATCTGTGGTCCTTTCCTTTCGTTTGCATATAACATTATCCTAGAGGGTTCTTGCTTAGAAATCAACTTTATCTAGGATTGCCCCTAAAAATACAAAACAAAGCAATGCTGCCGGCTACTACTGCGTTGAGGCTTTCTACGTTAGCAGTGGGAATAGAGATTTTGTTTGCAAAACCGCCGTGTCCAATGCCAGGACCCTCTTCGCCGAGTACAAGCAATAGGTTTTTAGGAAAATCGCACTGTTCAATAGGCTTTCCAGCCATATCAAGCGCAAAAATACCGGAGTTTTCAGCAAAAGAAGACAAAGCCGGAACATTTACAATAGGAAGCCTTAAAACGCTTCCTGCCGATGCCTTTACAGACTTAGGTAAAAAAGGATTGGCAGCCTCTTCGGTCAAGAGCAGCCGAGACACTCCGAAAGCCTCGCAGCTTCGTATTAAAGCTCCGAGATTGCCCGGGTCTCCAAGAGGAGACAGGACTTCCAGACCCTTCGGAGCATAACCGGAAACCTCGTCTAAAGACGGAATTTCCGGCAGCTTCAGAACTAAAATATTAAAGTGCGTCCCGAGAACATCTATTTTATCAAAAAGCTCTTTGCTGAAATCTATAACATGGCTGTTGCTAATCGCTGCATGTTTGGGAGTTTTTATCTCGTAAACTATTTCTAAATTAGGAGACTTAAGAAACTCCCGAACAAGCTTCTCTCCTGAAAGCAGAAAAAGCCCTTCTTTCCTGATGCCTTTGGAAGCAGCAAGACTCGACACTTTTTTGAAAACAGGGTTTTGAGAACTTTCAATCATTAAAAAGAACCTATAACAAAGCCGCCTTTACTTGCAATCAAATAATAAAAGTATTTGACTATACAACCTTTTGCAGTATATTTGCCTTTATTTACTGCAATTAATAAGGAGAATAATACAGCTATGACTCCTTCCGATAATGACAAGCCTAAAAAATCTATAATCCCTACGTGGAAACAAGGCTTGCGCACGTGGTGGTCTTTTATTGTAAAAGAGAAAAAAACAGTTCTGCTGTTTATTGCGGTATTGGCTTGTTTCTCGCTGGTGCCGGAACTGACGGTTGGCGATAAGCTGAAAGCGGGTAAAAGCCTCAAAAAGGATAATTCCGTTTCCGCGGAAGTGCCTGAGATAATGCGGAATAATCCTGAAGCCGTTAAGCTGTTCAAGGAGAGCCCTGAAGCCATGAAAGTGCTTGAACGCATCAAGGATAATCCTGCGCTTGGGCGCATTAAGAATAATCCTGATGTCGTGAAAGCACTCGAATACGTCAGGAATAATCCTAATGCTTTAAAAGAGCTTGAACGCCTTAAGGCTGATTATGAAGCTAAGAAAATAGCGGAGAGCCGCTTCACGCCTTTTGAGTTTGGATCCTCTGATGAAATTGAGAAAGCACTTGGGGTACTGAAACATAACGTTGATGTCAGGAGCTTGCTTGGAGAACTCAAGGGTAATGAAGATGCTTTGAAAGTGCTTCAAGTGCTCAATTATGATCCCGAAGCCGTGAAAGAGCTGGTAAAAGGGTTTTCAGATAAACAGGCTGAAAAGCCCTCAATAGGGACACTGATATTGGTTATTATGTGTGGTGCTGCCAAGTGGCTTGCCGCAATGATTGCCATATGGGTGTTTACGGTTATGTTTTTGAAGAATCCAAATAAATATTCAGGCGCAAGTTCAGGCGAAACGCCTGATGTTTCCGCTTCTGTCCCGTCTTACTCTGCGAGATCATTCTTTAGATGGTGGTGGCGGTCAGTTCTACTGGCTTTGCTGGTTGTGTTATTTGGATTTATTGTCGGGCTTTTGCTGGGTGCTTCGTATGCGCTGTATTCTAATGGTATTTCTGTGGTAGCGGTTGCCGGCGGGGTGCTTTTAGCATTAGCAATGGCAGTTGTTTTTATACGGCTGCTCTATGCGCTTACGCTGGTTCTTCCGATATCGGCGCTGAAGAAAGGACCTGCGTTTAAGGAAAGCTACCGTATGACCAAGGGCTATAAGTGGAAAATTTTTTGGAATAATGCAATACTAATGATTATTTTTGCTGTTGTCATAGGATTGTGCGGTGTATTATTGATTTTCTTGCCCGCTCTGGGGCTATTATATGCCGGCGTTGACAATAGCATTCTGCGTCCGGCATTCACCATTATAGCGGGTGTGGGCGGCGAAACATGCCGCATCCTTATAGGGGCAGCCAGCACCATATACTTCTGCATGGTCTATGTAGCGATAAGGGCTAATAACGAGAAGACGGAAATTGAAAGCTGAAAACTAAATATCATCGCCCCAGATCGGCAAAAGAGTTTTATACGCCTCGATAAGAGATTTTGTCCAGAAGGTATGCCACGGAACATCTCCTTCCTTGAGAGCAGTGTGTAAGCGCTGTCTGGTAGGAAGTCTATAGACATCTTGGTACGCCTCTGCCAAAAAATTAGCTTTTTCCAGAAACTCATCACAACTTAATGCGTTGTTTTCAGCAATCACGGAAGCGAGAACAGCAATATCGTTAGAGGACAAACGCAGCAAATGAGCAGGGTGATCCGGCGACAAAGACAAACGGCGTTCAGCCTCCATATTGGCGGCTGTAATTTCCAACGAAGTATCAAAAGCACAAGGAACGGAATAAGTGACTGTCAGGTGTTTGACGTATTCAATACCGTTGGCAAAAGCCCCCAGAGACAAAATCTTAGCCATAGAGGACGCAAGACGGGTAGAAAGAGTAGACTGAGCAATAAACAAAGCAGCTTCGGCATCTATCCGTGCTCTATAGCGGTAAAGACCGTAAAGCTCTGCCAGAGGGGAGGGGAGGTTTGACTGAATAGCAAAGAAATCCCGGATTATGTGATGTTTTACGCTGCGGTGATTGCGGAGGAAAAACTCTATTTCTTGGCGGGTAAGAGGCAGAGCAGCACCGGCATCTGCGAAATCTTCCTGTCCGTACCCGGAAAGCTGAGCCACCATATCCCAGTCTTCTTTTTTCTGAGCTAAAACGCTGTGTGCAGGGCTTCGGGATACATCTGGGCTGCCTAAGAACAGAGAATATTTTTGCAGATTATTTAAATGAGAGGCTTTTTTGAAATTGGATAAAGCGGAAAGAAGATTTTCATCAAAAAGAGAGTCGTCATCGTAATCATAAGAGGAATCATCACCGACTAAGGCATTGCCGAACGCAGCGAATAATTCATTTAAGGAAACATCTTCGGATATAGCATCATTATCGCTGTTATTAGAGGCGGGCTGCTTCATGATAGGAAGAGTTCCAAAGTTGGAGAGAAAGGCAAATCGAATTAATAATTAAAAGATACATAACAGAAGACTCTGTGTTAAGAACAAATTTACCTTAGTGAATCCAACATTAATTCTTTATAACAAAATGTGTTTTATGAGTCACACATCGTTACGAATGTGGAATGTGAACCCATTCCATTCCAGCCACACCATGAAAGAACCCGTTTATATAAGGAGTATCCTTAGTAATCTTTTTGAGTTTAATTATAGCTTCCGAAGGGACTGTTTTAGAATCCAAAACATCTCTGTATATGCGGCAGACAGCAGGCATATCTACAGTTTGAGGCGATAATCTGAAATGAGTTACTCCTGCTTTTTGCAGCAAAGGCAGCTCATTCAAAAGTACAGTATACCCATGCGACAGTACTTGAGTGCCGTTCACAGAAAACAGCTCTTGATTGTCTAAAGAGGAAACCTTAAGTCCTTCTTCATCAGAAGCGCAGATAATTTTACACTCGTGCTTTTTGATGCCGGAAGCTCTGGCATGATAGCATCTCGCAGCTATAGCAAGAGGGCTTTTTCCGAAAACCTGAACTTCGAATTCAGTATTCTTATTGGAAGCCAGCTTTTTAATTGAAGAAAAAGGAATCTCTGCTGGAAAGACTATGCGGTAAGCTCCGTTCTTAACAAGAAAACTTAAGGTAGACTCATTAAACACATTGATAAAAGGACCTATGACGTGTTTGGTTTTTCCGCCGAGAGCCTGCAGGCACGCAACGTCATTAGCCTCTATAAGAGTATTCTGTTCAATACAATTTTTGATGTGTGCTAAATCAGCTTCCGAAGAAACCAACGCTAAAGTAGAAACAACAACATTCTTTCCGGAAGCTAATAAGCGGTCATAGATTGAAGGCATGACAGAAGCATAAAAAGGCTCTCGTTTAGAACAAACAACTTCACCTAAGTACACAGTGTCAAACAAAGACTCATCTGCAATCCTGTAATAGAAATCCCGTCTGGTGTCAGCATTCCAGTTGAAAAATAATGGTCCCAGAGTTAATTTATGCTTTTTCATTTCCAGCCCGCCTTATAAGCACCAAACGTTTCAGAGCCTCCTTCAGCCGCTCTTGCAAGAGACTTATGAGAGGAACTATCTAATGCTTTTCTGAAAGCAGCAACAGTCTGAGCCACATAAGCCTTGCTGCGCTGTCGTCCTTCTATTTTGAGGGCTGTAACTCCGGCATCTCTGAGCTGAGAAAGAATATCCATAGCATTCAAGCCTACAGGATCTTCGAATAAGTACAAAGATTTGGAATTGACTTTGTACCTGCCTTTGCAAGGAGTAGGATACGGAGCCGCCTCATCTTTCGAGAAATGATTGAGAGTAACATCACCCAAACACGATTTGATAGTATCGTTGTCATAAGGTTTGTAAGAAACATGAGAAGCAGGCGCGCATACGCCTTCGCTGGTAGGGGAAAGCCCTGTAATATAAGAGGAGAGAAAACATCTGCCTTCGGACATAGGACCTACGCTTCCGAAAGCAAACACTTCTGTTTCCAGCCCTGTTTTATCGATGAGAGATTTGATTTCTTCTATGGAGAGAATTCTGGGAAGAACTACGCGTTTTATGTCGAAGTGTTCTTTATAAAAGGCAATAGAGAAATCATTAGCGGCAGAAGCCTGAACAGACAAGTGGCGGCGCATTTTAGGAAATTTTTTAGTCGCATAATCCAAAACGCCTATGTCAGCGAGTATAACAGCATCAGCCTTAGCCTCAAAAGCATCATGCAAGGCTTGGTGCCAGTATTTTTCTTCGCCTGCTTTAGGAAAAGTGTTTACGGCGATGAGAACTTTCACGCCGTGAGAGTGAGCAAAAGAAATACTCTCTGTCATTTCTTTTTGAGAGAAATTGAGTCCGGGATAGTTTCTTGCATTAGTGCAGTTATTATATCCGCAGTATATCGTATCTGCTCCTGCATTGACAGCAGCGGTTAGAGCGGCAGGAGTGCCGGCTGGACAGACTAATTCCATCATTTTGATTTTCTTAAATCATTCCAAGAAGAGACAAACATAGGCGATAACTTAGAGAAAGAACTATCGGCGATATTTAAAGCAGAGATAACAAAAGGGGCAAACGCACCTAAAGGAGCAACAATATCGTCATACAGAGAAATGGCTTCTCTATCCAACACATTGCGGAAAGAGACAATAGAGCTGGTATTGCCGAAAATCTGAATGCTTCTTGAGAAGAATTCTTCGTCTCCGTCAGTTTTTCCCTCCAGCATCAGCAGAAGAGTTTCGAGGCTTCCTTTTATTTTGGTAGTGTAACCCATACTATCCAACGGATCGAGAATATCAATAGAAGCATCAGCCTTATTCCCGAAAGAGAAAAGCATAAAAAAGGGGAAATCGGAGAGCTCGATAAGAATCTGAGATTTAGGCAGGGCTTTGAGATTAGAAAAAAGAGAAGGGTGCTTGTTTTTGATATGAAGCAGAGCCAAATCCGTTACAGCCTGCACAAGAGGCACAGGCATAAATTTTAAAAAAGCCGTTGCAAGAGAAGAAGGAAAAAACATGTTACGACAAAGAGGATATGGCTGATTTTATTCTGGAGCAGGCTTTTGAGAGAGTATCTTCCGAGACTGCATATGACAGGCGGAAAGCGGAAGGGTACCCGAAAGCAGAGCCCGGGACTACTGCGACTCCGTGCTCCAAAAGCAGCCCTGCAATATCGGAATCGTATGTTACAGGTTTACCGGAAGGCAGTTTTTTGCCGAACAAAGCTCCGCAATCCGGGAACAGATAGAAAGCACCGGAAGGACACGGACACGAAAGACCTTCTATGGAATTGAGAGCGGCAAGAGCAATATCTCTGCGTTTTTGGAAAATGGAAACCCAGTCTTTCAAAAAACTTTGGTCTCCGGTTAAAGCACCGACAGCAGCAGCTTGGCTTATGGAAGAGGGATTGCTTGTAGAATGCCCCTGAATATCGGACATTTTTTTGATAAGCTCCACATCGCCGGCAGCATATCCGATACGCCAGCCCGTCATGCTGTAGGCTTTGGAAACGCCGTTTACGACTAGGGTTCTGGGTAATAAAAGCGGCTCGACTTGGGCGATAGTATAGAAAGCGAGGTTATCGTATATGAGGTGTTCATAAATATCGTCCGAGAGAATGAACACGTGAGGGTGTTTGAGCAGTACGTCAGCGATTTGGCGCAGTTCGTCTTTAGTGTAAGCGGAGCCTGTGGGGTTACTGGGAGAGTTAAGAATGAACCACTTGGTTTTCGGAGTGATAGCCTTATCCAAATCAGCAGGCGATATTTTGAAATTATTTGCCGGAGTTGAGGGAAGAAATACCGGAGTTCCTCCCGCCAAGTGAACTATGTCAGGATATGAAACCCAATATGGAGAAGGAATGATAACTTCGTCCGAGGGGTTGATAGTAGCGAGGAACGCATTGAAAATGACCTGTTTTCCGCCTGCGCCTACGGAAATCTGGTTCACTTCATAGGATAGATTATTTTCTGACTTGAATTTTTGGACTATGGCTTTTTTGAGTTCCGGAGTTCCGTCTATGGGAGTGTATTTTGTCTTGCCTGCTTTTATGGCGGCATAGGCGGCTTCTTTGATGAAGTCCGGAGTGTCGAAATCCGGTTCGCCTGTGGAAAGAGGGATTATGTCTTTGCCCTGAGCTTTTAGTTCTGCGGCTAGTTTAGCGATAGCTAGAGTAGGTGAAGGGATTATGGAGTCGAGTCTTGAAGCGAAGAAGGCTGAGGTCATGATGACTCCTTAAAAAAAACTTTTAAAAATATTTAACCTAACTTAATATTAAATAATCTAAAGTGATTCTGCTGGAAAACAAAATGAAAAAGAACAAAGGCTTTGGAGTAACGCCCGTATTGTATCTGCTTGCGCTGATAGGAATAGCGCTTGGAGTGCTGTACAATAATTATATCCAGAGTCTAAAAAGCAGCATAGAACTTACGCATTCCGTGGGAGTGGCGAGCGACCTTGACGCAGCGGACAAAACAATGGCGGCACTTAGCGTGATGGACGCAGACGGCACTATTATATGCCCGCCCGGACTGGAAGGCATAGAGGATTTGAACTGCGTGAATGTGGTACAGGGACTAAGGCAAATCCCTGAAAAAGACGCAAGAGTGCCGAATTTGCCGATAAACTACAGCGGGACTATAGAAGATTTTATGAGCGGCGTAGGGGGCTTGCCTGTACAGGTGGGGATATTCGGAAATGAATTGGGAATCAAACAGCTGGATCCTTGGGGAAGGTATTACATTGTATGCCGTTGGCAGGGAAAAATGAGCGGCAATGAGGAAGAGAGAAGAGCGTATCAGGTAACATCTGCCGGAGTAAACGGCACAATAGAGACCAGATGCGGAGAGGGAGCGCAAGGTGACGACTACAGCATAATGAGAGACAGCACGAATGTAACTGAGAGTTCAACAGTCTGGCAGGTGTCAAGCGGGCTTATAACGGATACCAACGGAGATTGGGGCAGGGACACAGGGGAGGAAGGGACTACGCTTTCGTTTGCAGGCGGAGGAGTAAGGGTTGATACAAGAGGCAACATCTGGGTGCCCGGGGATTTGATAGTAAGAGGGAACACGGTATCGTATGCGGAAAAAGATGCGATAAGAGCAAAAACAGTAACGACCGGAACGCTGGAAGCAACGGGAGAGGTAACGGCGGGCGATATAGAGGCAGGAGGAGGAGTATTTAAAGGTGATGTTACGATAGGAGGGACTGTAACCGGCAACGAGGGCATATTCAACAAAATAAGAAGCGACAGAGTAGAAACAGATGAATTAAGAGCCGGAAAAGGTCATTTTACAGGAAATTTAAAAGTAGACAGGAACATAGAAAGTAACAGCATAACAGGCAATACCGGAACGTTTACAGGCGATGTTAACGCCGGAAGAATAAATACCGGATTGATAAGAGGCGGCAGGATAGAAGGGGACGAGGGAGTATTCTCGGGCGCAGTAAGTGCCGATGAAATACGGGCAAGCAGAGGATACATAGGAAGAGTAGAAAGCACTGAGGTAATAACGGGAAGCATAACTGCCGACAACGGTCAGATGACAAATCTTACGGTTGAGAACATAATAGTAACCGGAAACATAATAGGAGGAAACGTAGATTTAACCGGAGGCAACGGAGGCATAGACGGAATTTTGCCGATAATCTACGGAGGAACAAGCGCGGGCACAGCGGAAGGCGCACTGGATAATTTATTCAGAGCAGCGGGAACCGGAACGCCCTTAATCATGGCAAGAGGCGGAACAAGCGCAAGCACGGCAGCAGATGCGCTGAACAACCTGTTCGGAAGCGATACCGGAGGAGGAGTAAGCATAAGAAGCGACCGCCTGCCGATAATTCACAGCAACACTGCAATACCGTCTGCACTCATCAACAACAGATACAATATATTCAGCGTAGATGAGTACGGAAGAATAACGGGATACGACTATCAGGATATAATAACGGACAGAATAGAGGTTGAAGGCGGAGGAGCGGTAATAGTAACCGAGGACGGGATAATATTTAAAATAGGGGACGATACAGTAGGCTACTGGACAATGCCGGGACTGAATGTAAGTACCGGAGACGTTGCCAGAGCATCATTAGACGCAGGACGCAACAAAGGAGCAATAATAATATCCGTAGGCGTAACAGACCAGAGACCGACAGAGCCTGTCATAGGCATGATACGGTATAATACGGAACTGGATATGTTTGAAGGGTATTGGGGCGGAGATATGGGCTGGGCAGGACTTGGGGGCGGAGGAACATTCGTAACAGGGGCAGGCAAGTGCGGCAGGGCTAACGGAACAGTAGTAGCGAAACAGCCGACAACGGATTTGTGTGATTCCGGAACGCTTAGCATAGTAACCGCAGGCAGAGGTGCGTTTACATGGAGCTGTCTGGGCATTGGCGTAGAGTACCACGAACATTGTTTTGCATTGAGACAGGAAAATGGAAGATGCGGAGTTGAAACTACGTATGATATAGGAACCGAGACCGAAGAAACCCTGTGTCTTGAGGGAAGGCTGTCTGCAGAGGGAATTTTGGGAGATAATCCGTGGACATGGACATGCAGAGGAACCAATAAGGGCACCAGTGCGAATTGCAGTGCGGCCAAGAGTATAGACGGAGCGTGCGGCGATGCGGCGGGAGTAGCGATACACACTGCGCCGGATACTGATTTGTGCAGTGTCGGAACTCCTGCGGCGGTAACTCAAGACGGCAGCACATGGAAATGGACATGCGAGGGCATAAGCGGCGGAATAGCAAGCGGTGTCTGCTCTGCGCCGAAGAAGATAGACGGCGTTTGCGGAAGTGCTGACAACACGAACTCTTATACAGAACCGGCTACAGAGCCTGCGGAAAACCTGTGCAGTGTGGGAACCAATACTACGGTTACCTTTGATGTGGACAAATGGACTTGGTCTTGCACCGGCATCAACGGCGGTGACGCTGCCGCTTGTACGGTGAACAAAACAGTAGACGGCACTTGCGGAGCAGCGGACGGAGTGCCGTTGTACTCTGCACCGGCTGCCGGTCTTTGCGCAACAGGAACCGATACGGAAGTTATTGCCGGTGAGACCGGGTGGACATGGACATGCGAAGGACTGTATGACGGCATCGCCGCAGCATGTTCTGCCGATAAGAAAATAGACGGCACTTGCGGCAGTGCGCATGAAGACGGCTTTGATGATCCGCCGACAGAGAACCTGTGCGCAACCGGAACTGCAAGCGAAGTTACAACAACGGAAACCGGATTCAGCTGGACTTGCGAAGGCATTGCCGGCGGCACTGCCAGCAGTACTTGTACCGCGCACTTAAGCGAGCACGGCGAGTGCGGGTGGGACGGAACGTATCCTCCGGTAGACGGGGTGTGCGGAAGTGCGAATGATGTTGATGTTTATGCTGCTCCGGCTGCGAACCTCTGTGAAGACGGAAGCACTCCGGCGGTCAGCGGTGACGGTCCGTGGACTTGGGACTGCCCGGGGTCTAACGGCGGTTTGTCGGTTTCCTGCTCTGCCGGCAAGCTGCCTCCTGTAGACGGTGCCTGCGGCAGTGCGGACAGCGTGCCTGTATCTGCGGCTCCGACAGCGAACCTTTGCGCTGCCGGAACCGAAACAGCGGCTGCTCTTGACGGGGAAACTTGGAAGTGGACTTGCGAGGGACTCGGCGGCGGCACAACCGCAAACTGCACGGCACCCAAACCAACAGACGGTGCTTGCGGACCCGCAAGCGCAGTGGCTATAGCCACTGAACCGCTGGCTGCAAATCTTTGCTCTTCCGGCACTGCTACGGTGGTTCTTCTGGACGCAGACGCTTGGAAATGGGGCTGCGAAGGAATTGGCGGCGGAGCTTCCGTTTACACCTGCGCCGCTCCCAAGATAACGGACGGTGCCTGCGGAGCCGCTCACGGAGTCGGAGTCACTTCCCCCCCGGCCGCAAACCTCTGCTCTTCCGGAAACAGCACAACAGTTGCCTCCACCGGAACTGCCTTTACATGGTCATGTGAAGGAATAAACGGTGGTACTACTGTCAGCACCTGTTCCGCTCCGGTAAGAATAGACGGAACTTGCGGCAGTGCGGACGGCGTGTCTGTATCTGCAGCTCCGACAGCAAACCTTTGTTCTGCCGGAACCGAAACAGCGGCTGCTCTTGACGGCGAAACATGGAAGTGGACATGCGAAGGCTCAGGCGGCGGCTTGACCGCAAACTGCACAGCACCTAAATCAACAAACGGTGCTTGTGGAGCTGCAAACGGAGTGGCTATAGCCACTGAACCGTTGTCTGTAAACCTTTGCGCCGCCGGAAATGCTACGGCGGTTCTTCTGGACGCAAACACTTGGAAGTGGGGCTGTGAAGGAATAAAC
>WRDR01000025.1 GCA_009779745.1 Alphaproteobacteria bacterium
AAAAAGTGAGATAATTTTTTTTTTTATACAGTGTGGGGGGGGGGGGGGGGGGGGGTGAGATATAACTCACTGTTTCTGCTGGATAATCTGCTCATAAGTCCAATTCTTTCTCTTTGTAAAGAAATTACGATTAATCATAACAACATACCGGCGTAATTATAACAAAAGAAAAATAAACAAAACATTAACAATGGGCAGACATAGGAATAGGCTGTCACTGCAGCCTTCAATTCCTCACTCCTTATGATACGGATGCCCCTGTAGTATCTGTTTCGCCCTGTATATCTGTTCCATTAACATTACCCGCACCAGCTTGTGCGCCCATGTCCAGCTCCCGAATGCTATTGCAGCATCTGCTTTTTGCTTCACTTCATCAGAAACGCCGAAGGCCCCGCCTATAATAAAAACCAGATTCTTTACGGACAGACTCTCCCATTTCTGAATGCTATCGGCAAAATCTCTGCTGGTCATGTTCTTGCCGTGTTCATCAAGAAGAACTACAAAACCGGATTTAGGTATGGCATTAAGTATAAGCGCGCCCTCTGCTTTTTTCTGTTCTTCAGGAGGGAGATTCTTAGAATATACCAGCTCCTGTATAGACACAGCATCGCCAAGACGCTTTTTGTACTCGTCAATAAAAGCAGTCTCTGCTCCCTTAGCCTTCCCTATCGCCAGAATCATCATCTTCATATACAAGCTCTATTTCCAGTTCATCATCATCAGACATGTTGTCTATTAAACCTGCCATTTCCTTCATTAGTTCTTCTTCAATTTCAGAGAAATCGTCTTCCGAGACTTGTGATTTACTAAACAGATTTTCCAAATCATAGAGCTTTCTTACTTCCGGCACGAACAGATGAACTATCACGTCTCCGGCATCAACAAGCACCCAGCTTCCTTCTGTTTGTCCTTCTATGCTGACCTTAGAAACTCCCAGTTTCTCAAATGCCTCTTGCAAATAATTTGCCAGAGAAACAACGTGCCGCTCTCCTTTTCCGGACGCAATAATCACGTAATCAGCTATGCTGCCTTCTTTTATATTGAAGGCTATGATGTCTTTAGCCTGTTTGTCTTCGAGAACCGCAACAGCCCTTTGCAGCATCTTTTCAGGCAACTCCACAGACCGGCTGTCTATTACGCCTATCATCTTAGGAGTCTTGCCGATTGCTTTTTTAAGAGCTTCTTTTTTTGCTTTTAGCTTTTTGTGATCCAGCTTTTTAGCAACTGCTTTCTTAGCTGCAGGTTTTTTGGCTATTGCTTTTTTTGCAACAGGTTTCTTCTTCGCCGCAACCTTTTTCACTACAACTTTCTTAGCCGCTGGTTTCTTCTTTGCAACTATCTTCTTAGCTGCCGCTTTTTTCTTAGCTAATGTCTTTTTCGCCGCCGCTTTTTTAGCTGCGGCTTTCTTCACCGCCGGCTTCTTCTTGGCTACAGTTTTTTTCTTGGCTGCAGGTTTCTTCTTCGCTTTCATATTAAACTCCATTTCGGATTTGAGTTGACGATATATTAATCACAGAATTATCCAGTATAGTCCACAACGGTAATTGATTCTCCGAGGCTCTCGCTATTTGTATAGCAGATTCCGGCGGTTTAAAATACTCTCTAAAATGCTGTCCTGCTACTGTATTTTGCAGCAGCTCAGATGAATTCTCCGCACCTCTCTTGAACACGGCCATAGGAACTAAATGAAACAATCTTTCCCAGTCTTTCCATTTATGTATCTGCATCAGGTTATCTGCGCCCATTAGCCATACAAACTTTGTATCGGGAAAAAGCCACTTCATTTTTTCTATAGTATCAATAGTATAAACTGTATTTATCTGTTTTTCTATGTCTGATACGAATATTTCGGAATTTTTTTGATTCTCTTCAACAAGCCGCCTTGCCAGCTCCAGCCTATCGTCAAAATTCATCATATCTTTCATATCTTTAAGAGGATTATGCGGGGAAACCAGCCAAAAAACTCTGTCCAAACCCATTATTTTTTTAGCATACAAACTGATTTCCAAATGCCCCATGTGCACAGGATTAAAAGACCCTCCGAGCACGCCTATTACAGCCCCCTGAATATCCTTCCCCATTTTCCATTTTTCATTTTCCATTTTCAATTTTCTTCTTAGCCAGAGGGTGATGTTCTATAACCGTCTTCATCAAATGCTCGTTCGCCAGATGAGTGTATATCTGTGTAGTAGCAATATCCGAATGCCCCAGCATACTCTGCACGCTGCGCAAATCAGCCCCGTGCTCTATGAGGTGAGTGGCAAACGCATGACGTACAACGTGAGGACTAAGCCTGTTAGGGTCAATCCCGGCTCCCTGTGCCAGTTCTTTTAATAGCTGAAACAGCCTTTGTCTAGTAATATGCGCAGCCGTCTTGAAACTGGGCTTAGATTCGTACTTAAAAGTCATGGAAGGAAACAAAAACGGAGAAGAATTCGCTTTATCCCCCAAGATTCTCTTCCTGACCCCCAGCCATTCTTTAACAGCTTTCATAGCAGGCTTTCCTATAGGTACAATCCGCTCTTTGTCGCCCTTGCCCCGCACGAAAACTACGCCTCTTTCAAACTGTATAGACCTAAGCGGAAGCCCTACAAGCTCGGTCACCCGCAATCCGGAAGAGTACAAAAGCTCCAGCATTGCGCGCAGCCTTACTCCTTCGTCCCCCTTATATTTATATGCCGCATTGAACAAACCGTCTACGTCCTTTTCGCTGAGGCACTTAGGCAAAGCCATTCCTTTCTTAGGAGCGTCTATGAATCTTGTCGGATTGTCTTCCCGTATTTTCTCCGAGCAGAGAAATTTATAAAACTGACGCAGCACACTTAGCTTCCTTGCATGAGTCCTCACAGCATACTTTGAAAGCGACTTCAGATACTTTTTTATGTCTTCTTCACATGCCCCGGTAATATCTGTTTTGCATTTTTTCAGAAAAAAATCCCTCGCATACGCCAAATCCGCAGCGTAAGCGGCTCTTGTATTCTTAGCTGCGTTTTTTTCTGCAAACATCATATCTAAAAACGCATCTGTCTGAGGGTGAAAGTCTGGCATTATAACTCTACGGAAATTTGTACCGTTCTTTCCTGAGGCTTAATATCCGCAACGCCCAGATACAGAACAAATCCGGCAACTACAACTACCGCTAATACGACTATATACATTATTCTATTCTTCCTCATGATGTTCTCCCTATCAATTTTGTAAGTTTTCCAAAATCTTCTATACTAAGATTCTCTGCTCTTAATGTAGGCTCTATTCCGGCTTTTATTAACAGCTCTTCCCCTCCCAGTGCCTTCAGGCTGGAGCGAAGCATTTTTCTTCTTTGCCCAAACCCAGAGGCTGTAACTTTCTCTAATGCCTCGAACGATACTCCCGCCATTCTTTCGCTTTTAGGCACCAGCCTGACTATAGCGGATTTCACCTTAGGCGGCGGAGTAAATGCTTCAGGAGACACTACCATCAGTTTCTCTGTTTCACAATAAAATTGCGATATGATGGAAAGCCTTCCATACGCCTCTTTTGAGGGCTTAGCGCATATGCGGTCAACCACTTCTTCTTGGAGCATAAGAGTTATGCTCCTGTATGCTTCCCAACTCTTTGCTATTTCTCTGAGCAGCCGTATTAGAATCTCTGATCCCACGTTATACGGCAGATTAGCAACCACTGCCCTGGGCTTTGCCGCTATAGTCTCCATATCTGTTTTCAGCGCATCTTCTATTACGTAAGATACTTTTCCTTTTGCAGCAGCGGCTATCTCTTCTATTACCGGTATAAATCTTGCGTCTTTTTCGATTACTACTACTCTTTCAGCCTCGCTTTCTGCCAAAGCTCTGGTAAGTCCTCCGGGACCGGCTCCTATTTCTATAACGGAACAGCCCTTCAAGTCCCCTGCCAGCTTAACTATTTTCCTCATCAGCAATAAATCGCATAAAAAATGCTGCCCCAGAGCTTTTTTTGCCCAAAGGTTGTTTTTTATTATCGTTTCTTTAAGACTTGGCAGTGATTCTAAACCTAACATTCTAACCCTTAACTCTTCTTTCTGTCATGAAAACCAACAGCTCTACCCTCTTTATAGTCACTCTTCCTTTTATAGTCATCATTATTATTGGTACTTTTGTTATATCTATCAAGTCTGTTATTGAAAACAAGCGTTTCATAGACGGGACTAATTTAATTCTCTCTGTTCCTCGGGCTGCTAAGGTTTTTCTGAAAAACCGCCCTGCTGTTTATTTCACGGCTAATGACGATATACTGGACATGTTATCCGGTGATAATCTGTTTCCCAGACAGCCTATGCATGTTAACCCTTGGAACGGCAAGTTTCAGGCTCTGGCTGTTGACAACCGCAGTTTTCGAATCTACACGGTGGTTCCGCCTTCCGTATGCCGCAAATTATCTTTGTATTTCGGGAGGTACGACTTCTCTAATGTAGGGCTGCTTGGCGTGTATGTTAACCCTGAAGGTTCGGAATCTTGGGTTACTACGTTCTCTCCGTCAAAACAAGAAACCACAGCCAGAATAGGTGCTGCTTGCGGCAAAGGCGTTTACACAAACGTAGTCATAGATTTTATGACGAGACCTTAAAAGTGTGAAGTGTGGAGTTTGGAATTGGTACGTATTCTTAACTCCACACTCCGCTCTCAACACTTCACATTCTTTTCCCAATATTATCCAAAACCGCATTAACCAAAGCAGGCTCCTTTGCATTAAAGAAGCTGTGAGTTATTTCCATATAGTCATTAATGATAATGTCTTTTGGAACGCTTTGATTTTCCATAAATTCGAATATGCCTGCGCGCAGGATAGTTTTTAACAGCAATTCAAATCTTTTTGCTTGGGTCTTATTGCTTGCAGCTCCTTCTATCATAGAGTCTATGTCGGCTTTGTTTTTTTCTACGCCTTTGACGATGAGGCTGAAAAGCTCTGTGTCTATGTCCATGACTGTTCTTGTCTCTTCCAACAGCACTTCCGGATTTTTTATGAACTGTTTTATAACGTCCAGAATGTCCTCGCCGGACACGGATACTCTGTACAAAGCCTGCACTGCAGCCAGCCTCGCTAATGTTTTTGCTGAAAACTTTTTTAATTCCTCATTCCTCATTCCTAATTCCTCATTATTACCTATCCTGCGGTCCGACAACCCACCTGCGCTTTGTCATTAACCTTAGTTTTTGTTTCAGCTCGAGCATCTGCAAACACGCCATTGCTGCGGCTCCGCCTCTGTTTTGTTTATTCACGTCTGCGCGCTCTTGCGCCTGCTCCATAGTATTGCAAGTCAAAATCCCGTTTCCTATGGCGATAGTTCTTCGCACTGCAAGATCCTGTAGTGCTCTTGCGCTTTCCCTGCCTACTATTTCGTCATGCATAGTCTCGCCTTTTATCACGCAGCCCAAAGCTATATAGCCGTCATTTCTGCGGCGCAGCGGATCAAAATCCAAAGACCTCATGCTGAAGGCTATGGCGGCAGGTATTTCCAATGCTCCGGGAACAGTTATTTTTTCGTAGGTTACTTTGGCTTTAACCAAAACTTGCGTTGCGCCCTCTGCCAGTTTTTCCGTTATTTCCGGGTAAAAATCGGCGCATACTATGAGCACGTGCGGTCTCATGTCAAATTTAAAGTTCTCTGCGTCTTTAACAGGTTTCTGCGTTTCCATGAAATATCCTTGTTGATTTTAAGTGTTTTTCTTGTAATACTATATACCTGCCTTAATCAATTTAATCCACACTTAATTTTATAATGAAAAATATATGAATACTCAAAATCCTAATAATAATGAAAAAAGCAATCAGAAACCAGATCTCAACGCACTGGCAATAGAAGCCTGCGATATGTGGCAGGAGCATCTGTCCAATATCGCTAACAACCCCGAGGTCCGCTCAGAGTTCACTAAGTTCTTAGAGCCTCAGCGCAGGCTTTTTGCGGACTGGGCTAAGTTTTTGCAGAACGGTTTTAAACCTGCCGATTCTACTAATGATGCCGTGAAACCCGAAGAACCTCAACAGCAACCTACACCAGAAACAGTCAATGCCTCAGCAAACTCAGAACAGCCCTCCGCTCCGCAAAATCCGTCTCAGAGCAGCTCTCCATACGACTCAGACTCTCTCCACGTTGCTCAGCTTGCCCTTAGGGTTGCAGAGCTTGAAAGACGGCTTGCACAATTGGAATCCAAACAATAGCGAGGCTCTTTCCGCCGCCATAATGCAGGAGACTCTCATAAGAGCAAGACGCTATATGCTGGGAATACGGTTGTATCAAAACCACCAGGCGCACAGAGACGCTTTGTATTCCGAGTATAATATACCGTCTGTTTTTTCTTTAGGCGGGACACGGCTATTGGATTATTCTCCTGCTGGTATTTCTAATCCTATAGTGCTTGTGATACCTTCTCTTATAAACAAATATACTATATTGGATATAGAGCCGAAGCATTCTTTATTGCAATTCTTATCCGACAAAAATCTGCGTCCTTTGCTCATAGACTGGGGCGAGCCTTCTAAAGAAGAAATTTCTTTTTCTATGTCTGATTATGTTACAGAGAGGCTCTGTAAGGTCGTGGATTTTCTGGAACAGAAATATCCGAATGTGCCTGTTCATGTGCTGGGATATTGTTTAGGCGGAACGCTTTCCGCGGCTCTTGCTTTACTAAAACCGAACAGCATTAAGAGTCTAAGCCTGCTTGCAGCTCCATGGGATTTTCACGCTGACAGTGCTGAAGATTCTTCGGTTGTAGAAACACGAGCCTTATTTTTAAAACAGCTTTTAATGTCTTCTATGAACAGGGATGTAGTTGTGCCTACGGAAACAGTGAATAGTATTTTCACTATGGGCAATCCGCTGCACTCGTTCGGCAAGTTTACTAAGTTCTCGGAAATGCCTCAGGACAGCGAAGAGGCAGTCCGGTTTGTTTTAACGGAAGACTGGCTGAATGACGGAGTGCCTTTAACGCTTCCGGCAGCACGCGAGTGCTTCATAGACTGGTATAAGCATAACTATTGTTATAAGAACAAATGGAATATAAACGGCGTTTGTATAAATCCTGAAAACATAAAACAGCCTGTGCTTATTATTACCGGAAAGAAAGACAAGATAGTTCCGGAAAAATCTGCCATAGCCGTATCTGATAAAGCAAAACACATATCTGTTGACACCGGACACATAGGACTCTTAGCGGGACAGAATGCCAGAGAGAATACTTGGGAACCGCTTGTTAGGAATGGAAAATGGATAATGGAAAATTGAAAATTATTTTCCTCACCTAATTTTCCATTATCCATTTTCCATTTTCAATTTCCAAAACTAAGTATCCTCCCAACCCCTTATCCTCCACCTTCCTCAGCCATGACGGAATATAGCCGTCTATTAAACGCTGAATGAATGTATTTTTCAAATCAGCATTCTCCGGCAGCGTTTTCTGATACACATAATAACCCCCGAATGCAGTACAGATAACTACTAATTTAGCGTTTCTTTTGAGGGCTATTTCTCTGGCAACGTTCTCGTCTTCCGTAGTAAAAAAATTATGCACATCTAAATTACCGGTTAAATTAGTGTGATAAGGAGATGCCAGAATACTATGCTTTGTGAGGAACAGCACCGGAGAAACCGTATCCATAGTATTTATGATAGTATACGGAGTCTTAAATCTGTTCAGCACTTCTGCCAAAGCAAAATGGTCGCATTTCTTGTCTTTATCTTCTGATTTTGAGTAAATCAATGCCGGATCGTTTTTGAAATCCGGAAACACGGAATCCGACAAAACAAAATAAGCCGGCAAAAGTATAATGAATAAAGTCAGACGCAATTTATGGAATAGTGTTCTGCCGTATAACCAATCTTTCTTGATAATGGCAGCAACGCCGATAAGCGAGAACGCAGAAACATACATCATAAATCGTATCTGATAAAAACAAACTAACGCAAACAACGCCGCCAAAATCAAAACAAGACCGCTCCATATGATTCTGCGTTTATGGTCTTCATCTTTAACTGCAAAAAATAATGCCGGACTTATCATAAGCAAAGAAACTATGACAAAGAGAACTATCATTAAAGTGTCTCTCGAATGCAGGAAAAGCGGCCAAGCCTCGGCAGCATTAGTGAATATGATGTTTGCCAGCTCAGGAGGCAAAGCTCCGTACGGTCCCGAAGATAAAAACGGAAACGCATAAAAGAATCCGCCTGCGATAACCAAAGAAACAACAGCACCGGCACTAATACGCCTTAATAAAGACGAGTTCACAAACGGCAGCGCAACAGCTCCGAAGCACACAGCTTTTGCGCCCATAAGAATAACAAAGAGAACCGAATATGATAAAGCGTCTATGGTGAGCCAGTCTTGCGGAGGTCTCGATACAGCCAGAAAAAACACGGAAGAAAGAAATAATGAAGATGAATAAACAACGCCTAGTTTTGAAAAAATTCCTCCTTTAAGAACGCTGAGGATTCCGAGGAAAAGACTGAATAGGCAAACAATAGCCAGAGATTCCAGTCCCAGAGCCAAAGCAAACGCTGCTAAGAATCCCGCCCATAAAGCAAATTTTTTATCGTTTCTTAGTATCATCTCTGCAATGCAGACAAAACTAAGGATAGTCAAAGCCAGCACAATTCCGTGATGATCCAGCCTCCCAAGAGCAAGCCTGCTTACAACATCGGGACAGAACAAAACTAAAAAGCAAACTATATTGCCCCACTCGCCGCACATCAAAGATGCCGCCTTGCGCAGAGCTAAAAGAAACAGAGCCAAGACAACAAGAGGATAAATTATCGCAACTGTTATGACTGCGTTTACCTCTCCCATAACAAGAGAAAGCAGAAAAATGTCTATGCTGTACAGCACAGTCAGCAGTCTGGAATAGTGGATATTCGTGCCCATCGGAGGATTCATTCTGTACTGGACAGTGTCGTACCAGCCCTGCCCTTTGATCCAGTCTATCGCCTGAGCCGCATAAACGTAGTTGTCGGGATCTCCGAAATACCCCCTAAACGCAGCAAAATCGCTGCCCGCAGAGAAAACAAACGCTATGAAGAAAAAGGCGAACCAGAAAGCATACGGAAAATACGGCTTGAACAGCGGATGCGTTAAGTCGAGTAAATATTTACCTATATTAGATAGACTGTTATTTATGTTATTCAGAATCATATAAAGCCCTCTTAGCTGGCGAAGGTGTGGATTCGCCGTAATGAAGTGTAGGCGAAGACGGGGTAGTGGTCAACGGTAGCGATTAAAAACTTTCTTTTATAGCGAATTAATAGTTGCAATAATACATAATGTTATATACATTTCAGCCGAGTAGTATTAAGTAAGCTGCCGTAGCTCAGTGGTAGAGCACGTCCTTGGTAAGGACGGGGTCGGAAGTTCAATCCTTCTCGGCAGCACCAGCTAAATCAAAGAGTTAGCTGGCGGTGCTTTAAGAATCCGTGTTACAGGTGTAACACGGGCTTGTCTTTTACAGGTAATCTCAATGAATTCACTGCCCGTTTCAGGTAATCCGGCGAATGCTTACCGTAAACTTTCTCAACCATAGCCTCACTGTTGCCTAGCAGGCGGGCTACTTCTCTAAGCGGCACGCCGTCCATAACCAACCATGTAGCTGCCGTATGACGTAAGACGTGCGGGCTTGCCTTGATTCCGCAGTCTTGGCAAAGTCTGGCAAATGACTTTTTAATGGACTTTGTAGGCTTGCCGCTATACTCGATAACATATTCGGTCTGTGCCAATTCTCGAGCCTCACACAAATCTTTGTATAAGTCTTCGTTCATCGGAACAACAGAACGCCGTTTGTTACCGTATCCTCGCCCAAAATCTATTATCCTCCTCTCAAAGTCGATCTGCTGCCAAGTCAGGTCTAGGATTGCCCCTGACCGTGCGGCAGTGGAAACAGCAATTTTGATAAAAAGACATACATGCGGTGATTTCGCCTTCTCGATCAATGTTGCCGCTTGTTCTTTTGTAAGCCAAAGATCACGAGGCGGCGGTTGGCTAACTGGCATAATAAATGGCGGTTGCCTTTCTATCCACCGATTGCCCTCTGCATATCGCAAAGCTGCCTTGAGTATTCCAAGCTCTCTAAGAACTGTTCCGTCAGATACACCTCTCATTTCTGCATACTCTTTAAGTAGGTTGTTGCTTATATGCTTAGGCAACAAGTCTCCAAAGAACGGTTCCAAATTTTTCAACTGGTAGTCTATTGATTTTAATGACCTTGTATTAACGCCGTGTTCATTGCGGTATCTGCGTAACAAGTAGCCTATATTAGGCTGCTGTGGCGGAGGAGCATTTTTCAGTCCGGCTATATATTGCGCACGGTATTGTTCTGCTGCACGGCGGTCTGTTGTCCCCGTTGATATGCGTCTCGTCCCTCTTGAAGAGCTTGTGCTTTGACCAGACCAAATGATGTACCAAACTCCGTTGTCGTGTTGCCATAATCTGTAGAAATCATTGTTTGTTGACATGCTGCCTCCTCATATTCGGTTACAAAATTGACGGGGATACGGATTGCCTTGCCTATCCGAAGCGTTCGGATAGTGCCGCTGTTGACAAGGTTGTAGATGTGGCTAGGGGAAACGCCCCAGTATTTAGCCAACGATTGCACGGTAAAGTGCCGTGCTGGGTTGGGTGGTATTGGTATAACTGTCATGTTTTTCTCCATAAAAAACCCCGCAAGACAGGTGTCGGCGGGGTAGTTGATAATTGTGTTTGTTAGGTTTTGTTATTTGTTTTTCTTATGTGTCTCCTTTCAGTTAGTGATTAGCCAACTCCGGCTTTTGATAATTATTCCGTCAGCCAGCTGCCATGTCTGCCTTCGGTGAGGGCATTGCAAATAGTGCCGTATATTTCTGAACAGCCTTGCTGGATTTCAATTACTGCTTTCGCGCTTTCGGCTGATACCGGATAAGTGTTAAGCCGTTTAGCAATTTGATTTAGATTCGCTCCTTGTTTATTGAGATAGTATAAGCCTCTAAGAAGAAGTCTGTGTCTGTGCGGATCAAGGGCAGGACTTTTTAAAAGAACAAGGCGGGCATATTGGCTGATAGTCAAGCTGTTTCTTTCCGCATGTCCGGCGAGTATGTTTCGTTCTATTGTTGACAGTCTTATTCCAAGATGAACGGTTCGTTTTTTATCGGGTTTTAACCCGCAAGAGTTATGTAAAACAGCATCGCGTTTCACACAACTCTCAACTTGCGCAGAGCTTTTAGAATTTTGTTTTACATTTTCTGCATCTTTTTGTCCGACATTTTTTATGTCGTTTTGTAAAACATTTCCTGTTGAATATTTGTATTCGCATTGCTCTTTCGCAGCTTGCTTGAACTGTTTATGAATAGACGTAAGCACATCGTATTTTGACATGTTGGTTCTCCAATTTTGTTTTTAGAAATAAAAAAGGCTTTCCGGTTAATACCTAGAAAGCCTTTTGGTTTCTTATTTGTTTGTCTCTATTGTTTCTTAAGCTCTTAACTTTTTAAATTCTTTGCTCCTATTTTTTAGTCTTCCAATTTTGTAATTAAGAGCATCTCTTTGATTGCCAGCATCCTATAAATACACTCCAGCATACTGCCTTGCTTTTGCCAATGAGCATTGATAGTTCGCCGTTGTATCAAAAAAAGACTTTACTGCTTGTTTATTTTGAAAATACAATTCAAAAAATTTTTCATGGAAATCTTGCGGTACACTATTTTCATTCGGTGCGTTTATTAAAACGCTAAGCGGTCCTGTTGCAACAAGAGGCTCAGATCTTGTATTAGTATGCAAGCGTTGATTTATTTTGTTTGCGATGGTACAAAGTCTTGAGTCATGCTTCTGTCCTTCCTCATCAAGAGGATAAATTGAGTACAAATAATCAATAAACCGCAACCTTTCATAATTAGTTTCTCGACAATATTCGTAATCAACAACAGAAACGATATCTCCATTTCTATTTTTCTGAAGAATGTACCACTCGTCACAGTCATAATAATGTTTATCATCTATCCCTTTTTGAAGCCTTGAAACATCAAAAATACCCTTAGGTGTTTCCGCATGGATTACTTGATATTCAAGTTTTGGAAACAAATTGATTGTTGCGCTCCAACCAGATACACTGTAAGAAGAATCACAAAATATAGAGGGCAAGATGTTATTAATATATACTTCTCCATTTTTATTTTCAATGAGGCTGTTTATATCATTTTTTCTTTCGATTTTCATTTTAAAACCTTTTCTTTGTCTATATTATGCACTAACTATAAACTATACGCATTCTATACTACAAACAAAATAAATACTTTCAAACAATACGGCATCTTTTTAACATTACCGTCATACCGAACTATACTTTACCTATAGCACAGAATTTCTATTTGTCAAGAGAAATATTCATATAGAATGCAAATTCTTTCCATGAAATATATAGCATACTATAAATTACACATATTACCATAGAATCTGCTAAGAATAGTGTATTTTATGGTTAAAAAGTGTCGGTATGGTTAAGATTTTTGTTCTTGCATCATTCAAGAATATAGATTATAGTATCCTTTATGAACAGAAGGAGCAACACATGAATATCACAGGAAGACAAATAAGAGCAGCAAGAGGATTGCTTGGTTGGAAAATGGAAGAGCTGGCTGATAAGGCTGGCTTGACACGCATTACCATTCGACAGACGAAGCATTTTTATTGCATTTGAAAGAAACTGAGTGTAGGTTTAATCATAGAGGCAGAAACTTTGCCCTTTTTGTTGAAAATTATTCTTCTCAAGAAAAAGATGCTAGTCAAGAGCCAATATTTTTATCATATATAATATGCAATTTAAAGGATTATTGCAATGTACACACCGGAAACTCGAGAAAAGCATAGACAATACTTGTTGAATTTTGAACAAGAACTCACATCTTTGATTTATGAGCTGGATTTTGAAAGAGATAAAATTGATAGCAGTAAGTTTACTTTTAAAAGCCGAGTATGTGACCATGATTCTAGAAGTTACTTGAGTATTGCAGAAACCGAAATTAATTTCTGGGGCGAAGAATTGATTAAAAGCTATACTGATGCTGAGCTTTATATGGCTGTCTTCAAATCAGCAGTTAAGTTTTCAATATCGTCTGACGGCAATTTCGGCGTTATTAAAATACATAGAAGAGAACTACTAAATTTAGAGATAATATTTGATGTTCAAAACGAAGTTGATAATCATATTGGTTGGATTAAGGATTTCTCTGAAGGTAACCTTGAACAAACGGCTAAAACCGTAAGCGAGTTCGCCAAAAATGTTAACAGATATCTTAAGAAATACGGTTTAGAAATAGAGCCTCTGACGGACTTGAAAAATTTCGTGCCGGAGCCGGTGAGGGAGAGTGTTAATACCAATGCCTTCAGAGAGCATATTTTACAAAAATTCAGCCAAGTCAGTTAGGGTGCTGTTTTCTGTCTACGAATCTCTTAACATGTACAATTCCCGCGCAGGCGGGAACGGAAAGCGTGAATTCATTACTATTCGTTCCAAGTTACTGACTGAACGTTACCTCAAAGAGTTCGATATTTTCTGGAATATGTCTACTCCTGACAAAAAGAAAAAGGGTGTTAAATGACAGATTCTCAACATTAACACAAACAGCCCTGCACACCCACCCACGCCTCTTTGGCAACAAGCCCATGATGCCCGTGTAAACTACCTCCGCAAACATCAAGAACTGGTTGTTTAATATACGATTGATTAGATTCTTGGGACACTGTCCCAAGAATCTCTAAACCTTTGAAAACCACAAATAAAGAGTGGATTTTTCATTTTTTGTATGGCTATAATTATCCAACTAAATACAAAATGATGCAATCATCGCAGATTTAGAGGGACAATAAAATGACTAATCAAGATAACAATGAAGTTATCATATATCAAACTGAAGACGGACAGACTAAGGTTGAAGTATTGTTCGGTGAAGATAATGTTTGGCTGCCGCTTGATAAGATTGCACAGCTTTTCGGGCGTGATAAGTCCACTATTTCCAGACACTTAAAGAATATTTTTGAAGAAGGTGAACTTGACTCAAAATCAGTTGTTGCAAATTTTGCAACAACTGCCTCTGACGGCAAAACCTATCAGGTGGACTACTATAACCTTGATGTTATTATAGCAGTCGGTTATCGCGTAAAATCGCACAGAGGGCTTCAATTCCGCAAGTGGGCAACAGAAGTATTAAAAGAGTATATGCGGAAAGGCTTTGCCTTGAATGACAGCCTGCTCAAAAAAGCAGGCGGCGGCGATTATTGGAAAGAACTCTTAAACAGAATAAAAGATATTCGTTCATCCGAAAAAGTTTTGTATAGGCAGGTACTGGATCTATACGCAACAAGCATGGATTACGACTCTAAACAACCTGAAACAATAAAGTTTTTTAAGATAGTTCAGAACAAGCTGCATTATGCTGTAAGCGGACAAACTGCCTCTGAACTG
>WRDR01000026.1 GCA_009779745.1 Alphaproteobacteria bacterium
ATTCTGACTTCTGCTTTTGAAGCCAAAGAAGTTAAAGACATTCGCTCAAAAGATTATGAAAATGCTGTCCGCTTCCTCATAGAACTCAATACCAAGCTCATTATTAATTAAAAGTGTGGAGTTTGGAGTGTGGAGTTAGTAAATATTTTTAACTCCACACTCCACTCTCAACACTCCACACTTTAAAAAAATTCCTTGTAAAAAAAGTACGTATACAATACCATTACGAATAAATTTTTTAACAAGGACTACACCATGTTCGACTCCGAAATTTGCGCATCTGCAACAAAACTAAAAGACCTTTGCATAAAACATAAAGTTAAGCTCGCCATAGCGGAATCCTGTACAGGAGGCCTGCTGTCCGGAGCTATCACCGACATATCCGGCTCTTCGGCTGTATTCGATAGAGGATTCGTTACTTACTCCAACGAGTCTAAAATAGAGATACTGGGAGTCTCCGAAGGCTTCTTGGAACAGTTCGGTGCTGTAAGCGCACCTGTTGCAGAGGAAATGGCTAAAGGAGCCTTGAACAACTCAAATGCCGATGTTGCTATATCCGTCACCGGCATAGCAGGACCAAGCGGCGGCTCTCCGGAAAAGCCCGTAGGACTTGTCTATTTCGGAATCGCTACTTCCAACGGGCTTTTGCTGCACTATAGCTGCACGTTTTCCGGAAACAGACAGGCTATCCGCTTGGCTTCGGTAAAAGAGGCTCTGAAATTTGTCTCTTCCATTGATTTCAGAGATGCTTCCAGAAACTCCTAAATACAGAAAGAAACTATATGGGACACTCTTTTAATCCGGCTATTATTCGTGAATACGACATACGGGGAACTGTCGGGAAGAATCTTAATGTTGAAGATGCGCTGGCATTGGGCAAGGCTTTCGGCAGTACTCTTATACGAAGAGGCGGCAAGGTCGTTGCGGTAGGGCTGGACGGAAGGACTCACTCTCCTATGCTGGAGAAATCCCTGATAGAAGGTCTTACTTCCGTAGGCATAGAAGTGCGGCGCATAGGCTTGTGTCCTACGCCTATGCTGTATTTCGCAGCTCATCATCTTAACACTGACGGCGGAATTATGGTTACGGGCTCGCACAATCCTGCCGATCAGAACGGGTTCAAAATGCTGTTCGGGAGGCACATAGAAAACGGCGGCTCTATATACGGAGATGCTATAATCAAGCTGGCAGAGTGCGCTTTTAATGAGGATTTTATATTGGACGCTGAAAAAGGAGGTGCTGCGGACATAGACGTTAGCGAGGATTACATACAGCGTATTGTCAAGGATTTGGATTGCACGAATGCTAAAGCTAAAAAGCTGAATGTCGTATGGGATTGCGGGAATGGTGCGGCAGGAGCTGTTATGCAGAGGATAGCGGACAAGCTGCCCGGAAAGCATACCATATTGTTTGCAGAAGTTGACGGCACTTTTCCTAATCATCACCCGGATCCTACGGTGCCGAAGAATTTGGAGCACTTGCGGAATGCGGTAAAAGAAACTCAGGCGGATTTGGGTATAGCGTTTGACGGAGACGCTGACCGCATAGGAGCAATAGACAGCGAAGGAAAGATTGCAGCAGGCGACCAGCTTCTTACGATATATGCGCATGAGGTGCTGGCAGCGCACAAGGGAGCTGTTATCATAGGAGACGTGAAGTCATCGCAAGTGCTGTTTGACAAGGTTAAAGAGTGGGGAGGAAAGCCGTACATGAGCCGCACAGGGCACTCGCTGATTAAGGCGAAGATGCTAGAGACAGGCGCGCCTCTTGGAGGAGAGATGAGCGGGCACATGTTTTTTGCAGATAAGTATTACGGATATGATGACGGGCTGTACGCAGGAATAAGGCTGTTGTCACTGATAGTTAATTCAGGCAAATCGTTGAAGGACTGGCTGAACTTTTTGCCTAAGATGATTAACACGCCGGAGATTCGCATAGATGTTGATGAGACTCGGAAATTCGATATTATAGAGGAAGTAAAGAAAAGACTGGCAGCAAAGAATGCGCAAATGAATCTTACGGACGGAGTTCGAGTGCAAGGAGATGAAGGTTGGTGGCTTTTGCGCGCATCAAATACTCAGAACGTGCTGGTTGCAAGAGTAGAGGCAGACACTGAAACAGGACTTCAGAATTTGATGCAGCAGCTTACTGAAGAATTGAAATTGAGCGGAATTGATTTAGCAGGAATTTAATTATTATGACTAAAAGATACAGCCCAAAAATATCGGAACATAAGTGGCAGAAAATCTGGCAGGAGAACAAATGTTTTTCTGTTTCCGAAGACAGTGCTAAGCCTAAATATTTCGTGATGTCTATGTTTCCGTATCCCTCCGGCCGCATACACATGGGACACGTAAGAAACTATACTCTTTCCGATGTTGTTGCTCGATACAAAAAGGCTAAGGGCTTTAATGTTATGCACCCGATGGGCTGGGACGCTTTTGGTCTTCCGGCTGAAAATGCTGCCAGAGATAATAAGACTCACCCTTCTGTGTGGACTCACAAGAACATAAAGAATATGCGAAAAGAGCTGGACAGTATGGGGCTGGCTCTGGACTGGGACAGAGAGCTGACTACTTGCGATTCTTCTTATTACAAGCATCAGCAAAAACTGCTTATAGATTTTTTTAACGCCGGAATCATGTTCAGAAAAGAGTCTTGGGTGAATTGGGATCCTATTGACAATACTGTGCTTGCAAATGAACAGGTGATAGACGGAAAAGGCTGGAGGTCCGGTGCTCCGGTAGAAAAACGCAGGCTGTACCAGTGGTTTTTTAAGATTACCAAGTATGCTGACAAGCTGCTGGCTTCTTTGGATACTCTGAAAGAGTGGCCTGAGAAGGTAAGAATAATGCAGGAGAACTGGATAGGAAAATCCAAAGGTGCTTCTCTGCAATTTCAGATAACAACCGGCGGAACAATAGAAGTATTTACTACGAGACCGGATACACTTTTCGGAGCATCTTTTATTGCGATTTCCGGTGCTCATCCTTTGGCTCTAAAACTCGCAGAGAAAGACGCAAAACTAAAAGAATTTCTATCGGAGATAAGCCGTATCGGTACGTCCGAAGAGGCGTTGGAAACAGCAGAGAAGATGGGCTATGATACCGGACTAAAAGTCAAACATGTTTTTGATGACAGCATAGAGCTTCCCGTATACGTAGCTAATTTTGTGCTTATGGAGTACGGTTCAGGGGCTATATTCGGGTGCCCTGCCCATGACCAGAGAGACTTGGATTTTGCGAGAAAATATAATCTTTCCGTAACACCCGTGGTACTGCCCAAAGATAAGGACGCTGCTTCATTTGTTATAAAAAATAAGGCATATCTGGAAGACGGGACTCTTTACAATTCCAAATTTCTGGACGGGCTTTCCGTGGAAGAGGCTAAAGAGAGAGCGATTGCAAAAGTTGTTGTGCTGAAAAAAGGCGAGGCTGTTACTCAGTTCAGACTTAGAGACTGGGGCATAAGCAGACAACGATATTGGGGCTGTCCAATACCTCTTATTCACTGCCCGCACTGCGGCATAGTGTCTGAAAGCGAAAAAAACCTGCCGGTGCTTCTGCCGGAAGATGTTGACTTTGACAAGACCGGCAATCCTTTGGAAAATCACCCTACGTGGAAGCACACCAAGTGTCCTGTATGCGGGGAGGACTCTATAAGAGAAACCGATACGTGCGATACTTTCGTAGATTCAAGCTGGTACTTTGCGCGGTACTGTTCTCCGCTGAATAAAGATACGCCTATAGAAAAAAAGACTGCTAAGTACTGGCTGCCGGTGGATCAGTACGTAGGCGGCATAGAACACGCTATTTTGCATTTGCTGTATTCCAGATTTTTCACTCTGGCAATGAAAGACTTGGGATATGTGGATATTGAAGAGCCGTTTTCCGGGCTGTTCACGCAAGGCATGGTGTGTCATGAGTCTTACAAAGACACGGCCGGGCACTGGCTGTATCCGGAAATGGTTAGAAAAAACCCGGACGGCAGCGCATCGAAGATAGAAGACGGCTCGCCTGTAAAAGTTTTCCACGGCGACAAGATGAGCAAGTCCAAATGCAATGTCATAGATCCGGATAAAATAATAGAAGACTATGGAGCCGACACTGCCAGATTGTTTATGCTGTCGGACAGCCCTCCGGACAGAGATCTGCAATGGTCAGAGGCGGGAGTCGAGGGCGCATGGCGGTACATTAATAAATTATGGAAACTCGCAGAAGACGCAGGAGCTTTAGGCGTTCAAGAAGCCTCTTTTGATGAAGTAAATTTATCGGAAAAGGATCTTAATACGCTGAAGACTATTCATAAGACTGTGGAGCAGGTTTCTTTGGCTTACGAGAAATTCAATTTCAACGTAGCTGTGGCGCGGCTTAGAGAGCTGACAAACAAGCTGGAAGAGCTGGAGCTTACAGAGCCGGTGGAAGCGCATATATTTTTCAACGGAATTGCAACCGCAGCAAAACTCATAGCGCCGATGCTGCCGCACATTGCGCAAGAGATGTGGGTTGAGATTGGGAATAACACTTTAATAATAGAAGAACCGTTTCCAGAAGCAGACAAGAAATATCTTGCTGATGATACAGTGACTTTGGGCGTACAGGTGAACGGAAAGTTAAGAGCAGCTATAACAGTGCCGGTTGACGAAGGCAATGCGGCAATAGAGGCTATGGCTCTTGCTCAAGAAGGAGTTATCAGAGCTGTAGGAGACAAGGCTGTGAAGAGAGTTATAATAGTGCCGGGGAAAGTGGTGAATATTGTAATATAATGGAAAATGGAAAATGGAAAATGGAAAATGGAAAACTAGGAATATAATAACCTGCACAGTGTGCGTGTTGCTGCTGTTTTTAGCGGGCTGCGGGTTTCAGCCTATGTACGGAGAAAGAGATTCTCAACAAAACGTTGTTCAGGATCTTAATGCCATATCAATAGGCAATATACCGGATCGTCCGGGACAGATTATGCGCAACTATTTAATAGACAGTTTGTATGCGAAAGGGAGACCTTCCAAGCCGCTGTACCATTTGTCTGTTACAGTCAGAAGCACGGAAGAAGATTTAGGTATTTTGCGGGATACTACGGCTACAAGAGTTTTGATGACTACGACCGGCAATTTTGAGTTAACCGATATAGCGTCTAAGCAAGTGCTGTTGAAAGGGACTGTGCAGAGCGTGGCATCGTTTAATAAGAACTCGCAGCTTTACGGCGAGTTAGCAGCTCAGGAAGCAGCACAGCGCAGGACTATCAAGCAAGTCAGCGATCAGATTGTTTTAAGACTGGGACTGTTTTTCTCGGAGAGAGACTAAATAATGTAGAATGCAGAATTTTAAGAATCGAAAACTTGACTTACATCAAGAAAATTATGCGGGGGGGGCAGGTAAGACTTTGATTGTGCTGGATAATTCATAAGACCCTCTCTGAAATGTAGAATGTAAAGTTTAGAATGGAAAATTATCTGAGAAAAATAATTCTACATTTTAAATTCCACATTTATCCTTGACTTTTAAGAGCTTTTCGGCTACCTATCACGCTTTATTGTTCAGGCGTAACTTGTGCCAATGGAATCTGCCTTGCCGCCTTATTATAATTATAATTTAAAAGGAATCCAAAATGCCTAAAATGAAAACCCACAGCGGAGCCAAAAAGCGTTTCCGCGTCATCGGCTCAGGTCGTGTTAAAGCAGGAGCGTCTCACAGAAGCCACTTTATGCGCCGCCGTTCTCAGGATATGAAGCGTACAGCTCGTCAGGGAATTATTCTGTTTAAAACAGATGGAGAAAACATTAAAAAGTTTTTCCTTCCGAATTTTTTCTAATTCTTATCATAGAGGTTTATTATGGCTCGTGTTAAAAGAGGCGTTACTACTCATTCCCGCCACAAAGAAATTGTTAAGCTCGCAAGCTCTTATCGCGGCAGAGCAAATTCCTGCTTCCGTGTAGCTATTGAAAAAGTCGAAAAGGCATTGCGTTATGCGTATCGCGATAGACGCGCTAAAAAAGGCGATTTTCGTGCGTTATGGATACAGCGTATCAACGCGGCAGTGCGTGAACATGATATGATTTACTCTTCATTCATGCACGGCTTGAAGCTTTCCGGAATTACTCTCGACAGAAAATCTCTTGCCAACATAGCTGCCGAGAATCCTGTTGAGTTCAAGGCGATTGTTGATAAGGCTAAAGAAGCCCTGAAGAAGGGCTAGTGTGGAGTTGGGAGTGTGGAATTGGTATATATTCTTAACTTCACACTCCACTCTCAACACTCCACACTTTTAAAAGGGTTTTCTTATGTCCTCTGTTGAAAATCTAAAATCCTCCATTCTACAGTCCATTTCTGCCGCAGATAATCTTTCTGCTCTTGAAGAAATACGCATATCTTCTCTGGGCAAAAAAGGCTCTGTAACCGCTTTGGTAAAATCCGTGTCAGAGCTGCCCGCAGACGAACGCAAAGCCGCAGGGGCTTTGTTCAACAGCCTCAAGTCTATGGTATCCGATGCTATTGATGCTAAGAAAGCTGAACTGGACGCTGCTTCTTTGCTGTCCAGATTAAAAGATGAAAAAATTGATGTTTCCGCGCCTGTCCGCTCTTTGGATACCGGACGCATTCACCCTATTTCTCAGACTATTGACGAGATTGTTTCTATCTTCGCTAACATGGGCTTTTCCGTTGCAAAGGGACCAGATATTGAGTCTGAATACTACAATTTCGAAGCTCTCAATCTTCCGTCCTCTCACCCTGCCAGAGATATGCAGGCTACATTCTTTGTTCCAGATGCCGAGCCGGAATCTCTTTACAAGACAGTGCTGAGAACTCAGACATCTCCGGTGCAGATACACGCCATGCTCGATAAAAAGCCTCCTATACGAATCATAACTCCGGGAAGAACTTATCGCTGCGATTACGATCAAACTCACACTCCTATGTTTCATCAGGTAGAAGGACTGGTCATTGACGAAACTTCCAACATGTCTCATTTGAAGGGGTGCTTGCTGGATTTTCTGAGAGCATTTTTTGCAATAGACGATTTGCCTATACGTTTCAGGGCTTCTTACTTTCCGTTTACAGAACCTTCCGCAGAAGTAGACATTGGCTGCTCTAAGAAAGACGGTAAACTGAAGATGGGTAATTTCGGTGACTGGCTGGAGATTTTAGGCTGCGGCATGGTGCACCCTAATGTCTTAAGCAACTGCGGTATAGATCCGCAAAAATATCAGGGCTTTGCTTTCGGCATGGGAATTGAGCGTATAGCTATGCTTAAATACGGCATACCTGATTTGAGAACATTTTTTGATTCTGATTTGCGCTGGTTAAGGCACTATGGGTTTTTGCCGCTTGATATTCCTAACTCCGCTTTCGGTAATAGCTTGATGAAATAAGGATTCTAAAATGAAAGTACCTCTTTCTTGGCTGCTCGAGTACATAGATACAAACGCCTCTTTGGAAAAGATTTGCGAGACTCTGACCGCTATCGGGTTGGAAGTTGAAGAGATTATTAATCCGGGAAAAACTCTTGAGCCGTTCATAGTTGCGGAAGTACTTGAAGCAGAACAGCACCCTAACGCTGACAAACTGCGAGTCTGCAAAGTGAGTACCGGAACAGAAATTCTTCAAATAGTATGCGGAGCCCCTAATGCGAGAGCCGGGATTAAAGTTGTACTTGCGCGTCCCGGTGATGTGATTCCGGCAAGCAAAGACAAGCTGAAAAAGGGAGTCATAAGAGGCATAGAGTCTCAGGGCATGATGTGTTCCGCAAGAGAACTGGGATTGGGAGACAATCACGAAGGGATTATAGAGCTTGATGCAAATGCGCCTCTTGGAGAAAAATTTGCAACGTACGGCAGCTATGATAATCCCGTACTGGATATTAATCTCACGCCGAATCGACCGGACTGCGCAGGGATTTGCGGCATTGCCAGAGATTTGGCTGCGGCAGAGATTGGTACACTTAAAGCCTCTGTGCCGGAAACTATAGAAGGCACAGAAAAAAGCTCCGTGTCCGTTAGTTTGGATTTTCCGAAAGGAGATAACTCTTGTCCGCTGTTTGTCGGAAGAGTAATCCGGAATATTAAAAATTGCGAGAGTCCGGAGTGGCTGCAAAAGAAACTTATATCAATAGGCTTGCGTCCTATTTCCGCATTGGTGGATATAACTAATTATCTGACTATAGACAGAGCGCGTCCTTTGCATGTATTTGACGCTGATAAAATTAAAGGTAATCTTTGGGTGCGCCCTGCAAAAGGAGGCGAGACGCTGGAGGCTCTGGATAACAAGACTTACACCCTAGAAAAAGGAATGACTGTTATAGGAGACGACACCGGCGTTCTGAGTCTTGCCGGAGTTATCGGCGGAGCAAGCTCTGCGTGCGATGAGGGAACTGTTTCTGTTTTTGTAGAGTCCGCATATTTCAGTCCGGTACGGACTGCTCTTACCGGAAGAGCCTTACAAATAATCTCTGATGCGCGGTACAGGTTCGAGCGCGGCGTTGATCCGCAAATCACTATTCCCGGAATAGAATTAGCTTCCAAACTTATTCTCGATATTTGCGGAACAGATTCTTCCGTTGTGTCCGAGCTTTTTGTTGCGGGGTCCGTGCCTGATACAACTAAGGTTATTGCTATAAAAACAGACAAGTGCAAACGTCATGTCGGAGTAGATGTTGAAGCAGAGACTCAAAAAGCTATATTGCAAAGGCTGGGTTTCAAAATTGTTTCTGAGGATAATTCTTCGTTCTCTGTGTCCGTGCCCAGTTACAGACCTGATGTTGAGCATGACACTGATTTAGTGGAAGAGGTTATTCGCATTAAAGGATATGACAATATTCCGGCCGTGTCGCTGCCGCGAGATTCTGTTGTTACAAAATGCGCAATAGATAATGACGACATTAAGATACGTTCTGCAAAAAGAATTCTGGCGTATCGCGGCTTGTTGGAGTGCATAACATGGTCGTTTCTTTCCGAGAAAGAAGCTAATATTTTTTCAGGAGGTGCCAAGCTGATAAATCTGCTTAATCCTATCAGTTCGGATTTGTCTGTGATGCGTCCGGGAATTATACCTAATTTACTGTCGGCAGCGTTGAGGAATGCTAATAAGGCTATGTATGCTTCCGCGCTGTTCGAAGTCGGTCCTGTGTTTCATGATGACGGTCAGTACAAACAGATTACTGTAGCGGGAGCTTTGCGTTCAGGGCACTCTGAGCGAAACTGGCTTTCAACGGAACGCCCTGTAGATGCCTTTGATGCAAAGGCTGATGCGTTGGCGGTATTGTCTGCTTGCGGTGTTGCGCCCGATAGTTTGCAGGTATCGCCGGAAGCTCCAGCATGGTATCACCCGGGAAGGTCTGGCTGTTTAAAACAAGGCAAAGTGCTGCTGGCGTATTTCGGCGAGATACACCCAACCCTAAGATACGAGTTTCCGGAGAACACGCCTGTTGTTGCGTGCGAAGTGTTTTTGGACAATATAATTTCGAAAGGCAAACAAAAAACTTCTGAAAAACCTCTTTTGAAGCTGGAAGATTTGCAGCCTGTTTTCAGAGATTTTGCTTTTGTAGTATCTAAGGACACGCCGGCTGCCAAGATAATACAAGCTATCAAATCGGCGGATAAAGAACTGATAAAAGACGTTTCTATATTTGATATTTACGAAGGTGAAAATATTTCGGAGTCTCAGAAATCTGTGGCAGTGAATGTCGTGATTCAGCCTTTAGTGAAAACTATGACTGATGAAGAGATACATGTTATCTCGTCTAAGATTATAGAGTCGGCAGCGAACACTGCCGGAGCGGTTTTAAGGTAGTGTGGAGTTGAATTGAAAATTATTTTCCATTTTCAATTTTCCATTCCTTTAGCATCTCCATAACTTCCCCCACAGTATCCGCCACCCTAAAGTGCTGTCCGCTTTTCACAGACACAAAGCCGTCTTCCTGCATTTTGCGTATCATGCTTATGACTCCGTCAAAATAGCCTTCCGAATTAAAAATAATAACAGGCTTTTCCAGCTGTTCCAGACTCTTGAGTACAAGCACCTCAAACAGCTCGTCAAGAGTTCCTATGCCTCCCGGAAGAATCAGGAACGCATCGGCCGCATCTTCCATAAGTTTTTTGCGGATATGAATATTTTCCACTATTTTTAACTCGGAAAGCCCCTCGTGTTTAGCTTCCTGAGTAATCAGATATTCCGGCATAATGCCAACGACTTTACCGTTATTTTGAATAGCGGAATCCGCAAGAATCCCCATCATGCCTACGCCGCCGCCGCCGTATACAATGCCTATGTTGTTTTTGGCGATTTCTGCGCCTATGGCGCGGACAGCTTCTTTGTGCAGAGGATTGCTGCCGCAAGAAGAACCGCAATAAACGCACACAGTAAAATCAATTTTCATAGAAACCTTTCGGGAAAATGTAAAATGTAGAATTCATTTTACATTGTGCATTGTAAATTGTACATTGTAAATTGTACATTAAGTTAATGGAGCTTAAAAATGAAAATTTGTGATGTCGATTTCTATATACATCGGGCAGGTTATACTTTTATTTTTGTATTTCTTTTTATTTCCTGTTTAGCACTCCTGCTTGTACCGGCACTGGCATTCATTCCCTTTCTGGCAACGGCATGGTGTATTTATTTCTTCCGCGTTCCGTCCAGAGTAACGCCGATACGCTCCGGACTGGTAGTAAGCCCCGCAGACGGCAAAGTTATCGCCGTACAGGAAGTAGTGCCCGAGACTTCTTTAGGCTTAGGCGATACTCCCAGAACCCGTATCAGCATTTTTCTCAATGTGTTTGATGTCCATGCGCAGCGCATACCTGCGGACGGCATTATAGTAGACAGACGCTATCGTACTGGCAAGTTCCTGAATGCCTCTTTGGATAAGGCAAGCGATGACAATGAGCGGCTTGCTATTACTGTGCAGCTTTCCGGAGCGCACCAAATGGTAGGAAAGAAAATGGGAGTAGTTCAAATAGCAGGACTCATTGCAAGACGTATTGTCTGTGATATTAACGTAGATGACGAATTAAAAGCCGGCGAGATTTACGGACTCATCAGATTCGGAAGCCGTGTTGATATTTATCTTCCGCCAGAAGCTATTCCTTTGGTCTGCGCAGGGCAATACATGATAGGCGGCGAAACTGTTATTGCAGATTTCAACTCCGAAGAGTCTGCAAGAGTCGGAAAAGCCCGCAACGAAGACAAAAGTATTAAAAAATCATCGTCTGACGATGAAGATGAAGAGTCAGACGAAAAAGAAACAAAAAAAGAGGCTAACAAATCATGAAAAATAGCACTGTTAAGGTTTTTCATCTGACAAGGATTCTGCCTAATACTCTTACAATACTGGCTTTGTGTTCCGGACTGACGGGCGTTCGCTTTGCTCTGCAAGAGAAGTGGGAGTACGCCGTGCTTGCCATAATCGTTGCGGCGGTATTTGACGTGCTTGACGGAGGATTTGCCAGAATACTGAAAACCTCCAGTAAATTCGGAGCCGAGCTGGACTCTTTATCCGATGCGATAGCATTCGGCGTTGCGCCTGTATTTATTATGTACGAGTGGGTCTTGCAGGACGAAAAACATCTCGGCTGGCTTGCAGTGCTGGTGTTTGCAGTGTGCTGTATACTGCGGCTTGCAAGATTCAACACAATGCTAGAAGACACTAATACGCCTCTGTGGAAGAAGAGGTTTTTTACAGGAGTGCCTGCGCCGGCTGGAGCTTCTCTGGCACTGCTGCCTATGGCGTTTTATTTCCAGTGGGGCGATGCCACAGCAGCTCCTGCTATTGTATATGCGATTTGGGTTTTATTCGTAGGAGCACTGATGATAAGCAGGCTGCCTACTTTTGCTCTTAAAGGGTGGAGAGTAGAGTCTATATGGGTAGCCCCTATTTTCGTGGGGCTGGGTGCTTTTATTGCAGGGCTTATTACAAACACTTGGCTTACAATCTCTTGCGCAGGAATACTCTATATACTTTTAATGCCGGTAAGCTGGCTGCTGTATAAAAGGATGGAAAAAAATGAAGCACGTTAAAATTACGGCTCCTAACAATAAGGTTATAACTATAGGAAATAATCTGCCGCTGGTGTTTATTCTGGGACCTTGCCAAATGGAGTCTCGTGAACACGCTCTCATGGCAAGTGCTCGGATTAAAGAGATAGCTGAAGAATTCAAGATTGATGTGATATACAAGACCTCTTTTGATAAGGCTAACCGGTCGTCTATATCTACTCAGCGGGGAGTAGGGCTTGAAGCAGCCATTCCCATATTCAAAGAGATTCGCGAAAAAACAGGATTGCCGATATTAACGGACGTGCACGAAAAAGAGCATTGCAGAGTGCTTGCAGATGCAGTTGATGTTTTACAGATTCCGGCATTTCTTTCAAGACAAACGGATCTTTTGGTGGAAGCAGGCAAAACCGGCAAAGTAATAAATGTGAAAAAAGGACAGTTTTTAGCTCCTTGGGATATGAAGAATGTTGCGGAAAAAATAGCGTCTACCGGTAACGACCATATTCTGCTTACGGAAAGAGGAGTTTCTTTCGGGTATAATACGCTTGTGTCGGATATGCGTTCTTTGCCTATTATGGCAAGTACCGGGTATCCTGTAGTTTTTGACGCTACGCACTCTGTACAGCAGCCCGGAGGACTTGGAAAATCCAGCGGAGGACAAAAAGAATTCGTGCCTGTGCTTGCAAGAGCAGCCGTGGCCGTAGGAGTCGCCGCATTGTTTTTCGAAGTTCACGAGAATCCCAGCACAGCCCCTTCGGACGGACCTAACATGCTGAATTTCGAAGAACTGGCTGAAAATATAAAGATTTTGAAACAGCTAGATGCGATAGCTAAGGGAATGTGAAGTAAGGTAGTTCTTCCGAACTTATTTGTCCCCTATTTCATCACAACCATAAAATACTGGACTACTAAAAAATAAAGGCCGGTTGTTCCAAGGAGTGACGGTGCTGTCTTGTAATAAGCTCTTTGAAAAGATTCTTATATCTCTATATCGGCCGGGCGGTACATCATCTATGCGATTATAACGTTCTTCTAACAGTCTCAAGCGTCTGTAAATATCGCAAACCTTTGCTGCTGTGCTTGCGTCTACATCTATGCGAAAGTTTTTATATCCTCTTTTTGTACCTTCTTTGCGAAAAAATTCTAACATTCGAAAGAAATACACTTTACCGCGATGAGCTTCAACAACACCTGACCACCCTCCCCACCAGTCATTAGGGTATTTGTGATATGAATAACCGCCGGCAAATGCCGGCTCTGCATGGCAAAAACAGCTAATTCTTCAGTTATAAAGTTATAAGAGTGCTGAATAAAATCTTTTGGAATTGATTCTCCGCGTAATTCTTTTCTTTGTGCAATCAAT
>WRDR01000027.1 GCA_009779745.1 Alphaproteobacteria bacterium
ACAAAGAATTCAGATTTATTGCCGCTTTCAGCATTCAAAATGCCGTGCTGCATTATACCGATAAATTTTAGAGGATTTTCTTGAATGCCATGAAAGTTAAGGCATGGATCTTCAAAAATATTCATGCTTTTAATACTTTATAATCAATGCCTCGACTGGAACAGAGTTCCTCTGCCGTGACGGGTTAAAAGCTCTCCCAGTATAGACCATGGCGGAAAGCCGTCTATTATTACTACCCCGCCGACTCCTTGTTTTGTGAGTCTCAAAGCACTCTCTACTTTGGGTATCATGCCTCCGGATATGACTCCTTCCTCTATGAGATTTCTTGCCATAGTAGACTCTATCAGAGGAATCCTTTGCTTGTCTTTATCATAAACTCCTGAAACGTTTGTGACTAGGATAAGGCGTTTTGCCCTGACGCCTCTTGCTACAGCCATTGCATAGTCATCGCCGTTAGTATTGTAAGTAGTCTTTTTATCTTTTCCTATAGCGATAGAGTGCAAAATCACGATTTGATCTTTAGCCAGAGCTTTATTCATAAAAGCTCTGTCTATATCAACAGGAATTCCGCTTCTGTTAGTTTTTGGATTAGCTGGATCTATAGGCTCTGCCTCTACTATGAGTTTTTGCAGTTTATGCGCCGCTATTATCTTGTTCTCCGGCAGTCCGGCTTCTGCGAATGCTTTTACTATCTGCATATTAATAGATTTCAGAACCTTGCTTACTACTCGCATAGCTGCCGGCGAGGTAATTCTTCTGCCGTCTTTTGATTTTTTAGTCTGTATGTTCTTATCGTATAATGCCTGATCTATCTGAGGACCTCCGCCGTGTACTAAAATAACCTTCACGCCGTTGGTTTTGAGAAATAAAATCTGACGCGCTATTTTAGATAAAAACTGATCGTCCTCTGCTATAGAATTCCCTCCGATTTTGATTACTACTATGCGCTGCTGATAGGAGCGGAGTTCGCCCATCAGTTCCGCTATGTGAATTATATTTAAGTGATTGCCCATGTTAAACTAGTCCTGTAAGTACTTCTTATAAACATCTATCGTTTTACCGGTCATGTTTTCAAGAGAAAAATACTTTTTAACATGGTTAACCGCTGCTTTTTTATAGACGTTTCTTTCTTCCTTAGACAGTAAAAGCACTTTTTTGATGCAGCGGTATAGCTGATGTTCGTCTCTGTTTCTGAACAGCCAGCCTGTTTTGCCCTCTGCAATAGTCTCTATAGCTCCTCCGTGCGCAGAGGCAATAACAGGTACTCCCATGCTCTGCGCTTCTACGATTGTTCTGCCAAAGCCCTCGGGTCTTGTAGACGGAACGCATACGCACGAGGATACGGCATATACGCAAGGTATATTATCACTGGCTCCTGTCATTATGACTTTTTTGTCTAAACCCTTGGCACTGATTGCATGTTTAATTGTTTTTCCGTAATCGCTGTCTATGTCTCCGCCTACTATGAGTGCCAGCCAATTATCTTGAAACTCTTTGTCCTCTTTCAATAATTTTAATGCGTCCAGAAATATAAGATGTCCTTTCCAGCGGCTAAGCCTCCCGGGCAGCAGAATTATCTGTTTGTCAGCAGGAATATTCCATTTCTGCAAAAAATCATCTTTTTCTTGCTGCGTTACTGCGGTATCTGTAAAGGCAGCAATATCAACGCTCCTGTGAATAAGAGTAATCTTTTCTTCCGGCACGGAAAATGTTTTTATGATATAGTCTTTCACAAACTGAGAGATTGCTATGATAGAATCTCCCTTAGCCATTACGGAGTTATACCAATACTTGAATTTATTCTGAGTACCGTATGCGTTGTGAAATGTAGTGATGAACGGAATGTGAGTCAGTTTAGCGGCTATGAGAGCACTCCACGCAGGCGCTCTGCTTCGCGCATGTATGACATCTATCTTATGAGACTTTATAAGATGAGCCAGCTTAAATCCGTTGTTTATTATAGTAACAGGATTCTTAGAATTCAGAGGCATCTGCACATGAGTTCCTCCGGCTTTGGTTATGGAATGTACTAAACCGCCGCCGTTAGATGCTGCGATAGCATTAATTCCGGACTGCTCCAGTGCCTTGGCAACATCTACAGTTCCTCTTTCAACTCCTCCGGACACAAGAGCAGGCAGCACTTGTAAAACGATCGGCTTTCTTTTCCAATTTATGATGACCTCAGCCGCTTTTTCCGAGGCGTCTATACCGAGACATTCAATAGCCTTCTGATAGCCCAATATCTGAGCCTCTCTGGCAGCTTCACGCGATAACAATGTACTTATCTCGTTGCTTATGTTTTCAGGCGTACAATCGAACTGGAGCAATTCCGGAGTTATGGGTGCCTTGTTCAAGATGTTTACTAAGCTGACAAACTTATTCTTCAGCCAAAACGCAGCTATTAACGCAGTAAGATTGCTTAGTTTATATACAATAACAGAAGGCACCTGCGCCATTGCCAGTTCCAACGAAACAGTGCCGGACGCTGCTATAGCCGCATTGGAGGCTTTGAACGCATCGCATTTTTCCTGCTGATTAGAGGCGGAAGTGTCTACGATATGGTGCGGCACTCCCCAGTAAGAGACTTCGTTTTCTATGTAGTTTTTTAGATGCTCCACAACGGGTATGACCAGTTCTAATTTCGGGTGCTGTATCCTTAAAAGCCGCACGCTCTGTTTGAGAACAGGCAAAAGTTTTTTAACTTCGCTTTCTCTGCTTCCCGGAAGCAGCAAAAGAAGTATCTTGTCTTTTGGTATATTCCTTTGAGTTCTAAACCTGTCTCCGTCTCCTTTGTCCATGCCGCTTTGTATAACGGGGTGTCCTGTAAATGTGCAGGGCAGCCCTTCCTTTGTAAAATAAGGCGGTTCGAATGGCAGCAATGCCAGCAAATGATCTAGGAATTTAGCGACTTTTTTTGCTCTGTTCTTTCTCCAAATCCAAACGCTGGGCGCAACTTGGTGTATAATCTTAATCGGCTTGTAATCAGCCCGTTTCTTTTTCATAGACCTGTTGTATTTCGCTATCTGAGACGCAACTCTGAACGAGAAGTCCGGAAAATCTATGCTTATGAGTGCGTCAGGGTGCAGCTCTATTATTTTTTCTTTAGTTATCCGTATCTTTTTCAAAATATTAGGAAGGTGTTTTAGTACTTCCGTAAACCCCATTACCATAAGATCCGTATTAGGAAATATAGTCTCAAGCCCTTGGGCTTTCATTCTGGAGCCGCCTATGCCTATGAAGCGGACATCATCGTTCTGCTTGCGCAGCTTCTTTTTAAGAGCTGTCATCAACTCAGCTCCTAAAATATCGCCGGATTCCTCGCCTGATATTAGAAAGTATGTTTTCATTTTAACAAATCTATAGGCACTTTATTAGAATTCTATTAAAACCCTGTTGCTATCCTGTCTACCAGCTGTTTAACCGAAGGAATAAAGCCGTTTTTATAGAACTCGTCCTCTCCGAAGCGAAAAGCGTTGTGCCCTGAAAACATGAGAACATCTTCAGTCCGGCTTGTGTGGCTTATGATTTGCAGAGACTTTTGTATACAGAAGCTCCTAGGATCCGCCATTCTTCCGGTAGTTCCGGACTCTCTCTGAGACCAGTTGGAGAATAAGCAGGCGGACAAACAGCCTATACAGCCTGCCTGATCAGCCAGTATCTCTTTAGCCTTTTCTTCAGACACAAAAATCAAAGTGCTGTCCGGCGTTCTTAGTGCTTTGGTAAGCCCCTGATTTTGCCAATCCGAGACTTTCTTTCTGTCCTCTTTAGTCAAGAATACCGGATTGCCTACGACTCCGGTCTTAAAGTCCTCCGAGTGCTCCGCAGTCTGTTCAGTACTATAAGGCACCTGATGTTCGGAGCGGGACGTTAGCTCTTTCAGAAAATCATTATTAACCGCAGACGAGTAAAACCCTGTAGGAGAGAACTTATTTATAACAACGTCTCCTTTTTTAATAGTCATCAGCCTTTTTTTCCAAGCGTCCGATATAGGGCTTTCTTTGGTGAGCAGGGGTCTGGTCCCGAACTGGAAGGCTACGGGAGCTATTTCTTTATCGTCCAGCCAGTCCTCGAATTCAGAAATCCACCACACGCCTCCGGCCATTATAATAGGTACATTTTGCAGCCCAAACTCGTTCATCTGAGCCCGCAGTTTAGCGACTCTTTCTCTGGGATTTTGGGGGATATCCGGCGACTCGTCATTAGAAAACCCGTTGTGTCCTCCGGCCTGCCAAGGGTCTTCATAAACAACTCCGCCCAGCAGATCCTTATGCTTGTGATAAGAGCGCAGCCATAAAGCCCTGAACGTTCTTGCAGAAGAGACTATAGGATAATAGTAAACACCATATTTATCGGCTATTTCCGCTACTTTATAAGGCATACCGGCACCGCAGGTTATGCCGTTAACCAGTCCTTTTGTCTCGTCCAGAATGCCTGTTAATATAGTCTCGCAGCTTCCCATTTCCCACAGCACATTCATATGCAGACAGCCCTTGCCGCCAGCCAGTTCATAAGCCTTTTTAGCCTGAGTAATGCCTCCTGTAATGGAGTATTTTATCATCTCTTCATGTTTTTCTTTGCGAGTCTTACCGTAGTATTTTTGAGGTATGACCTTTCCGTTATCATCGTAACTATCGGAATTTACTCCTGAAAAAGTGCCGACAGCTCCTGCGGCTGCAAAAGCCCCCGAGGAATTCCAATTAGTTACGGATACTCCTTTACCGCCTTCTATAATGGGCAGGACTTCACGGCCGGAGATTTTTATGCTGTTTAACGATTTCAAGATGCGGGTCCTTTATGCAAAAGAGATGTAAACAAAGGGGTAATATCAATCCGGCCAAAAAGCAAGCCATATTTACTATTTTCACCAGTTTATGACAATATCTGAAAAATTAAGAATTTTACCCCTTCATGAAAGTAAAAAAATTAGTTACAATGTAATTATATTTAATTAATTATTTGGAGTGTTATTATGGAAGATAATCTTCATTCATCAATAAAAAATTTTGAGAAAAAGCATAATATTGAAGGACTTTCCGTTGATTATGTTTATCCTGACAATATGAGCAGGGAACAGTTTTGTGATTTTTTCTATGACAAAATCCATAAGCCTTTGTTTGTACTTTCGACATCTGTAGATAGGAACTGTAAGACCTATTCCGTAGGTGAGCTTGCAGCCGCCCGCAGAAATATTTGCAGCAAGAGCTTTGAGGAATATACGGATTATTACGCAGATACGGTTATAACTCTTAAAAGACAAATGAAGCCCTTGTTTAAACTGAACCCGGAATTAGCCAAAGTTGATAGAAGCGGCAATTCATTGTTTAATTTGGACGATAACGATATTAGAAAGATTATAAAAGAAGAGTTACAAGGGTTAGATGCTTTAAAAAAGGCATATAAAGACGCACAAGGAGATATAAGTACGGATTCAGAACACGATATCTATTCAATTTTTGTAGGTAACCCTTCGGCTTTGATAGCGGAGATAAATAAAAATATGCACATTGCTATGGGAACGCTATATCATTTTCCTCCCTGTGATATAGATTGGTTTGTTAATGGCAGAGAAGCACTCAATAGTTCACAGAGGCAAGAACATCATAGCCTTTTGCTTAAAGCAGCGCAGCGTTTTGGGGAGCCTCACTGCTGCTGGATACCTTCTCCGAAAACACTCGCAAGACTAAACGAAATAGTGGACGAGAGAGAAGAAAAACCTATAAGACGAGTTATAAAACGTATAGGCAAATACTTTAACAATTATGCGCCTAAGCAATATGTGATAGATTAACCTTAGTTAAACTTTATCTTGGGGATAAGTGCTTTTTTTGTGTGCGAATCAAGACTTTTCATGTATTAGCTTAATGTTATGGACGACAGATCAACACAACAGCTTGATAAGATTTTGGCTTTAGCCGACTCCTCGCATGACGCAGAGGCTCTTGTAGCAGTGCGTAAGGCGCGCCAAATGCTGTCGAAAGATGGGCTGCGGTTCAGCGACCTTGCTAAAGTGGCTGCTTACCCTGCTTGCCTCAAGAACGTTAAATCTCCAAGTGCTTTTTCTTTCCTCTCGGGTGGGCGCGAATATATGGCTTCTCAGATAGCTCACCTTAAACAGCGCGCCGAAGATTTGGCTCAGCAGCTGCAAACTCAGGACATGCAGATGATTTTCTGGAAGCGCAGAATAACAGAGCTTGAGGGCGATAATCTCAAGTATAAGGAAGAAATCGAAAAGTGGAAGCGTCTCGCACAAGAGACTGCCGATAAGTTGTGGGAATTGGGGAACTCTATTGAAAAAGAAGAGAAAGAAGCGGTGAAGGTTGCAGAACGCCCGAAAAGCAAAAAAGCCTCATAACATATCCATAAGCTCCAAAGCTGTCTTCCCCAGAACAGGGTGCTTCATGTCCGGAGCAATCTCTGCCAGAGGGGTAAGCACAAACAACCTCTCTTGCATAAACGGGTGAGGTACTTTCAGAGATTCAGTTTCTATAATCTGATTTTCTATAAAAATAATGTCTATGTCTATTTCACGGGCACCCCAGCGTTCGCGTGCCTGCCTTCCTATTTTCTTTTCAATGCTTTTTAGTGTCTCAAGCATTTCTAAGGGAGAAAGGCTAGTCTCTGCAGCAACGCACATGTTCAGAAACCTAGGTTGCTCTGTAATGCCCCAAGGTTCTGTTTCTATTATGCTGCTTGTTTTTCTGATATTGAATCCGGACTGACCCAGCTCTGTTATCGCATTATTCAGCATAGCGTTTCTGTCGCCCAGATTAGAGCCTAATGCTAATATTACTTTAGTTGTGTTCATTTTTCATTACCGAGCTATTTTTAATAGCAGTCATCATTCTTACTGCTTCATAATTTTCTTTCACGTCATGAACTCGTAGTATGGCAGCACCGTGATCCGCACAGAAAGAAGAGACTGCTAAGGTACTCGCAAGACTCCCGCCGGTAAATCGTTTTCTGGAATGTCCTATGAGCAAAGGATAGCCCAGTGCTTTAAAAGCGTCCAGATTATTCAATATGCACAAATTCTGTTCAGTATCTTTTGCAAAGCCCAGACCAACATCTATGATGATATTAGAGCCGTTTATGCCGTAAGAAGTAATTTCTTTAATCTTGGCATTAAAAAAAGAAACCATGTCATTTATAATATCGTCATGTAAAGGCAAACTGTGCATAAGGACTAGTCCGGCATTGTATTGCTTTACAACTCTCAGCATTTCCGGGTCAGAAACTCCTGAAACATCGTTGATAATATTGGCTCCTTGTTTCAGGGCAGCCTCTGCTACGCTTGCTCTGGTAGTATCCGCTGACAGCGTTACTTTTGGAAAATGTTTTTTGATTATTTTTGCTGCTGCTTCTATGCGTTCCAGTTCCTGAGCTTCCGGCACTCTTTCCGCCCCGGGTCTGGTTGACTCTGCGCCTATGTCCAGTATATCGACTCCTGCCTCAATCATATTGGCAGCAGTTTTTAAGACTTCCTCAACTCCGGTTCTCGATGGCGCATAGAAAGAATCCTCTGTAAGATTGATAATCCCCATTATCAGAGTTTTCTTATTATCAATTTTCCATTTTCCATTTTCCATTACATTCAACTGCTGGTATAGCTTTGTATAAGGCTGCCGCACACGAGATACCAGCCGTCTACCAGTACGAAGAAGACTATTTTAAAAGGCAGTGAGACTAAAGACGGAGGCAGCATCATCATACCCATGGACATCAGAAGCGAGGCTATGACTATGTCTATGATGAGAAAAGGCAGGAATATCAGAAAGCCTATTTCAAAAGCTCTCCTTAGTTCCGACAGCATAAATGCAGGTATGACAATGCGGGGAGACAGGCTTAGAGCTTCCGGCGCAGCAGTATCCGCATCGGTTTCCGCAGAGGGCAGAGGAGGCGCAGTGCTTTCTTCTTCTGTCTTAGTATTAGAAGCCATTTCACTAGCTTTCGCAGATACATCTACAAAGAGCTGCAAATCTTTTTCGCGTGTGTTGGCAAGCATGAATTCTTTTATAGGCCCCATAGTTTTTTCAAAGGCATCTGCCTGAGATATTGTATCGTCTATGAAAGGTTTAATGCCGTTATCCCAAGCGCGTTCAAAAGTAGGCTGCATAATGAACATAGTAAGAAACAGAGCCAAGCTGATTAAAACAACATTAGGAGGAGTAGTTTGCAATCCTAGGGCTGTTCGCAGGAAAGAGAGAACAACTATGATTCTGGTATAACTCGTAACCATAATGAGTATGCTTGGAGCAAGCGACAGAACAGTTATCAGAATAACAGTCTGTATAATCTTAGATGTTGCCTGAGAGCCGCCGCCTACGTCAAAAGTGACGGACTGGGCAAAAGCAGCGTCTGCGTATAAGAACGCAACGGTTCCTATTAGGAGAGATAAAGCTAACTGTTTAATGCTCATTCCTAACTCCTAATTCCTCATTCCTAATTTTATTAATGTGTTTTGTTATCAGCAAATCGTTTGACTGCCCGAGCAGTAATAAATGCTCTTTCTCATCACAGCGCAGAATAACGATTCTCCTTTTTGCGTCAAGAGCTAAAGATTCTATGATGCGCAGTCTGGGTTGATTAGTTTTGTTGGAAGTAAACGAAAAGCCTCTTGTATGAATGTATTTCAGAAACCACCCTAAAAAGGCAATAAGCGTGAGAACTACGGAAAATGCCAAAAGCATACGCACGATAGATAATTCAGACGCATCGCCCATAATAACTAGTTTCCTTTATCTTTTACTGTGACAAACTCTTCCTCGCAGTCGTCTAAGCTGTCCAAAAACTGTTTAAGTCTGGGGATACAGGCTTTTTTCACTTCGTTAGGAGATTTTTGTATGGATAAACACAAATTCTCTACTCTGCTGTCGAGACCTGCGAGATTGACGACTTTTCCGGCTTTGATTAACTCACGGATAGCCAGAAGAAAAGCATCGACCTGATCGAACCCTTCCATTATACTTTCTATAGTATATTTGTTAGGCGTTGTAGTCATATAAAAACCTTAATTTTTTAATAACGAATCACCTACATACTACATCGAATCAGGATTCATGCAAAGAATCATGTTGCGAATCGAATGAATCAGTTATACTTGGGTCGTTGTCAATTTTTTTAGCAGGGTGGTTGCCTATGCCTTCAAGCGTATCCGGCGTTTTTGATGCTCTCTCCGGCAGAATGTTTTACCTAAAACAAAAACAGACTGTTCTGGCTGAGAATATTGCAAACTCCAGCACTCCTAATTACAAGCAGCTTGAGCTTCAGCCCATGTCTTTTGAGTCTGTCCTGCAAAAGGCAGGAAGGACTATGCTTATTACTAATCCTAAACATATCCTTCCGGCCTCTATGGCAGGAGCAAACGCCAGAACTTTTGAATCTAAAGATACTGTTGAAACTATGTCGGGAAACACTGTGGATATCGAGGGGCAAATGGCTGAGATGTCTAAAACCTCTATGGAGCATCAAACTGTTGCCGCCATATACAAAAAACTGTCCGGTCTGTTCAAACTGTCTGCAAAAAGCAGTACTTAATTTTTTAAAGGTTGCTTATGGCTAATGAAATAAATGATATTTTCTCAATATCCGGCTCTGCTCTAAGGGCGCAGAGCATGCGCATGAAAATCATTGCTGAGAATATTGCAAACGTAGGCACCACAGCCTCTACGGCCGGAGAAAACCCCTATCAGCGTCAAGTCATCTCTTTCAAAAAAGTTTTCGACAATAATATCGGCGCATATAAAGTACGGGTTGCCAGAATAGGCACTGACAAAGCAGAGCCTATCAAAAAATTCGATCCTTCAAATCCGGTTGCGGACGCTCAGGGCTATGTTCTTACTCCTAATGTCAATGCTCTCATAGAGACTGTTGATATGGGCGATGCGAATAGAGCTTATCAGGCGAATCTGAATGTCATTGCCGCTTCCAGAACCATGGTTCTTAAAACGCTTGCGATAATACAATAATAGGAGGTCTTTCTTATGACGATAAATCCTTTAACTGCTATCAATGCTTACGCTAAGAATGCAGAGATTTTCAGGAATGCGGAGCTGGGTATTTCCAATACTCCTAGGGCGATATCCTCTGATGTTCAGAGTTTTTCCGCTGTGGTTCAGAATTTCATGGCTGATGCGGTTACCTCTGTAGAGGCCGGGGAGAAAATAGCTGCCTCTGCTGTTGACGGCAAGGCGGATCTCACCAGCATAGTTTTAGCCTTGGACAATGCCGAGATAGTCCTTACGCAAATTACTGCGATTCGGGATAAGCTGGTAACCGCGTATCAGAGCGTTCTTAACAGCCCGATATAAAAAACCTCCTTCAAGTTAATGAAGGAGGTTCTCTAGATATTAGCTTATTCTTATACTGATCTCAGATTAAAACGCCAGCTTCTGAGAGAGCATAAAGACATAACCATCGCCTTTGCTACC
>WRDR01000028.1 GCA_009779745.1 Alphaproteobacteria bacterium
TCTTACAATGCAGCCTAATATCGGTTCTAATATATTTCGGATCAACTCCGACTTCAAGGTCCGTTCCCATTGCTCCTTCCATTATTTTGCTGCTTTTAGATATCCACGTCATTTCTATATCTCCCTTTTTAGTTATTCTTTTCAAGTTAAAACAAGAAAAGCCACTTAAAAAAGTGGCGAGAGGTTTACGACTATATCTACGAGAAAATAGCTCAGCGTATTCAATATATTCCGCTGACCTCTCGCCTATTGCGAGAGGCTTTTGTGTAAAGCCGAACACTCATAGATAAAGGGTCGTAAAGCCCTGACAGAGACAACTCGTCCCTGCTGCGTATAGTGTTATATAAACATCTGTTAGAAGTCAATCAGGGATTTAGTCAGCAGTGTGGAATTGATGAGTCGGCTTTAGTGAGTACAGCAGGCTTGTACCACTGCCCCGTCATTTCATTCGCTGAGGCGAATGAAAATCCATCTGCCTTCGTAAAACTACGGCAAGACTTACGCCCCTTCGCCAGCGAAGGGGGATATTCTCTTAACTTTCCTTTCTAAGGCAACAGCGGGGACCATGCCGGATCAGAGGCATCTGTCGCAGTCGGTATTTGTCTCTCGTTATACCCCGTAAGGTCAACAGAATACAGTCTGGCCCTGCCGGACTGCTGCTTGAAATACATTATCACCCGGCCATTAGGCGCCCACGTAGGCCCCTCTACGTGCCAAGCCTCTACAAGCTGTCTTTCTCCGGAACCGTCAGGACGCATGACTCCTATATAGAACTTGCCGCCCTGCATTTTAGTGAACGCTATCAAATCACCTCTGGGCGACCACACGGGCGTTCCGTATCTTCCGGATCCAAAACTTATCCTTGTAGGATTAGACCCGTCACTGCCCATAACGTACAACTGCTGATTTCCGCCTCTGTCCGATTCAAAAGTAATGTACTTGCCGTCCGGAGAGAATGACGGTCCCGAATCAATAGCACCGCCGGAAGTGAGTTTTAATATTCTTCTAGTCCTTAAATCCATACTAAAAATATTAGACCCTCCGCCGTCTGCCAAAGCAAACACAACACTATTGCCGTCCGGCGAGAACCTAGGCGCAAACGTCATTCTGTCAAAATCACCAAGTACGGTCTGTCTTCCCGTGTCTATGTCGAACAAATACACTCTGGGGCGGTTGTTGTAATACGCCATATATGTTATCTGCTGCATAGTTGGCGAAAAACGAGGCGTCAGCACCATTGCTCTTCCGTCAGACAAAATCTTGTTGTTCTCGCCGTCCTGATCCATAATAGCCAGTCTCTTGAGCCTGTTCGTAGGAGGTCCTGATTCCGCTATGTAAACAATCCTAGTATCAAAATACCCGTCCTCGCCGGTAATGCGCTTATATATAGCATCAGAAACTATATGAGCGACTCTGCGCCAATTGGACATAGTCGAAAAATACGCAAGTCCGGTCATCTGCTGTTCAGAGAAAACGTCCCACAGACGAAATTCGACCTTAAACTTTCCGTCAGGCTGAGGCTCTATCTTGCCTACCACAAGAGCCTGAGCATTAAGAACGCGCCAGTCTGAAAAGTTAGGTCTGGAAACTACCGCATTGGAATCCTGCACAAAAGCTCTTGGGTCTACTGCTGAAAAAAGCCCGGACCTTTCCAAGTTGCTGGTAATCACAGCCGCAATATCGCTCCCGAGTTTAGCGTCCGTCTGCGTAGCTCCGTAAAACGCAGGTACTGCAATAGGTATAGGTTCTACAACACCTCTTGTTATATCGACTCTTACCTCTGCATGGACAGGACTTGCCACACTGAAAATCAACAAAAAACTTGCTGCGAAAGAAGCAGTTTTTATCAGAGTTTTCTTTAAAAAAACAAACATGCGCCAGACTCCTAAGATTCGAATGATTCACGAAGTGTATCACAGGGAATTGAAAATGGAAAATGGAAAATGGAAAATGGAAAATGGAAAATGGAAAATTAAGAATTTCACTTTTTAATTTTCCATTCCTACAGCATATCTCTCGGATTAAAATTAAATATTAAATTTTTCCATTGCTCGTACTTGTCAGGATTAAGCGCAAGCGGGCTGCATTTAGGATTCCTTATAGCTCTTATCGCCGCATCAGCTGCCGCTCTGAAGAAAGAATCAGTGCTGTACCGCCATTTATCTACAACTTCAACTTCCGTAACAATCCTGTCCGGATTAACTTTCATTGCAATCTCTACAGTAAGAGTGTGGGCATCTCTTGCTCCTATGGGCGGATTCCAGCAATAAAACAGCTGTCTTCTCAACGCATCTTCTTCCGATATAGTAAGCTTATCAGACAGCGCATTTGCAAAAGCATTCGCCATGGCATCCGTCAGTGATAATTTCTGCTTATCTTGCTCCTGCTGGGCAGATTTTGCAGCGTTCTTTTCTTCCAGCTTAGCCAGATTCTTCAGCACTCCGCCCAGAGGATCAGGAGTTTTCGGTTTAGGCTTCTCTTCGGGTTTTTTCTTTATATCCCCCAGTATATCGTCCAAATTTCTAGGCTTTTCTGCAGGCTTAGGTTCAGGCGCAGGCTCCGGCTCTTTGACAGCCTCGGGTTTTGCAGGCTCGGGCTTTGGCGGTTCAGGCTTAGGGGGCTCGGGTTTCGGCTGCTCCGGCACTGGTTTAGGAGGTTCTGGTTTAGGCGGCGGCTCTATTTTCTTTATCGGCTCCCGCTTAGTAAGCTCATCATCTTTTTTAATCCTAGTATTGGTAATCTCTCCTATAGTAACAACTTCGAAAGACACCGGATCCCTAGGCGCAGGCAGCGGCGGTATTATCCGCGGCAGTCCGAAAAACAGCAGCAATCCGCACAATACATGCAAAACAGCAGATACTTTTATGCTGGTTTTTAAGCTGTTGTTGCTGAGTGTCGGAACATACTTCAACTCTATTCCCTTCACTTTGTCTTGTAATGAGAAGGATTCGGCAGCTCCGCAACTAAGGCAACCTTGTTAAAGCCGGCAACGCTGATTGCTCCCATAACTTCCAGAATTCTGCCGTAAGAAACCGTTTTGTCTCCGCGCACAAAAATACGAGTATCAGGGTTAGCTCCGGTAATAGCCTGCAGCTTCGTTATCACGTCATCTATAGAAAACGCAGTATTCTGTAAGTACACTTTGCCGTCTGCAGATACCGTTACAACCAAAGGCTCTTTATCATGAGAAAGAGTCTTGGCTTCTGTTCTCGGCAAATCTACGGGCACTGCCACAGTCATCATAGGCGCAGTGACCATAAACACTATAAGCAGGACTAACATAACGTCTACGAACGGCGTAACGTTAATGTCAGACATGGGTTTCGCAGTTCTTCTTCTGCGCACTCGAGAGCCGGACCCTCCTGAAGGAAGCATAAAGCCAGCCATGATTTTTAATCCTCTCTTGACTTATCGCCTCTGGACATACCTATGGAATCTCCCGGGTATGCGCCTGAAGGACCTCTCTGTGAATCCTCTATATTCCTAGACAGCGTAGATATAAAATCATTCGCAAAATTCTCTAACTTAGCTCCGTATTTCGCTATTTCAGCAGAAAACTTGTTGTACGCAACAGTCGCGGGAATCGCCGCAACCAAGCCCATTGCAGTAGCCAGCAAGGCCTCTGCAATACCGGGAGCCACTACGGCAAGATTAGTATTCTGCATTTTAGCTATCCCGATGAAGCTGTTCATAATTCCCCACACGGTACCGAACAGCCCGATGAACGGAGCCACAGACCCGACAGATGCCAAAAACGTCATCCAAGTTTCTATCATCTCCATTTCTCTGTGAATAGTAACCTGCAAAATCCTGTCTATGCGGGACATTACCACGCTTCTTGTAGCAGGAGAAGAAAACAAGCCTTTTTCCTGAGCAATGCGCCACTCTTTCATGCCGGACACAAAAACCGCCTGAAAAGGATCGGCCGGCTTTTTGACTCTTTCAAACAGCGAGTCCAATGAGCTTACAGACCAAAATTTCTCTTCGAATCTGTCAGCCTTAGCCTTTAATTTTTTTAGCTTTACCATTTTATCAAAAACAATAGCCCAAGTCATAATGGATACTATCACAAGAGATAAAATAACCAGCTTGCCCACGCCGTCAGCATGACCGAAAAGCCCCATAATAGACATATCTGGGGGCGGCACAGAGCCGGCTAGTTTAACAGCGGAAACAGGAGATACCGGAGAAGCGTCTATCATGATTTACCATTCGTTATTAGGATTATTATTAGAAGCCTTGAATATCATAAGTTCAGATTCGAAGCTATAGAAAAAAATGGAAAATGGAAAATGGAAAATTGGAAGGAAGTTCGGAGGTGAGTGCGTATTCCTTTTCCTTAACTCCACACTTCACACTCCAAACTCCACACTTTTTACAGCCTGCACACATCATCAGGTGGGATATAGTTCAATATGATGAGTCCTGCGTTGCCGGCATGCCAAACTGCTCCGCTGTTATTACTGTTTGGATTACAACCGCCATTAAGATTATTTCCGCCTAACCCGGCAGCAGCAGGCAAAGTCGTAGCCGTTGCCCAGTTGTTTGCTCCACGTCCTGCTGAGGACTGATTACCCGCAGCACCATTCCCGCCATTACTTCCGCCTGCACCGCCCCTAACGCCAGGGAGCGACACGCCTCCTCCGCCACTGCCAAAACCGCCGCCGCCACCGCAACCACTATTACTGGAAGAGGACGGATTTAGCCCTCCAGTTCCGCCGCTCAGTCCTCGACCGCCTCCGGGATTACCTCCAGCGGCATTGTTATTAACACCGAAATAAAAACCACCTGCTCCACCACTCCCACTACCCCCGGGAGCACCTGCCCCGGTTCCACCACCACCTCCTCCTCCACCGCCAACGTAGGCATATAGTGTCTGACTATTACCTAAAGTAAAGGAGCCGTTTTTACGAGTTCCGGGACAAGCAGGAGCTGTTCCGCCTGTAGCAGAGTCTACCAAAACA
>WRDR01000029.1 GCA_009779745.1 Alphaproteobacteria bacterium
ATTCTGACTTCTGCTTTTGAAGCCAAAGAAGTTAAAGACATTCGCTCAAAAGATTATGAAAATGCTGTCCGCTTCCTCATAGAACTCAATACCAAGCTCATTATTAATTAAAAGTGTGGAGTTAGTTGGTACGTATTCCCCTTCCCTTAAAAAGGGAGGGGAATATTCTACTGCTGCACAACCGCTCTGGCTGCTTGATTGTTCTGAGAGAGTCTTATGTTTTCGACCGGTACGGCTTTTTCAATAAGACTGGTGTACTCTTTGTATATCTTATTCTGCCCTGCTTTAAACTGAGCCAGCTGTTTGCCCTGAAGAGCTTTGCCCTCTGCCATTTTCACATTAAGCGGATTAACCTGCCTTCCGTCAACCATAACCTCAAAGTGCAGGTGCGGACCAGTAGACCTTCCGGTATTCCCCACATATGCGATAACATCTCCTTGTTTCACATTGGATCCCACCTTGAGCTTCTTATTAAAACGGCTCATGTGTGCATATGCCGTTTTAACGCCGTTGGCATGTCTTATACGAACGTAATTGCCGTAGCTTCCCCAGAAGTTCATCTGTTCTATTACGCCGTCACCAGCAGCAAACACCGGAGTGCCTGTAGGAGCTCCGAAATCCACTCCTTTGTGCATTTTACTGTACCCAAGAATAGGGTGCATTCTCATACCAAAATTAGACGTAAGCCTTGCGCTGTCTACCGGATTCCTCAAAATAGACTTACGGACGCTTTTGCCGTTAGCATCAAAGTACTCTATGGACTTGTCCGCAAAAGTAACCCTATAGACCTGTTTAACAGCTCCTTTTATGTTCAGAGCCGCATACATAATAGCACCCTCGCCCGCAGGCTTGCCGTTCGCATATTTGGGCTGATCATATAATATCTCGAAGCTGTCTCCGGGCTTAATCTCTCTTTGGAAGTCCACAGTATGCCCGTATATGCGGACTAGAGCCGCCATAACAGAACGCGGAACGCCTGCTCTGGCACCTGCTTCAAAAAGGCTGGTACGTATCTCTGCTTTAGCCGCTACGAACTCCCTTACTATGGGTATGTTCTTTAGCTTTGCCTCAAAATCTCCCTTATCCTGTAAACTTATAGTGATTTCTTTAGTGTCGTCAGGCTGAAAAACTACGGATTTCAAAGTCTCTTCATCATCAGCTACGGAAAAAGACAAGACTACTCCCTGTCCGGCTCTCAGATTCGAAAGCGAGTACACTGTTGCCAGCGAGTTCATAGCAGAAGAAGCCTGTTCCGAAGAAACGCCTGCCGCTGACAGCATCTCGGCAAAAGTCTGTCCCTTAGACAGCACTACTTCTCTGAAAACATCCTCTATTATAACAGGAGCAGCAGGAGCAGCAACCTTTGCAACAACTTCTTTGTTTGAAGCGTCTATAACGGTATCCTCTGTATCATTCTCAGCAACGACAGCAGGCGGAGAAGCATAGCGGGTTCTATTGGCGTAACTCAGTCCTTCGCCGACTTTACTGGCCAGCATAAAAGAAGTCTGACCGGAAGCCTGATTTTCGATATGGTTCCCGGCAAGCCCTATGTTCAGAGCCAGCACTCCTACAGCAAGCGTCTTTAATACAGAGGCTTTTTGCAGAGAATCCGTTCGAGCTATGCCTAAATAAGTCCTAATCAAACCAGAACCTTTTTATTGTTTCACAAATCTGTAGACAAAAAAGCAACACCTAGGGTCAAAAGACCTTTCCTAATTTTGTAACAAAATTACTCAAAAAACCTTAACAGTCTCGCAGGTTGAACCAATAAAACCGCTATGTCAAGAATTTTAAGCTCTTTTTTTGACTTATGTCAATTTTCTTTTTTTAAACAAGTGCGGCTACGTTAACTTTAAAGAAAAGAAAGATTGTTGCGTTTACTATTTAGTGATATAACCCTCATCTAATCAACTAACAGGCTTATTATGAACGAAAAAACAGATTCCGATAATCAACAAGGAGGCGGTACCGGCACTTTCATGATGCTGGTCTATGCCCTGCTCTTCGCCTTAGTGCTGAGAACTTTCGCCTACGAGTCCTTTAATATACCTTCCGCGTCTATGGTGCCGAACTTATTAATAGGCGATTTCCTGTTTGTCTCCAAATATTCCTATGGATACGGCTCTAAGGGTACTTTCTTCGGTCTTATCCCTTTTAAAGGCAGGCTGGGCGGAGAACCTCCTCAGCGCGGCGATGTCATTGTTTTCAAGCTGCCTAAAGATCCCAGAATAGACTACATAAAAAGACTGGTAGGGCTGCCGGGAGACACTATTCAGGTCAAATCAGGAGTACTGCATATCAACGGACTGCCCGTTGATATTACCCGAGTGGAAGGCTTTGAAAAACTTCTTAATCTCACTGATGATGATGCGCGCCTGAATCTCACAGACAGAAAAACCGGGAAGATTGCTCCTTCCGGTTATTTCATAGAGCTTCTGCCGGAAGGCATCTCTCATATAATACGTAAAGAAGACAAAGGAAGTTCCCTAGACAATACCGAGTTGTTTATTGTTCCGGAGGGTCATTACTTCTTTATGGGCGACAACAGAGACCAGTCTCAGGACAGCAGGACTCCGATGGTCGGCTTTGTGCCGGAAGAAAATCTGGTAGGAAAAGCTAAGATTATATTCTTTTCTCTGAGAAACGATACCCGGTTCTGGGAGGTCTGGAAGTGGTACTCTGACGTGCGCTGGGGCAGGCTGTTTAAGAAAATAGACTGAGGGGGTTGTTATGTTTAGCGATGAAGATTCTGAATTCGCAAAGAATCTTGAATATGAGTTCAAAGATGCCGGGCTGCTGAACGCAGCGTTAACGCACCCTTCACTGACCATAAGAAGGTGCGCAGGCAAGAAGAAGCCGGCATGTCCGTATGAGAGGCTGGAGTTTCTGGGAGACAGAGTTTTAGGGGTTGTCATAGCAAAAGCACTGTACGAAAGATTTCCGTCAGCTGCCGAGGGCGAGCTTGCCATTCGTTTATCTTCGCTGGTGAAAGCAGAAACGCTAAAACACATAGCCTTAGATTTGAAATTGGACTTTGCCCTTAAAGTTGATATGTCTCTGGGGGAAGTCAGACAACACTCTTCCGCACTGCCGGACGCTATGGAGGCCGTTATCGGAGCGATGTTTCTGGACGCAGGACTTGAAGTGCCCGAGAGATTTATACTCAAGCATTGGAAAGAGTATTTCAATGCTGAGACCGAATCCGATCCAAAATCAGTTCTGCAGGAGATTGTGCAAAAAAGAAAGCTGCCGATACCGTCATATGTTATTATAGAGAATTCAGGACCGCCGCATTTGCCTATCTTTATAATAGAAGTACAGGTTAAAGGCTTGCCTCACTGTCAGGGCACGGGACGCTCTAAGCGGGAAGCTGAGAAGGCGGCGGCGGCGGCATTACTGGGGATTATGAATCAAGATGACAAAAAGTAAAACAAAGGCGGGTTTTGTCTCTATAATAGGAGCTCCTAATGCCGGGAAATCCACTCTGCTCAACAGGCTGATAGGACAGAAGCTGTCTATAGTATCGCCTAAGGCGCAGACCACGAGAATACGCACGCTGGGAATCCTATCGGAAGGCGATACTCAAATAGCGTTTGCAGATACTCCGGGAATATTCTCCCCGAAAAGCAAGACGGATAAGTCTATGGTTAATGCTGCGTGGGCGAGCGTGGCGGATACTGAGCTTATACTGGTGATAGCAGATGCCCGCAGAGACGATGAAAAAGTTTCCTTAGTTATAGAAGGACTTCAAAAGCTGAAACTTGCGGGTAAGAAAAACGTGATTCTGGCTCTCAACAAAGTAGATGATGTGCAAAAAGACAGACTATTGCCGTTAGCCAAGACTCTAAACGAGACAGGGCTGTTTTCCGAGATTTTCATGATTTCCGCTCTTACCGGAGAAGGAGTCAAAGAACTGAAAGACTATATTATAGGACAAATGCCGCTTGGCCCTTGGTTTTATGACGAAGACCAGATTACGGATTTGCCTTCTGCGATTTTAGCTGCGGAGATTACCAGAGAGCAGCTATTCTTTCAGCTGCAAGATGAGCTGCCGTATTATGCTGCGGTAATTCCGGATTCTTTTGCGCAGCAAAAAGACGGTTCTTTGCTTATACATCAGTCTATTATTGTTACCCGAGAAAGCCACAAACCTATAGTGATAGGGAGCGGCGGGGCTAGGATTAAATCCATAGGGCAGAAGGCAAGGCAGGAGATAAGTAAAGTGTTTGACTGTAAGGTGCACTTGTTTTTGAATGTGAAATTTAGAATTGGAATGGAAAATTGAAAATTGAAAATGGAAAATTAGGAATTATGTCTTTTTTGGCTGTTTTAGTTTTATGCTTTATGGCGACGGCTGCCAATGCAATGCCCGATGTTGTTTTCGAAGACGAATACGGAAAACAGTACTCTTTGGGAGACTATAAAGGCAGCACTATTATAATCATAGGCTGGACTTCATGGTGTCCTGCGTGCATTAAAGAAATATCCGAGCTTAACGCCAAGTACAACGAGCTTTCACAGAACAGCAATTTAGTAATTCTTGCCATATCAATGGACTCGTCTTCAGATGCAGTTGCAGCATTCCGCCAAAGGTACAATATAAACAACGTCCCGTTGTTCATAGACAAGCCCAGAAATATTGCCAATGCTTTCGGATTTACTAAAGTGCCTTACGGAGTCGTTTTGGATCCTTACGGCGAGATGATTGCCAGATTTACTTACGGAGAGACCGGAAACAAAAGCCTTTTAGAGGCTCTTGTGGGAGTTAGTAATTAGGAGTATGGAGTGTGGAGTTGGTGCGATTCCACATTTACAAGTCAATGTCTCGGACTAATTTTTTGCCATATTTTGTTTAAAACAATGAGTTCTTCTTCCGTAATGCTTTCAGCTTTTTCTTCTGCTTCAAGAACTTTGTTGCGGGCTTTTTCCAATACTTTTTC
>WRDR01000030.1 GCA_009779745.1 Alphaproteobacteria bacterium
AGCTTTTTGTCCTGTAAAAACGCTGTAATACCGGATTGTCCTGTGTCATTTGATGGGTGGTCGTGATATAATCTATTGCTAGCCTTGTTTCAGTATCGGACTTATTTTCGTTTACAGGGGCGAATGGGCGCAGGGCAGTTAATTTATACATTGTAGGGGAAATTTCAATGAACATCATATCTGTAACCAAAGACAATATAGAGCGGGAACACATTTGTTGTGCTATTTCAAATAACAAGGATTGCCAGGTTGCCGCGAAAAAAGCATGGCTTTCGGAACGCTTCGCGGACGGACTTGTTTTCAAAAAATGCGATGTACGTGGAAAGTGTTTTATTGAGTACATACCGGCTGAAAACGCATGGTTGCCAATCAAGGCAGACGGCTATATGCATATAAACTGTTTTTGGGTATCGGGGCAATTCAAAGGGCAAGGCTATTCCAACCTGCTTTTGGATGAATGTATAAAGGATAGTAAGGAAAATGGTAAAAAAGGGCTTTGCGTTTTGGCATCAATAAAGAAAACCCCGTTTCTATCCGATCCGGGGTATTTGAAATACAAAGGCTTTATCGTTGCGGATACGGCTGAACCCTTTTACGAACTCCTGTATCTGCCTTTTGATGCGAACGCTCCAAAACCATGTTTCAAGCAGCATGCCAAAACGCCAAAAATAGATGAGCAAGGCTTTGTTTTGTACTATGCTCATCAATGCCCATTTACTGCAAAATATGTGTCTATAATTGAAGACATTGCAAAAGCTAAAGCGATCCCGTTCAGGTCTATACAGTTTACAACGACGGAAGAGGCGCAAAACGCCCCTGCCCCGTCCACTTCATACTGTCTGTTTTATAATGGTGAGTTTGTAACAAACGAGATTCTATCTGACAAGAAATTCGAGAAAATATTGACTGAAAAGCGTCAATAAAAGGTATTAAACCCCAGGGCAGAGCCCTGGACCCCGCGCTTCGCGAGTTTGCGCGGCAGAGACCGCGCGGTTTAAACCTTGTGAAGTCTTCGCTCGTTCGGTCATGACCGAGCAAGCTCGGTCGCGACGCTCTCTTCGCTCGACTATAAAACAAAAAATACAGTTGACAAAACGCTTCATGTAGTGCCGAAAAGTTTTCCGATATCTTCGTTGAGCGCGTTAATAAAAACTGAGGGCTATACTTGCCGACTTACCGATGGCAGCGAACCAATAACCGGGATAATCTCGCCTACGATGAAACAGAGCGGCATTTCGCCGCTCTGTGCATTGTGGTTTATAAATGCTTACAATGGTATCCGTCACTCATATGTTGTTCAATTCTAACTTATTCTTCCTGCATAACTTCCTTTAGCGGAATCTGTTTTATTTTTTTTGCGTATAACAACATAAAGAGTTCGTAAAGCAACACGAAAGAAATAAACATAATAATTGCTACACCAAAATTAAAACTGTAATCGGGAAGTGCGTGTATCTCATTGCCGAAAAAAAGTTTTATCATAAGCAACATCAATCCATGTTGATATAAAGCACCGACAGCGAATCCAAAATACGTTATTGGTCTATAGCCATCCAGAATCGCAACGGCGCACTCCCGATCAGAATAGCCAAATACCCGCAACATGGCTATGGTTTTTGTATTGCCTCTAATAACCGTTGCAACAGAAATAATCAAAGTTGTAAAGGTGAGAACGACACCAGTACCCATCATCAGATATGCCATCATATCAGCAGCGCCAAGCGCGGACATGCTGAAAGACATTATCATATTGTTGGAAAAAATAAAGGAAGCAAGCCAAATGAAAAACACTAATGAAAATTTGCTTCTTACCGTGCTTTGTTTTAGTTCACGTAAAAAGGGAATCTCATTACTCTGCTTATCGCTGCGCTTAGTTTTTTTTGCTTTAACTCTCCCTCTGCCCCTGATGAGTTCCAATGCCGGGCGTTTCAGCTTGAAATAGCTGTACAGCATAGCTAACACAGAAAAGGCTACCGCAGGGAGTATTACCAATAACACGACCAATATTGGATTAAAATGAAGCGGCGTATCAGGGAGAATAGTGCCACTTCGCATTTCTCTATAAAATGATGGCATGAGCGCGAAAGCACAGGCAAATCCGACAGCCGCACCTGCTAATACGCTCAAACCGAACACCCAGAAGCTACTTGCAATTTTCCACCTTGAATATCCTAGCGCTTTCAATATGCCAAGTTCCGACTTGTGTGTGTCAATATAATGTTTTACATAGAAAAGTAGCATTACTATCGTAGTAAGAGCTAGCGCACCGCCTGTCACTGCACTTGTCATTCGCCCCGATGATAAAACCGTTTCGTACAAAAACATAACGTCTGGGTCTGTGATTTGGTCTTGGATTCGTGCCATATCAATATTTGAATTTAGAAACAGAGTACATATCAAAACTGCGCAGAAGCACATAATAAAAATGCCAAACAGCTTTGCGGCGTTTTTTGGATGGATTATCATGTCATCACCATCCAATATCATATGCGGCTTTTTGCTTGTCGTTAGCACAGATATCAACGATGTTTCCGCTATTCATTTTGATTACCGTATTTGCCATCTCTGCAATGTTCGCATTATGAGTCACCATAATCATGGAAAAACCATAGTTCTTTTGCAGCGTGCATACATAGTCAAGTATTTGCCGTCCGGTTACTTCATCTAATGCACCTGTAGGTTCGTCAAGGAACAGCACCTGCGGTTTTTTTGCAAGGGCTCTAGCAATAGATACTCTTTGCTGTTCTCCACCGCTTAACTCGGATGGTGTTTTGTTCAGTTTATCACCTAACCCAACCGCTTCAATGATTTCACGATAACTGCTATTCCCTGCTAAATCTGCTCCCATCTTTACATTCTTATCAACATTCAGATTGGGGAGCAGATAGTATTGCTGAAAGATAAACCCTACCTTTTCTTTCCGAAATGCTGTCAGCGTTTTGTCAGGCATTGCGGTTATTTCCAAACCGTCATACGTGACTGTCCCGCTATTAGGTCGCTCTAAGCCCGAAGTTAT
>WRDR01000031.1 GCA_009779745.1 Alphaproteobacteria bacterium
GTACGAAAATCAAGCATATCACTATTTCGCCACCTCCGGCAATACCGACTTGGCACGGGTGGTGCAATATACCGCTCTTTATCAACTGTTTATTGACAATGAAATCACCTATTCGGGCGATGTTTATACCGCTTTCCCCGCTCATAAACCTACTCTTTTGAAAAAGCCGGCATCTAACCTGATGGAGATTTACAAAAATCTGACGCCCGAAGACATTCACTATCTCTCCGACACATCATCAAAATTGAAATTTGCAGACTATCAGAAAGAAAAGGTATTGGAGCAGCTGCGAGATAACGAACAAAAATACGATTTTGCCTATACCGACGAGCAGAGGGAAAAGATATTTAAAGACGTGATTAACAACGGTAAACGAGACATCAGCAACGAATTTTATCAGGTGCGCAGCATGTTGCTGGCGTTGTCGGATGAGAAATTTCAACAGTTGGCGAAATATGTCGCTTGTCCCCGCTGTACACGCATCCGAAATGCGGAAGATTATAATGTGATGCTCAAAGGAAAGCAAATCAACAAGTTAACGTGGAATATTGGCAAGAATTACCTTTATTCATTAGGGGTAGAGTTGAGCGACGTCAAGAATTATTATGTGAATAATTTGGCGTCTTCGTCGGGACGCTACGTGAAAACGCCATCGGTGATTATCACCTACAACGATTTTTTGACCACCGGCGGACATAATCTCTCGTCCAAAATAAGCCGAGTGAAGACGATGACAAACTATAAACCAACCAATTACACACCGGAAGATTACAAAAGCCGCGAGATTCAACCCGCAAACAATAATCCCGTATCCGACAATCCGCCAACGGTAGCCTCAAAACCCGCTACCCCTGCACCCAAGTCCCCCGCTGGAACTGCCAATCCAACCGCAACAGCCTCAAAACCAACAACAACCACTTCAAAACCAGCCACCCCCGCCGCAGCCACCAAACCCGCTACACGTCCCCGCAGCGAGGTGATTTCTACTGCGCCACGTCAGCAGAGAGGGTTTTAGTGGGTGTATGACAAATTGGACAGTACTTGAGAGCAAACGCATTAAAATTCTGTGAAGTATCGGATCAAAACCTTATTTCTACCTTATTCAAACAACAAAACTACCTTAGTAGCAACGGATTACAAACAAAACCACAACCTCATTACCTTATTCTCACAAAGCAAGAAAATAAGGTAATGAGGTTAGGTGGTTGGGGACATTCATTGGGCTACTAAGGTTGTTTAGTATAGGAAAATAAAGTGAAAATGAGGTTGTTAAGACATATTTATAGGATATATGTGTGATTATTGAAAATTTTTAATGCGTTTACCATGGACAGTACTTTTTGCAAAAGAGATAATACAACGTTTTTTCTCTGTGGTTCTTTGTGCATCCTCTGTGGTTCTCTGTGTAACTGTTTTTATTACACAGAGTTTCACAGAGAAGACACAGAGCTTCACAGAGGGATGAGGTTTTGCTTGAGCGAAAAAAATAAGCGGATTGTCCAATTTGTCATACACCCGTTTTAGTTTTTTCCTTTCGACGTTTCTTAAAAAACCGTATCTTTGCAACGTGAAATATATAAGCTAAATATAAAAATGGCAGAATTATGAAAACAAAAACTATTTATCTATTAGCCTTATTGCTGTGTATCGCCGCGGCGTGTAAAAAGGATAACCCGTACACCCCCATTCCCCCGCCCGAGCCGGTTAAAAAATATTTGGCGAAGGTTTTGATAGCAGGAACAGATTCCAATTTCTATGAAATAGAACGCTGTACTTGGGATTCATTGCACCGTTTGAAAACATATCGGTCAGTTGCACACGCCTACGTTATGGACGCTGAATTTTATTATGATTCCATAGGGCGTGTTTATCGAGTAGATTATAATGCTCCTTCACTTGGTGTTAGTGGGCTTTGTTTTGTCTTCGATTGGAAAAATGAGAAAGAGTTGAATGGCATAGATATTTATATGCACAATATTTTCTTTGATACCACTTATTATGCTTGCCGAGACACCTATTTGTATGACGAATCGAGTATAAATATCAGAATAGAAAGAGTTTATGTGAAGACTAACCACACGACAATTTGTCAAATCGAATGGGATGGGTTGAACATTACCTCAACAAAAGGACCCGTTCAACCTTGTATTGATAATCAAAAATTTGATGACAAATATAGTCCATGGAGTGTTTTCCCCGATCTTTTTATCGCGGGTTTGGCTGGTGATATGAATAGTGTACCACTCTACAATCCATCAAAAAACAATCCGATAGAAGGTAATGACAGAAAATATGAATATGAATACGATGAAGATGGTTATCCAATTCATCAATATTATATACGGGAAGATGATACAAAAGACCTATTGTATATTTTTGAATATTATAATTAATAAAACCGTATCTTTGCAGTTTGCAAAAAGCAATATAAATGATTTATAAAAAATATGATAAACGTTGTTATTTTCGACAATTTTAAGATAGTATGCGACGGCATTGAGTCGCTGATTTCGGACGTGTCCGACGTCAAAGTCGTTGCCAAAGTAACGGGGCGATTGCGCTCTTTGGTGGAAACCCTGTCAAGCGGGCTCTTATGCCATGTATTGCTTTTGGACGTGTATAGTCCCGACGGCGAAGCGTTGGAACAGATACGTACCATCAAGCGACAGTTTCCGAAAATCAATATTTTGGTGCTTTCCATGTCCGACTTAGAGAGCTTTGTGTTGAAAACCATCAAAGCAGGCGCCAAAGGCTACCTCTCCAAAGATACCACCCGCGCCGAACTGCTCGAAGCCATCTATACCCTCCGCAACGGCTTCGACTACTACGGAAAAAGTATCACCAACATCTTGTTGCGCGGATACCTCAACCAAACCTCCAGCAAAGAAGAAGAACAACCCGAACTCTCAGCCCGTGAAATCGAAGTACTGCGCCTGCTGGGCGACGGAATGACCAACCAGGAAATCGCCGACA
>WRDR01000032.1 GCA_009779745.1 Alphaproteobacteria bacterium
CGATGCTTATGAAGAGTATCCGCTTAATGAAATTTCTATCACCGATGAAAACAATTATCTCATACGAGTTATGATTACCGTTCAAAAGAAAGCTAATAAAGGCTAGTACATTGTAACGCGCTCGGTGCAACAACCACTATTGTCAGCAATAGAGTCGCCAGAGCAAATACTAAGTTTTTCGCCTTCTTTCATCTGTAAATAGCATAGAAATTATCGCCGTTTTCGGTTTTCATAACTTCAGCATTTACACCGAATACCGAGCAGATAAGTTCTGAAGTAAGCGTCGCCTTAGCAGCGCCTGATGCTGCGATTTGTCCGTTTTTCATAACAATTATATCATCGGCATATTTTACCGCTTGATTCAGGTCATGCAAAGCCATAATAACTGTGACCCCCTTTTCGCTATTTATGCCGGCTACAATTTCCATGATTTCAATCTGAAAATACACATCCAAAAATGTCGTTGGTTCATCAAGAAACAGTATCTTTGGCTCCTGAGTTAACGCCATAGCCAGATATGCTCGTTGTCTTTCACCTCCGGAAAGATCAGAAATGCGGCGGGCTTCAAAACCTTTAAGATGCGTCTTTTCTATTGAATAGCTTATGACAGCTTCGTCTGACTCGCTCAAAAAGCCGAATGGTTTTCTATGCGGTGTTCTGCCAAAAGCAACTAATCCGTGCACCGACAAGTCAGATGGCATTTCATTGACTTGATATACGCTAGCTACGTACTTGGCAAAATCTTTCCCCTTGTACTTTGCAATACTTTTTCCGTCTAAATATACCGCGCCGTCAGTAGGCTTATACATCTTGGTGCATAGCCCCAAAAGAGTGCTCTTGCCACAGCCATTCGGTCCTACTATCGCTGTAATTTTCCCGCGCCTGAATGTATAATCAAAATCTCTTAAAATCAGTTTCCTCTTATCATATCCAAACGCTGCTTTTTCAATCCGCATAATTATATGATCTCCCAAGCAAGGTTATGAATAAGCATCCTCCAACAACGGTCACAATAATGCCAACAGGTAAAGTCACGGGAGTGCCCAAAGCACGCCCGAAACAATCTGCCGATAAAAGTATTAACCCGCCCAACACCGCCGACAGCGGTATAAGATTATAATGATTGGCTCCCAAGATTTTCCTTGCAATCAGTGGAGCAAGAAGCCCTAAAAAGGCTGTTATTCCTACATTTACGGCAGCAGTCGCTGCTAAAAACACAGCAATTAAAATAAGTACCATTTTAGTTTGCAAAACATTTACACCTAATCCTGAAGCTGTTCTATCACCAAGCATCAGTACATTGCATTTCCCTGCTAACAAAACGGCAGCCATTATTCCGGTTATACTAAAAATTACGGATGTAAAAACTACGTCTGGCTTAGGCACTGCTAAGCTGCCTGCAAGGGATAATATTACATTAGTTGCCGCTAAGTTTTGCATAACAGCTATTGTCAGGATAACCATCACTAACACAGCGTTTACTGCTGCGCCAAGCGCCAAAATTTTGTTAGATTTTACCCCACGCCCATATGAAAACCAGAATACAAGCGCAAACATTGCTAAACCAAAAACAACAGAAAATAATGAAACGAAAATAGCAGATGCTGACAGAAGTACCGTAGCAATAAGTCCGCCCGTAAAACCTGCTGACGACACGCCTATAATAGCCGGATCGGCAAATTTGTTGCGCGTAATCGACTGAAATAATATGCCGGACACAGCAAGTGCAGCGCCACTGAAAAAAGCAACCAGCGTGCGCGGCATATTAACACTAATTAACACCCTGACAGTTTCGTTGCCTGTGAATATTCCTCTAACAACTTGGAGAAAAGATGCCCTTCCGGAGCCGGCACCTATTGAGTTAACAACCAATATAAGTATGACTATTATAAGCGCCGCGTATACGGCAACAGTTTTTATAGCTTTTTTTTTATCCATTACTTATATCCGCCGCCGTATGTGTTTACCTTGCCGTCAAAAATATCCAAAATGTACTGCATGACGGAAACATAATCAAACTCGGCTATTACACCGGCTACATTTTCAGGCAAATAGTAAACATTTCCATTTCTAACTGCACTTAGCAAATTCCAGGGCGATGAGTCCCAGATAGAATCATACATGGCCCAAATATTATCCGGTTCACCATGTGCCGTGCAAAAAATATAATCCGGGTTTGAGTCAATAAAAAGAGCCCAGTTGTCAGGTTTTATCAAACTCTGCTTGCCTGAATACTGCTCATCAATTACATTTGTTGCGCCGCAATATGTCACTATGCTTCCGGCATAAAGCCCACTTCCGGCGAATGAAATACTATCGTTAGCCGATCCAAACGGCGCACCAAACAATACTAAAATACGCGGCTTACTTTCAAGTGAAGCAACTTTTTCCAAAATACTGCGTTCGCTTCGCTCCAGCTCCGCAACTATCTCCTGCGCTTTTCCCTTGCAGTTAAAATACTCGCCCATCTTTATGATACTGTTTTTTAATTCCGGCACACCATTATAATCAAAAAATCTAACTGGAATATTCAGCGCTTCAAATGATGACTTGATATTGCCAAACGCCTTTTCAGTTGCGTCGCTCATAATAACCTCGCTTGGGTTCATAAGAGCGATTTCCACATAATTCGGCTCTCTTGCCGTTCCAGCATCACCATACTTACTCTTATCACCATATTTAGCATCCACTTTTTCAAAGCCGGACGATGGTACCCCAATAACATCTATCCCAAAGCGATGTAGAATTTCCAAGCTTACGCTGTCGAGTACAACAATGCGGCTCCCCGATGGCGGC
>WRDR01000033.1 GCA_009779745.1 Alphaproteobacteria bacterium
GAGATCCGCGCATTGCAGGATATCAGTAAAAAAGTCGCCATGATCGGCGACGGCATAAACGACGCGCCCGCACTGGCCCGCGCGGACGTCGGCATTGCTATCGGGGCGGGGACGGACATAGCAGTCGAATCGGCTGACGTCGTATTGATGAAAAGCGACTTGAGCGATGCGGTGACTTCCATACGATTGAGCAAAGCGGTCATGCGAAATATCAAGCAGAATTTGTTTTGGGCGTTTATCTATAACATCATTGGAATACCCATAGCCGCGGGTGTGTTTTACAGCGCTTCCGGATGGCTTCTGAGCCCGATGATCGCAGCCGCCGCTATGAGTTTCAGTTCGGTATCCGTAGTAACAAACGCGCTACGGCTGAATCTGTTTCACCCGAAGCGCGCTTAACAAATATAACTGAGGTAACGGTGGTTGATTAATAGGTCTCAACAAAGGATTGTATTTATGATTGGTTCTGAGACATTCAATATTAATCATATTCTGATTGACAGGCTTAACACATCATGTTACACTAAATCTACTACACATATACAATTTGTGTAGTAAATGAGGTGAACGCATGACACATGCTAAGAGACTTGTACTCGACGAGCTTCTATCAGCCGATGGCGGCATTATAAAAACGACAACCCTTAATAGCAAAGGGTTTACAAGCCGTGACATTAAGCGACTGGTTCTGGATGGCTTGCTTTTTAGAATCAAACAGGGTCACTACACCGGAAAAGAGCAGGATGTTTCTGATATAGAAATCGCTGCAAAGCTGATTCCAACGGGTGTGCTGTGTCTGTTTACAGCGATTGAACACTATGAACTAGCCACAGTTAACCCAACGGAAATATGTATAGCGCTTCCGAGAGGGGTTAAATGCCCGACTCTTCCCGCGACTCTATATGTGAATGTATTTCACATGACTGACAGCCACTTTCGAGCAGGCATAGCTGAGGTAGAAATCAACGGCTCGAAAATCAAAATATATGATATTGAAAAAACCGTTTGCGATTGTTTTAAATATGATAACAACGTAGAAAAAGGCATAGCTCTGGAAGTGATAAAAAACTATATCGCAAGAGAACACTGTAATATCCAAAAGCTTTTGGAGTATGCAAATCTCCTCGGCAAGAAAAAAATTATCTACCCTTATGTGGAGGCACTGATTTGAGTAAAAATAATGCAGCATCAATACGTGCACGGCTGAAAAATATTGCAGATAAAGAGCGAAAACCTTTTGACTTCGTCCTAATGCTATACCTTTCGGAGCGGTTGTTGTTCAGACTTTCCATATCCCGTTACAGTGAGCATTTCGTATTGAAAGGCGGCTTACTGCTGTATCTCATTTTAAACGAGAAAGCACGGGCTACAAAAGATATAGACCTGCTTGCAAGAGAAATCTCCGGGAATCCGGATACGCTCCGGGATATATTTGCTGAAATATCAGTAATAGCTTCAGACGATGCTGCTGTCTATGATCCTGACAGTATAATTGCAGAAAAAATTAAAGAAGATGCCGACTATGAAGGTGTTCGAATTAAGGTTATCGCCCATTTAGGCAAAGCACGAAAATCCTTACAGTTTGACATTGGGTTTAGTGACATTGTTGTGCCAAAACCAGAAACAATAGAATATCCGACATTGCTTAAAATGGATAGCCCCATTATCAAGGCTTATTCCAAAGAATCTGTCATTGCCGAAAAATTTGAAGCTATGCTGTATCTTGCGGAGATAAACAGCCGTATGAAGGATTTTTACGACATTTACTGTCTTTGTGCCAGCTTTGATTTTGAAGGTAGTGTTCTGTACAAGGCAATATTTCAAACAATATCGCGACGCAGTACGAGCACACCTAAGGAACCTACGGTCTTTAGCCAAACTTTTTCAAACAGCAGGGATAAAACAACTCAGTGGAACGCATTTAAACGGCGAACGTCAGTTGACAGCGGTTTAGAATTTTCGGAAGTCACTGAGATGATAAATGTTTTTCTTAAGCCGATATACGAATGTATAATTACTAAGAAAAAGTTTAACGGTCGCTGGGAAAAGGATGTCAGGAGATGGTCGAATATCTGAAATGTAAATGTGTATCGGGCAAAGTACTTCCTGATCATGCCTTATGCCATATTTACGCTGCATGCCGGTTCATCTATAAGAAAAAAACTATTGACATTCAAGCTGCTTTATACCTTATGCTTACAGAAAAGCAGCAATATCAAGTATTTATACTTTTCAATACCCTCAAAGCGAACCTTATGAAACGAGTATATGTACTTCCGTATTTCCGGGCGTTTTCCTGTTTCCCCGGCTTTTATTTTGTTTTTTACGGTTCTGTGTTATACTAACCGCTAACCGCTTGTGGCTTCCGGGCTTCATATATCCGGACGGGAGGATACAGATTTGAAGATATTCAAAATGATCCGCGCTACTGTTCTGTATTACGTCTTTTCAGAAGAGGTTCCTCTGAGAGGGCGGATTTTCAACATGATAATCGGCATATGCGCTGTGTTTGCATTGCTTAACGCCTTTACCTCCCCTGAGTCAAAAGTAACTCTGGCGATACTGTTTGCAGGTATTGTGGTGCTTTGCGTACTGACAAACAAAACCGGCAATTACCAAATGGGCTCGATAATATTCCTTGCTGTTATCGGGTTTATATTTTTTCCGTTTCTGTATATCACCAACGAAGGGATCACCGGA
>WRDR01000034.1 GCA_009779745.1 Alphaproteobacteria bacterium
GAGGAACTTCAATTTTATAAGTCCAGTTTTTCTTTTCTGCTATCAGACTGCCGATGGATTGACTCAAAGACTGAATATAATGTTTGGAAAGATGACGACCGTGATTATCCTCCAAATCTTTCTGTACCTGAATAGCGGCTGATTCGGAATATTTGCTGCTTACCATCCTTGCTAATTTGGGAGTGGCGCTGGTGATGATGCGGGCATCATTATCCAGTGGACAAAAGGTACAGCCCCCTGCGTTTGTCTGATAAACATGACGACACAATACGATTTCTCCATACGGCGTCTGATAGGATTTGGATACAGTTCCCTTACTGGTATGTTTTTTGCCTTCAACAGTAAGGGGCGAGCCATCGGCGTCAAATTGGGACAGGGCGTATTCTGTGGCTAACAGACCGGCTTGATTGACCCCTTGTTGAATAAGTTCTTCTCTTTCCAGCATTCCCATGCCCGTTTTACCTTCCGGAACAGGAATGGTTACTTGAATAGTGATGCTCTTTGCATCGGATTTAATGATAGTCGCTGACATAATAATACTATATTTGATATTAAAATTTGGCGACAAACATAATAATAAAAAACATTATATTACAGCCTCACCCATTAATTCTCCGCAAAAATACATCCTATTTTTCAAATTCCAAAAAACTAAAAATCACAAAAACGCAACCGCAATATATCATAAAATATTTTTCCGTTTTTTCCAAACTCTATAAAATGCAAAGTATTAAATCTTTATGATGAAAAAAAATATTTTTCATTTTTTCCGTTTTTTCCAAAATAAATAAAGCATTGTAAGCGTCTCCGCAATACCATCTTGCCTTACCATCCCTAGCACATTATCTTTGCGGCTTGAAAATTAAAAAAAGAAATATGAAAGCCGAAGAATTATTCATTAAGACGGCGCTATCTTATAAAAGATTATTATCCACAGTTTCAGAAGCGCCCTCTTTACCCGATTATTGTCGCAGCCGACACGTGTCTTATCCAGATTTTGTACGTTGGGGTACTGTCAGTGAAATAGCCAGCGGCATCATGGAAATAGAGCATAGTAAGAAGCGATTACAAAAAGAAGTTGATGTTGCTGCTGAGGGTAAATCTCTTTCTGTTCCGTTAAATACTTCAGAGGCGGCTCCGGCTAAACCCCTATTGTATCCGCTGCGTATTGTTTGCGAAAGTTGTACGCCTGGCAATGAATCTGTCGGCATCTCGTCCCGTCTTTGCGGTATTAGTATCAGTTTTCCCAATGGTGTAAAGGTTTCGGTCAAAGAGGCAGACAGTCAGGGAATATATTCCTTAGTTCATGGTCATTCATTGTAAATTATGTGACGGTTATGTTTGCATTGTGTCCATCCATGAGTTATTATCTGTGTCCGGGTTCGATAGATATGCGAAAAGGCATCTATTCTTTGTATCAAATCGTCAAATCGGAGATGAAACGCAATCCTCTGTCGGGAGAGGTTTTTATCTTTCTGGGTAAAAATCGTCGATGTATCAAGATACTTCACTGGGAAAAAGATGGTTTTTTACTCTATCATAAAAAACTTGAAAAAGGCGCGTATGAAGCACCTCTAAATTTCACGCACAAAGACAGTTATGCCGTTGAATGGCGGACTTTTATTTTGATGATGGAGGGGGTAAGCATTGGCTCTGCGCGCTTCCGCAAACGCTTCGAGAGATGACTTAAATGACTTATTGTCAAATATATAAATGATAAAATAATTTGATTTTTTCTTGTTTGTTTCAAATTGCCGATGTACTTTTGCGGCATGAAAGAAGAAAGGATCACATATCTGGAGCAACAGTTGAAACTTTCCATGGAAAGGGAGCGCGCTCAGTTTGAACAGAACGGGCTGTTATCGGCGCAAATAGTCCAACTTAACCAGCAACTCAACCTTTTAACAATTCAAACAGGCGAACTGACCCAAACCATTGCATCCCTGCAGGAAGCCCTATTGCAAAAAAACAAAGACGTCTCATCCCTATCAGGCAAGAACCGTGGTTTGGCAAAACTATTGAACAACTCGTCCGAAAAACAAACGCCTGAAGAAACGGAGGTCCCGCCCGATAATGTTCAGGAAAAGAAACCTTTCTCTGCAAAAGAGAGAGGCAATAATGGCGCAAAACGAAAAATACACATCAATCTGGAAGAGGAGATTGTGGATATATGGCCCCAAGACCCTGAATTTGACAGAGAAAAAGCAAGTGAATTGAAAGTGGTGGAATCCATCCGATACGCCTATCTTCCCTCACGTGTGATCAAAAAAATCATCAGACAGCACAACTGTGTGTTTAATAACAAACTGTATACCGTTAGCGCTCCCCGCACCCCGCTGATGAACTCTAACTACGAGGCCTCTTTCATAGCCGGACTTCTTCAGTTCAAATACACCTATTCCATGCCGGTAGAACGAATTGTGAAATTATTCAACGAAAATGGATTTGAACTCGAAAAGGCAACGGCTCATTCCCTGATCAGCAAAACAGCGGCTCTGTTAGAATGTTTTGACGATGTATTACGCAAGGCGATACATACCGACCCTTATATTCGTATGGACGAAACTTATCATCAAA
>WRDR01000035.1 GCA_009779745.1 Alphaproteobacteria bacterium
ATATTTTCTCCGAATTAGCAACATAATAAAGCGGATTTCAGCATTCATCATGAAGCAACCGGCAACCGCCAGCACAGAGTTCGACAAATTCACACTGGGTACAGGATTCATGTTTTCTCTTGCTTCTAAATCCGTTTAATTGAGAATTATAAACCCAGTAATCAAAGTCAATATCCAATACATTTCCGAAAGGCTCATGCCAAAAAGAGCATGGTTTGTACATGCCGTTTACATCAATTGCGATATAGGCATTACCTCCCTGGCATCCATTGCTGTCGTATTTGCGGTAGGTGCTAATGTCCGCAAAGCCATTTTCGGCTAATACTTCAAAAAGAGAACAATCATACAAAAACATAAGCTGTTTATTTGCTCGCTGTAACTGTTTGAGCCGCGAGGGCATTTCGTTTAATTCTTGATCTATACTAAGTCCTTGAATATCCATGTTTTTGGCGGTTACTTTATAACGTAAAAACAAGACTTTTTTTATGCCTGACCTTCTGGCTTGATAAATAATCTCTTCAAGATCTGGTAGGGTTTCAGCGGTAAGCAGTAAGTTCAAGCCGGGCTTCTTTCCGGTTGTACTCCGATATATGCGTATGGCTGATAAAATGTGGCTCATGTCATGCAGTTTATGAATACTGAAATGAACATTTCCAAATATAGAACATTTTTCCGCAAATTCTTCTGTCATGGTAAGCCCGTTCGTAGTCATGTTTGGTAGTATCTGTTTTTCTCTGGCATACGCAGCAATTTCAAAAATCCCGGGGTGCAGCGTTGGTTCCCCGCCTCCAAAAGATAACGACAGTAACCCGAGGTCAGATAATTTATCAATCACAACTTTTGCTTTGTCTATTGGAATATCTTTTTGTTCATCATCTTTTCGGGTATTATAACAACCCGCACAAAACATGTTACATCTCGTTGTAATAGCAAGATGTGCGTCAAGTGGCGCAGAAAACACGCGGTCTTGCAGGATTGCGCCTTTTGTTTTCCGGATATTATAGGCGTCCGCATATGCTTCGTTGACATATGCAACAAAAGCGGGATGTTCACGAAAAACTATCCCGCCGAAATACTCACGCCGTGCTTTTACAATCAGTGGATATTTTTTGCGCATCACAATTGGTTACCTTAACAAACTGTTTAGCGAGCCGCAGAATGCATCTAAGAGCATCATCACAACGATACCCAATACTACCAATAGTGCCGAAAACCCTAACGTCAACAGCAGCCACTTGCCTTTGGTCAGCTTATTTCCAGTATTCAGCAATTTTGCTGAAAGAAACAAGGTACAATACATCCCGATTGTGGGAACTGCCGCACACCATAATATTTCAAGCCCATAGGCCAACAAGTTCCCGCTATATGACAAAACCATAGGTACAAAAACGATTACACAAATAACAAATAATACCAGACATGAAGGCAACACAGTTCGGTTTATTCTTCTCTTCAGGATTTGATAATCCAGCGCTCCATCTTCTGTTTTCGATGAAGTCGCCATTCCCGTCCAAATAAAAAGTGTAGCCGGAAAGGATGCAAAGAAGGCGAACATAGCAAAAAGAGGCATATAGCCTGAGCCGCCTGAATAGTTTGCCATATTATACGGTCTGACTCTCAGAATTATCTCTTTTTTTCTCATATTATTTTAATCCCCGTTTGAGGGTAGGTGTATGAGCCGATCGGATGTGAAATCTGCTTTGCTATTTGAATCTCGAGTCAAAACCGACTTTTATACATTTTTTTCTATTTGCGTTGTGCGGGCGTAAGAGGACAAATACGCTCACGTTAATTGTGAACTGCGCTTTTTGTCGCTCGTTGCTCATTACCTACACCACTTTTGCTCGTCTGGTTTTTTTTACAGTGATTACTTCGTCATAATCTTGGTGTTCGACAATGATAGTGTAACCATCCTTAAATCTTCCAGCAAAAGGGTTTTTACGTCCCTTTGAAATATCAGTGATTTCCGGGATGTCGCAAAAATCGATAGTTGCATCATTTCTACTCATTATGCACCTCCAGCAAAGCTTCAAGATTCTCAGCTATAACGCGCTCTGCAGTATCGCTAAAGAGTTTTTTTCGTGCTGTTTGTATCTCCTCATACTCATTAAAGCTCAACACCATGTATCGCGGTCTATTGTTCTTTAAAATCACAGCTATACCGCTTTCATCGACCAGCCGCACAACCTTTGAGAAATTCTGATTAGCCTCTGTCATAGAAATAAGAACGCGAGTATCAATATTCAAACTTATCACCCCTGCTTTATTATGCGTAGTGTATAGTACCACAAATATAGGATAAAGTCAACCTATATTTAATGCATGGTTCGTTCGCCATCACCTTCCGTCTGCGTCCGGACTATTAAGAGGTTGTTTTATCCTTAGTTCAATCTGTCGCTGAGTTTTTGTATCTTTTCGAGAATGCGTTCCGCCTCCTCGCCCTCCGCCACTGTCGGTCTGAAATCATTATGGGTGTTCACTGACGAAACGCGCGCGGGTATAATGTTCGTCTCGTTTGTGTCCAGCAGCACGCCTTCGTCGAATGTGAAAGTCTGCTGGAA